>NZ_JBEPSC010000002.1:0-876658 GCF_040548695.1 Arthrobacter sp. 754
AACCCAGGTTTGATGGCCGGAACCAACAACAAAATAACAACACCACACCTGCCTTCACCGGCAGGAACACATGTTGTAACCACAGATTTCCCACCACCCGGCACACGCCGGGACGGTGTGGAGCAAGGGTTACGGCGGTCATAGCGTGGGGGAAACGCCCGGTCCCATTCCGAACCCGGAAGCTAAGACCCACAGCGCCGATGGTACTGCACCCGGGAGGGTGTGGGAGAGTAGGTCACCGCCGGAACATCATTCAGGCCAGGCCCCGAACACGAAAGTGTCCGGGGCCTGACCCATTTAAACACCCACAACCCCACGGCAGGCCACACCAACCCCTGCCGGCCCTCCGGCACCACCAACCAGCCGCCGTCGGGCACCCCAAACCCTCTGGCAGCAACTGCAGCGATTATCCACACGCTCTGCCAGCACATGCAGGAAATCCGCGAACGCTCTGGCACCAAGGACACCAACCCCGGCCCCACGGCTGGCAACCGGCACCGCCCCACCAACCAGCCGCCGTCGGGCGTCCCTGAAGACCGCCTCAACTGCCAGAGCGTCCGGCGGAACAGCACATCAACTGCCAGAGCGTCCGGCGGAACAGCACATCAACTGCCAGAGCGTCGGCCCCGGCACTGCAGGAGCTGCCAGAGCGTGCGGGAGGGGGTGAAGGAAGTGGGAGGGCGTCCGGCGTAGAGTTGGCGTCCATGGAGAACCTTTTCAGCCACGCGGACGCGTCGGTCCCCGAAGACAACGAGTCAGCGGCGGAGCTGTATCCGGTCATTTGCACCGCGGTGGTTCCGGGGCCGGTTGCCCAGGCGTTCGCCGGGTTTACTGACCACACGCATCTGTGGTGGCCAATGGAATCCAACAGCGTGTTCGGCGCTGGTTCCTATGTCGAGTTCGAGGACATCCTCATCCTGGAGACAGCTGACGATGGCAGGACCGCCGTCTGGGGCACCATAGATGACTGGCAGCCGCCGCTGTCCTTCCACGCCTCCTGGCACCCCGGCACGACGGCCCTGTGGTCTACCGAGCTGAGAGTCGCCTTCCGCGCCGTTGCGGACGGCACGGAGGTGCGGCTTGTCCAGGATGGCTGGGAGGGCGCGGAGGACCCGGCTGCAGCCCGGACATCTTCCGCGAGCAGTTGGCCGTCGGTGCTGGACCGGTTTGTACGCTTTATGGGCGGCCAAGCGTCCTAGCTCTACACGGGCGGTACTGCGGTGCTGGACCGGACCAGGAACTCTGTAGGGTACTCACGGTCCGTGGCAGCCGGAGCCGGCGTGGTGCGCTTGGTACCGGGCTTCGCGCCGGCGCCGAGCGTTTCCAGCAGCATGTGGGCGGCGAGGGCACCCTGGCCGCGTGCGTCCTGGTTGATGGTGGTGAGGCCAAAGACTTCGCCGAGCTCGTGGCCGTCCATGCCGATCACAGACAGATCCTGGGGCACGCGCAGGCCGAAATCACGGGCGGCAAGGATGGTGCCGATGGCCATTTCGTCGGACGCGGCAAACACGGCCGTTGGCCGCTCGGACGCGGTGGCCAGGAGGCTGCGGGCCCTCGCGTACGCGCCCTGGATGGTGAAGTCTGCGCTGACCTGCCATTCGGGCCGGACGGTGTGCCCGGCGGCCGCCATCGCCGCTTCGAAGCCGGCCTGGCGCAGGCCGGGAAGCTTGAAGTCCCTGTTCAGCTCGGCGTCCCCGGTCAGATGCGCGATGCGGCTGTGGCCAAGGCCGATCAGGTGTTCTGTTGCCGTTCGGGCGAGGCGGGCGTCGTCGATCCTGATGGTGGATGCACCTGCCAGCGCTCCACCGATGCCCACGATGGGCCGGCGGACGGCAAGCAGCTGCTTGATCTCCGCCTCGCTGAGAACCAGAGAGACAGCGATGACCGCATCGAGCCTTTTGCGCAGCAGGAAGTCCGCCAGGACGCTCTGGCGCCGCGCCGGATCGTCGCCCACGTTGTAGAGCGTGAGGTCGTAGCCCGCGTCCAGGAGTGCGGCAGAAACGCCGTCCACCACCGAGGAGAAGTACCAGCGGTGGATGGAAGGGACAACCAGTCCCACGTTGTGGTTGCGGCCCGAGGCCAGGCTGGACGCATGGTAGGACGGAACGAAGCCAAGCTCGTCGGCCGCTGCCTGCGCAAGCTGCCGGCTCTTCGTGGACACATTCGCTTTGCCGCTGAGCGCCCGCGACACCGTGGCGATGGACAGCCCGGCGCGGTCGGCAACGTCCTTGATGCCAGCAAGTCCCACTAGTCGGCGCTTCCTCCGTCAATCCGCAGCCAAGCGGTCTCGCCGCTGGCCAGGAAGCGGCCCTCAGCCGGTTCCGCGCTGCGCAGGAGCAGCTCGCCGGCAGGCAGTTCCAGGGGCTCGTGGTTAAGATTCATCACCACCAGAGTAGCGCCGTTGACGTAGGCCAGGGACGAACCGCTGCACCAGTCCTCGGCCCAGGCCAGTGATCCGCTTCCCAGGCCCAGTTCGCGGCGCAGGGCCAGCATGTTCCGGTACAGGGAGAGGTGCGACGACGGCGATGCGGCCTGCGCGTCCCGCGCCAGTTCCGTGAAGGCCGGTGGGAGGGGGAGCCAGGGGGCTTCTCCGGACCCGAAGCCCAGGTGCCGCTCCGCGGCCCTCCAAGGCAGCGGCACCCGGCAGCCGTCCCGGCCGAGGCGCTCCCCGCCGGTGCGCGCGAACGTGGGGTCCTGGCGCAGGTGCTCGGGGATGTCGATACCGTCCGGCAGGCCGAGTTCCTCTCCCTGATACAGGTAGGCGGCACCCGGCAGGCCCAGCATGAACATCGAGGCAGCGGCTGCGCGCCGCCTGCCGAGCTCGGTATCCGGCTGGGGATCCGCCGGGCCGATGCCGTCGCCGTCGCGGGGACCGTGGCCGTTGTAGCCGAAGCGCGATGCATGCCTGACGACGTCGTGGTTGGAGAGCACCCAAGTGCTGGGCGCCCCCACGCCGTTCAGGACTGTCAGGGAGTCGGTAATGACGCCCCGGAGACGGTGAACGTCCAGCCCGGCGTGCAGGTACGGGAAGTTGAAGGCCTGGTGCATTTCGTCGGCCCGGACCCAGTGCGCCAGGCGGTCCAGGTCCACGCTTGCCTCCGCGCACAGAATCCTGTCCGGCCCGTACTCGTCAAGGATCCTGCGCCAGGCCCGGTAGATGTCGTGGACGCCCGGCTGCCCGAACATCGGGGCCTCGTGGCCGGGGAACCCGTCCGAACTGCCGCCGTCGGCCCGTCCGCCCCAGGCAGGGAGGCCCGGGGCCTTGACCAGGGCGTGCGCAACGTCCACCCGGAAGCCTGAGACGCCGCGGTCCAGCCAGAACCGGAGGACCCGCTCAAATTCGGCGTGGACGGCGGCGTTGTCCCAGTTGAAGTCCGGCTGGGAAGAATCAAAGAGATGAAGGTACCACTGGTCCGGCTGTCCGTCAGGGGCAACGACGCGTGTCCAGGCCGGCCCGCCGAAGTGGGACTGCCAGTTGTTCGGCGGCTCGTGCCCCTCATGGCCCGTTCCGTCACGGAAAATGAACATGTCCCGCTCGGGGCTTCCTGCCGGGGCGGCCAGCGCCGCCTGGAAGGCAGCGTGCTGGTCCGAGCAGTGGTTGGGAACAAGGTCCACAATGACGCGCAGGCCCAGGCGGTTTGCCTCTGCCATCATCACGTCGAAGTCCAACAGGGTCCCGAAGATCGGGTCCACGTCGCAGTAGTCGCTGACGTCGTAGCCTGCGTCGCGCTGCGGTGACCGGTAGAACGGGGACAGCCAGACGGCGTCGACGTCCAGGTCCGCCAGTTGCGGCAGTTCCTCAGTGATCCCTGCAATGTCGCCGATGCCGTCACCGTTGAGGTCGCGGAATGACCGTGGGTACACCTGGTAGATGACTGCCGACCGCCACCAGCCCGGAGCAGTGTCAGCGGCGTGGATAAGTGTGAGGGGACCCGTCAGGGACGATGTGGCGGAGATCACTGTATCAACAGACATGGGAGTCAGCTTAGACGCGTTGTCGCGAAAAACTGAAAACGCTTCCACCCTGCTTTATCGCGTCGTGCCCCCAACTGCCTGACCTTACTGCCACTGACCTGTGGAAACGTTTGCATCGACCCTGCCCGACACAATGCTGCCCAGTGGCGTAACGCTGGCGCGTTCTAGACTGGGAACAACATTTGCGACGACGGAACTGGAGGCTGCGTGGGCAGCATTGTTGACGAGCTGGTAACCGCCCTCGGTGAAGGGCAGGTCTCCGCCGAGCCGGAACTGCTGGCCAGATATGCTGTGGATCAGGCCCCGGTCCTGGACTTCCAACTGCCTGAAGCCGTGGTCTTCGCCCGCGACGTGGACGATGTCCAGGCAGTGGTCAGGCTCTGTGCAGCGGGCGGCGTTTCGGTGGTGGCCCGCGGTGCGGGCACCGGTGTGTCCGGCGGTGCGCACGCGAGCCAGAACTCTGTTGTCCTGTCCCTGGAGCTGATGAACCGGATTCTCGACCTCAATCCGGACGACGAGACCGCCGTCGTCGAACCCGGCGTGGTCAATGCTGCCCTGAACGAGGCGGCGGCTGCCTACGGCCTGATGTATGCGCCCGATCCTGCCAGCTTCCGTGCGTCGACGATCGGCGGCAACGTGGCCACCAACGCCGGTGGACTGCGGTGCGCCAAGTACGGCGTCACCAGGGACTCGGTCCTGGCGCTCGACGTGGTCCTGGCGGACGGCTCGCTCATCCATACCGGCCACCAGACCTTCAAGGGCGTGGCGGGCTACGACCTCACCGGGCTTTTCGTCGGTTCCGAGGGCACCCTGGGGATCGTGGTGGGGGCAACGGTCCGGCTCAAGTACCTGCCCCGCGACGTGCACACCATCGCCGCGTTCTATCCTGACTTCCGGCAGGCGGCCGCAGGGGTCCTAGCCGTTGGACGGGCACGGGTGCAGCCGGCCATCATGGAACTGCTCGACGGCGGCACGCTCGCCCAGCTGGATGCGCTTCACGGCTCCGACCTGGGCGCCCGTGGCAGTTCGCTGCTCCTGATCCAGACAGACGGGTTCGGGGCTGAGGCGGAGGCCGCCGTCGTCCGTTCAGTCCTTGCCGCCGGCGGTGCCGTAGTCAGCACGGAAACCACAGCGGAGGCCGAGCAGCTCGTGGAGCTGCGCCGCAACAGCCGCGGCGTGGAGGTGGATGACGAATACCGGGTGGGCGAGGACGTGGCCGTGCCCCGTTCGCGCCTGGTGGAATATGTGGCAGTGCTCGAAGAGCTGGCGGCTGCCAACGGCGTGAACCTGAAGGTGGTGGCCCATGCCGGGGACGGCAACCTGCACCCCACGTTCTGGATTGACCGGCAGGATGACGCCGTGGACGCTGATGCGATGGACCGGCTGAACCTTGCCCTTGACGGCTCCGTGGCCGCTGCGCTGGCAATGGGCGGCACCATCACGGGCGAACACGGGATCGGCCAGTACAAGCTGCGCTGGCTGGGACTGGAGCAGCCGGAGCCGGTCCGGGAGCTCCAGCGCAGAATCAAGGAACTGTTCGACCCGGCCGGCATCCTGAACCCCGGCAAGGCCATTTAGCCTGCCTGTGTTAAGTCGCGCCCGTCAGTGACCCTCAGTCGTCGACGTCGGGGTACTCGTCGATCGTTTCGTCGTCGCCGTACCTTGACTCTTCAGTCTCCACTTCCAGGATCTTCAGCAGCCCGGTGTCCGGGTTCAGCATGATGGCCGCCTCGTCCCGGCGGTGGCGCAGGATGGAATCGATGTAGGACTGCACGGCCTCCGCGAGCGGGATGTGCCGCTCCTGCTTTTCGGACATGTACCAGCGGTGCTCCAGCACCTCGTGGACCGCCTCCGCGGGCTCCAGCTTGCGGGAGAGGTCGCGCGGGATCGAGCGCACAATGGGCTCGAAGACCTGGCTCACCCAAAGGTGCGCGCTGTATTCCTCGTCCATCTCCGGGTTGTTGTCCGCGCGGAAGGTATCCATGTCATTGAGCAGGCGCCTTGCCTGGTTCTCCTGGGCGTCGAGCCCGGTGAGGCGCAGGAGGCGGCGCTGGTGGTGGCCGGCGTCCACCACTTTGGGCTGGAGCTGGATGGTGGAACCGTTCTGGGTGGTCTTGATCGCGTATTCCTCGACGTCGAAGCCGAGTTCGTTGAGCCGCCGGATCCGGGCGCCCACACGCCAGCGTTCGCCGAGTTCGAAGGATTCCTTTTCGGTCAGCTCGGCCCACAGGCGGCGGTAACTTTCCATGATGAGTTCGCTGGTGGCTACGGGGTCCACCTTTTCCTCGATCAGGCCACCGTCCAGGAGGTCCATGAGTTCGCCTGCGATGTTGACCCGGGCGATTTCGAGGTCATACTCGCGCTGGCCGGTGGACAGGTCCGGATAGAGCTCGCCGGTTTCGGCGTCCACGAGGTAGGCGGCGAACGCCCCGGCGTCGCGGCGGAACAACGTGTTGGAGAGCGAGACGTCTCCCCAGTAGAAACCGATGAGGTGCAGGCGCACCATCAGCAGGGCCTGGGCATCGATGAGCCTGGTCAGGGTGTCCTTGCGCAGCATCTGCGAGAACAGCGCGCGGTAGGGCATCGAGAACTTCAGGTGGCGCGTGACCAGGACGGGGTTCAGTGGCCGCCCTTCGAGGGTGGTCCGGCCGGTGATAACCGCTACCGGGACGACGCAGGGGACATCCAGCCGGGCGAGCTTGCGGAGCATGTGGTATTCGTGCCGGGCAACGTGCTCGGACGTCTCCTTGATGGCAATGACGGAGCCGCCGAGGTGGGCGAAGCGCACAATGTGCCGCGAGATGCCGCGGGGGAGGGCAGCCAGGTTTTCGGACGGCCAGTCCTCCAGTGCGATGTGCCAGGGCAGGTCCAGTAGTTCAGGCTCGGCAGCGGCGGCCGTGATGTTCAGCGAGCTGGAGACAGCGGCGAGTTTCGAGTCGTTGGCGCTGGCCGCCTCAAACCGGGGCAGTTTGCCCACCTGTGCGTAGTCGGTGGGTTCATCGTGCCACTGTGCGCTGTTTTCTTCGGTCATGGGTCAATTCTTCCGTACATTGGGGCGGCCTGGGGCAACGGGCACAAAAGCCGACGGCGGCCCTCCCGATGTGGGGAGGGCCGCCGTCGGTTAGCGGATCTCGTAAGTGTTGATCAGCGGTGGGACTAGTCGCCCAGGCGCAGACCGGTCTTTGTGTCGAACAGGTGGACGTGGCCCGACTGCGGGCGGACGTAGATGGTCTCGCCCTTCATCGGAGGGCGGCGGCCGTCGACGCGTGCCACGATGTCGTGGTCCTTGCCGTCCAGCGTGGTGTGGCCGTAGACGTAGGCGTCCGCGCCGAGTTCTTCGACGACGTCGACCTCGACCTGCAGGCCCTCGCCCTGTGCGGCCTGCTCCAGGTCCTCGGGGCGTGAGCCCAGGGTGACGGTGCTGCCGTGGGCCTCTTCGAGGACATTGCGCGGCACCGGGTAAACCGTTCCGCCGAACTGCACGCCGCCGTCGACGACGGGGAGCTCAAGCAGGTTCATGGCGGGGGAGCCAATGAAGCCGGCGACGAAGACGTTCTTGGGCTTGTCGTAGAGGTTGCGCGGGGTGTCAACCTGCATCAGCAGGCCGTCCTTCAGCACAGCCACGCGGTCGCCCATGGTCATGGCCTCGACCTGGTCGTGGGTGACGTAGACGGTGGTGACGCCGAGGCGGCGGGTTAGGGATGCGATCTGCGTGCGCGTCTGGACACGAAGCTTGGCGTCAAGGTTGGAAAGCGGCTCATCCATGAGGAAGACCTGCGGGTTACGCACGATGGCGCGGCCCATGGCAACACGCTGGCGCTGACCGCCGGAGAGTGCCTTCGGCTTGCGGTCCAGGTACGGCTCGAGGTCAAGAAGCTTGGCTGCTTCGCGGACGCGCTCGGCGCGCTCTTCCTTGGAGACGCCGGCGATCTTCAGCGCGAAGCCCATGTTGTCCGCAACGGTCATGTGCGGGTACAGGGCGTAGTTCTGGAAGACCATGGCGATGTCGCGGTCCTTCGGCGGAACGTCGGTAACGTCGCGGTCGCCAATGAGGATACGGCCGGCGTTGACGTCCTCAAGGCCTGCGAGCATGCGCAGCGAGGTGGACTTACCGCAACCGGAGGGTCCAACGAGGACCAGGAATTCGCCATCGGCGATTTCAATGTTGAGCTTGTCAACAGCGGGCTTCTCTGTGCCCGGGTACAGACGCGTAGCGTTATCAAAAGTAACTGTAGCCACAGTTATCAATCCCTTCACCGGCAGGTACGTGCCGGACGATCCGTTGTGAATGGTTCATGTTTGTTCAGTTATCCACGGCATTGCAGCCGTGTACTCCCCGGCCGAAGCCGAGGAGTATCACGTGACGCCGCACGGTTCTTGTGCGCCACATCACAACCAAGAGTATGTCAGACGAATGGCAAATCGTTGTGAATGTTACGAACCTCACATGTGAGCTTCGGCAAGCCGGCTGCCCTCAGGCGTCGCCGGGCTCCTCCTCGGCCACCACCAGGCTCCGTTCCTGCAGCAGTGCTTCCAGCAGTTCAGCCACGTGCACCGGCGCCTCGACCCGGAATTCCGCCTGCGTGAAATCCAGGCCCACCTTGACGCCGACGTCCCCGGGTTCCAGGCGGCCCAGGGCGTCCTCGTCCGTGGCGTCGTCGCCCGCGAACAGGACCGCTGTGGCCCCGGTGATCTGGCGCAGGAAGTCCAGGCCCTCGCCTTTGGAAGCGTTGACCACCGATGTTTCCAGGACCCGCTTGCCGTTCTTGAGGAAGACCCCCTTGCGCTCCTGAAGCACCGAACGGGCAGCAGCCACCGCATCCTCTGCCACATCGTCCGTAGCAAGCCTGGTGTGCAGGACCACGCCCGCCGGCTTGTCCTCCAGCAGGGTTCCTGGCGCCTGCTCAACTATGTCCTCGAGGACACCGCGGACTTCGGCGAGAAGCTTGCGCTGGCTCTCATCCAGCGTGAGCTCTGTGGAGCCCGGACCAAGCCAGGCTTCGGCCCCGTGGCTGCCGATCAGCAGGGTGTCAACGGGCGGCGAAGCCACTGCGCGCAGGCTGGCGAGGGCCCTCCCCGAGATGAGCGCCGTCGTCGTACGCGGCAGGGCAGCCAGCCCGGCGAAGGCCGCAGCGGAGCGCTGGAGGGGGCGGGCGTCTCCGGCGCGGTCAACAATTGGGGCGATGGTGCCGTCGAAGTCCATGGCCACCAGCAGGTGGTCCGTCCGGGCGATCCGCCGCAGGGCCTCACGGAGTTCGGGGGACAGGGTCAGCGGGCCCTTGGCGTGCCGGGCGTCAGGAGTCATCGCGCACAACTTTCTCGTTCAGGGCGTTGAGGAAATCAGCTGACCAGTGGTCGACGTCGTGCTCAAGAATCTGCTTGCGCATGGACCGCATGCGGCGGCCGGCGTCCTTGGGGGACATGTTGACGGCCTGCATGATGGTGTCCTTGAGGCCGTCGATGTCGTGGGGATTCATCAGCAGCGCCTGTTTGAGCTGGTCCGCCGCGCCCGCGAACTCGCTGAGCACCAGGGCGCCGTCGTTGTCCTTGCGGGCAGTGACATATTCCTTGGCCACGAGGTTCATGCCGTCCCGCAGTGCGGTCACCAGCATGACGTCGGCGGCCAGGTAGAGGGCCACCATTTCCTCCACGGGATAGCTGTGGTGCAGGTAGCGGACGGCTGTGTTTTCGATGGTGTCGTACGTGCCGTTGATATGGCCGACGGTACCTTCGACCTCCTCGCGCAGCAGCCTGTACTGTTCCACGCGTTCGCGGCTGGGGCTCGCCACCTGGATCAGTGTGGCTTCACCCACTTTGAGCTTGCCCTCCTGAAGGAGTTCCTCGTACGCCTTGAGCCGGTGCCGGATGCCTTTGGTGTAGTCCAGCCGGTCCACGCCCAGGAGAATCGTCTTGGGGTTGCCGAGGTCCTGCCGGATCTGCCGGGCACGCTCGATGATCTCCGGGTTGTTGGCGAGTTCGGTGATGTGGGCAACGTCGATGGAAATCGGGAAGGCCTGGGCCCGGGCAATGTGGGTGAGCTTGCCGTCCTGGCCCTTGACGTGTACCTGCTGCTGCTTAACGCTGGCGCCCAGGAACCGGCGGGCGGAGCGCATGAAATTGCCGGCGTCGCTGGGCCGCTGGAACCCCACCAGGTCCGCGCCCATGAGGCCATCGATGATGGCGTGGCGCCACGGCAGCTGGGCGAAGATTTCCGGCGGCGGGAACGGGATGTGATTGAAAAATCCAATCCGCAGGTCCGGCCGCGCTTCGCGCAGCATCCGCGGCACCAGCTGCAGCTGGTAGTCCTGAATCCAGACTGTTGCGCCCTGGTCGGCATGGCGGACGACGGCGTCGGCGAACCTCCTGTTGACCCTGCGGTAGGCATCCCACCAGGTCCGGTGGAACTCCGGCGGGGCGATGACGTCGTGGTACAGCGGCCACAGTGTGGCGTTGGAGAACCCCTCGTAATAGAGCTCGACGTCGTCGGTGCTCAGCTGCACCGGGACCAGGTCCATGCCGCCGTGGCTGAAGGGCTTCACCGTTTCATCCGGCGCGCCGTGCCAGCCCACCCACGCGCCGTCGGTCTTGGTCATCATGGGTGCCAGTGCCGTCACCAGGCCGCCGGGAGAACGGCGCCAGCCGGAGCCGTCGTCGCCGCTCTCGCCTGGCGCGGTTCGGTCGACGGGCAGCCTGTTGGAGACCACCATAAAGTCGTATTTGGTGGCATTGCCGTGGCGGTGCTCGGCCGGGTCGGATTCAGTTCCGGATGCCGGTTTTTCTTGGACAGGTGATTGCATTGCGCCCCCTGGGGTTGCTTGTGCCTCTAAGCAACCCTAATAGGATGGAATCTTCGGGGCTATTCGTCCGTTGGTCAAGAGGACGAAATACTTGAAAGCGCAAGCTCCCAGCTTTCTGCCCTAAAATGGTGGAGTCGCCACAGAGTGGTCCCCCTATGTCGATCGAGCCAAGGAACACATGAGCCCCGCAAATGAAATACGTAAGTCCAAAGCTGAGCGAACCTTGGAAGCCCGCGAGAAGGCGCGCCTGATCCGGGAGGCGCAGCTGAAGAAGGACAAGCGCAACAAGCAGCTCATCGGCTGGGGCATCGTGGTGGCGGTGATCGCCATCCTCGCGATTGTGGCTCTGGTGGTCACCACCAGCATCAAGCAGAACACTCCGATTGCGGATAAGGGACCTGTCCCTGCGAGCGCCAACGTCAACGGCGGCGTCACCCTGCTGGCCAACACCGAAGTAAAGAAGACGGACGCTGCCACCGTGGACATGGCCAACCTTCCGGCCAAGCCAGCCACGTTGCCCAACCCCGTGGTGGCTCCCGGCGCCGAAGCTGAAGCAGGGCAGCCCGTGAAGGTTGTTGCCTACATCGACTTCATCTGCCCCGTCTGCCTGCGCTTCGAGACCACCTACAACGAAGCCCTCACGAGCCTTCGCAATGAAGGCAAGATCTCGATGGAATACCGGCCGCTGGGCTTCCTGGACCGCCAGTCCACCACCAACTACTCCTCACGGTCCGCCAACGCAGCGGCCTGCGTGGCTGATAAGGCACCGGATAAGTACGCCGAATACGTCAACGTGCTCTTCGCCAACCAGCCTAAGGAAGGCTCGGCCGGCCTGTCGGACGACAAACTGAAGTCCCTCGCCTCGGACATCGGCGCGGATATCAACAGCTGTGTTGATGACAAGACCTTCCGCCCCTACGTGAAGTACTCGACTGATTTGGCCGCGAACACCGGGATCACCGGCACGCCCACCATTTTTGTTGACGGCAAGAAGTGGGATGGCACCACGGACCTGAACGCTGACATCCAGGCCGCAATCGACGCCAAGGCCTAAGCCTTCTTCGTCAGCAAAGGGCCCGCTTCCGGAACTGTTCCGGGGGCGGGTCCTTTTCTCTTCCACCTTTTTGTCCGCACCGCCCGGGGCTGCGGTTTTTACCAGCGGCAGGACTTGGGCTAACCTTATCTAGCGCCGTTGCCGCGCACACCCCAATGTGGGTGCGCCTCCTTAGCTCAGTTGGCCAGAGCACCGCTCTTGTAAAGCGGGGGTCGTCAGTTCGAATCTGACAGGAGGCTCCAGTTATGGCTATTACCTCCGGCTTAAGTCCGGCTCACGACAGCATTCCATTGTCCGGTCCGGGACTCACACTTCACGATGGCCGTAGTTCGGGGCAACGGCCCTGCGACCCCACGCGAGCCTTGACCGCGGGACATTACCGATACCGGACCATATGCCTTGCCGCCCTTAGCGCGAAGTCAAAGATCCGGAATGGGGGGGTCTGGCTTTCCTAGGACCCAGAGGGCCATGCGAGGGACCTAATCTGCGTTCTATGGTGGATGAACTACGCTCATCCCGGGTCAGCCTCGCCAAGAGGGTTGGCCTGACGAGCTTTGACCAGAACGTCCGGTCGGAACGATTGGGCCCTATTGAGGGAGTATCGATGCGAGTTGTTGTTACCGGAGGAAGCGGAAAACTAGGGCGGAGCGTGATTCGGCGGCTGAGCCAGGACGGTCATGAGGTCACCAACCTGGACCGCACGGGCGAGCGTGGGCGCGGGTTCACGGTGGTGGATCTGCGCGATTACGGCCAGGTGGTGGACGTGTTCATGGGCCTTGACGACAGGCACACCGGGTTCGACGCCGTCGTTCATCTGGGGGCCATTCCCGCTCCGGGTATCGCGCCAGACGCTGCCACGTTCGAGAACAACATGCTGGCAACGTACAACGTGTTCCAGGCGGCCCGCAGGGCAGGGATCAAGAAGATTGTCTATGCCTCCAGCGAGACGGTGCTGGGATTGCCGTTCGACGTCGACCCTCCCTATATCCCGGTGGATGAGGAATATCCGGCCCGGCCGGAAAGCACATACTCGCTGGTCAAGGTTCTTGAAGAGCAGATGGCCGTCGAGTTCACGCGTTGGGACCCGGAGTTAAGCATCACCGGCCTGCGGTTTTCCAATGTGATGGATCCGGCGGACTACGAGGCATTCCCTGCCTTCGACGCCGACGCCGCGCTGCGGAAGTGGAACCTTTGGGGCTACATCGATGGCCGCGACGGCGCGCAGGCCGTGGCATGCGCTCTGGATAAGGCCAAGCCCGGCTTCGAGGCATTTATCATCGCCAACGAGGACACCGTGATGAGCCGCTCGAGTGCCAGCCTGGCCGCTGAGGTTTTCCCCAACGTCAAGGTTGTCAAGGATTTGGGCGAGCACGAGACGATGCTCTCGATCGACAAGGCCAAGCGCCTGCTGGGCTTCGCCCCCGAGCATAGCTGGCGGGCTTCGTACCCTAACCGCACCACCCCCACCGAAGACTGACCCCGAAGAATGAGGAGCTCCATGCAATACCGCACACTGGGCAACAGCGGTGCCGTCGTCTCCAACTATGCGCTGGGCACCATGACCTTCGGCGCTGAAGCCACCGAGGAGCAGTCCCGCGCGATCCTGGACGACTACCTCGCGGCTGGCGGCAACTTCATAGACACCGCCGATGTCTACAGTTCCGGCGTCTCCGAGGAGATCATCGGACGCTGGCTGGCCGACCGGCCGGAGGACCGGGACAAAGTGGTGCTCGCCAGCAAGGGCAGGTTCCCGATGGGGACGGCCCCGAACGACGTCGGCACGTCCCGCCGGCACCTGACCCGGGCGCTGAATGACTCCCTGCGCCGCCTGGGGGTGGAGCAGATCGATCTCTACCAGCTCCATGCGTGGGACCCGGTCACGCCGCTGGAGGAGACCCTGGGTTTCCTGCACGACGCCGTCCGCAGCGGAAAGATCGCCTACTACGGATTCTCCAACTTCCTCGGCTGGCAGCTGACCAAGGCCGTCCACCTGGCCAAAGCCCACGGCTGGGACGCCCCAGTGACTCTGCAGCCGCAGTACAGCCTGCTGGTTCGCGAGATCGAATCCGAGATCGTGCCGGCCTCGCTTGACGCCGGAATCGGGTTGCTGCCCTGGTCGCCACTGGGCGGCGGCTGGCTCTCGGGCAAGTACAAACGTGATGCCCCGCCCACCGGTGCCACCCGCCTGGGTGAAAACCCCGACCGCGGCATGGAGGCGTGGAAGGCCCGGAACGCCGACGCCCGCACGTGGGAAGTCATCGACGAAGTGGAGGAGATCGCCGGCCGCCACGGCGTGAGTCCCTCGCAGGTGGCGCTGGCATGGCTGGCGGACCGCCCTGCCGTGACCTCGGTGATCCTCGGCGCCCGGACGACTGCCCAACTCGCCGACAACCTGGCGGCAGCGGACCTCGCGCTCACGCCGGGGGAGCTGGAACGGCTGACAGAGGTCAGCAGTCCGCGCGTCGGGGTGTACCCCTACGGGCCGATGGCGCACGAGCAGCGCAGCAGGAAGCTCGAAGGCGGTCGCTAGCTGTCGACTGTCATCGCCGGGTGTCCCATCGGCGTCCGCCGCGTGCTCCGCCGAGCGCCAGGACCTGCGCCATCCCGCCGCCCAATTAGCCGGAGCCGACGACGGCGATGTTCCGGCTGCTGTTCGCGTGATCTGGAGCAGGGGTGCTTGCCGTTTCGATCATGATCGGGTTGCCTCCTGGGCCTGCAGCGCGCCCACGCGGTCGGTCAGGACGGTCAGTTCGACGCTTGCCGGCCGTTCAGCAGTGCTTCGGATGGGTACTGCGCTGCCGGTGCGGGCTGATTCGAGGACCGATTCCATGACGTCAAGGGCGTGGTAGGCCAGGGTGCCTCCCGCGCGCGGCTCAGCGCCAGGATCAGTGGTGGCCAGGTCGGCGATGCCGAAGCCGCGTCCGGCGTCCACGTATCCGGCGGCCACCGGTAGGGTCTCCCAGGCGTCTGCGCCCAGAGCGAACAGCTGGACTTCGCCGTCAAAGTGGTTGGGGTCCGGCACAACCAGGGATCCCCGTTCACCGTGGATCTCGATGTTCGGCGACTTGGACTTCACGGCGTCGAAGCTCATAAAAAGGGTTGAGAGCGCACCGGAGGCGTGCACCAGGACGCCGGTGACGTGGGAATCGATGGCAACTGGGACCTTCTCGCCTTGGCGGGGGCCGGAGCCGATGGTGCGTTCGCTGCGGGTGTGGCTTGCGGCTCCAACCACCGAGACGACGGGGCCCAGCAGAGTAACGAGGGCGGTCACGTAGTAAGGGCCCATGTCCAGAAGGGGACCACCACCGGGCTGGTAATAGAAGTCGGGATTCGGGTGCCAGCGCTCATGGCCCGGCGTGACCATGGTGGCGGAGGCGGAGATTGGCGCGCCGATCAGGCCGTCATCGATGGCTTTGCGGGCCGTCTGGATGCCCGTGCCCAGCACGGTGTCGGGGGCGCAGCCGACGGCGACTCCCGCTTTGCGTGCTGCGTCCAGCACCTGGCGTGCCTGGGCAGTCGTGGCAGCAAGGGGTTTCTCGCCGTATACGCTCTTGCCTGCGGCGATGGCCTTCAGTGCCACCTCGGCGTGCGCCGCCGGGATGGTGAGGTTCAGGACGAGTTCGACGTCGTCCGCCGCGAGGAGTTCGTCCACGGAGACGGCGCGGACCCCTTCATAGTCATCGGCCACTGCCTGGGCGCGTGCGGGGTCGAGATCGGCCACGGCCACCAGCTCAATCTGGTTGAGTTTGCGGAAATTGGCGAGGTACTGCGCGATGATGGCTCCGCAGCCAACGATTCCGACTTTCAACGGCTTGCCCACAGCAGGCCCCTTTCGATGATGGTGCGGACATTCGTGTCCTGGAGGATTTCGACCCGGTGGCCGGGGGTGGTGACGAAGATGCGGCCCTTGCCCCATTGGCGGGTCCAGATGGCCGGTGAGGTGACTTCACGGTTCCACGGGTCCCATTCCCGGACCTTCTGCGTGGTGGTGGCGAGGACGTCGATGTAGTCATCCGAGAGCACCCAGTATTGTTCGGTGACAAGGTCGAAGTCGGTGAGGCCTTTGGTGATGGGGTGCTCCGCGGCTGCGGGAAGCATGTTCACGGTGTAGGGCACGTAGTTGTCCGACTGTTCGCCGACGCACTCGTCCGGGTGCTTGCCGGGATGGCACGCGAACTGGCCGCCGATCAGGTGCAGATAGTCCGAATTGTTCCGGTAGGAATCGGCGATGCCGCCGTGCCAGCCGGCCAGGCCGGTGCCGTTTTCCACTGCGTCGCGCAGCCCGGCGAACTCGTCCTTTTCGATGGTGGTCATGGTCATGCACTGCATGATCAGGTCCACCCCAGCCATGTATTCGGCGTCGGCGTAGACCTTGGGGGATTCCTCGACGCGCACGTCGTAGCCGTTGTCCTTGAGGTAGGGGATGAAGAGCTCGGTTGCCTCGTAGGGCTGGTGGCCGTCCCAACCGCCACGGACCACCAAGGCATTCTTGCGTTCTGTCATTTCGGGGTTTCCTTTTGTTGGCTGGCGGCCGGTGAGGACCGGCAAAGTCGGTCAGCGGCTGGTGAAGGCTGCGTCAAACGCGGCTGCAGGCGGGGCGATCCGGGCCAGTTCCCTGACCATGGCCAGCGCCTGCGGGGCTCCAATGAGGCGGTCCATTCCGGCGTCCTCCCATTCGATGCTGGTGGGGCCGTCATAGCCGATGGCGTTGAGGGTCCGGAAAATCCGGTTCCACTGCACGTCCCCGTGCCCTGCGGTGACGAAGTCCCAGCCGCGCCGCGGGTCTGCCCAGGGCAGGTGGGAGCCCAGCCGACCGTTGCGGCCATCGAGCTGGCGGATGGATTCCTTTACGTGGACATGGAGGATGTGCTCCGCGAAGTCCTGCAGGAACATGACGGGATCCAGGTCCTGCCAGATGAAGTGGGACGGGTCGAAGTTCAGGCCGAAGCTCTTGCGGTGCCCGATGGCCTCCAGGGTGCGCTTGGCGGTCCAGTAGTCGTAGGCGATTTCGGACGGGTGGACCTCCAGGGCGAAACGGACACCCACCTCGTCGAAGACGTCCAGGATGGGGTTCCAGCGGTCCGCGAAGTCCTGGTAACCGGCGTCGATCATGGCCTCGGAGGCGGGCGGAAACATGGCAACGGCCTTCCAGATGGAAGAGCCGGTGAACCCGGTCACGGTCTTGACGCCGAGGCGGGCGGCAGCCCGTGCCGTGTCCTTCACCGACTCGGCGGCCCGGCGCCGCACTCCTTCCGCTTCACCGTTGCCCCAGATTTCCGCAGACAGGATGCCCTGATGCCGTTCATCGATGGGGTCATCGCAGACCGCCTGTCCGGTGAGGTGGTTGGCGATGGCGAAGACCTTAAGGTTGTTCTTCTCCAGGATGTCCAGCCTGCCCTGGAGGTAGTTGTCGTCTTCGGCAGCGCGGCGCGGGTCCAGGTGGTCACCCCAGCAGGCGATCTCAAGCCCGTCAAAGCCCCACTCGCCGGCGAGCCGGGCCACCTCTTCAAATGGCAGGTCGGCCCACTGGCCGGTAAAAAGCGTGATGGGTCGTGTCATCGGGGTTCCTTGTCCTGTGATCACTTCAGACCTTCTGCCACTGGCTGGAGTTGGCGGCACTGGCCTCCACGGCCGCGAGGACCCGCTGGACCTGCAAGGCGTCCGCGAAGGACGGTTCCGGCTGGCGGCCCTGGCCGATGGCGGTGACGAGGTCCACCACTTGGTGGGTGAATCCGTGTTCGTAGCCCAAGCCATGGCCGGTGGGCCACCAGTTGCCGACGTACGGGTGCTCGGGCTCGGTGACGAAGATCCGCCGGAATCCGGCGTCCGGAGACTCCGCTGCGTCGTAGTAGGACAGCACGTTCATTTCCTCGAAATCAAAGGCGAGGGAACCCTTGGTGCCGTTCAGTTCCAGTCGCATGGCGTTCTTGCGGCCCAGCGCGTATCGAGTGGCTTCGAAGACGCCTACCGCGCCCGAGGTGGAGGCGCCGCCGTCGAACTTTGCGCTGAAGATAGCGGCGTCATCCACGGTGACCGTCCCGCGGGGCGCGTCACTGCTGAGGTCGCCGTGGCCGCCGAGGCCGATGAGGTCGCCGGCGAGCGGGCGCTCCGTGACAAAGGTTTCGAGCAGTGCCGAGACGCCGGAGATCCTCTGCCCGGTGACCCACTGGGCAGCGTCGATGCTGTGCGCCCCGATGTCGCCGAGGGAGCCGGACCCGGACTTGCTCTTGTCCAGCCGCCAGGTCATGGGGGCATCGGCATCCGAGAGCCAGTCCTGCAGGTACTGCGCCCGGACGTGCCGCAGCTCGCCCAGCCGGCCTTGTTCCACGAACCGTTTGGCCAGGGCCAGGGCCGGCGTGCGGCGGTAGCTGAAGCCGCACATCGAGAGAACGCCTTGCTTGGCAGCGGTCTCAGCTGCCAGGGTCATGCGCTCCGCTTCCTCCACGGAGTTCGCCAGCGGCTTCTCGCACAGCACATGCTTGCCCGCTTCAAGGGCGGCGATCGCAATCTCGGCATGAGTGTCGCCGGGCGTGCAGATGTCGATCAGGTCGATGTCGTCGCGCTCGATCAGGCGGCGCCAGTCGGTTTCAATCGACTCCCAGCCAAGCTTGTCTGCCGCGGCGCGTACGCTGCCGGCGTTCCGGCCTGCGACGGCGGTGAGCTGTGGCTGCAGCGGCAGGTCGAAAAACCGTGGTGCAGTGCGCCAGGCGTGGGAGTGGGCTGCTCCCATGAAGGCGTAGCCCACCATGCCGACACGAAGGGGCCTTGCGGTGGTCATGTGTATGTCCTTTCGTAAAAATCCCGGTGCTATTTGCTGAAGCCGGCGGTGAGGCCGCTGAGCAGCTGGCGGCGGCCCACCACATAGAGCACCAGGATTGGGAGGGTGCTGAGCACCACCGACGCAAGCACGGCCGGGATGTTGACGCTGTATTCGCCCTGGAAGGTCCACAGGGCCAGTGGAAGGACGCGCAGGCCAGGGCTCTGGGTGAGGACCAGCGGAAGGAGGAATCCGTTCCAGACGTGCAGGCCGTTGTAGATGGCGACGGTCACTATGGCTGGGCGGGTCAGGGGCAGGGCCAGCCGCCACATTGTCTGCCATTCGCTGCAGCCGTCCAGCCGCATCGACTCGAACAGTTCGTTCGGAACGTCGCGGATGAAGTTGGACAGGATCAGGACCGTCAACGGGATGGCAAAGGCAATGGAGGGAAGCATGAGCGCGAGCAGGCTGTCGTACAGGTTGAGCCGGATGATCATCAGGTAGATCGGGATGATCGTTGCCTGCAGGGGTATGGCCAGTCCCATCAGGAACAAGCCGTTGACCAGCTTGAGGAACCTGCCCTTGCCCCGAACAATGGCGAACGCGGCCATGAAGGAAACCAGTACCGTCGGGATGACGGCACCGAGCGTGACAATCGTGCTGTTCATGAAGTACTTCGCGAAGTCGGCCTCAAGAACCATCTGGTAGTTCTCCAGGGTCGGCGCAGTAGGAAGCGCCAACGGATTCTGGCCGAAGTAGCCCGCCTGCGTCTTCAGGCTGGTGATGACCACGTAGTAGATCGGGATGATGATGATGGCAAGCCAGATCCAGCCGCCGAGCCCCGCAGGGACGTTGGGCCGCCTCATCCGGGAGCCGAATCCCCGCTTGGGGGCTGCGGATCCGGACCGGGAGCCAACGGGAGTTTCCTCCATACTGTTTTTCAGGACGGTGCTCACCCTACATACCTTCCAATTGGCTGCCCTGCTTGTCCTTGCCTCCAAGGCGCTGGAGGAACAAGGCAAGTGCAAGGCCGATGAGTACGAGAATGACGGCGATGACGCTGGCCGGGCCCATGAGGTTGGCCCGGAAGCCCCTCAGGTACATGTCCAGGGCCAGGATCCGCGTGGAGTTTCCTGGACCCCCGCCGGTGAGGACAAAGATCAGGTCGAAGTACGTCAGCGACCCTACGACCATCAACGTGGACGAGGTGATGATGGTGTATTTCAACTGGGGCAGCGTGATGTGGAAGAACTTCTTGATTGTTCCCGCCCCGTCGATTTCCGCTGCCTCGTACAGTGACTTGGGAATCTGGCGCACGCCGCCTTGGTAAATCAGCGTGTGGAACGGTACGAACTGCCAGGCGATCACAAAGATCACCAGACCCACGGCCAGATGCGGGACTCCCAGCCAGTCCTGGGCCAGGAAAGGGAGTCCCAGGCCCGTGGCCAGGCCGAAGTTCGGATCCAGGAGGGCCTTGAAAGCGATGGCGACTGCTGCCGATGAGAGCAGCAGCGGCAGGAAGTACAGCACTGCCAGGGCGGCCCGGTAGCGCTGGCTCCCTGCCGTGAAGACACCCAGGAGGAGGCTGATGGGCGTCTGGACCAGCCAGGAGACGATCATGATCAGGAATGTCAGTCCCAGGGAGCTGTACAGCACCGGGTCCGCCAGCACCGAGAACCAGTTGCCCAGTCCCGCTGACCCGATGGCACCGATACCGTCCCAGCTGCTGAAGCTCAGGATGAGGACACCGGCCAGCGGCACGACTGCGAACATCAGGAAGAAGAACAAAGCAGGCACGCTCAGCCACGCGAGTGCAGCACTGCGCTGCCCGCTTTGCTTCCCGTCAGTCCTGCCCGGAACGGCAGTCTTTCGAACGGTGGAGACGGCGTTACTCATTTTCCGAGGGTGGCGTTCATGTTCTGGGCGAACTGCTGGGGCGTGATCGACTTCAGGAACAGCTGGTCGATGTTGTTCAGCAGGGCTTCTGCGGCGGTGGGGCTCAGTGCCTGGTCCCAGGACTGCTGGAAGTTCGGGGCGTTCTTGGCCAGATCGTAGACGAAATTCAGGAAGTCCTTGTCCGGTGACGTGTTGAGCTTGGCTTCGATGCCGTTAACAATGGGGACGGATCCGGAATTGATGTAGGTATCGATGACCGTCTCGGTCAGGATGCCGTCTTTGAAGAACTTCTTGGCCGACTCCTTTTCCTTATCGGTGGCCTTGGAGGAGATCGACATGTACTGGGCAGGGTTTCCCACGCCATTTTTGGGGTCGCCCTTCCCGCCGGCAACGGTCGGGAACTGGACGAAGCCCAGCTTCCCGTCCTGGACGAAGTTCTGCCCGCCCTTCTTCATGGCGCCATAGGTCCAGGAACCGTGCAGCATCATGGCTGCCTTGCCCGTGAACAGAAGCGCCTGGTCCGCGTTGGAGTCTGCAGCGATGGAGGAGAAACCCTTGATGAAGCCGTCCGCGGAGACGAGCTCCTGGATCTTGGTGCCGGTCTCGATCACTGCGGGATCCATCCAGGCATTGGGCTTGCCCTCGAAGATGGCAGTGAATACCTGGGCGCCCCCGATGCGGTCGAGCAGGTACTCAAGCCACATCATGGAGGTCCAGCGCGACTGTCCGCCAAGCGAGAATGGAGCCACGCCCATCTCGTTGAAGGTCTTGACCAACGACATGACGTCGTCCCAGGTCTTGGGCGGCTGAACGCCGGCCTTCGCAAACAGTTCCTTGTTGTAGAACAGAACGATCGGGGCGACGTACTGGTTGGGCAGCGCGTAGATCTTCCCGTTGACGGTGGCTGCGCCGAATGAGGCGGGGAAAAACTTGTTCTTCAGGTCCTTGTTCTCGTCAAACCAGCTGGTCAGGTCGTCGACCTGATTGGCCTCGGCGTATGTCTTCAGGGTGCCGCCGCCCCAGCCGTAGATGATGGTGGGGGCCTGGCCGGCACCGATCGCGGTCTTGATCTTGGTCTTGTAGGCGTCGTTCTGGAAGTAGGTCACGGCGATCTTGTCGTTAGGGTTCGCCGAACTGAACGTGTCCACGGCCTTCTGCATAGTGGTCTGGTTCGGCTCACCGGACAGGAACCACATGCTGGCGCCGCCGCCTGCGGCGCTGGAGGTACCCGGTCCCGACGTCCCGCAGGCAGTGGCCGTCATGGCGGCGAAGGGAGTGAGGGCAGCCAGGGCGAGGAAAGAGCGACGGGAGGTCTGAGATTGCTTCATTGCTTCTCCATCTGAAATTGCTTCTTTGCAAATGTGCGGGCTTGAGCTCCGAATCATCTATCTTTCGAAACATTTCGAAAAGGTGATTTGGATCACGGTCTAAACTAAATGCCCGGGCTAGTAGAGGTCAAGAGCAATCGGGGACTTATTTTTCGGCCTACGTTCCGGCGCTTGACCAACGGCGCGCAACTTCTGCAGAATGAAACAACGAAACATTTCGAAAGGCTGCGAACGTATGGCGACAAAAGTGTCAGAACGGGCAAAACCGACGCTTGCAACTGTGGCGCGCCAGGCTGGTGTTTCGGCCCCAACGGTCTCGAAGGTGGTGAACGGCCGTGAGGATGTGGCGCCGGAGACCCGGGCACGGGTCCTGGCTGCTCTGGAGCGGGCGGGATACCAGTCCCCATTGCAGCGCCGTTCCAGCCAGGAGGCCGGGACTGTCGTTGAGGTGGTCATTGACGTACTTGACTCCGCTTACATGATTGAGGTTCTCAACGGGGTACTGCAGTGTGCGGCGGGTGCCGACGTTGAGATTCTTATAAGCGTCACGGGGAAGGCAACTTCGAGCCCGCGCAGTCCGGAGCGCCGCGCCCAGCGCATGCTGGACGAGGGCCGGCTGGGGATGATCGTGGTCACGTCCGCCTTCAGTGAGGCGCAACTGCATGCGTTCAGGCGCCGCAAGATCCCCGTCGTCGTCATCGACCCGCTCAATCCGCCCTCAGCCGATGTGGTCAGCGTAGGAGCGACCAACTGGGCCGGTGGCAAGGCCGCGACCGAACACCTGCTGGAGTTAGGGCATCGGCGCATCGCGTACATTGGCGGGATACCAGGGGCCGAATGCAACCAGGCGCGGCTGCACGGGTATATGGCCGCCCTGATGGCTCAAGGCGTTCCAGTCGAGCCCCACTACATTGTCTCCGGCGGCAGATTCCACAGGGAAAGCGGAATCGCGGGGCTCAAGGCGTTGCTCCAGTTGGACCAGCTCCCCACTGCTATCTTTGCCGGGAGTGACAGCATCGCGTTGGGTGTTCTCAGCGAGGCAGGCCGCCAAGGTATCAGGGTTCCCCAGGACATCAGTCTTATCGGCTTTGACGGGACAGCCCAGGGCCAGGAAGCCGTCCCGTCACTAAGCTCCGTCGCCCAGCCGCTTGAGGAGATGGGACGTGCAGCGCTGCGGTCGCTTCTCCGCCAGGCCCGGGGGGAAGTCCTGGATTCGCATCGGGTCGAACTTGCCACGCATTTGATAGTCCGCAATTCCACAGCCCCTCCCTCGGTGGCCCTGTAAGCGGGGGCCCGTTGGCTGATGGTCCGCTTGTCGGCATGCCGGGAGTGCCAAGGGCGAAAAAAGGTAGGCGCTGCGCCCATCTCCCCGCCGTTGTGGTGCGAATCACATTCGACCATCGAAATTATCGGTGGCCCCTGGGATAGGGAGCGAACAAACATGAAAAGAAATTCGAAGCTGGCCCTTAGCGGAGCAGCAGCAGCGGCGGTACTTACCGCAGTATCACTGGGTGCTGGGCCTGTCCTGGCCCAAAACGGCAAAGCGACAGACAAGTCGGTGACGCTCAATGCTGTGCTCACTGAGTTGAATAATTCCGGCGCATCCGGGACCGCAACAGCGGTGGTGAAGAACCAGAAGATTGAACACATCGAGGTCCACGCCGAGGGACTTACCCCGGATGCACCCCACGCCCAGCACATCCACTACGGCAACGACGCACTGAACGAGTGCCCGACCCTGGCCCTGGACACCAACAGGGACGGGCGACTCAACACTGTTGAAGGAATACCGGCCTACGGTCCCGTGGTCGTCTCCCTGAACACCACCGGGGACACAACGCCGGCCAGCTTCCTGGACGTCGCCCGGTTCCCGGTCTCCCATGACGGCATGTTCAACTACAGCCGGAACAACATCGAATTCACCGACGTAGCCGGGACAGGTTACCCCGGCGCGGGTGGCCTCGGCACGGCAAAGCAGATCGCCGATGCCATCCGGGACGGCGAAGGCGTGCTCGTCATTCACGGACTGGACTACGACGGCAACGGAACCTACAACTTCAGTGACCCTGAAGGCGGCAGTGAACTGACCCCGGACCTGCCCGCCGAGGCCACAGACCCGGCAGTATGCGGGGTCCTCCGCTGATGTGGTGACAACGTCGGCACCGACATCACGTACAGGCCGCGGTGGGTCGAAGTTCTATTCGGGCAACGCTGCCAACTTCGTCCGCCAGCAGTTCGGCGAACCATCCCATTCAGCCCGCGGCGAGGACGACTCCCGTACCCAGTGCGCCAATCGCAGCACAGGGGAAAGCCGTCAGGAAAACGCCAGCGATATCGGCGTCAA
The DNA here is from genome assembly GCF_040548695.1 of Arthrobacter sp. 754. Lineage (NCBI taxonomy): Bacteria > Bacillati > Actinomycetota > Actinomycetes > Micrococcales > Micrococcaceae > Arthrobacter > Arthrobacter sp. 754. The sequence goes on from NZ_JBEPSC010000002.1 coordinate 24,152, forward strand.
TTCGTTCCCGTGTGATGCCCTCAGAACCAGAGCGGTAGCGCTGGCTCTGGTTGAGGTAGATGCCTGCGGCAGCCGCAATGGCAACCCCAAACGGTAAAAGGACCGGAAATCCGTGGTGGGGAAGCCAGCGCAGGAAAATGACGCTCACAACGACCAGGGCCATCATCGTTCTTCCCCTGGCGAGAGAGGTCCGTTCCGGTTGAAGCCCCGCGTCGCCGTGACTCGTTGCTGGCCGCCTGCGGGGCTTCATCCGGTCATCGCCAAAGGATGGAGAGCACAACAACGGCGGCAGCCAGCGCCCCTGCCCCCGCGAGCCAGGGAGCAGTGAGCGCCAGCGGCAGCGGCTCCTGTTGACGCATGCTCCGCTCCACCCGGACCCATCGCACTGCGGAGCCGGCGCTCAGCAGCATCCCCAGCAGCAGTAGAACCACGGCAAGGCCCTCACGGACTGGTTCCAGAAACAGATTTGAGGTGAAGGCTTCGATGGCGATACCCCCCGCCAGGAGCGCCAGAGAGGTACGTATCCATGCCAGAAACGTCCGTTCATTGGCCAGTGTGAAGCGAGGATCAGGTTCGACGTTACCGGGCAGCAGGCGCTCGGCTATCTTCCTGCGGGATGGAGGAGCGCTCATTGTCCTGGTTTCTTCCTTGCGCGTTTGACCCGAGGGGCCTTTGCCCAGATGCAATACGGGTTAGGAAATCGACGCAAGGTCGCGGCTCCGGCCTTCCCTGGTCAGGAGTACGGCGACGGCGGCAACCACGAAGGTCACGACCCACGCCCAGCCCAGGAGACCCAGATTGCCGCCGCCAAGGACCACCAGCCCGGCTGCCAGCGCGGGAGTGAAGCCTGCGCCGAAGGTCGAGGCACTCTGGTAGGCAAGCGAAGCGCCTGTATAGCGCACTTCGGTCGGGAAGAGTTCGGCGGTGAAGGCCCCGAAGGGTCCGAAGATCAGCCCTTGCAATGCCTGGCCCAGCACCACCGCGATGGTGAAGTTGAGCGTATTGCCGCTTTCAACCAGCCACAGAATGTTTCAGTAGACAGAACCACCTCAGCCTTTACTTACCAGGCGGCTGGCCACGGTGGCGCCAGGACCCTGCATGGTCGGCACGCTCCAGCAGGCGTGACACCGCGTAACCGCAAACGAGGCCCCAGAACGCCGGGTGGATGTTGAAAAGACTCATGCCGGAGATGGTCACGACGAATGTCACCAGGGACCCCAGGGTGAAGGCTGAGGCGAAGGCTGTGACAAAGGCCTGCTGAAGCGCCCGCAGCATCGCAATGCCGCCCAGTGCGAGGATGAATTCCTTCGGCGTGGCGAGCATGAGCCGGGTCAGGGCTGGAGCCAGGAGGGCGCATGCCACGGCCAGGACACCGAACACCACGGCGGCGGTGTACTGGCGCTGCCTTGTTCCTGTGGACGTCATGAGGGCATTGGTAGGGCCCGTCACGCAAGCCGAAACAGCGCCGCAGCATGCGTTGAGCAGGGAAAACGCGCCCGATGCGATGGCGAAGACGTTGACTGGGGGATTGTGGCCGGCTGCGCGAAGTACTGCGATGCCCTGGCCGTTCTGAACGAACAGCACGGTAATGGCCAGCGGCACAACGAGTTCGAGCTGGGCGGCCCAGGTGAACTCGGGGAGGGTGAAGACCGGGGCGGCCAGAACCTGACCGCCCCCTTGGAGCGAGAATTGACCGCTTGCCGCGACGGCGATGCATCCGACCACAAGGGTGCCGAGCACCGGGGGGACGCGCCGGCCAAGGGCGGGGACTGCGGTGAGGACCAGGAACGCGACCACCATGGGGGCGGCCACCACGGGGTTCGCCTGTGTTGAGATGACGATGTCCGTGCCGAATTTCAGGAAGACGGCGGCCACCATGGCCATGACTATCGGCATCGGGACCACCGCCATGATCCGGCGCACCACTCCGCTGGCACCGAGCGCGAGGATGAGAAGTCCGGATGTGAAGAAGGCACCCACCACTTCCGCAAAGGACAGGTGCTGAAGCGAGGGACCCAGAAGCACCGTCCCGGGAATGGACCAGGCGAACCCCAGAGGCTGTCGATAGAGCAGAGACATGACCAGAGTGGCTGCACCGCCCGAAAAAAGGATGCCAAAAACCCACGACGCGAGTTGGGCTTCCGTAAGTCCTCCCGCCGCACCCACGGCCAGGGTGACGGCGATCGGGCCGGACGCGGAGAAAATGAGCCCGATCACCCCGTTGGAAACATAGGGAAGGCCCAGATCACGGAAGACCTGGCGCACGCCTGCGGGGCGGACACCCGGGCGTTCCAGCAGGGGCTGGGGTACATGTGCCGCAGCAGTTCCCGCATGGGGGACGACGGCGGGTGGGTCCTTGCGTGATGGCAGCATTCGGGCTCCTGGCAACGGTGTTCCACAAAATATAGGCGCCCTGGAGTTTGTACTCCAGAGCGCCTTCGGTGCCGGGCCTGGGCGCCGGCACCGATTCCTACCTGTAATTCCTACTTGTGCTGGCCTTCCTTGGCGAGGACGTAGTCATAGACCACTTCTTCGCCGGCCCCGCCATCCGTGCGGGGCTTGGGGTCGAGCATCAGTTCAGGCTTGACGGCCGAGGCGATGTCGTCCGCGTTGTGCGGGTCGCCCGGGAAATACAGCTGCTGGGTTACGGGCTGGAATCCCGGCGCGGAGACCTTGATGTGGATGTGGGCCGGGCGCCAGGCGTGCCAGCCTGCCGCGTTGATCAGCTGCCCGCAGGCCCCGTCCGTGGGGATCTGGTACGGCGCAGGGCGCATCGTGTTGATGACGAAGCGGCCGTCGTCGTCCGCCTTGACCGTGGCCCGGAAAAGCCAGTCCGGGAGGCCCGGCGCGTACTGGGAGTAGAACCCGGCACTGTCGGCGTGCCAGATCTCCACCTGGGCGTTCTGGATGGGGTTGCCGTCCGTATCGGTGAAGCGGCCGCTGAAGTGCAGCGGGGTGCCCTCCTCGTCCTCACGCATTTCGACGGTGCCCGGGGTCTGCAGCACGGGGGAGCCCGGTACGTAGTAAGGTCCTTCGATGGTGCCCACTGTGCCGGGGCGGTCCTGGGAGTTGACGTCCTCCACAGTGTGTTCCAGCCACACGTCGAGGAACAGCGGCCATTCCCCATCAGTTCCTACCTTGATGAGCCACGCTTTAAGTGCGTTGTATTCCTCGTAGGTGACCTGGTGTTCGACGACGATGTCGTTGGCGGCTTTGATGAGTGCTCCCGCCAGCAGGCTTACCCTTTCCCTCGGCACGTCCAGGCGGGCGAGCTTGCCTGAGGCGGTGAAGCGTTCAGTGGCTTTGGAGCCGGCTTCGACTGCAGTGCCCTCGTCCTCTTTGCGGGTGTCTGCTTGGGTCTCGGTCATGGTGATGTCCATACTCCTCTTTGAATATTGGGGTGATGTCTGTTCATCGTAGGTCTCAAATAAGGACGCTACAAATATCGATTTAGAGGGTTTTCTGTCAAAAAGCGGACATAAAGACCCCCTTGGTCGAACCTAGGTATTTGCCTGATGTGAGAGCTGTCACGGTAGGCAAGACTTGGCTGACAAACGTCCTGGGCGTACGGCGCGCTTGCCCGGACCACCAGCCATCCGTCCAGCACTCTCCAATGAAGGAGCAGCCATGACCGAGAACATGACCCACGTCCGCGAGGTCCTTGCCGACGCCGTGATCGACGACCGTGAAAACGGCGTCATCCGGGCCAAGCGCGAGATTTTCACTGATGAAGAGATCTTCGAACTGGAGATGAAGCACATCTTCGAGGGCAACTGGGTTTACCTCGCCCACGAATCCCAGATCCCCAATGTGGGGGACTACTTCACCACCAACATCGGCCGCACCCCTGTGATGATCACCCGTGACAAGGACGAAAAACTCAACTGCATCGTCAACGCCTGCTCCCACCGCGGCGCGATGCTGTGCCGCCGGAAGACAGACAACCGCACCACATTCACGTGCCCCTTTCACGGCTGGACGTTCAAGAACTCCGGTGAACTGCTGAAGGTCAAAGACTCCCGCAATGCCGGCTACCCGGAATCCTTCAACAAAGCGGGCTCCCACGACCTCACCAAGGTTGCCCGTTTCGAGTCCTACCGGGGCTTCCTCTTTGGCTCGCTGAAAGCTGACGTCCTCCCGCTCGAAGAGCACCTGGGGGATGCCACCAAGGTGATCGACTCAATCGTGGACCAGTCCCCGGAGGGCCTGGAGGTGCTGCGCGGGTCATCCACCTACACGTACGACGGCAACTGGAAAGTACAGGCCGAGAACGGCGCCGATGGCTACCATGTCACCGCAGTGCACTGGAACTACGCAGCCACCACGGCCCGCCGCACCGCCGGGGACTCCGCAAACAAGACCAAAGCCATGGACGCCGGGAAGTGGGGCAAGGTCAAGGGCGGCTTCTATTCCTACGACCACGGTCACCTGCTGCTGTGGCAGGAATGGACAAACCCGGAGGACCGTCCGCTCTGGGACCGCCGTGAGGAGCTCGTCGCCAAGTACGGCGAGGAGATGGCCAACTTCATGATCAACATTTCGCGGAACCTCTGCCTTTACCCGAACGTCTACATCATGGACCAGTTCTCCTCGCAGATCCGCCACTTCCGTCCCATCTCCGCGGACCAGACCGAGGTGACCATCTACTGCATCGCCCCCAAGGGCGAATCACAGGAGAACCGGTCCAAGCGCATCCGCCAGTACGAGGACTTCTTCAACGCCACCGGCATGGCCACTCCCGATGACCTCGAAGAGTTCCGGTCCTGCAACAAAACCTACTGGGCCACCTCGGCGCCCTGGAACGACATGACCCGCGGATCCACCCACGAGATCGCGGGCCCTGACGAGCAGGCCCAGGCACTGGGGATGACCAGGGTCATCGCTTCCGGGGTACGCACCGAGGACGAGGGGCTCTACCCGATCCAGCACGGGTACTGGAAGGAAGTGATGGACCGGGCCCTCGCGGAACAAGAGCTTTCCGCCCTGGACACCGTTCCCGTCACCGCCTGACCCGGACCACGTGGAACCAGAGAGAGCGCAGAACCCATGACCAACCTGACAAAGCCCGCTGCGGCGCTCAAGAGCGCCGAGGAGATCGCCACCCTCGAAACCGTCCGCGCCTTCCTCTACAAGGAGGCCCGCCTCCTGGATGACCGCCAGTTCGATGAGTGGCTCCAGTGCTACCACCCGGACTCGGAGTTCTGGATGCCTGCATGGGACGTGGACGACCGGCTGACCGAGGACCCGCAGAACGAGATTTCGCTCATTTACTATGACAACCGAGGCGGCATTGAGGACCGCGTCTTCCGGATCAAGACGGACCGGTCCTCGGCCACCTCCCTGCCGGAGCCCCGCACCGGGCACAACATCACCGACGTCGAAATCATGGAGCACGACGGCGACCAGGTGAAGGTCCGCTTCAACTGGTTCACCCTGTACTTCCGTTACAACACCACGGACACGTACTTCGGCACCAGCTATTACACGGTCGACCTCGCCGGCGCCGAGCCGGTCATCATGAAAAAGAAGGTTGTCCTCAAGAACGACTACATCCACCACGTAGTGGACGTCTACATGATCTGACGGCCCCGCGCCGGTGCCGCATTTGCCCGGCACCGGCCTTGGCCGTTTCCAAACCCGTGCCCGTAGGGCACATCCGCACTACCCCGGGTCGCGTCGACGCGCCCCCAGCCAGGAGGAAACCATGGGCCACAAAGTAGCCCTCAGCTTCGAGGATGGCGTCACCAAGGTCATCAAGGTCGGCGATTACGAGACCGTGATGGACGCCGCGTACAAGGCACGCATCAACATTCCATCGGACTGCCGGGACGGGGCGTGCGGCACCTGCAAGGCCTTCTGCGATTCCGGCTCCTTCGATCCGGGCGACTACATCGACGACGCAATGACCGAGGACGAGCTCGAAAAGGGCTACATGCTTACCTGCCAGGCGGTCCCCGAATCGGATCTCGCCATCCAAATCCCCGCCACGTCCGAATCGGCCAAAACGGGAGCCACCACCTTCACCTCAACCATGAAGGAACTGAACAAGCACTCGGAAACCACAGTTTCCTTCACCTTGGAGGCGGAAAACCGGGACGCCCTGGCCTTCCTCCCGGGCCAGTATGTCAACATCAAAGTCCCCGGAACGGACGCGGAGCGCTCCTATTCGTTCAGCAGCGGCCCAGAGGTGCAGGATGCGTCGTTCATGGTGCGGGTGACGCCGCAGGGCGCGATGTCCGAATACCTGCGGGACAGGGCAGCGGTGGGCGACACTATCGAGTTCACGGGTCCCTACGGCTCGTTCTTCCTGCGTGAGCCCAAGCGGCCCCTGCTTCTCCTGGCAGGCGGCACCGGCCTGGCCCCCCTCCTGTCCATCCTCGAGAAGCTTTCCGAGAACCCGCCGTCGGTACCGGTCCACCTCATTTATGGCCTGACGCGCGAGGCTGACATCGTCGGCCTCGAGTGGCTGCGGGACTATGAAGCCAAGCTGCCCGGATTCACGTGGGACTACATCGCCTCCGAGCCGGGCACATCTGCTCCCCACACGGGTTATGTCACCCAGATCATCGAGCCGAAGCACCTGTTCGACGGCGACGTCGACATCTACTTGTGCGGTCCGCCTCCCATGGTCAACGCGGTGTCGAAGTGGCTGGATTCCGAGGGTATCAAGCCCGCCAACTTCTACTTCGAGCGCTTTGCCCCGAAGGAAACCACCGGCGGTGACGCGGAAACGGGTGCGCCGGTTCCCGCAGAGAAGATTGCCTCAGAAGGCGACACGATGAGCCGCAGCGAGGCAGTTTCGTCTCTGGAAACCGGCCGGCTCGATTTCCGGAAGGAGGACAGCTTCGCCCAGCTCGACGCGCGCATGGGCCTGGAGCTTGCCGTGAGCGAGCTGATGCTGGGCCGACTGAGCGATGAGCAACTGCGGCAGTTCCGCCGGCTTGCCGAAGCCACCACGCGCTCAGTAGCGGCCGGCACCGTCCAGGAACCGGATGAGTTCGCACGGACCAATGAAGAGTTCCACGAATACCTCTTCATGGTCTGCGACAACCCCATGCTGCTCGAGTCCTACCGCCGGCTCGACGTCCACGCCCAGATGGCCGCGGCCTTCGAAGCGGGAACCCCTATCTTCGAGCGGGTCACGCAGGACCACCTCGATATCGTTGACGCTTTTGAGCGCCATGACAAAGCGCGGGTCCGGGAGGTCATCATGGTCCACGCACATGATGCAAAGGAAACCATGGCCGGCGCCATCGATGCCAAGGCCGGCCGCTGATGGCGCAGCCATACGCCGGACAGTTCGTTAGTCCCGGCCGGTACGCCGGCAAGGTAGTTGTTGTAACAGGCTCCGCCCAAGGCATCGGCCAGAAGGTGGCCGAGCGCATCGGGGCCGAGGGCGGGGACGTCGTCCTCGTTGACCGGGCCGAATTGGTCCATGAGGTGGCCCAGGCGATCCAGTCGGCCGCCCAGGCTTCCGGTTCGGGAGGCTCCGCCATCTCCGTGACCGCGGACCTGGAGACCTTCGCAGGAGCACAACAGGCCGTGGACGCGGCACTGACCGCCCACGGCCGCGTGGACGTGCTCGTCAATAACGTCGGCGGCACCATCTGGGCCCGCCCCTACGAAGAGTACGACGAGGAAAAGATCGAGAAAGAAATCCGCCGCTCGCTCTTTCCCACCCTATGGAGCTGCCGGGCCGTTCTCCCGGCCATGCTGCAGCAGGGCTCGGGCACGATCGTCAACGTCTCCTCTGTGGCCACCCGCGGGATGAACCGCGTGCCATATGCGGCGGCGAAGGGTGGAGTCAACGCCCTGACCCAGTCACTGGCGATGGAGGTAGGCGGACGCGGCATCCGCGTGGTGGCAACAGCCCCCGGCGGCACCGAGGCCCCGGCCCGCAAGGTCAAGCGCGGGCCGGAGGCCGAATCCGCCACGGAGAAGGCCTGGTACCAGACGATCGTCGACCAGACTGTGGACTCGTCGTTTTTCAAGCGCTACGGGACTTTGGATGAACAGGCCGCCCCCATCGTCTTCCTCGGCTCGGATGAGGCGTCATACCTGACAGGCTCCATCCTCCCGGTCGCCGGCGGGGACCTGGGCTAAGGCGCTGTGAACGATGCCCGCCGTCAGGTCCGGCCGGCTGGCTCCGGTAAAGTTGCGGCCATGACGGCGGGGTCCATGCAAGGCGACGGTGCGGAGGGCCTTCCTCTCGTCGGCCGGGCAGGGGTCTTTGAGGAGCTGCTGGAGATCCTCCGCGCGGTCCGTAAGGGCAAAGTAGGGTCAGTGGTGATCACGGGTCCGTCAGGTTCCGGGAAGACCGCCGTGCTGGAGCTCTTCCTTGAGCACTGCCGCGCGGTGGCCCGTGGTGTCAGGGTGCTGTCCGCCATGGGCGACGAATGGGAGGCACAGTTCCCGCTCGCCGGGTACTCCCAGCTCATGCTCACGTCGCCGCTGCGCTCGGCAAAGGATGACGACGGCGGCCCTGGGCTGCCCGCGGGCCCCGTTCCGGAGCTCACCGCCGCCCGGGTGGTCAATTACGCTTCCACCCTCAGCACCCACCTCGAAGCACTGCAGGCCCACGGCAGCGTCGTGGTCGCCGTCGATGACGTCCACAAACTCGACGTGGAGAGCCTGCGCATCCTTACCTTCGTCATGCGCCGGCTGTACGGAAAACGGATTCTGTTCGTGCTTACCCTCAACCCCGATGACGCGTCACGTGTCCCCGGCGGTGTGCTGGACTTCCTGACGGGCCACCAAGTGGCACGTATCCCGCTTGATCCGTTGACCCCACAGCAGGTTCAGGACCTCGCGCGGAGGATGCTCGGCCTCGACCTCAGCGCGACCGCGGCGCACGGCCTGGTCCAGCACACCAAGGGAGTCGCCCAACCGATCGTGGAGCTGCTCCGTGAGCTGCCGGCGGACACCTGGCAGACCTGGTTTCCTTCCCTGCCTCCGACGTCCCGTGTCCGTGCCCGGGTGCGAAGTGTCCTGGCAGCAGCGTCCCCGGGGCTGGTCGCTGTCGCGGAAGCGGCGTCAGTGCTCGGGCGCGCCGGAAGCATGGCAGAGGTTTCCCAGGTCAGCGGAGTGGAACCCATTATGGAGGCACTCGACGAGGGGCACCGTGCCGGGCTGCTCGGGTTGAGCGTTGACCAGGCACGTTCCGCCGTCGTGTTCTTTGAACCAGGCACCGATGCCGCCATCTACGAACAGATCGCTCCCAGTCGGCGCATTGCCCTTCATCGGCTGGCCGCTGAAGCCGTGCAGCCTGAGGGCGAACGGTGGGGCCACCGGGTCTCCGCAACCCCCGGAGCGGACGAGGCCCTGGCCGGGGAGCTGGAGGAATTTGCCCGACGCCAAGCCCTCATTGGGGCGTGGCAGGACGCCTCAACAGCCTTGTTCTCCGCGTCCAGGCTTTCCCAGGACATCCGTTCCCGGAACGACAGGCTCCTGAGGGCGGTGGATGCCCTGGTGGGTTCGGGCAACATCGCCCAGGCCCAGATGTGGACTGCGGCAGTGGACGCCTTGCCGCCGTCGCCGCTTCGCTCCTCGGTGTTGGGTTACCTCTCCACCGCGTCGGGACAGAACGACAGCGCGCAGACGCAGTTGGAGATGGCCTGGCGCACCTCCAACCCGCAGCGCGATCCATCGGCCGCCGCGCAGGTGGCGCAGCGCTTTGTCCTGCACGGGGTGGCCTCGTGGGACGGCCCGGTCATTACCACCTGGGCAGAACGGGCCATGGAGCTTACCCCGCCGGGAACGCCCGCCCACATTGAATCAGAGGCCATCTACGGGCTGGGCCTGTATGCACAGGGCCGGATTTCCGAGGCGGAAGCCTCCTACCACCGGGCCTTCGAACATGCTGCCGAGAACGCCCAGAAACAGCGGGTGCAGATGGGCGCGGGCTGGCTGGCACTGCGCCTTGACAACGTTGAGACAGCGCTCGCGAACTTCGAGTCCGCGGCTCCCACCGAGTACCGGGGCGGATCGATGCGGATTTCGCTGTGGGCCGAGGCCTGGCTGGCCCGCACCCACCTGGTGCTCGGCAACTGGGATGCGGCGGCCGCCACGGTGGCGCGTGCCTCCGTCCGCCTCGAGACGTCTCGTATGCCGTTGATCCGGCCGCTGCTCTACTGGACAGCGGCGGAGCTCTGGTCCATGCGGGGAGACTGGGACAGGGCGCGGTACTACGTTTCGCAGGCGGCAGTGCAGCCAGGAACGTATCGTGCCATGCAGGTGCCGGCAGTCCTCGCCCGTGCCCGCTTCCACGAGGCGAGGGCGGATTATGAGGGCGCTTTGGCTGTCCTGCAGCCGCTGACTGAGCTGGACCCGTGGACGGAGAAACGCGTGTCCTTCTGGCCCTGGCAGGACACTTACGTCAACGCCCTGGTCATGACTGACCAGCTCGACGCAGCCGACTCGTTCCTCACGGCGTTCGAGCGCGTGCCGCGCGAGCGGGAAGTCCCCTCGGATATGGCGCGGATGGCCTGGGCAAGGGGCAGGCTGGTGGCTGCACAGGGGGACCCCGACACTGCCAGGGAGCATTTCGAGGCATCCCTGGGCCACCTGAGGGGGCTCAACCGCCCATATCTGCGGGCCCGGGTGAGTTTTGCGTTCGGCCAAAGCATGCGCCGGGCAGGCAAACGGCGCCTGGCCTCCTCGGTCCTGCGGGCCGCCAGGGACCTCTACGATTCCCTTGGCGCGGCCACGTACGTGGAACGGTGCGACCGGGAGCTCAAGGCAACAGGGCTCGACGTCGGGAACCTGCCTGACCCTGCCGACCCCGTGCTGACCGCCGTCGGAGACCACCACCTCCAGCTCACGGCACAGGAACGCGCCGTGGCCGAACTGGTAGCGGGGGGCGCCACCAACAAGGAAGCGGCCCGGACCCTGTTCCTGGCAGAGAAGACCGTGCAGTACCACCTGACCCGGCTCTACCGGAAAATGGGAATCCGCTCCCGCAGCGAGCTCGCGGCCGTGTTCCGGGCCAAGGACTGACCCGGAACACGGCCCGATCCAGAGGGCTCTAGCGCCGCTGGCTACTTGATGTCGGAAGGGTGCTTCGCGAGCGGGACCACGGAGATGTCCATATAAGGGAACAGCGGCAGGTTCTGCAGGATCTCGTGGAGTTCGTCGTTCGAATCGACGTCGAAGATCGAATAGTTGGCGTATTCCCCCACCACCCGCCAGATCTCCGGCCACTTGCCCGAGCGCTGCAGCTCCTGGGAGTAGGCCTTTTCCGTGGCTTTGATCTCCGCGGCTTCAGCGTCGGGAAGGTCTTTGGGCAGGTTTACGTCCATATGGACCAGGTACTTCATGAAATGTCCTTTCGGTAAAGAGGTTGCTAGCGGTCGGTGCGGTAGCGCGAGAGCTTTTCTTCATCAACAGAGGTGCCCACGCCCGGACCCTCGGGAACACGGATCCGCCCGCCGGTGATGGCCAAGGGCTCGGCCAGGAGGTCGTCGGCCATGTCCAGGTAGTTGGACAGCTCCGCTGCACGTTTGGCCGAATGGGCGAAGGCAGCGCCGAAGACCACCGAGGCTACCGTGCCCACCTGGGTGTCGATCTGATTGCCGATATAGACGTCGATGCCCATCCCCTCGGCCATGCCGACGATTTTCGCCGCCTCGGTGAAACCGGACCGGGCCGTCTTCACCGCAAGGAGGTTCGCACCGCCGGTCAGGATTTCCCGGGCGGCCTCGCCAAGGTTTGCTGCAGACTCGTCCGCGGCGATGGGGATGGGGGAGTTCGTCACCAGGCGACGTCGGCCGAGGACTTCGCGGGCGTCGTCGGGCTCCTCCAGGAACTGCAGGCCCAACTCCGCCGTGCGGCGAAGCACTTCGGCGGCCTCATTGGCGGACCACCCGCGGTTTGCGTCCATGTACAGCTCAGCGTCCTCGCCAAGACCTTCCCGGAGAACCCGGGCGGCCTCAATATCGAGGCTCAGGGGACGGCGGCCGGTCTTGAGCTTGAACGTGTTGATGCCGTAGGTCCCGCGGAACTCCAGCGCCAAGGCGAGCAACTCCTGGGCAGGCTTGAAGCCGAGCATGTGGGAGACCCGCAGCGAGTCGGTGTACCCGCCCAGCAGCTTGGTCACCGGCTGCCCCAGAGTCTTGCCGATGACATCCCACAGGGCGATGTCCACGGCGCCCTTGGCGGTTTGGTTGTGAACGGTCCGGTGCAGGATTGACTGGACTTTCTCCCGGTCAAAAATGTCGACGCCGATCAGCTGCGGCGCGAAAATGTCCTCCACCACCGCCACGATCGACTTCTGCGTCTCACCGTAGGTGTAAGGGCGCGGCGGGGTATCGGCGGTTCCCACCACACCATCATCGGTGCGAAGCCGGATCAGGACGTGGTCTGCCTCGTGCACGGAACCGGAAGCGAAATGCAGAGGATGAAGATAGGGGATCGAGTAGGGAATCGCCTCAATGGCTGCGATCTTCATGGGCGGGGAAGCCTTTCATCAGTAGGAAACGGCGGGGTGCCGGACGTGGGGGCAGGCGCCGTCGGTCCCGCGGTGGCGGTGACGACGACGTCCAGAAAGTTTTTGAGCAGCGCCGAGTGGTGGCCTCGCATCCAGGCGACCGCGAGCTCCACATCCGGAACGTTTTCAATTGCCCGGTAGGCCACACCTTCCAGCTGGAAGGCCTGCACACTGGAGGGCATGACCGCCACCCCGCCTCCTGCCGCCACAAACGCCAGCATCGTCGAGGTCTCCCCGACCACCTGCGTGATGCGCGGCTGAAAACCCGCCTGGCGGCAGAGATCGGCGGTGGTGCGGTAGAGCACGGATTCGGGCGGGTAGGCAATGAAGTCCTGGTCCTGCAGTTCGTGCATCGCCACGGGCTGATCCACGGCCAGCGCACTGAACGAGGGAAGCGCCACGACGAGTGGCTCGCGGGCCACAGTCCGGTAGTCGATATCTTGTGCTGTGACCGGGGGCCGCAGCAACGCGGCGTCCAGGGTACCGTTCCGCAGGCCCGCTTCCATGGACGGCGTGAGCATTTCGCCGTGCAGGGCAAGGGACAGGCCTGGCAGCAGCTGTTTGGCAAGGCGGGCAACCTGCGGCATGACGCCATAGGTTGCCGAGCCCGAGAAGCCCACCCGCAGGACGCCGGTTGCGCCCTTTCCAACCTGATACACGTCCGCCTGAAGTGTTGCTACGTCATTGACTATCTGACGTCCCCGGTCAAGAAGGAGCTGCCCCGCCGCCGTGAGGTCCACCCTGCGGGTGGTGCGGTTGAACAGCTGGACTCCAATCAGGTCTTCCAGTTGGCGGATCTGCTGGGAGAGAGGTGGCTGGGCCATATGAAGGCGTTTGGCCGCACGGCCGAAGTGCCGCTCCTCGGCAACGGCGATGAAGTAGTTCAGTTGCCGGATGTCCACAGTGTTGCCGTCCTTCAGCTAGCCGGCCCCGGCGATGCCGCCCCAGGCTTATTGATTCAAATAATAACCATAATAAGCCCTACTAGGTTATGCAATAGATGTAATCATGCCAGGGCGGCTGGGGCCCATTAGCGAAGTACCTCAGAAGGGCTGCTGTCCTTTGCCCGCCCTTCGGCGATCTCCTCGACTTTGTGCTCGGCCTCCTCAAGCTTCCGCTGGCGGGGTACCAGCACCGTGACCACAGCGCCGAAGAGTGCCACCGCCCCATAAATGTAAAAAGCCGTGGAACCGCCGATGCCGGCAGCTGCCAGCCAGCCTCCAATAATCGGGCCCAGGACCCCGCCGAGCCGGCCCACGCTGGCGCACCAGGCAACGCCGGCCGCACGGGCATTGGTGGTGAAGTAGTTGGACTGGAAGCCGTAAACCAGTACCTGCGTGCCAAGTGTTCCCACGCCTGCGAGGGCAATGAAGGCAAAAAGCAGCGGCAGCGGGAAACTGAAGGTCATCAGTGCCAGGGAAATGGTCGCCAGCGCGAAGGTGGCGGCGATGACCCGCTGGGGTCCGCTCTTGTCCGCCAGGCGGGACGCGAGCAGGCCGCCCGCCACCGCGCCAAGGTTCAGGGCCAGCGGGAAGAAGAGGGAGTATGTCCGCCCATAGCCGTAGCCCTCCATGATTTTGGGCAGCCAGGTGTTGAGTCCATATGTGAGCAGCAGGCCGGAGAAGGACATCAGGGCCAGCAGGACGGATGCGACGGCGAACTGCCGGGAAAAGACGGCGGCGAAGCCGGTCTTCTGTGGCGCGGCACCGACCTCCAGGATCACCCGTTCTTCGATGAGGGGGACGCCGGTACGTTGTGCGGCGGCCAGGGCCTCCTGCTCACGGCCACGGGAGAGCAGCCACCGGGGCGACTCCGGGAGCTTGAACCAGGCGATGGGCAGCAGAATGACCAATGGGAGCGAGCCCAGGATGAACAACCCGCGCCAGCCGATGCTGTTGAGGAACAGGATGCCCAGGATCGATGCCAGGACCCCGCCTGCCGGGACCCCGGAGTACACGATCGCGTTGTAGAACTGCCGTCTTCCCGCGGGGGCGAATTCAGCCATGGTGGCGCCGGCAGTGGCGATGACGACTCCGAGGCCGAGTCCGGTGATAAACCGCAAGGCACCGAATGCCGGGACGGTGGTGGCAAATGCCGTAACGAACATACCGATGGAGAACCAGGCAATGCCCAGGAGCATCAGCCGGCGTCGGCCGAAGAAGTCACCGATTATGCCGCAGATCAGTGAGCCTACAAGGACTCCAATGAGGGCCCAGGAGCCAAGAAGGCCGGCGGCGACTGCGTCAAATGCGCCGATCTGGCCCGGGTCCGCAAGCAGTCCCGGAAGGACGGTGCCGTAAATGACGAGGTCGTACCCGTCAAACAGGAGGGCCGTGCAGATGACGAAGGCGACCCAATTTGCCGTACGCGCCTCCTTTTGTGGATTTTCGGCTATGACGGCGTGCGGTTGTGACATGGTCTCCAGTCCTTTCTGAGCAAAGTGGAGGCATGCGGCGCCGGGAGGATCCGAGGGCCGTCCTCCGAGTGCCTCCAGCCTGACAGACGTGTGACGCAAGCCATATGAGGGGAATGTCCGGCTTTCCGCCCGGGGGGTACTTATATGCTGCGGCTCTCAAACGACCGTTTATGTGGTGCGCGGCCCCGTCGGCGATCCCGTCTCAGTCCAGACGATCTGGGTATGGAACAGCAGCGGCCGAACGGTGGTCCGGGTAGCGGCTCGTGGGTAGGCTGGCACAATGATCAACCCCGCACGCCTCCACTCGGATCTGTCCCGCCTCGGCAGGGAGACGGACATGTTGCTGGCCACCGTCGAGTCCCTCGCCGATGACGAGATGACCGTTCCCTCGCTATGTAAGGGGTGGTCGCGGGCCGACGTCATCGCGCACCTCGCCTCCAACAGCCGTGCCCTGGTAAAACTCATCGACTGGGCGACCTCCGGCGAGGAACGTCCCCTTTATGCCTCAAGCGAGGCCCGCTCGAAAGAGATCGCCGCCTTAGCTGTACTGCCCCGGGAGGAGCTCATTGGCGAGCTGCGGACGTCCGCCCGGAACTTTGCGGAGCAGGCCCAGCGGCTGAGCGGGGAACTCGTGGCAACGGAAGTGCAGGTGGGTGGCAAAACGGTGCCGTCCACGTCCATTGTGGCCCTCCGGATCGCCGAGGTGGTGGTGCATCACCATGACCTCGACACTGCCTGGACCATTGAGGAGGCCGATCCGGATTCGCTCCTGAATGCCCTTGAATCCGTTGTGCGGTCACTGCGCGCCAAGGGTGCCCCGGGCATGACGTTGGTGACCGAAGAACGTGACGAGTGGGTCATCGGCGACGGCGGACTGCGCGTTGTTTCCGACCGCGAAGGCCTGCTTCAGTGGCTGGCACGCGGGGACGCCGAGCATGTTGATGTCGACGGTCCGCTGCCGGTGCTGCCGTCCTGGTGAACTTACTATGACCGTGTGAACGTCAAGCCGTACGCGTGGAACGTCCAATGAAGATATTCCGGGTGATCATTGTCCTGGCCGGCCTGGCATTGCCGGCGTGCGCGCCTCCGGACTTGGATCCCACCTCAACCGCTCCCGCAACGGATTCGGCCGCGACAAGGCTTGGCTGGGGCACACCGACAGCTGGTGACGAGTTCAATTATGTGGGGGCGCCGGACGCTGCCAAATGGTCCGTTCATGACAGCTCCGGCCATAACGGGAACGGCGTTCGGAGTCCGCAGCAGGTTACTGTGGACGGCTCCAGGATGGTCATGACCGGAAGCCCCAACGGCACTACTGCCGGAGTGAGCGCGAAGTTCGCGCGGCAGAAGTACGGCCGGTGGGAGGTCCGGGCTGCGGGTTCGGGCGACAACGAGTATCACCTGGTGTCGATCCTGTGGCCGGACAGCGGGAATTGGCCGTGTGACGGCGAGATCGATTACGCGGAAACGACCGGTAACTGGAACTTAATCGAGTCCTTCCAGCACTATTCGTGCAGCAACTCACAAACGTCAGCCAGCAAGGCCCTGGACGTGTCCCGGTTCCACAACTATGCGGTGGACTGGTCGCCTGCCGGGATCGCCGGGTATGTGGATGGCGTGAAGTGGTTCGAGGATACCAATCCGGCGCACCAGCCTCCGGGCCCGATGCATCAGACGCTCCAGCTTGACTGGTTCCCGGATGCCACTGCTGACGGTCCTGGGGAAATGCGGGTGGATTGGGTGCGTGTGTACGCGGCCGCGGGTGCGCACCCCGCACCGGCTACCATCCACACATCCAACAACTCCCCCTAGTTCCAATGTATCGCCGGCACCGGGGCTTGCGGCAAGACCCGCTTCGTGCGCCATAATCGCCAAAAAGCCGGAACCCAGGGAACAGGAGTGGCGAAATGGAGCGGGACGTACGGACGCGGACTCGAGCGCGGCGATGACCGGGCACCAGGTGGTGATTGCCGGGGGAGGCCCGACCGGGCTGACATTGGCGGGGGAGCTGGCGCTGGCCGGCGTCGACGTCGCAGTTGTCGAGCGGCGCGCCAGTCAGGACCTTCCAGGTGCCCGCGCCGGTGGGCTGCACTCACGTACCATCGAGGTCTTTGACCAGCGCGGAATCGCCGAACGGTTCCTCGCAGAGGGGCAGGTGGCCCAGGTCGCCGGGTTCGCGCACAACCGGTTGGACATCAGCGATTTTCCCACCAGGCATCCCTACGGGCTCGGCCTGTGGCAGAAACACATCGAGCGCATCCTCGGTGGCTGGGTCGCCGAACTGCCGGTGACGGTCTACCGCGGACGTGAAGTTGCGGGCATTGCACAGGACGACGCCGGCGTCGACGTCGAGCTGTCCGACGGCGGGACGCTGCGTGCGGACTATGTGGCCGGCTGCGACGGCGGCCGCAGCCTCATCCGCAAAGCGGCCGGCATCGAGTTTCCGGGGTGGGACCCGACCACCAGCAGCCTGATAGCCGAGGTCGAGATGGCCCAGGAGCCGGACTGGGGCATCCATCGCGATGCCTTTGGCATCCATTCCTTCGGAAGATTGGAGTACGAGATCCGCGACGGCGAGGTGGTGTACAAGGATGAGGGGCCTGTGGGGGTCATGGTGACCGAAGAGCGGGTAGGGGCCGCGGCCGAACCCACCCTGAAGGACCTCAGCGAAGCGCTGATCGCAGTGTGCGGGACAGATTTTGGGGTTCACAGCCCCCTCTGGATCTCCAGGTTCACCGATACGACCAGGCAGGCCGCAGCATACCGAAACAGGCGGGTTCTCCTGGCCGGTGACGCCGCCCACGTGCACGCGCCGGACGGGGGACAGGGCCTTAACATTGGCGTCCAGGATGCGGTGAACCTGGGATGGAAGCTGGCGCAGGTGGTCAACGGGATATCCCCTGAGGGCCTTCTCGACACCTACCATTCCGAACGCCACCCGGTCGCCGCACGCGTGCTGCGTAACACGATGGCCCAGACAGCGCTCCGCCGCTCTGACGACCGCATCCAGGCCGTGGGCGAAGTCATTTCCGAGCTCCTCAGCATGGACGAGCCGCGACGGCGGTTCGCCGCGATGCAGTCGGGTCTGGACATCCATTACGACGTCGGCGAGGGCCACCCGCTTCTGGGACGCCGCATGCCCGATCTGGACCTCATCACCAAAGGCAATCAACTGCGGGTCTTCACGCTGCTGCACGACGCACGGCCCCTTTTGCTCAACTTCGGCGGGCCCGGCAGCTTCGATCACACCCAACTTCCAGAGCGTGTCCGGCTGATTGATGCCCGCCACGAAGGACCGTGGGAACTACCGGTGCTCGGAGAAGTCACGGCACCCGGGGCTGTACTGGTTCGACCGGACGGCTATGTGGCATGGGTGGGAGACCGGGCCAAACACGGGCTTGCCGACGCACTGGGCTCCTGGTTCGGCCAGCCTGCTCCTTTTTAGCGTCGCCCATAGCGGCGCCCTTAGCGGCGCCCTTAGCGGCGCCCTTAGCTGCGCCTTTTGCGGTGCCTTAGCGGGCGCGGTTCCTCCTAAGCCACTCGAGTGCGTAAGCGGGGGCGGGTTCCCTTCCTCGAGGAAGAACGCGAGATGGGAGCCCTCCATCCAGTACAGCTCCGAGCCCTGGATCCGGGCGCGGGCGTGCCGGGCGTTCTCTGGCGGCACAGTCGCGTCCCGGGCGGCGTGCATGATGAGGGTGGGGCAGGCGATGGCCCTGAGGTTCAGCGGAACGAGCGCCCGGAACAGCCAGGTTTGCGGCGTCCTTCGGGGACGCCTGGCCGAAGCGCCAAAACACGATTCCCAGCAGCTGGGTGGTGGCATGACGGAGAAGCCACAGCTGGAACCGGATGACAGGATCCCTTGCCGACAGCCTGCCCGGCCGGCATACTCCACAGGTCCAACGGCTGTGGCCACCGTCCGGCGGGGGTGCGTGAGGCAGGCCCGCAGGTCCTCAGGCCGCAGGGGGTACGGCATAGCGTGATACTGGCACAACTCTCAACGGCTGCCCAGCCCTTTCCGGCTGGTCCCCCGCCCAGTACACTGCTGCAGCCACTTCTCGGCAATCAAACCAAGGAGGGCTGCAGCAGGCCTACTGGATATCAGCTGGCAGCGGCAGTGGAAGCGTTCGAGGGACGCGTCCACGGGCCGGTGATGGCCAGGGTGAATCCGGGGGACTGGATGTTGGCGAAGAGCCACTTCCCGTCCCTGCTGAAGGCCGGGCCGCAGAACTCGGAGTCGTTGTACTCGTTGCGGGCCAGCGGGTACGACATTCCCTGGCTGGTGACGCCCACCAGGTGGGAGACGCCGTTGCCGTCCTCGGCCAGGATCAGGCCGCCCTGCGGTGCAACCGTGATGTTGTCGGGGCCGTCGAAGGCGCCGTCCTGGTCCGGGTCCGTGTTGACACCGAAGATCGTGGTCAGGGTGATGGTCTCAGTTGCGGGGTCGTACAGCCAGACCTGGCCGTCGTGTTCGTTGACCGAACCGTCGGAGGTGCGAGCGAAGCTCGCGACGAAGTACGCCCCGCCGTCGCCCCACCACTGGCCCTCCAGCTTGCGCGAACGTGTGATCTCATCGTTGGTGAACTGCTTGCGTACTGAGGTGGTGCGGGCATCACGGTCCGGCACGTCAACCCATTCGACCGTGTAGCGCGTGCCCACCGTCGTGGCCTCGGAGAGGTCCTTGACGTGGGTGGAGCCCAGGAAAGCCTTCATGGCCTGCAGCCTGCCGGCGACGTCGCCGCCGGTGGACTGGGCGAGGGCCAGGAGCTTGCCCTTGCCGGGGGTGAAACCTGCAGGCGGGGTCCAGCGCAGGTAGAGGCCGTTCGGGTTTCCGGCGTCCTCCGTCAGGTAGATCTGGCTGGTGGCGGGGTCGACGGCGACGGCCTCGTGGGAGTAGCGGCCCAGGAACTTCAGCGGAATGGCGGAGAAGTTGACGTTGGCCTCGCGGCTGGTGGGATCAACCTCGAAGACGTAGCCGTGGTCCTTGGTGTTGGTGCCCGAGCCTGCGCGCGCCTCGGTTTCCTCACACGTGAGCCAGGTGCCCCACGGTGAGACGCCGCCGGCGCAGTTGTTGTTGGTGCCGGCAACGGAGGTGTACTGCCCCACCCGGTTGCCATCGGCATCCACCAAAATGGTGGACGTGCCACCCTTCGCGCCGGGATCGTAGGTGAGGCCTTCGACGACTGGCACAGGGAAAGGCTCGGACCCGCTGTTTTCGTGGTTGACGATCAGCACCGAACCGCCGTTGGTACCGTCAAAAACGCCGATCCCGTCCGGATCGGAGGGGTGGACGCCCTCGGCTGTCACTGACTGTCCGGAGCGGGCCAGCAGCTTGTAGGAGAAGCCTTCAGGCAGTGCGAGGATGCCGTTGGGGTCCGCAACCAGCGTCCCGTAACCGAAGGCGTTGCGAGTAGCGGCGTTGGCGGGACGCGCGAAGGGAGCGAGGCTGCCTGCTCCTGCGAAGGCGAAACCCAGCGCGGCGGCGCTGGCGCCGGCACCGAGGAAATTGCGGCGGGAGAGGGGAGTGGACATGGAGATGCTCCTCAAAACGTATATGTGGTCTTCGGGGACACGTTGAGCTTGCTCTCCGGGGATGAACATCCGGCAACGGGGACATGGCGGGACAAAGTGAAGGCTCCGATCTGCGGTTCAATAACCCGCGGATCGGAGCCCTTCGTTGTTCCGGTTCAGTAGATGGCGATGTAGCGCCCCACAACGCCCCCGGCGCGGAGCTTGTCAATCGCGTCCGGAATGTCGGCCTGCGTGATGAGGTTCATCGGCGGGTTCAGTTTGCCGGACTTCATGAGCTCGTAGATCCCGGCGAGGTCTTCCCTGGTGCCGGACTTCGAGCCCTTGATGGTGAGCTGGTTGATGATGAGCGGGTACGTGTTGATGTTCGATTCGAGGCGGCCCATACCCACCTGGACGAGGGTGCCGAACTCAGCCAGTGTCTCGATGGCAGCGGCGGTGGTGGTTCCGAATCCCGCGTAATCGACGATGAGATCTAGGTGCTTGTCCTTGAAAGCATCGATTGAGCCTGCAACGCCCGCCAGGCCGATCTCGTTGGACAGTTTCTGCGTCTCGGGGTTGATCTCCGCGCCGTATACCTCGGCGCCGGCCAACACTGCCACCCGCGCGCCGATGTAGCCCAGCCCGCCAAGTCCGATCACGCCGACTTTCATGCCTTCCCTGGCGCCACCGACGGCCATGATGGCGTGGTACGCAGTCAGGCCTGCATCGGTTGCCATCGCGCCGAGATCGAACGGTACCTCGTCCGGAAGCTTGACCAGGTTGTCGGCAGTGGCCAGCAGCCTCGGGCCGAAGCCCCCGTCCCATTTGCCGTAGCCGATGGCGTCGCCGTCGCTCATGACCGGCGCCAGTCCCACCCGGTCACCGACTTTCCACTGGTCCATCCCTTCGCCGACTTCGGTGATCACGCCGGCGTTCTCATGCCCCATGGTGCGCGGGAGATGGGGGAAAAGGGGCATCCACCCGGCATCGTCCAGGGCGGTCACGTCAGAGTGGCAGACCCCTGCGGCTTTGACTTCGACGACGACCTGTCCCGTCCCTGCATGCGGCTCGGGGACCTCGTTCAACTCCAGGGGCTTGTTGTTCCGGTGAACTGCCATGCCTTCATGAGGATTCTCCTTGTTTGGATTGGGAAAGCTCCGCGACGCGCCTCAGTCTGAATCGATCAGTTCCAGCAGTTTCTTCGCGGCGTCGCGGATGTCGTCGTGCCCGTATTGCGCGGCCCGGCTCTCCAGCGAAATGACAGCGCAGCGGTGGATTTTCCGAAAGTCCCCGAACGGAAAACTGACACTGCCTTTTGTGCCGTCGGACTCGTCGTCGTCCCGGCCCAGATGCCACAGCGCGTAGTCCGCGAAGCCATGCTTATCAATGAACGCATTTTCGGCGTCTGTGGACGGCGCGTGCTCGCTCCAGTCATCGCGGACATCGCGTTCCACTTTTCCGCTCTTTATGAGCTTTCGCGCATTCGTCAGGGCTTTGGGGTTGAGTTTGACGGCCATGCTGCCTCCCTTGGGGCCACACGTGGTTTGCTGGCATTTCCAGCCTAAACCCGGAAGGCAGTGACGCAATCTGTCTGGTTGGCCACACTATTGCTTAAGCGGCCGCGTTATGCCCTAAACTGCTTCACTGAGGTGCCTGAAATGGTGCCGCGCAGCAACGAAAGTGACCCACGCTATGGCAACCGATTACGACGCTCCACGCAAGACTGACGACGAGTCTTCCGCCGAGTCGCTGGAGGCTCTGCAGGCATCACGCGGCAGCAATGCCCAGACCGCCGTCATCGACGTCGAGGAGAACGACACTGCCGAGGGAATCGACCTGCCCGGCGCGGATCTCTCGGGCGAGGAACTGACGGTCGTTGTTGTTCCCGAGCAGTCCGATGAGTTCACCTGCTCCTCATGCTTCCTGGTCCGGCACCGGTCCCAGGTTGCGCGCGAAAAGAACGGCATGAAGTACTGCATCGAGTGTGAAGGCTAGCGCCTCCCGAACGGCGGCATCCGGCGTCGTTATTATGCATAACGGCGCGGTGCCGATTCGGTGTTAAATGCATTTCAGCAGCCGCGAAGAAGGCCGCGGCATTACGCCTGCGTGACCGGAAAATACCATCCTTAACGGTTCCGTGCCGAAGCGGCAACAACCCTTAATAAGGGCGGGTGAAACTCCTACGCTGGAGCTACCAAATCACTCGAAGGGTGGCCCACAATGAAGAAGTTTCATACGTGGCTGGCAGTCATTCTGATGGCTGTCGGATTGGGTTTCCTGGCTCCGGGGCCCGCCTCGGCAACCACATCCTATTGCGGGCTCGTATGGGGGTCCCTGGCCAAAATGGACGGGGACATGAGCACCGCATCCGTCACCAACGTCAGGACGGGGCAGCACTACTGCTTCGACCGGATGGTGGTTGACCTCAACGGCCCGGTGGAAGGCTACACCGTCCGGTACGTGCCAACGGTGGTGCAGGACGGTTCAGGGTTCAGTGTCCCGTTGCGGGGCAGCGCGTTCCTTCAGGTGACGGTGAACGCCCCGGCCTATGACCGCAGCGGAAGCGCAACGTACGATCCCAAGGATAAGGCCGAAGTGACCAACGTTTCGGGGTACCAGACCTTCCGGCAGGTGGCCTGGGCAAACAGCTTCGAAGGTTACACGAGCCTCGGACTGGGCGTACGTGCCCGGCTTCCTTTCCGGGTTTTCACCCTGGACGGACCCGGATCCGGATCGCGCCTGGTGGTGGACGTTGCGCACTTCTGGTGACAGCCCACGCGGTGACCAACAGTCGTTGAGTTAGGAACAGGAACCAATACAGCGGTGCCCTGTCGGGAGACTTTCCCGGCAGGGCACCGCTGTTCGCGCTGCCGACGGCAGGCAGGGAAGCCTAAATTAGTAAGCTCACTGAGAAATACTGTCGGCTCCCGGCCGCGGCCGCCGCGTGCCTGATAGCGTCGGCAGTACTGGACCAATCGAGGAGGATTCATGAAAGCAACACCTACCCTGACCAACAATCTTCAGGCCGTTCTTGCTGATCTGATTGAGCTGCACATCCAGGGCAAACAGGCCCACTGGAACATCGTGGGCACCAACTTCCGCGACCTCCACCTGCAGCTGGACGAGATCGTGGACGCGGCCCGGCAGTTCGCGGACGATACAGCCGAGCGGATGCGTGCGCTTCACGCTCTCCCGGATGGCCGCAGCTCCACCGTGGCCAAGTCCACCAGCCTGGCCCAGTTCCCCGAAGGCCTCATCAACACCAAGGACGCCATCGAGCGGATCGTCGCGGCCCTTGAAGCCGCTGTAGGGACCATGCGCAAGGTCCACGACGAGGTGGATGAAGAGGATCCCACCACTGCTGACCTGCTGCACCAGATCATCGCCAAGCTGGAGCAGTATGCCTGGATGGTGAATGCCGAGACCATGAAGGCCTCCGCCAGCGTCACCGCACCAGACTCGAAGTAACCCCCTGCGGTCCCGGGCCGCCGTCGGAACCCTCCGGAGCATGAATGCGGAGAGTACGACGGCGGCACGGACTGCCGAGGACGGCCCGCTCACGCGTTGGCCGGCTAGGGCATCGCCATTTGCCCGTCCGTTTGCGGCGGAGGAGAATTAGTCCTTGTGCGGCCGCGCTCGGCTGTGCATGTCCTCCCCAGGAATCCCTCGGGCCGAAAATGGAGTTCCTTGTGAGTGTAAATTCAGCCTCTGCCGCTTTCGTTGACCGGCATATCGGTGCCCGCCGCCAGGCCGACGTCGACACCATGCTCAAAGCCGTCGGGTGCGACTCCCTGGACGCGCTGGTGGATACCGCCGTTCCCGACTCCATCCGGCAGGCCAAGCCGCTTGCGCTGAAGGACGCGCTCAGTGAGGTTGAGGTCCTTGCGGAGCTGCGGAAGCTTGCGGGGAAGAACAAGACGGCTGTGCAGATGATCGGCCAGGGCTACTACGACACCGTGACCCCCGCCGTGATCCGCCGGAACGTCCTCGAGGCCCCGGCCTGGTACACCGCCTACACCCCGTACCAGCCCGAGATCAGCCAGGGCCGGCTTGAGGCGCTCCTGAACTTCCAGACCATGGTCCAGGACCTGGTGGGCCTGCCGATCGCCAATGCGTCGCTGCTGGATGAAGCCACTGCCGTGGCCGAGGCCGTGCTGATGATGCGGCGGGCGAACAAGAACAAAGAGGCCCACGACGGCAAGACCGTCCTGGATGCCGATGTGATGCCGCAGACCATCGCGATCGTCAAGGGCCGGGCCGAGGCGCTCGGGTTTGAAGTGGAGGTCGCCGACCTGTCCAAGGGTCTGCCCGAGGGTGTCATCAACGGCATTGTCCTGCAGCAGCCGGGCGTGTCCGGCCGCGTCTTCGACCACGCCGAGGTCATCAAGGAAGCGAAGGAACGCGGCGCACTCGTCACCGTCGCTGCTGACCTGCTGGCCCTTACCCTGATTACGCCTCCGGGTGAGCAGGGCGCGGACATCGCCGTGGGCTCCACGCAGCGTTTCGGTGTGCCGTTGTTCTTCGGCGGCCCGCACGCGGCGTACATGGCCGTGGCGAAGGGCCTGGAGCGGTCCATGCCCGGCCGCCTAGTGGGTGTCTCCAAGGACGACGCCGGTGTCCCCGCCTACCGGCTGGCGCTGCAGACCCGTGAGCAGCACATCCGCCGTGAAAAGGCGACCTCGAACATCTGCACCGCGCAGGCACTGCTGGCCATCGTCTCGTCCTTCTACGCGGTCTACCACGGCCCGGACGGCCTGAAGGCGATCGCCGAGCGCGTCCACGGCCACGCCACCACCATCGCTGCCTCCCTCAAAGAGGCGGGCATGGACGTTCTGCATACAGGTTTCTTCGACACCGTGTCCGTGTCCGTGCCAGGCAAAGCGGCCGGCATTGTTTCGGACGCCGCTGGCAAGGGGATCAACCTCCGCCATATCGATGAGGACACGGTGGGAGTTTCCGCTGACGAGACGACGACACCCGGGATCGTTGCCGACGTCGTGGCGGCTTTTGGTGCATCGCTGGTCGACGCGGCCGCCGGCAGCGGCACCGGATTCAAGCTTGATGCCGCGGTGCTCCGCACCTCGGAGTACCTGCAGCATCCGGTGTTCAACACGCACCGGTCCGAGACGCAGCTGCTGCGTTACATCCGCCGCCTGTCGGACCGTGACCTGGCTTTGGACCGGACGATGATCCCGTTGGGTTCGTGCACGATGAAGCTGAACGCGACCGCTGAGATGGAGGCGATTTCCTGGCCGGAGTTCGCCTCGATCCACCCGTTCGCCCCGGAGTCCCAGACGGTGGGCTGGCGCGAACTGATCACCGGCCTGGAGGACGATCTGGCCGAGATCACCGGCTACGACCAGGTCTCTTTGCAGCCGAACGCCGGGTCCCAGGGTGAGCTTGCGGGCCTGTTGGCGATCCGGGGTTACCACCACTCCAACGGTGACACGCAGCGGAACGTGTGCCTGATCCCGGCGTCCGCGCACGGGACCAACGCCGCGTCCGCTGTCCTGGCGGGCATGAAGGTCGTCGTGGTGGCCACGGCGCCTGATGGCACGATTGACCACACTGATCTGTACGCGAAGATCGAGGCGAACAAGGATGCCCTGTCCGCGATCATGATCACCTACCCCTCCACCCATGGGGTGTATGACGCGGATGTGACCGAGATCTGCGACGCGGTCCACGCCGCGGGCGGGCAGGTTTATGTGGACGGGGCGAACCTGAACGCCCTGGTCGGGTTGGCGCAGCCGGGCAAGTTCGGCGGGGACGTTTCGCACCTGAACCTGCACAAGACCTTCTGCATCCCGCACGGCGGCGGCGGACCGGGTGTTGGCCCGGTCGCGGCGAAAGCGCACCTGGCACCGTTCATGCCTTCGGATGCGAACAAGGCAGCGCACCAGGACGGCCATGGCGTCGCGATCAGCGCGTCGAACTACGGCTCGGCCGGGGTCCTGCCGATCTCGTGGGCGTATGTGAAGCTGATGGGCGCCGAGGGCCTGACCGAGGCGACGAAGGCTGCGCTGCTCGCGGCGAACTATGTCGCGGCCCGGTTGAACGAGTACTTCCCCGTCCTGTACACCGGTGAGGGCGGCCTGGTGGCGCACGAGTGCATCCTGGACCTCCGCGACCTGACCGCGAAGACCGGGGTGACGGCGGAGGATGTGGCCAAGCGGCTGATTGATTACGGTTTCCACGCACCGACCCTGGCGTTCCCGGTTGCGGGGACCCTGATGGTGGAGCCGACCGAGTCCGAGGACCTGGCGGAGATCGACCGGTTCATCGAGGCGATGATCAGCATCCGCAAGGAAATCGACCAGGTCGCGGCCGGCGACTTCACCGTCACCGACTCCCCGCTGCGCCACGCACCCCACACCGCGGCCGCCGTCGTCAACACCCACTGGGACCGCGGATACTCCCGCGAACAGGCCGTCTTCCCGCTCCACCACCTCAAGCAGGACAAATACTTCCCGCCCGTCGGCCGGATCGACGGCGCAGCCGGAGACCGCAACCTCATCTGCTCCTGCCCGCCGCTGTCCGAATTCGAGAACTAGGTCCAGCCCCAACGTCTCTCTCAGTTGTTCAGGGCGGCCCAGATGTTGAGGCTGGCGGCGAAAACCAGCCAGGAGATGTAGGGCAGCAGGAGCAGGCCGGCTGTGCGGCTGATTGGACCGAAGTAGAGGACTGTCACCGTGACCGCGACGATCAGGGCGGCGATGATGGCCAAGGCGATCCATAGTGCCGCTGTTCCGATGGCCGGATAGAGGCCGAAGAACACCGGTGTCCAGGCGAGGTTGAGCAGCAGCTGGACGCCGTACGCGGTCAGGGCGGGCCTGGACCGCGGGGAGCGGCTGCGCCACACCAGCCAGGCCGCCACCGCCATGGCGCTGTACAGCAGGGTCCAGACCGGACCGAAAACCCAGTTCGGCGGAGACCAGGGTGCTTTGTCCGCACCAAGGTACCAGCCATCCACATTGCTCACCGTGGCAAAGGCGCCCAGCCAGGCCACGAAAGCCGAAGCTCCCAGGAAAGCCGCCAGGCCTGTCACCTGCACTCCCGGCGTGTACTGTTCCCGGGCTGTTGGCCCCTGGGCGGACCTGTCTGGATGCACCTGCATGGCTCAACCCTTGCCATGCGTTCACCTGGAGTCAAGCAAGTCCCCAGTCGAGCCACAAGCAGCCTCGTTCCAAGGCCCGCACGGGGAGGCGCAGGAGGTGCCCGATGAAAAGCCCTGAGCGGATCAGGCTTTAGACTTGTGGCTACATGTCCGCACACAGCCACGACTACAGAACAGCGCACAAACCCTGAGATTGGACACGGCCCCCTTGCGAGAATTCACCGCACGCTTTGCCACAGCCGAAGAAATGGAGAACTGGGACAAGCACGTCACGGCCAACCCCAACGGCGGCAACATGCTGCAGTCGGCCGCTTATGCATCGGTGAAAAACGGCAACGGCTGGAGCGCCCGCTTCCTGGTCCTCGAGTCCGCAGGGACCGCCAGTTACAACCTGGTCCTGGAGAAGAAATTCCCGGTACTCGGCCGCCTCTGGTACCTGATCAAGGGCCCGGACCTGGGCGCCGTCGAGGATCTGAAGCCCGCCCTGGAAGCCTGCGCCGCCTTTGCCCGGAGCCGGAAACTCAGCGTCTTCACCATCAAGGTTGAACCGGACATTGTTGCCTCCCCGGAAGTGCAGGCCCAGCTCGCTGCGGCCGGCCTGGTGAAGGCCCCCAACATCCAGTCCAACGACTCCACCGCCCTGCTGGACATCTCTGCCCCGGAGGGCCAGGTGCTCCGCGCCATCTCGTCCCGCGCCCGCAACGCGATCCGCCGCGCCGAGCGTGAAGGCTGCGAAGTGGTTCAGCTTGCGTCGACCCCTGAAACATACAAAGCCCTGTATGACCTGATGGCGGACACCGTCAACGCCAAAGGCTCCATGCCGTTGCGCAGCCTGGAGTACTACACCCGGTTCTGGGACGAATTCTGCAACCGCGGCCAGGGCAGCTTCTTCTTCGTCTACGAGGACGGCAAGCCCAGCGTCGGCGCCTTCGTGATCAACTACGGGTCCAAGGCCACCTACAAGGACGGCGGCTCAACCCAGAACCGCAAACAGTACGGCGACTCCCACCTGGTCCAGTGGGCGGCGATCCGGCGGATGCAGGAACTGGGCTGCACCGAGTACGACTTCTGTGGCACACCTCCGGCCAGCCTGATCAAGGACAAGACCCATTCGCTGTACGGCATGGGCATGTTCAAAACGAGCTTCACCAAGACGGTCACGGATTTCGTTGGCTGCTACGACTACGTGCTCTCCCCCCTCAGGCATGCGCTCTGGGTCAAGGGCGCCGAACGGATCTTCCGGCGGATCGAAACCGCACGCACAGGCCGCCAGTTCTACTGAGGTGCCGGCTGACAGTTCCAACGGACAGCGCACCCCCGTCCACCTCCCCGATTTTTCCACCACCACCGCCCGCGCCTGCCCCAGCCGGCAGCACAGCGATAGATGAGGTTACTTCCGTGAATCCCACCCAGGCCGCAACCGCCCTCGAGTTCGGCGTCCTCAGCGATGCCGAGTTCGAGACCTTCTCCGTCAACCACCCGCAGAACAGCTTCATCCAGTCCGCAGACTTCACCCGCTTCCAGCGCGCCCGCGGACAGGACGTGGACCTGTTCGGTGTCCGGCGCAACGGCGAGCTCGTAGCCGCCGGCAAACTGAACTACACCACCAACCGGTTCGGCTACCGCGTGTGCGAGTGCGCCAAAGGCCCCCTCATGGACTACACGGACTCCGCACTGGTCAGCGACGTCGTCGGACTCCTCAAAGGACGCGCGGCGGACCGCAAGGCCGCGGAACTGCGGATTTCCCCCAACCTGCCGTACATCGCCCGCGATGCCGACGGAGCCGAGCACCCGGAAATCGCTGACAACAGGCCGCTGGTGGCCGAACTGGCGGGCCTCGGCTTTAGCCATCAGGGCCCGGACATGAACTTCGCAAACGTCAACTGGATGTTCATCAAGAAACTCGATGGCATCAAGGACGCCGAGGAGCTGATCATGGGCACCAGCTACCGGACCCGGAAAGCCATCCGGAAGGCTGAAAAGAACGGCGTCTTCCTGGAGCAGGCCACGCTGGAGACCCTCGATGAGTTCTACGATGCACTGAGCACGGCCGGGGATGAGAAGGGCTTCATCTACCGTGAGCGCGAGTACTACGAACAGCTCCTGCGGACCACGTCGGCCGAGTTCACCAAACTCATGATGGCCAAGATCGACATCCCCGCATACCGGAAGTCCATCACCGAACGCCTGGAAGCAGAGTCCGCCTCCGCCGCCGAGCTGCGCCGGGAGGTCGAAGAGACCGGCAGCAAAAAGAAGGCCAACCGGCTCAAGGTGGTCCAGGACCTCGTGGACAGCTATGAGCGCAGCCTCAAGGATATTGAGCGCTTCCCCGATTCAGTGGGGGTTGCAACGGTGGCTGCCATCCACTTTGTCTGCTTCGGTGACGAGGTCACGTGCGTGATCGGCGGCACCAAGCAGGACTACATCTACTTCAACGGCGCCACCTCGCTGTACTGGGGGATGATGCTGCACGCGCTGGAAAAGGGCTACAAGCGCTACAACTTCTATGGCACGTTCGGCATCCAGGGCCAGGACGAAGAGGGCCACGGCGGCTACGAGTTCAAGAAAGGCTTCGGCGGGGACGTGGTCCAGCTGGTGGGCGACTTCGTCATGCCGGTACGGCCGCTCGTTTACCGGGCCAACCACCTGGGCCGTGCAGCCCTCGCCGCAGCCCGCACCCTGCTGGGCAAGCTGCCGCTGAAGCGCCAGGCGTAACGCCCGGAACAGCAGCAGACTACAGACAGGGAGGAGGATCAGCGTGACCAACCGACGCGACCATCCGCGGGGCAGGCCCGGCACCGACGGCCTGCCGAAAACGGAGCGGCTGACGCCCTCCCAGATCGGCCAGGACGCGGCGGCCAAGAGGATGCTGCGGCGCCTGGTCCAGGGGGAGCACCCGCCGACGGCGCCGATGAGCATTGTGGACCGGCTCGCCGGGAGCCCCTACGCCAACCCGATGATCCAGGTGGGAGGCGTGGACACCTCCGCGCGGAAGACCCTGGACTTTGCGCTGCACCTGGCCGAGACCATGTTCCGGTACGGGGCCGGCGCCCTTGAAGTGGAGACGAGCATCATTGCCGTCACTGCGGCGCTGGGCCTGAAGAACATCGAGGTAGACATCACCAACCAGTCGGTGGCCATCAACTATGCGCCCAAGGACCAGCCGCCCATCGCCCTGCTCCGTGTAGTGCGGTCCTGGACCAACAACTATGCCGGGCTGGCCAAAGTACACCGGCTGGTGACCGACATAGTGGCCGGGGGAGTGGGCCGTGATGAGGCCATCCGCCGGCTCGACGAGGCGATCACCAGCCCCAAACCGTTCCCGCGCTGGATGGTCACCGTGGCCTTCGGCGTCTTCGCTGCCGCCTTTGTAGGGGTACTGGGCGGCGGTCCTGTGTCCTCGGCGATTGCCTTTGTGGCCAACATCGGCGTGAGCCTCCTGGCCCGCCAGCTGGGCCGGTGGCGGGTTCCTGACTTCTTCACGACGGCGGCGTGCGCGTTCGCCGTCACGCTCAGCGCGCTGCTGCTGTGGCGTTTTGACCTGACCACTTCGCCGGCCATTGTGGTGGTGGGCGGCATCCTGCTGCTCCTGCCCACCGGGCGGCTGGTCTCGTCGGTCCAGGATGCCATCAACGGCTTCCCGGTGACCGCGGCCGGCAGGTTCCTGTCCACGTTGCTTACCTTCGGCGCGATCGTGGCCGGCATCGCGGTGGCCTTCGTGGTGGGTGCCATGAGCGGAATGCAGCCGATCAGTGTCACCCAGACGTTCCCGCCGGCCTACGACCTCTGGGTCCTGGTGATCCTGACCGCCGTCGCAGTGATAGCCATCGGCGTCACCGAACAGACGTCCTGGGACCTGTTGCTGCCCACCGCGGCCGTGGGGGTGGCAGGCTACTTCGTGCTGCTCGGCGCGGGGCAGCTGGGCGTCGGTGACCGGTTCTCCCCGGCGCTCGCCGCCGTCGTCATTGGCCTGCTTGCGAGGGTGGTGGCCCTGAAGATGGGCGCCCCGCAGCTGGTGGTGGCGGTGCCGGCAGCGCTCATCCTGCTGCCCGGGCTCACGATCTTCCGCTCGATGTATGTGCTGACCATCGAAGAATCCGAAATCCTGCTGGGTGCCGGGGGCATGCTCAACGCCGGCGCGATTGTCCTGGGCACAGCGGGCGGGATTGTGCTCGGCGATACCCTCGCCAGGCCGCTGACCCGCAGCCTGGCCAGCAACGAGCGGCGACGCGCCCGCCGCCGCTGACCGTTGGAAGCCGGCTGTCAGATCTTCCCGACGGGCAGCTTTTTCTCGGCCTGGAAATCGTCCTCTACCCGGCCCTTCGCCCAGTAGCCCGACAGGGAAACCTGGCTCCGTTCCAGGCCGCGCTGAACAAACAGCACGTCGCGCAGGGCCTTCATGTACCCGCGCTCGCCGTGGGCAAAGACGTCCACCCGCCCGTCCGGCCACTGTGCGTCAGCGACCGCCGAAACCAGGAGGTCGCTGTCTCCGGCCGGTACGCCGTTGCGGCGGAGCCAGCTGACCTGGATTCCCGTTGGCGCCGCGATGGGCTGGATGTCGGCATCGCTGTCCACCTCAAGGAAAGCCAGTCCGCGCGCGTCCGGCGGCAGCGTTTCGAGGATGGCCGCAATGGCAGGCAGGGCGGCCTCATCGCCGGCGAAAAGGTACCAGTCGGCGTCGGGCGAGGGGTTGTAGGCCCCGCCGGGACCGGTGAAGGTGATGGCGTCCCCCGGCTGCGCGGCAGCCGCCCACGGCCCGGCCAGCCCCTCGTCACCGTGGATCACGAAGTCGATGGCCAGCTCCCTGGCCGCGGCGTCCACCCAGCGGACCGTGTAGGTCCTCGTAAACGGCCACTGTGCCCGGGGCATGGTTTCGCGGATGGTCCACAGATTCAGGGGCTGCGCGTAGTCCACACCCGGCTGGGGAAAAACGATCTTGATGTAGCGGTCCACGAAGTCGTTGTTGATGAAATCGGAAAACCCGTCACCGCCGGCAACGATCCGCACCATGTGGGGCGAGAGCTGTTCGCGCCGGATCACCGTGAGGTCGATCTGCGGACGGGATTTCCTGGAGGCGCTCGTGGCAGCTGGGACTGTGCTCATAAGGCAACCCTAAGCTAAGGGGCCGGAGGGAGCTCCCAGGTTACGCCCGGGGATCCCTGCTCCAGCAGCAGTTCGTTGATTTTGCTGAACGGGCGGGAGCCAAAAAAACCGCGCGACGCCGACAACGGGCTGGGGTGCGCGCTGGACACCACAGCAGCGCCGGACAGGAGTGGCCGGACGCTTTCCGCATCCCTGCCCCACAGCACCGCTACGAGCGGGAGCCTGCCGCCGTCGGGCGTGCGCCGGTTGGCAACGGCGGTGACGGCCGCCGTCGTAATGGCCTCCCAGCCCTTGCCCCGGTGGGATCCGGCGCTGCCGGCACGGACGCTCATGACGCGGTTGAGCAGGAGAATACCCTGGTCCGCCCAGGCGGAGAGATCGCCGTGGACGCGGGCGGGGATGCCGAGATCGGCCTCCAGCTCGCGGTAGATGTTCGCCAGGCTCCGCGGAATGGGGCGTGTCCGCCCGTCGACCGCGAACGAAAGGCCGACGGCGTGGCCCGGCGTGGGGTAGGGGTCCTGACCCACCACCAGGACCTTAACGCCGGCCAAGGGTTGCCGAAAGGCGCGCAGAACGTTCGACGGCGAGGGGAGCACGCGGTGCCCGGCGGCAACCTCCGCTGCGAGGAAGGTGAGGACGCCGCGGAGCTGGGGCTCAACGTCAGCCAGCGCTTCCGCCCAGTCCCCGGCCATCAGTTCCGGAAGCGGCAGTGCGGCCATTTCCGCAAAGCCGAGGGCGTCCGCCGGGTCAGTCTCAAGCTCAAATAAGGCATCGGAATCAAACACGCTCCCATTCTCGCAGGGACGCGGCCCACGGAACGGCGGGGGAAATGACAACGGTGTTATTCCCGCCGTAGCATGGGGGTCAGACATTTTACGGAACCAGCGAAGGGGAGTGCCGTGGCGGAACCTGCTCGGGAGCACCTGCCGGAGCCGGAGGAGCGGGCCTCGCTGCTGGCGGATTTTACGCTGCGTGACTCCTCCCTGAGCGAGCGTGACCAGCAGATGCTCGCCCTGGAACGCCAGTGGTGGAAGTACGCCGGCGCTAAGGAACAAGCCATCAGGGAGCTGTTTGACCTGTCCGCGACACACTACTACCAGCTGCTCAATGCCCTCATCGATACCGAGGCTGCGCTGGCCCACGACCCCATGCTGGTCAAGAGATTGCGTAGACTACGTACGTCGCGTCAGCGGGCACGCACTGCACGCCGCCTGGGTTCCGACGCCTGACCACGTAGGTGCTGAGCCATCAGCAGCAATCAACAAGGATATCTCACCACCATGACCAAATACGCTCGGGATGAATTCGACAAGGTCCCGGAGACCGCTACGCGCCAGGGTGTCCACCGTGCGGCCGCGGCGCCGGCCCGACGCAGACTCTGGCCCGTCCTTGCGGTGGGCGTCGTGGCCTTGGCCATCGGTCTTGTTGCTTTTCTGATCCTTCCCAAACTCGGAATCACCCAGGCCGGCAGCCAGACGTCCACCAGCCAGACGTCCACCAGCCTCGAATCCACTGCGATACCGGAAGCGACCGCCGCCCCGCTGGCCACTTCCGGCGCGTCCCTGAGTGCGCAGCCCTCAGCCGGCACGCAGTCCTCACAAACCGCGCAGGCTGAAACCAAGAACGCCGAGCCGGGCGCTGCAACCAGCGCCACGCCGTCGGCCGCCCTCCTGGACAAAACCCAGGGCGTTGCGGTTTATAACGCCGCCGGAACCGCCGGGCTCGCTGGGCGTATCAGCTCAATGGTCCAGGCCGACGGCTGGACTCTCGGACAGGTGGGCAACTGGGGAGGCGCGCCGCAGCGGACTTCTGCGGTCTTCTATTCAGGTGCTGCCCAGAAGGCCAACGCCGAGGCGATCTCCGCCCTCCTGAGAATCCCCACCGTTGTCCAAAGCCCCGACTTCCAGGTGCCGCTGGTGGTTGTCCTCGGACCCGACTACCGGTAGATCCCGCTGGACCTCGCTAGAGTGATTTCAGGCCCTGGTCGTAACGAGCAGCACGCAGCGGGTGGACCGTCGGCACTACGGAAAGAGTGGACAGCATGGCATTGGGAACCGTCAAGTGGTTCAACTCCGAAAAAGGCTACGGCTTCATAACCGTGGACGGATCCGGTGACGACGTCTTTGTGCACTGGTCTGCCATCGAGGGTGAGGGTTACCGCGCGCTCGATGAGGGACAGCGTGTCAAGCTCGAAATCGGCGAAGGCGAGAAGGGCCCCCAGGCAGAAAACGTCCGGCCCGTAGAGTGAAGCCCACCATTGTTGCGTCATCGTCCGCTGTTTCCGCGTTCCGCGCCTTGGCCGGAGCCGCAGCCCTGCTGGTTCTGGCCGGCTGTTCCGGCGGGCCGGGCAATGCCCGGCTGGATGCCGCCGAAGCGTCGGGTGACGGGACCCTGCGCATCGGGCTGATCCTGGACAGCACGGGGAACCAGGCCTTCCTCAATGATTCCCAGCTCGCCGCCGCGACTCTGGCCGTGAAGGAAATCAACGCTGCCGGCGGCCACAAAGGCCGGCCGGTTGAGCTCCTTCCCAGGCCGGCAGGCACTGATTCCGCGGCCCAGGCCGCGGAGCTGGTGAGTGCAAAGGCTGACGTGGTGATCGGACCGGCGGACTCAAGCCACGCACCCGCAGCCATCGACGTCCTGGCCAAAGCGCGGGTCACGCTGATCTCTCCGGCAAACTCCGCGGCGGGCCTGACCGGCTACAAGAGCGGCGGCTACTACTTCCGGACTGCCGCTGCCGATGTTGCCCAGGCTTCCGTGCTGGTGAAGCTCGCCAAGGACGGCGGTGCCAAGAGCCTGGCCGTGGTCCACCAGGACAGCGCATACGGCAAAGACGTCGCTGCGGCGGTGGCAACTGCCGCAAAGAACGCCGGCCTGGACACCGTAGCCACAGCGGAATTCAAGCCCGGCGACGCCCGCAAAGCAGCCTCTGCGGCGCAGGCAGCCAAGCCCGACTCCGTGGTGCTGATCGCCCGGGACGACGCCCAGGGCGCCCTCGCCGAGCTCAACAATGCAGGGCTGTCGGGTAAGAAACTCATCCTCAGCGACGGCGCCTTCGCCCAGTACGGTTCCGGGCTGGGCTCAAAGGCGCTCGACGGCGCCCGGGCGGTGGTGCCCGGGGTGTTCCCCTCGGCGGGTTTCCAGGCGCGGCTGGTGGCAGTCAATCCGGCGGTGAAGGACCTCTCCTTCACCGCGGAGACCTACGACGCCGTAAACCTGGCCGTCCTCGCCGCCGCCGCCGCGGAAGACGATGCCGGACGCTCCATCGCGGCCAACCTGATTGCCGTGTCCGGCGGCACCGCAGGCGGCCAGACCGCCGGCCGCTCTATCACGCCGTGCCTGTCCTTCGCTGACTGCCTTGGGGTTCTGAAGACCGGCGCCCCGATAAATTACGACGGCGAATCGGGTCCGGTTGCCTTCGATGCCAATGGTGACATCACCACGGCCAACTTCATGGTGTTCACCTACGGCGCAGATAACAGGGCCGCGCTCAGCGGACGTGAAGCGGCAGGGCGGGCCGCGGGCTGATCGCCCGCGGCGAAACCGGCCGCCCCGTGAGGGCAATACCACGATGTTCGCTTGCACTCTTACCTATGGAGTGCTAATTATTGTGTTAGCACTCTTACGTACCGACTGCTAAAGCATCGTCCGGTTTAACGCCGAAAACGAAGCTTCGCGAAGGTCGTGGAGCGAAAGAAATACCAAGCTGGAGTGAGATCCCCAGCCGCGGCATACAGAGGCCGCCGGTCAAGGATCGTCCGTCGCGGGCACTGCAGTGAGGTTCATTCTTAACGACTGTCCCGAAAGGACTACTGCCGTTATGGCCAAGATCATTGCATTTGATGAAGAGGCACGCCGCGGTCTTGAGCGGGGCCTGAACATCCTCGCCGACGCCGTCAAGGTTACCCTCGGCCCGCGTGGACGCAACGTCGTCCTCGAGAAGAAGTGGGGCGCCCCCACGATCACCAACGATGGTGTATCCATCGCCAAGGAGATCGAGCTGGACGACCCTTACGAAAAGATCGGCGCCGAGCTGGTCAAGGAAGTTGCCAAGAAGACCGACGACGTCGCCGGCGACGGTACCACCACGGCCACCGTGCTGGCACAGGCCCTCGTCAAGGAAGGCCTGCGCAACGTTGCCGCAGGTGCTGACCCGCTGTCCCTCAAGCGCGGCATCGAGAAGGCTGTAGAGGCCGTCACGGTTGAGCTGCTGGCTTCCGCCAAGGAAATCGAAACCAAGGAAGAGATCGCGGCTACGGCTTCCATCTCCGCCGGTGACGATGAGATCGGCGCCCTGATCGCTGAAGCCCTGGACAAGGTGGGCAAGGAAGGCGTCATCACCGTCGAGGAGTCCAACACCTTCGGCCTGGAGCTTGAGCTCACCGAGGGCATGCGCTTCGACAAGGGTTACATCTCCGCTTACTTCGTCACCGACGCCGAGCGCCAGGAAACGGTCCTTGAGGACCCGTACATCCTGATCGTCAACTCCAAGATCTCCAACGTCAAGGAACTGGTTGCTGTCCTGGAAAAGGTCATGCAGTCGTCCAAGCCGCTGCTGATCATTGCCGAGGACATCGAGGGCGAGGCCCTGGCCACCCTGATCGTCAACAAGATCCGTGGCACCTTCAAGTCCGTCGCCGTCAAGGCTCCGGGCTTCGGCGACCGCCGCAAGGCCCAGCTGGCCGACATCGCAGTCCTCACCGGTGGCCAGGTCATCGCCGAGGAAGTCGGCCTCAAGCTGGAGACCGCCGGACTCGAACTCCTGGGCCGCGCCCGCAAGGTTGTTGTCACCAAGGACGAGACCACCATCGTTGAAGGTGCCGGCGACGCCGACCAGATCGCCGGCCGCGTTTCCCAGATCCGTGCCGAGATCGAGAACTCCGATTCAGACTACGACCGCGAGAAGCTGCAGGAGCGCCTGGCCAAGCTGGCCGGCGGCGTTGCAGTCATCAAGGCCGGTGCCGCAACCGAAGTTGAGCTCAAGGAACGCAAGCACCGCATTGAGGACGCTGTCCGCAACGCGAAGGCTGCCGTTGAAGAGGGCATCGTTGCCGGTGGCGGCGTTGCACTCATCCAGGCCGGCGCCAAGGCGTTCGCCAACCTGAACCTCACCGGTGACGAGGCAACCGGCGCGAACATCGTCCGCGTTGCCATCGATGCTCCGCTGAAGCAGATCGCGTTCAACGCCGGCCTCGAGCCGGGCGTTGTCGTCGACAAGGTCCGCGGCCTGCCTGCAGGTCACGGCCTGAACGCAGCAACGGGCGAGTACGTCGACCTGTTGGCCGCCGGCATCAACGACCCCGTCAAGGTGACCCGCTCTGCCCTGCAGAACGCGGCTTCCATTGCCGGACTGTTCCTCACCACCGAGGCCGTCGTGGCCGACAAGCCGGAGAAGAACGCTCCGGCCATGGGTGGCGGCGACGAGATGGGCGGCATGGGCGGCTTCTAGCCCCCATCAGCCGGAATCCCTTCCGCACACGGAAACGCGGCCCCCTCGCTGAGGGGGCCGCGTTTTTTGTGTCCGTTTTTGTTCCGGGGATTGCCAGTGTTACCTGCCGGCCGCGGTTACTTGCGGGCCGTGGCGAGCATTCCCTCGACTTCCTTTTTGAAAGCCTCTGCGGCGGCCTGGGGAGTGAGGCGGTCGTAGAGGACCTCGTCGGTGAAGCGCTTGATGACGTTCTGGACGCTTCCTGCCCCTACCGGCGGAACCGGCGGTGCGTCTGCGATGTCCGGGGCGATGTCCTTGAGGAATGCCACCACGGTGGTATCGGCGGCCTTAAGGTCAGGCGTGATTTTCTCGACGATTTCCGGGTTGCCGGGCACGCCCCGGTCTGTCATGAGGATGGCGCCCGCTGCCGGGCTGTTGGCCAGGTAGTTGATGAACGTGGCGGCCGCCTCGGGGTGCTTGGACCGTGAGGATGCCGACCAGAACATGGTGGGCTTGTAGTACATTCCGTTGTCCGAGGACTTGCCGTCAATGCTGGGTGCGCGGAGCATCTTGATGCCGCTGCCGGTGGTGGTTTCCAGCGAGCCGAGCTGATTGGTCCACCACCAGGCCATGCCGACACGGTTGGTGCCGAACAGGCTTTCCTCAAGTCCGGCTCCCGAGTCCTCCGTGGCAACAGTGGCCGGCGGGCTGGCCTTGGAATCGCGCTGTTCCTTCAGCCGCTCCCAGAAAGAGGCGGCCGTAGCGGTGTCGAAGCCGAGCTTCCCGTCCTGTGAGTACAGGTTCTCGCCGTGCTGCCTGAGCCAGATAATGAGGTCAGCCTCGTTGCTGCCGTACGCTGCGCCGTAGCTCTTGCCGTCCCCGGCCGCGCTGAGCTTGCTTGCCGTGTCCATGAAGTCGTCCCACGTCCACGTGGTGTCGTCCGGTACCGGGACCTTGGCTGTTTCGAATACCTTGGTGTTTGCCATGATGACGTAGGCGTTCTTGCCGGTGCTCAAACCGTACTGTGCGCCGTCATACTGGCCCGAGGCCAGGGATTCCTTGTCCAGTTTGGCTGTGTCGATCCCGCGCTGCTTGGAAAGGTCCAGCAGTGCTCCACGTCCGCCGTACTCTGCGATGTATTTCTGATCCATCTGAATGACGTCAGGGGCGTCATTGGCCGCCGTTTTCGTTGCCAGCTTGTCCCAGTAGCTGGCCCATTCGCCTGGCTCGGACTCGACCTTGATGTTCGGGTGCTCGGCCTCGAAGGCGGAGATGACTTTTTCGGTCTGCGCGTTGAGGTACTCGTTTCCCCACCAGGCGAACCGCAGGGTGACCTCCTTATCGCCTCCGGAGCCGGTGGATGCGCCACACCCGGTGGCGAGCAGCGATACTGCCACCGCGACGGCGCCGAACTGGAACCTTCTCCGGCTCAGATTCCGGCCCTGATTCTGCATCTTCATTGATCTGCCTTTCCTCATGCTCATGGAGCGAGGCTCCGGGTGTCCCGCATTGGCGCCACTGCCAGGGGGAGTTCCTCACGTGAGAAAGCGCTTTCTCAACAGGATCGATTCTGCAGGAGACCCGCCACCGGCGTCAAGAGTTTCGGTAAGCGTTTTCCTGAGCGCGTGGATTGCCCTGTGCTGATGCCGCCAAGGCAGTGTTGGGGTGGGCCGTCTGGCAGGATAGTCCAGTGACGATTACTGCGGCGGCCGACGGTTCGGCCCTAGGAAACCCGGGACCCGCAGGCTGGGCCTGGTATGTGAACGATGACTGCTGGCGGGCCGGGGGGTGGCCCCATGGCACCAACAACCAGGGCGAGCTGATGGCAGTCCTTGATCTGTTGCGGGCTACCGCCCACGTTCCCGGTGAAGACCTGAGGGTCCTGTGCGACAGCCAGTACGTGATCAACTCCATCACCAAGTGGATGCCGGGCTGGAAACGCAAAGGCTGGCGGAAAGCCGACGGCAAACCCGTCCTGAACGTTGAGCTCCTCAAAGAACTGGACCGGGAACTCGCAGGCAGGAAATACACCTTCGAGTGGGTCAAGGGCCACGCCGGCCACGACCTCAACGAAGCGGCAGATGAGCGGGCGCGTGCCGCCGCCACGGCGTACCAGCAGGGCGTGGCGGCGCGCTCGGGCCCCGGCTTTGCGGGTGCCCCCGTTGGGGCTGCACAGGCTCCTGCGGCCCGCGCCACTGGCACTGGCACTGGCACTGGCACTGGCACTGCCGCGTCTGCCCCGGTCCGGGGGACGCTGGCCCCCGTGGCCGGGGCTTCAGGGGCATCGGCTCCAACGGCTGCCAACGGCGGATCGGGCTCTTTCCTGCCCGGGAGGTACGACGAGCCTGACCTCTTCAGCGAACTTGAGGCCGATTCCTTTGGCGCTCCGCAGGCTAACGGCGCAGAGCAGGGCCCGGAAGAAACCGTTGAGGCGCTCGAGCGCGAGCTGGCAAGTTCGGAAGTCCGGGGCGACATCGGCCGCACCGGCGTCCTTCTCCATCCTGACTTCATGCAGATCGGTGCGGCCGGCAGGGTGTGGACCCGGGACGCCATGATGATGGCCCTCGAGGAAGACCCGGGACACCCTGCTGAGCTGGAGATCCTGGGCGCGGACCGCATTGGCACGAGCGCGGTCCTGCTGACATACCGAAGCTACTCGCGCTCCGGCACGACTCTCCGCAGTTCGCTGTGGGTCCTCGACGGCAACAGATGGCGGCTCCGGTTCCACCAGGAGACGCCCGAAGCCTAGCGGTCCCTGCCCCGGGTGCCGGCGGTGAAACCGTCGCTGATCAGGACGCGGGCGCGGCTCCTCATGGTTCCGGGGCCCAGCCGCTCATGGTCCCGCGGGCTCAGCTGAAACGCTGCGTGTTGCCCTGTTCGGTCTGGGCATAGCTGGCCGCCGCAGAAGCCAGCGCCATGTTGATGGACGCCAGCGAAGCCTCGACCTTGCCCTGGGTGAGGGTCCACTCAGTAACCAGGGCCTGGAAGTTGTTGGCCGCCGACCCGCGCCAGGTGGCCTGGAGTTCGTCCAGGCCCCGCTTCATGGTCTGCACGTCTGCGCTGATCCGGTCCACGGTGGCCCGGACGTTGGCTGATTTGAGTTGGAGCAGTTCGGTGTCTACGGAAATGATGCTCATGGCAGGGGCCTCTCGAAGTAGTGGACAGCATCCGCTGCCCGGCCCGGCTGCTCCGGGCCTCGTCAACGAGCCTACGGAGGGGAACTGCAGGCCTGCCACGCTGCATCGCTATATGTGGATAACCCTGCCGTCGCTGGCCTCACCCGCACCGCCGTGCCCCGCTCTGCCGTTGGCCGTTCCGCCGTCGTCCGCCGGGGCTTCGTCCCGGACAGGCAGGCTGACCACCAGGGTGGCTCCGCCGCCGTCGGTCTGTTCCACCCTGACCGAACCGCCGTGGGATCCCACGATCGCAGCGACAATAGCGAGCCCGAGGCCGCTGCCGCCGGTTTCACGGGTCCGGGAGGTGTCCGCCCGGTAAAAGCGCTCGAAGACTTTGGCCGCATCCTCCTCGGAGATGCCAGGTCCGTGGTCCCGGACTTCAATGACGGACTGCGGCTGTCCGCTGGCGGACGCCCGGACGCCGACGGCAAGTTCGATCGGGCTACCTTCCGGCGTATAGCGCAGGGCGTTACCCACCAGGTTCCCTACCACCTGGCGCAGTTTTGCCTCGTCACCCAGCACCGGCGCCGGAGCGGCCGGGCCGCCGTCGAGCCCTACCAAGGCAACGGGACGGTCGCGGTCACTGGCCTGGGTGTCCACCAGGGCGTCGTGGGCAATCAGCTGCAGGTCGATCGGCTTTTGCTGCAGGGGGCGCTGCTCGTCCAACCGTGCCAGCAGCAGCAGGTCTTCCACCATGGAACCCATGCGCTTGGCTTCGCTCTCGATCCGGCCCATCGCGGTGGCAACGTCGTCGTCGGTGGTCAGTGCACCGTGGCGGTAGAGCTCGGAGAACCCCCTGATGGTCACCAGCGGTGTCCGGAGTTCGTGCGAAGCGTCGGCAGCGAACCGGCGCATCCTGCCCTCGGAGGCGGTCCGGGCCGCAAAGGCAGTCTCGATGTGCGCCAGCATGGCGTTCAGCGAGCTGCCGAGCCGGCCCAGCTCCGTGCCGGGATTGTCGACGTCCACACGCCGGGAGAGGTCCCCGGCCGCGATGGCCGCCGCGGTCTTCTCCACCCGGGCCAGCGGCCGGAAGGCCCGGGACACGGTCCAGCTGGCGATCAGGGAGGCCAGCAGGAGCGTGATCAGGCCAACGCCGCAGACCACCAGGGTGGCGTGCTTGAGGACATCGTCCACGCTTTGCAATGGCAACCCGATTACCACGACGGCGGGACGTCCGCCGTTCAGGACGGTCACGGCAACCACCCGCCAGTTCTGGCCGTCATTGCCCCTCACCTGGTACGGGCGGGCCTCCCGCTGCTGCGCTTCCTCGACGGAGATGGTGCTGATGTCCGGGTGGTAGTCCGGGTCACCGCCGAACAGCTGCGGGTCCTCACCGGGCGTGTAGAGGATCAGGGAGTAGTCGGTGGGGACCATCGGGTTGCCCTGCAGCGGCGTAAACGACCGCTGCTTGCTGGCGAGGTCGACGGCGGCGTTGAGTTTGTCGTCCACCTGGCCCTGGAGGTAACTGTGCAGCAGAGTCAGGGTGCCCGCTCCGGTGACGGTCAGGGCGACAATGAGCAAGGCCATGATCATGGCCACCAGTTGGGACCTCAGGGAGGCCGATTTCCACCGCTGCAGCAAGGTCAGCGCTTCTCTGCCGTCCGGAGTACGTAGCCCACGCCGCGTTTGGTCTGGATCAGGGCCGGGGCATCAGGATCGATGTCCACCTTGCGCCGGAGGTAGGAGATGTAGGACTCCACAATCGAGGCGTCGCCATTGAAGTTGTACTCCCAGACGTGGTCCAGGATCTGAGACTTGGAGAGCACCCGGTTGGGGTTCAGCATCAGGTACCGGAGCAGCTTGAATTCTGTCGGCGACAGTTCGATCACCGTGCCGCCGCGGCGCACTTCGTGGGCGTCGTCGTCGAGCTCGAGGTCATCCACACGGATGACGGCGTCGTCGTCAAGGAGCGGCTGGGTACGGCGCAGGACTGCGCGGATCCGGGCCACCACCTCGTCCAGGCTGAAGGGCTTGGTGACGTAGTCATCCCCGCCCACGGTCAGGCCCGTGACCTTGTCCTCGGTATCGTCCTTGGCCGTCAGGAACAGCACCGGGAAATGCTTGCCCGAGGCCCGGAGCTTGCGGGTGACGGTGAAGCCGTCCATGTCCGGCAGCATGACGTCCAGCACCGCGAGATCGGGCGCGTGGAGCTCGGCAGCGGCCAGGGCGTCACGGCCGTTCCCGGCAGATACCACCTCGAAGCCGGCGAAGCGCAGCGATGTTGACAGCAGTTCGCGGATGTTCGGTTCGTCATCAACAACCAGCAGCTTGGCTTCGGGCCCGTTCTTCTTCATGTTCCCATCATGCTCCCAGAATCTGTGAGTTTTCTGGATGGATGGTGGGTGTTCCATGAGGATTGGGATTGCCGTCACCGGCTGCTGCGGGGACGGCCGGCAGCGCCGCGTGCAGGCTTAGCCCGGCTGGCCGACGTCCTTGGCATCCATGATCCGGTAGGCGTACCCCTGTTCGGCCAGGAAACGCTGCCGCTTGGCCGCGAAATCCTGGTCCAGGGTGTCCCGGGCCACCAGTGAGTAGAACCGGGCCGAGCGGCCGTCCTTTTTCGGGCGCAGCAGCCTGCCCAACCGCTGGGCCTCCTCCTGCCGGGACCCGAACGAGCCGGACACCTGGATGGCCACCGAGGCTTCGGGCAGGTCGATGGAGAAGTTGGCCACCTTGGACACCACCAGGGTCTGGACCTCGCCGGCGCGGAAGGCGTCGAACAGCCTCTGGCGTTCCTTGACCGGGGTATCGCCCTTGATGACGGGGGCATTGAGGCGCTCACCGATTTCATCCAGCTGGTCGATGTACTGTCCGATCACCAGCAGCTGCTCGCCCTGGTGCTCGGCCACGAGCTGTTCAACGATCAGCGTCTTGGACTCCGACGTGGAGCAGAGGCGGTACTTGTCCGCGTCCTCGGCCATGGCGTAGGCAACACGCTCGTCCCGCGGAAGGTCGATGCGGACCTCAACGCAGTCCGCCGGGGCAATGTAGCCCTGGGATTCGATGTCCTTCCAGGGTGCATCGTAGCGTTTGGGCCCGATGAGGCTGAAGACCTCGCCCTCGCGGCCGTCCTCACGGACCAGGGTTGCCGTGAGGCCCAGGCGGCGGCGGGCCTGGAGGTCGGCGGTCATCCGGAAGATCGGCGCCGGCAGGAGGTGGACCTCGTCGTAGATGATCAGGCCCCAGTCGTGGCCGTCCACTAGTTCCAGGTGCGTGTACAGTCCGCCGCGCCTGGTGGTGAGGACCTGGTAGGTGGCGATGGTCACCGGCCGCACCTCCTTGACGGAGCCGGAATACTCGCCGATTTCATCCTCAGTGAGGGAGGTGCGCTTGAGCAGCTCATCCTTCCACTGCCGGGCCGCCACGGTGTTGGTGACCAGGATCAGGGTGGTGGTGGAACTGGCAGCCATGGCCGCCGCGCCGACGATGGTTTTTCCCGCGCCGCAGGGCAGCACCACCACACCGCTGCCGCCCGCGCGGAAGTTGTCGGCCGCAAGCTGCTGGTAGGGCCGAAGCTTCCAGCCCTCCTCCTGCAGGGCGATCAGGTGCGGGGTGCCGTCGACATAGCCGGCCAGGTCCTCGGCGGGCCAGCCGATCTTCAGGAGCTGCTGTTTGAGCTGGCCGCGCTGGGAG
The DNA here is from genome assembly GCF_040548695.1 of Arthrobacter sp. 754. NCBI lineage: Bacteria > Bacillati > Actinomycetota > Actinomycetes > Micrococcales > Micrococcaceae > Arthrobacter > Arthrobacter sp. 754. The sequence continues at coordinate 69,017 of NZ_JBEPSC010000002.1, forward strand.
GAATGGACCACAACCGTTTCGCCATTGATCCGGGGGCCAAGCAGCGGCTGGATCTTCTTGGCACGGATGACTTCTTCCAGCACCGGGTAATCGTCCGTGCGCATGACCAGGCCGTGCTGGGCGTCCTGTTCAAGCCGCAGCCGGCCGTACCTGGACATGGTTTCTTCGACGTCGATCAGCAGCGAATGCGGCACCGGGAACCGGGAGTATTTGAGCAGCGTGTCCAGGACTCTCTCGGCGTCCAGGCCGGCGGCGCGCGCGTTCCACAGGCCCAGGGGAGTCAGCCGGTAACTGTGCATGTGCTCCGGGGCGCGTTCAAGCTCCGCGAAAGGGGCAATGGCGTGGCGTGCCTCGGTGGCGAGTTCGTGGTCCACTTCGAGCAGGATGGTTTTGTCACTTTGGACGATCAACGGGCCGTCGTTCACGCGGGGCATTCCTTCACGGGCGCAGGTCCTCTGCGCCCTCGATATCGATGATGCGGTGGATCGAGAGTACCCGCTCGGTGTCCTTGGCGGGATCGAATACCCTGACCCGTCCGCCGCTTACAGAAAGCGGAACAACGGTCTCAAGGCTGGCATTCCCGGTGCTGTCCACTACGTTCATGCTGACCGGCTGCCTGAGCCGGATGGCCCGTTGGAGGGTCTCCAGCCCCAGCTGGGTAGCGGCCTCGCCTGAGCCCGGCCCGGTACCGTTCGGGCCTCCGGCTGTGCCGGGCCGTATTTGCCGCAGGACCGCCAGCTGCGCGTCGACGTCGGCCTCGGCCGGGGCGGTCCGCGGCGCCGTGTAGACGGGGCGGACGCTGCCGGGGGCGGTGCCGTTACCGCGGCGCAGCCGGATCACTGAAGGCTCGGATTCCTCCACCGAGGGTGAGAGGCCAAGCCCGCGGAGGACCTGGGCAGTCTGCCGCGGCGGGGCAGCGGAGATGAGCACGGTGGGCGCGATCCGCGAGAGGGATAGCCCGGCAGCCTTTGATTCGGCCGCCAGCTCCAGAACGGTGGCTTCGTCGTCGCTCTGGATGAAACTGGCGGCGGCTCCCACCCGGAGCCGGCCGTGCCGGGATGCCGTGTCCTCCACCAGGTAAGCGAGCGGCTGCGGCACAGCGGTGGCTGAGTGTTCACTCAGGAAATCCAGCAAGGAGGAAGCGTCATGGCCGGCGTCCAGGGCCCGCCGGATCGAGGTCGCGGAGAACCGGTAGATAGTGGCAGGCCCCTGCCCTTCCGCGTCGGCCATCAGCAGGAGTTTCTCGCTCAGTTCCGGCGCCAGATAGCCGGGTGCTACCGCGGTAAGGTCCGCCTGGAGCAGGACATGGTTCAGGGCGGCGGGGAGGTGCTCACCCAGGATGGCGAGGGCATCGTCCGGGCTGTCCACCGCGATGGCGCTGCCGAGTTGGCTCAGTGCACCGGAACCGATGAGGCCCAGCAACTCCGCTTCGGCCAGTACCCCCCTGATCATGGAGCTGAACCGACGGGACATCCGCGGCTGCGCCCATTCGGCCCGCTGCAGCACCGCCGCGGCGTCCAGGACCGGCGCAGTGCCGTCCGCGGCAGCTGCTTCCTCCGTCAGCTCGTTCAGGATTTCCAGGATCCGCTTGCGCACCAGCGGGGCGTCCGGCCGCTGCGCCTCGGCAGAGAGGGCATTGACGGTGTTCCCGGCCATGGGCCGATGTGTGGATCCGGCACCTGGCCCGTTGACCGGCTGACCCACCAGCGAGGGCACCCGCTCGCTCGCGAGCCAGGCGTTGACGAGCCACAGCCATTGCTCCTGCCGGGGGAGGGGCAGCCATTCCAGCTGCGGGGGCTGCACCCAGGCCGAGGAGTCCACATCCAGCCGCACCAGGCCGGAGAGGGCACTGAGCTCCAGCAGCAAACCTGCGAGGTGCTGGTCGATGCGGAGTGCCTCGGCCAGGCGCCTCATTTCGCGGACTCCAACTCCGCCGCTTCGCAGGGTGGCCAGCGGCTGTTCCTTGACGGCGTATAGGAGTTCGCCCACCAGGCGCAGGGTTTCGGCGATGGCGCCCAAGGCTGCATTCCGCCGCAACGCGGCCGTGGTGCTGCCAAGCTTCGGAACCGGCGGCGACAGGCTGAAATCGGTGATCACCGCGCCGCCACGCAGGGACAGGCCCACGCTGTGCGGCAGTTCCACGTGCGCGGCGTCCAGCGGGACCAGAAGCCCCCTGGCCAGGAGCCAGTCCACAGGCCCGACGTCGTGGCCCTGTTTGGCGACTGATGCTTTCCGTTGCGCCTGGGGGACGGCACCCATGGCCCAGTTGCCGAATTTGGCGAGCAGCGCCGTCGTGCGCTCCGGGGCTCCGGCCAAAGACTCCCTGAAGGCCTCGGGCGAGGACGTCCAGTGCTGCAGGGAAAGGGCTGCCTCCATCGGTGTGGTGGCCTCCTGGATGGCGACCCCGCTGCGGTGAAGCTCGCCGACAATCTGGACTGCCCGCTGCGCAAACGCAGGTTGGAGCCGGACCAGTTCGGTATAGCTGCGCCCCAGCCCCGCAGGATAGATGCCCACGACGTCTTTGAGGCATCCCACCGGGAGGTAGAAGCGCTGCCGGTTTCCCGCAACCGTTCCGTGGGGAGGGGCGGAGCGGTGGACCAGGGCGAGCTCCTGCAGTGATGCCAGTATGCGTTCCACCGCGGCGAGGGTGGACCCGGCAATGAGTTTCCGGACCGTCGCGGCGCTCGCGCTGTGTTCGGTGTCCGTGTTCGTGCACAGGTGCAGCGTTTCCAGAACCTGCATCTGGGGCCGGTTCAGGCGTTCCAAAGCACGCTGGACGCTGGCCCGGGCACTGGCCCGCGCCGCCAGTGCGGGAAAATCCGGCACCGGGGGCGACAAAAGATCCGGCCGCGCTGCAAAGAGGGCCCGCAACGATTCGTCGCTGCGTGCCTGCAGTTCCTCGCTGAGCGCGCGAATAAGGGACATCAGTCCAACGTTACCGCCCGCCGGACTTTCCTGCCCGGCGCCTGCCGGCCACGCTGTCCAGCACGAGGAAAAGCATCAGCAGGAAGGCCACCGGCAAACCGTAGAGCGCGATGGACGTGACCCAGACCGGTGCAGCCGCGCCCGCGAAGGCCAGCGCCATCACCGCTCCCACTGCCACGAGGGAAATCATGGCAACAACCGCTGCGCAGATCATCAGGGGCCGCCGGTAACGGGAGGGAGTCATGCACGTAACGCTAACAGGCCGGGCAACCCCGGACAGGTGCAGCCGCAGGCCAGAGGCGCCGCCGGACACTCCTGGCGCCTTCGGAGGATACGGGGACCGCAAGAGCGGGATTCCGGGCCCGGCAGGCTAACCTTGAAGGAACAGACCAACACGGTCCCTGGCAGTCACACCCTGAACCCGCATATCAGTGCGGACGCGGTGGCTTCCGGCCGTGTCAGAAGCAGAACGAAGAAGGTTGATTACGTGCCTACCGGCAAGGTCAAGTGGTATGACAAGGAAAAAGGGTTCGGATTCCTCGCGGGCGAGGACGGCCAGGAAGTATTCCTGCCCAAATCATCGCTGCCTGAAGGTGTCACCGAGCTGAAAGCCGGCACCCGGGTTGAGTTCGGTGTTGCCGACGGCCGTAAGGGCGCCCAGGCACTGGGCCTGAGGGTCCTGGACAAGACGCCCTCCATTGCCAAGGCCAAGCGGCCCAGCGCGAAGGATCTTGCCCCCTTGGTCCAGGACCTGGTAAGTGTGCTCGACAACCTCTCCGGCACGCTGTCGGCCGGGAAGTACCCGGAAGGCAACAAGGGCAAGGCCATCGCGGCTGCCCTTCGCAAGGTTGCCGACGAGCTGGACGTTTAGGCCCTGTTGATGATCCCGGAAGCTGAACAGCCGGACCAGGCCGCAGCCGATTCCCCGCGCGTTGAGCAGGCAGGTGCCAAACGCCGCGCCGGCGTCCCCGTGTGGCGCACCGGCAAACCGGACGTCTTCCTCGCCGCCGCCGTCGATGTAGCGCGCTCCGCCATCGAAGGCATCACGGCACCGTCGGACATCGGTGCGCACATTGCAGCCAAGAGCGAAGGCGACCGCCTGGTCACGCACCTGTTCGAATCAAAGCTGCCCGGTTACCAGGGCTGGCAGTGGTATGCGGTGCTGACCAGGAACTCCCGGTCCAAGGTAGTCACGGTCAGCGAGCTTGGCCTGCTGCCGTCCGAGGACTCCATCCTGTCCCCGGAGTGGGTCCCGTGGGCAGAGCGTGTCCGTCCGGAGGATTCCCGGGAAGCGGAGGAGAGCGAGTCTCCCGCTGTGGAGGCTGACCACACCCCCGCCGCTGACCCGGACGAAGAAGCCGGGGATGACGAGCCGGAGAACGAAGAGCCGGATAGCCACGACCCCGCCGGTGAGGCTGACTAAGCAGACAGACGGCGCCGACCGGGAACATAACCCGGGCGACGCCGTCGGAAACTGGCGCCTACGCTACTTGCGGAGTTCGCCCACCACGAAGTCGATGCTGGCCAGCAGCGCGGAAACGTCATCGGGTTCGATGGCAACGAACGTGGCAATCCGGAGCTGGTTGCGGCCCAGCTTGCGGTAGGGCTCTGTGTCCACCACACCGTTCGCGCGCAGCACCTTGGCGATCGCTGCGGCATCGATGGAATCGTCAAAGTCGATGGTGGCGATGACGTTGGAGCGTTCCTCGGCCTTGGCCACAAAGGGCGTGGCGAAGTCCGACGCTTCGGCCCAGCTGTAGATCCGGCCGGCCGAGTCAGCGGTGCGCGCCGCTGCGAAGTCCAGGCCGCCGTTGGCGTTCAGCCACTGCACCTGCGAGTCGAGGGTCACCAGCGTGGACAAGGACGGTGTGTTGTAGGTCTGGTTCAGCCGTGAGTTGTCGATGGCCGTCTGCAGGTCCAGGAAGTCCGGGATCCAGCGGTCCGTGGCCTTGATCCTGGCTGCACGTTCCAGGGCAGCGGGGGAGAACAGGCCCAGCCACAGGCCGCCGTCGGAAGCGAAGTTCTTCTGCGGCGCGAAGTAGTACACATCGGCCTCTGCAACGTCTACATCCAGGCCACCGGCGGCAGAGGTGGCGTCAACGAGGACCAGCGAGCCGGCGTCGGCGCCTTCGACGCGTTTGACCGGAGCCGCCACACCCGTGGAGGTCTCGTTCTGCGGCCAAGCGTAGACATCCACGCCGGCTTCAGCCTGTGCTGCCGGGCGGGTTCCGGGGTCGGACTTGATGATGGAGGAGGCCTCCAGGAAAGGGGCCTTGTTGGTGGCGGAGGCGAACTTGGAGCCGAACTCGCCGAAGGACAGGTGCTGGGCCTTCTTCTCCACCAGGCCGAAGCTGGCAATGTCCCAGAAAGCGGTGGAGCCACCGACGCCCAGGACGACCTCATAGCCCTCGGGAGCCCGGAAGAAGCGGCTCAGCCCCTCGCGGACTGACCCCACGAGGTTCTTGACCGGCGGCTGGCGGTGTGAGGTGCCCAGGATGGTCTTCGATGCCGCCGACAGCGCTTCGATCTGTTCTGGCCTGACCTTGGAGGGGCCTGCGCCGAACCGTCCGTCCTTGGGCAGAAGGTCGGCAGGAATAGTGATGCTGGTTTCGCTCACAGTGGCTCCAAATTTCGGCGTTGACATGACTCATGTCCGAAGGACGGTGGGTGGCCGGCAGTGAGTGCACCGAGGGCCACCTATATTCTGCCTGAACCGGCTAATTGGCGCCGAACCGGCACTGTCATAGTCCAGTCAATGAGACAGGAAGGCGGTGCCGCACGATGCCCCGGAATTATCCGGACAAATTCAAAATAGGCTAAGCTTTTCACCGGACCTCGCCGCTGCGCCGGACGCGATACGGTGGGACAACGCAAGGTACTGCGCTCGAGGAGCTGAGCTGGATGACGGATCTGATTGATACCACGGAGATGTATCTTCGGACCATTTTGGAGCTTGAGGAAGAGAACATCGTTGCTCTTCGCGCCCGCATTGCCGAACGGCTGCGCCACTCGGGGCCCACGGTGTCCCAGACCATCGGCCGGATGGAACGTGACGGGCTGGTGGTGGTCTCGGGGGACCGTCACCTGGAGCTGACGGAGACCGGGCGCAAGCGGGCCACCGAAGTCATGCGCAAGCACCGCCTCGCAGAACGCCTGCTCGCCGATGTGATCGGCCTCGACTGGGCCTACGTCCACGATGAAGCGTGCCGGTGGGAGCATGTGATGAGTGAGCGGGTTGAACGCCGCATCTATGAACTGCTGAACCACCCCACGCAGTCGCCTTACGGCAACCCCATCCCGGGGCTGGCCGCCCTGGGCGGAGCGCCGGCCTCACTTCTTGACGACGGTGTGATTAATCTCCTTGAAGCAATGCAGGGCTACGGCCCGGATTCAAACGTGTTGGTGAGCCGCCTTGCGGAGCCCATCCAGGTGGAACCGGAACTGCTGATCCAGTTGGATGAAGGCGGGATCCGGCCCGGGGCCTCGGTCACGCTGGAGCGCGTAGGGGACTACATTTCCGTGCGCGTGCCCGGTATCGAGGGGGCGCTTGAGCTGCCCCCTGAAGTCGCCGCGCACGTCTTCGTTTCGGTCGGCTGACCGCTCCGGCTTTGGGGCTCCGGCTTCCCGGCGCCGGCAAACGGGCAAGCCGTGCAGGCCTCTGCGTGCCCTCATAGCGCAGTGAGCGCCGTTCTGCAAAGATAACGGAATTGTTACTGTCCAACTTAATCATTTATAGTTCTTACGGAACGTCGATACAAAAGCGTTACCTGATCCGGAGCCGAGCTCTGCCAGCGGATCAGGTGCACGAGTCACTAACTGGCAGAGGCGGGGGAACCACAACCGGCAGTTGCAAGACTGCCTTGGGGTGAAGTCCGTCAGCAGCAAGCCTCTTCCAATGAAGCATCCTCACGGGATATTTCTGCGCCAAAGTGCTTGTCACGGCGGACCGGGTCTTTGATCTCTCTGACCCGAATCCGACAGCTAACTTCGCAGGCTATCCAGAGAGGAACATTTTTGACCACGGAATACTCCAGGGGCCGCCGTCGCGCTGCGGGCCCCGCTTCGGCGCCGCGTACGGCCGAAGTTTTTACCGCCGCCAGGCCGCGCGACTCGCAGCGCGAAGCGCGCCGCCGCCGTGGACCGTTCCGGCAAATTACGGAATTCGCCGCGGCCAGCGGCATCGGCCAAAAGGCCGGCATCGCCCTTGCCGCGACAGGACTGGTTCTCACCGTGACCGTCCCGGCCACCAGCCCGGTCATGGCCCAGCAGGAGCCGGGGCAGCAGGCGTCAGCTGTTTCCGCAGCTCCGCAGCCCGAAATCTCTGCCGCGGCCGGTGCCCAGATTGATTTCAGCCGCTCCTCGGTGGTCACGAAGGGCGATCCCGACGGCAAGCTGAAGCAGCTGCTGAGCGCCCAGTCCGCCGGATCCATCACCCGCGCAGCCTCAGCGGGAAGCCTGGGTGCGCCCCTGGCCCAGCTGAGCACGGCCTCACCGTTCGGCTTCCGCGTCAGCCCCATCACCGGCGGTTCCGGCGACTTCCACCGGGGCCAGGACTTCGTTGCCCAGTGCGGAACTGCTGTCCTGGCCGCCGCCAGCGGCACTGTGACTTTCGTGGGCTGGCACCAGTACGGCGGCGGCAACCGCGTCGTAGTGGATCACGGCAACGGCCTTGAAACCACGTACAACCACCTCTCGTCCGCCAGTGTCACCATGGGCCAGACGGTCAGCCGCGGCGACGTCGTGGCCCTCAGTGGCACCACCGGCGCCTCCACCGGCTGCCACCTCCACTTCGAGGTCCAGGTCAACGGCGAAGTCGTCGACCCCACCGGCTGGCTCTGACTCAAATGATGGCCAACTATCAGATTCAGGCGACATGCCGTGACCTGAATGTGACATTGATTGAGAACTCCTGTACCGTCTAAAGCGCGCCAGCTTTTCCGAAGCTGACGTTCTTGAGTGGATTGCCTAGCTCTGCCACCGCTCAAGGTCCGTTCGCATGAATTCGTCTGGCAGGGGCGGGGGAACCAATTTTGGCCTTTGATTCTGAAGGCCTTGGGGTTAAGTCGCAAAGCTTCCCAGGAAGCAGCGCGGCCGGGTGCACTCCCATCCGAATCCGACAGCTCACCTCGCAGGCATTGGGAGAGGCTACCTTCGTGTCTTCACGCCATAATTCTGCGCGTCACCGCGCGCAAACGGTTCGCACCAACCCCTTGGGCTCAGTGTCCAAGGCTGTCAGTGCCAATGCCGGGACCGTAGGTCGCCAGGCTGCTGTCATCGCAGCCGCGTCAGGTCTGATCCTGACCATGGGACTTCCGGCCAACGCTGCGGATTCATCCGCCGGCGTGTCCGCATCCACCGAGTCCGGATCAGCGCAGGCTGCACTGGCCGTCACCGCCGCTCCCACAGCCACTGTTTCCTTCGAGCGCCCGGTGGTCAAGACCACCGCGGCACCGAAGATTGAAAGAGTCCGTGCGCTGTCAACCGCCACCGAAACGGCTGCCGCTGCGCCGGGTGCTGAGGCAACGGAGAAGGCTGCGGGCAAGCTCGCTGGCGCCGTTTCCTCTGCGGCCGCATCCGGTCTGGCTGCCATTGCCTACACCGGCATCGGCCACCCCTACGTCTGGGGCGGCACCACTCCCAGTGGCTGGGACTGCTCCGGCTTCACTCAGTGGGTCTACGCCCAGGCCGGCATCAGCATTCCCCGGGTGAACGCCTGGACGGCTATGAAGCCCACCTCCACACCGGTCCCCGGTGACCTGGTGATGCAGAACGGCGGCGCTCACGTTGGCATCTACGTCGGCAACGGCATGATGATCAGCGCGCTGAACCCCTCACAGGGCACGCTGCTTCACTCAGCGGCCTCCACGGGCACCTCCTCCTTCTTCACCATGGGCGGATAACCAACCACCGCCCCCGGTTCCTGCCGGGCAGCAGTTCCTGCAGCTTCACGCTGCAGGAACTGTGCCCGCTGAGCCTGTTCGCTAAGTCCCCGTTCGGGACGTGCCGGCGTACCCCCAAGATGCCGGCGCGTCCAAAGCCCCTGGCCTGCCCACGCGGTCCTGAGGAAATCGAAAGAGAGAAAATTAATGACTACTCGTGCAACTGCTGCACGGCACCGCGCCGAGGTCACCACCAAGACCAACTCGCTGGCTGTCATTGCCAAGGCTGTCGGCGACAACGCCGGCGGCATGGGCCGTCAGGCAGCGGTTATCGCTGCTGCTTCCGGCCTGGTCCTGACCAGCGGTATCGCAGCCAACGCTGCTGACACCAACGTCCAGCATGAAGGGGTCTCGGCTTCCAACCTTGAGGTTGAAGTTTCCGCCCCCGCTGTCATTTCGGCTGAGTCGACCATCGCCATTTCCTACGAAAAGCCTGCAGTCACCACAACGCCGGCTCCCGTGGTTGAGGCACCTGAGCCGGAAGCCGAGGTGCAGGCAGCTCCGGTTGCGGCCCCGGCTGCCGCTCCGGCCCCGGCTCGCGCCGCTGCTGTGAAGGTGACCACCGCTGCAGCCCCGGCCGCCCCGGCGCCGGTTGCCGCCAGCGGCAAGGGTGCGGCGATCCTCTCCGCTGCCTACGCCCAGCTGGGTGTCATGCAGGACTGCACCATGCTGGTGACCAACTCGCTGGCAGCCGTGGGAATCAACTTCCACGACTGGCCCGCCGGCTACCTGGGCCTGGGCCGCACCGTGAGTGCCGCCGAAGCACAGCCGGGCGACCTCATCTACTACGCCGACGGCGGCGCGGGCGTTGCCCACATTGCTGTCTACGCCGGCAACGGCCAGGCAGTGCATGGCGGCTACAACGGCAACCAGACCGTTGTCTTCAGCGCCAACGTTGGCTCAGGACCGGTTTTCATCCGTGTTTCCTAGCAGCTGATTCAGCTTCACAGGACCCCTGCCACCTGGCGGGGGTCCTTTGCTGTTTTCGGGCCCCCGGACAGCGGTCCAGGGATGTGGCTGAGGGGCCGGGACCCGACACGGCAGTGTGCCTGCGGGCGACGATTAGTTGATCCAGGGTTTCTTTGTTTACTCTTGTGGTGTCGATCCATAGCCCGGATATGCCGGGGGCAGCCGGCCCTCGTGCCCCTGACGGGTGCGGCCACAAAGAGGTAAGTGCATGCGCACTCTCGTTCTGAATGCTGGATATGAACCGCTGGCGGTGATCACCTTCCGCCGGGCGCTGGTTCTTGTGCTCACGGGCAAGGCGAGTGTTGTTGCGGAAGGCGAAGACCCCGTGGTGGGGCCGCAGGAGATTCTGGGCCGCCCGTCCGTGATTCTCCTCAACCGCTACATCCGCCCGAGATACAACCACAGCACTGCCGTGAGCCGCCGCGGGGTACTGCGGCGGGACGGCCACCGGTGCGCCTATTGCGGCAAGGCAGCCCACACCATCGACCATGTCCAGCCCAAGTCACGTGGCGGTGCGGACTCCTGGGAAAACCTCGTGGCTGCGTGCCTCCGGTGCAACAACACCAAAGGAGACCACACCCCCTCGGAAATGGGGTGGAAGCTGAGGTTCGTCCCCGAGCCGCCGCACGGCACCATCTGGCAGATCAAGGAACTCGAAAAGCCCACGCCCGCCTGGGACCCCTTCCTGCTGCCCGAACGGGCTGCCTGAGCGCGGCTTCCGATGGGCTGCCGTGGAGTCAGCAGCACGGTTAGGCTGGAGCTGTGGATCCTGACCCCGTGGACTTTGATGCCGTCATCCTTGCCGGAGGCCGTTCTTCGCGGCTGGGAGGCGTGCCCAAGCAGAGTCTGACGTACGACGGCGACTCCCTCCTCCGCCGTTCGGCCGCCGCTGCCGGGGGCGCCCGGGCCGCCGTCGTGGTTGGTCCGGACACCGGGACAGTCCCTGCCGGCTTGCTCAGCTGCCGTGAGGAGCCGCCCTTCGGCGGTCCTGCGGCCGCCATCGGTGCCGGGCTCGCGGGGCTGGCCGCCGTGGGCGGCAAACGTCCCCCCTTCACTCTGGTCCTGGCATGCGACATGCCCAAGGTGGGGCTGGCGGTGGCCGCGCTCAAGGATGCGCTGGCCGCCACGGGACAGGCCCCACGGCCGGACGGGGTGGTTGCTGTCTCCGAGGACGGCCGGCGCCAGCCTCTGGTCGCGTTTTATAGCACGACTGCGCTACAACGTGCCGTGGCAGAGCGTAAAGCGGCCGGAGGCCTGACCAACGTCTCAGTCACCGCACTCCTTGCTAGTCTGGACGTGCAGCTTGTTGCTGTCCCGGCGGGCTCCACAGCTGACGTGGACACCTGGGACGATGCCGCCGCACTTGGAGTGGCCGGTGAGGAAGCCCTGGATGGTTCGCGGGGAACCGCGGCCGCAGATGATTTGGGAGGCAGGGCGTGAAAAGCCAGGACGAGACACTGGAAGAGTGGTGCCGGGCACTGCTCCAGGCCTACGAACTTGAGGACGTCCAGATTGACGTCAATGCGATTCTGTCGCTGGCCGGGGTGGCAGCGCACTCAGTGGTCCGCCCCGCCGCGCCGCTGACTACCTTTATCGCAGGTTTTGCAGCCGGCCTGGCGGCGGGATCGGGACAGGCGACGGACGCCGTGTCCATGGCCTCTGCCATGGACCTTGCCCGTTCGCTGGCTAAAGACTATGACGGCGAATCCGCAGGGACGCCCGTCGAATGATTCCTGCCGAATGACCGCCGCCCCCGGCGACGCACCCGAAAATCCGGACCCGCACCAGACCCCGGCAAAGCACCTGGACCATACGTGGGAGGAGGCACGGAAAGCAGCCTTCGACGCCGCGACGCCCATCCCGCCGGGCCGTGTTCCCCTCACGCAGGCTCTGGGCCGGGTCCTGGCCGAGGACATCACTGCCCTTCACGACATGCCGCACTACGCGTCGTCGGCCATGGACGGTTGGGCGGTCAACGGCAGCGGTCCCTGGATCGTAGCGGAGCCCGGCCAGCGGCTGGCACCCCATCAGGCCAGCCCCATCGTCACTGGCGGACTGATTCCGCCGGGAGCCAAAGCGGTCCTGCGGAGCGAGAGCGCCGTGCTGGGCACTGACGAGGACGGCCTGCCGCTCCTGCTGACAGGCGGAACCGCCCGCCCCGGGGAGCCGAGGAACGGCCAGCACATCCGCAGGGCAGGCGAAGAAGCGGCGGCGGGGGAGGTGCTGGTCAAAGCCGGTGCGGTGCTGAACCCGGCCCATCTGGCTGTCGCCGCCCTGGCCGGGCACGACGACCTCCTGGTCCAGGGCAAACCCGTGGTGAAGCTGCTTCTGACCGGGTCGGAGGTGGTGGCGCAGGGGCTGCCCGCTCCCGGCCAGGTGCGGGATACCTTCGGCCCGCAGCTCTCCGCCGTTGTAGGAATGCTTGGCGGCATCTACGGCGGGCAGGAACGGATCGGCGACTCCTACACTGACTGGCTGGCAGGTCTGGAGGACCGTGCACCGGAGGTGCCGGACCCCGCGTCGCCGGCTGCCGACGTCGTCCGTGACGATTTCGTGCCGGCCGATGTCGTCATCACCACCGGCGGTACGGGCCTCTCCGACGCGGACCATCTCCGCCGGGCGGTGGCGGAACTGGGCGGACGGCTGATCATCGACGGCATAGCCATGCGCCCCGGCCACCCCGCCGTCCTGGCAGAACTCCCGGACGGGCGGTTTGTCCTGGGGCTTCCCGGCAATCCCCTGGCGGCCATGATGGCATTGTCCACGGTGGGCGGACCGCTGCTGGCTGCGCTGGGCCACGGCTCACTGCCACCGGTCCAGGAGGTGCCCTGCGGAACCACCCTTGAGCCGGAACCCGGACGCACCAGGCTGATGCCCTTCCGGCTCCTCTACGGCATGGCCTCACCGGTCGGGCATACCGGTCCGGGGATGATGCGCGGCCTTGCTTCGGCCCACGGCGTCATGGTGGTGCCGCCGCACGGGGTCCAGCTCGGCGAACCGGTACCGGCATTCGCCCTGCCCTGGGGGCCGCCGGTGCCCGCCCCCGAACAGCCGGGCACCAAAACACGGGCCAGGGCTGCCAGGACTGCCGGGCAGGCGGCCGGTGAGGACACTTCGGCCGCCCAGAACGGTGCGACGGGCAAGAACGGTGCGACGGGCAGGAAACCCGCGAAGCCTGCCGGCCCGGTGGACTGGAGTGCCTTGCTGGATTGAGCTGCCCCGCCGGGCAGGCCCCGCCGCGCTGTGTCCCGGCCGGTGGTGCGATGATTGATTTATGAACACCCCCAGCCGGTACCCCCGGAACGTCAGCCCGATTCCCGCAGGCAGGATGGCCGTCAGCTGATGGGACGAGTGACCCAACGCCGCAAGGTGCACAAATACGTCCTTGACGGCTCGCCAAATGCCCTTGAATTCCCGGTCCGGCACCGCGAAGATGTGCTCGCCGTCGAAGAACCGCTCGAGATCAGGCTCGGCAGCCTGTCGTTTTCGGTGACCATGCGGACGCCCGGGGACGACTTCGACCTGGTGGCCGGATTCCTTGTATCCGAGGGGATCATCTGGAGTGCCGAGCAGCTTGTGTCCCTGCGTTTCTGTGCGGGGGAGGACGAGGACGGTGTCCAGACCTTCAACGTCGTGGAGGCCCAGCTTCGCCCCGATGTCCAGCTCCCGGAAAGGGGCCGGAACGTCTTCACGTCCAGTTCCTGCGGGATCTGCGGCACGGATTCGATCGATGCCGTGCGGAAGTCCTCCCATTTCAGCCCGGCCACGGATCCGTTGACAGTCCAGGCGGACGTCCTTGCTTCGCTTCCGGAGCGGCTCCGTGAGGCCCAGGCAGTTTTCGACGTAACGGGCGGCGTGCATGCGGCCGGCCTCTTCCGCGTGGACGACGACGGCGGTGTGCAGCTCCTGTGCCTCCGCGAGGACGTGGGCCGGCACAATGCGGTCGACAAGGTGGTGGGCTGGGCGCTGCGGGAACGGCTCCTTCCTCTTTCGGGGCTCGTCCTGCAGGTGTCGGGCCGGGCGTCCTTTGAGCTCGTCCAAAAAGCAGCCATGGCCGGGATCCCGGTCCTGGCAGCCGTGAGTGCGCCTTCCAGCCTGGCCGTTGAGCTGGCGGAAGCGAGCGGGATTACCCTGGCCGGGTTCAGCCGCGGGGTAAGCCTGAACATTTACGCGGGGCAGGGCCGGATTACGCTGCCGGACGTCCGGGTTCCCGCAGAGCTCCCGGGATAAATTCGGCGGGGAAGGACCCGGAGTAGCGGTTGACGCTTGGCTAATTGGCTACTTGCCAGTAGATTTTATCCATCGTTTGGACGGGTTTGTCCGGATTTGAGTACTCCAGTTCCAGCATTAAAGAGGGCTTACATTGCATGACAACCGCCGGATCACCGAGGTCCGCCTGGACCGGTTTGTCCGGGAGCGGATCAATCCCGCCGTATACACCCGCAGCGTTCCCCTGAAGCTGAGCAGCTGGGATGCGCCGGACGAGCCTGTCTCCGTGATGGAGGCCCTGCGCCACGACTTCCTGCCGCAGGAACACGGTGCCGCCTGGGGCAAGCCCTGGGGTACCAAATGGCTTCGCCTGCAGGGGGACGTGCCGGAGGGCTGGGGTACCGGCCCGGATACCGATGTGGAGATCGTTGCCGATATCGGATTCACCACAGAGGCGCCGGGTTTCCAGTGTGAAGGGATCGCCTGGCGCCCTGACGGCACCATTATCAAAGCCATTTCGCCGCGGAACCAGTACATCCCGCTGAAACTGCTGGGCAGCGGCATGGCCGTTGACTTCTATGTCGAGGCCGCGGCCAACCCGGATGTTGCCCAGGGCTGGACCTTCACCGCCACGCCGTACGGGGACAAGGCAACGGCGGGCACGGCACCTCAGTACAGGCTGGGCACCATCGCCATCGCCGAACTCAACCAGAACGTCTGGGAGCTCCAGCAGGACATCCGGACCATCGCCGGGCTGATGCATGAGCTCCCCACCGAGCTGCCCCGCCGGCACGAAATCCTTCGCGCGCTGGAGCGGATGATGGATCTGATGGATCCCGACGACGTCGCCGGTACTGCGGCCGCCGGACGCGCGGCCCTGGCGGAAGTCCTGTCCCGGCCCGCTTATGCGTCCGCCCACCGGCTGGTGGCTACGGGCCATGCGCATATCGACTCCGCTTGGCTCTGGCCCGTGCGCGAAACGATCCGCAAGTGCGCCAGGACATTCTCCAACGTGGTGGCCCTGATGGATGAGGACCCCGGTTTTGTGTTCTCCTGCTCGTCGGCCCAGCAGTTTGCGTGGATGAAGGAGTTCTACCCTGAGCTCTTCGGACGGATCCGCGAGAAGGTCAAAGCAGGCCAGTTTGTTCCTGTCGGCGGCATGTGGGTCGAATCAGACACCAACATGCCCGGCGGTGAAGCCATGGCCCGGCAGTTCATCGAGGGCAAGAACTTCTTCCTGGACGAGTTCGGCGTCGAATGCCGCGAGGCGTGGCTTCCGGACTCCTTCGGCTATTCGGCGGCCCTGCCCCAGATCGTCAAGTCAGCCGGCAGCCGCTGGTTCCTTACCCAGAAGATTTCCTGGAACCAGATCAACCGGATGCCGCACCACACCTTCAATTGGGAAGGCATTGACGGCACCCGGCTCTTCACCCACTTCCCGCCGGTGGACACCTACAACTCGGAGCTGAGCGCGCGCGACCTCGCCCACGCCGAGCGGAACTACCGCGACCACGGGCGGGGCACCACGTCCCTGGTGCCGTTCGGCTACGGCGACGGCGGCGGCGGGCCCACCCGTGAAATGCTGGCAGCAGCCCACCGGGCCGCAGACCTCGAAGGCTCACCCAAAGTCCGGGTGGGCTCCGCCGAAAGTTTCTTCACCGAGGCGGAAGAAGAGTACACCGCCCTCCCCGTGTGGGCCGGCGAGATGTACCTGGAGCTCCACCGTGGAACGTACACGAGCCAGGCCCAGACCAAACGCGGCAACCGGCGCAGCGAACACCTCCTCCGCGAGGCCGAACTCTGGTGCGCCACCGCGGCGGTCCGCAGCGCCGGTGCCTACGACTATCCGGCCGCTGAACTGAAGCGGCTCTGGCGGCTGGTACTCCTGCACCAGTTCCACGACATCCTGCCTGGCAGTTCCATTGCCTGGGTCCACCAGGACGCCGAGCGGAACTACACCGCCATCAGCGAAGGACTCGAAGCCCTGATCGGCCAGGCGGCAGCGGCCTTGGTGGGTCAAGGCTCAAAGACATTCCTGCTCAACGCAGCGCCCCATGCGCGGAACGGGGTTCCGGCCATCGGCGTGGCAGAGCCCCTGGTCGCCGGCGGACCGGTCCAGGCCACCGCTGCCGACGGCCGCTATGTGCTGGACAACGGGGTGATCAGGGCTGTGGTGGATTCTGATGGGCTGCTTGCCTCCCTCACCGACTACGCAACCGGCCGGGAAGCCATCGCTCCCGGTACCCGCGGCAACCTGCTCGAGCTGCACCGGGACACCCCGAACGAATGGGATGCATGGGACATCGATGAGTTCTACCGCCGCAACGTCACGGTCCTGACGGAGGCACAGGCTGTCACCCTTGAACGCCCGGGCACCAGCGCCGTTGTGGTGGTGGAACGCGTTGCCGGCTCGTCGCCGGTGACCCAGCGGATCACGCTGGAGGCCGGCAGCGACTCCCTGGGCATCGCCACAGCCATTGACTGGCAGGAGCACGAGAAACTGCTCAAGCTCGGCTTCCCGCTGGACGTCAAGGCGGACCGCTCGGCGTCGGAAACGCAGTTCGGCCACGTCTTCCGGCCAACCCACGTCAACACTTCATGGGAGGCTGCGAAGTTCGAGATCTGCGCGCACCGCTGGATCCACGTCGCCGAGCCGGGGTACGGCGTCGCCATTTCCAACACGTCCACCTACGGCCACGACGTCACCAGGAGCATCAGGGAGGCCGACGGCGGCACCACCACGAACGTGCGGCTCTCGCTCTTGCGGGCGCCTAAGTTCCCGGACCCGGCGGCGGACCGTGGCCACCATGAACTGACCGTGACGGTCCGGCCCGGTGCCGGGATCGCGGAAGCTGTGGAGGAGGGATACCGCACCAACCTCGTGCCGCGGATGGTGCAGGGCGCCCGCGATGTGGAGCCGCTGTTCACGTTGGACAACCCCGCCCTTGTCATCGAGGCCGTCAAGCTGGCCGAAGACGGTTCGGGCGATATTGTGGTGCGCCTCTACGAGTCCCTGGGGGAGCGGTCCGCCGGGGTGCTGACGGCGAACTTCCCGGCCAGGAAGGTCCAGGCGACGGATCTGCTTGAGCGTCCCACCGACGCTCCCGGCGTGAGGCCCGGCAGGGGAAAATCCGGCACGGGCCAGAGCGCGGAGCTTTCGCTGCGCCCGTTCCAGCTGGTGACGTTGAGGTTTCTGCGTTAGCTGCAGGGCATTCGTACCAGGGGCCTTAAACAGGCTGAGTGGGGGCGGTCCCCAAAGGCCGCCACCACTCATCCCCCCAATGTGCGTAAAAGACTGAATGTCCCGGCGTCCAAGAAGTTATCCCCGTTCGCAAACACCGGCACCGACCTTCACACATTCATGATTGTGCCATAAATAATGATTTTGTGAAACGCGATCGAAGTTACTTTTCAGTAGAAGTCTGCCGCCGGGCAACTTTCCCGCCGTAGCGGACCCTGGCGACCCAGATCAGCGCCAGGCCGACCACAAAGCAGAGCACCGCTGTGTAGTTGATCACGAACTGCGCATAGCCCAGTTCCGGCGGGATCAGCGGGAACAGCAGGGTCAGGCCGACGGCAACCGAACCGATAGCCAGGAGCAAAGCAGCCAACCGCACCAGCGGCGGAAGGGTGCTTCGGCATGCCCGGCACATGGTCGGCAGCAGGACCAGGGCGACATAGGCGGGGTAGGCCCGGCCTGCAGCGCCGTAGTACTCCGCGAGCACCGCGTTGCGGCCACTTTTGGCCGCCACTGCGCCCAGGCCAGCGGAGGACCCGGCCGTGTCCATCATCAGGAAGACAGCCACCACCGTGACCGAGACAAGCCCGAGGGCCGCCATCCCGATCGGCCCGGTAATAAGACGGTAGCCGTCCGGGGCGCCGAACCCCTTGGTGACCCGGATGCCCACAAAGAAGATGGCGGCGAAGATGACAAAGCGGAGAATGAGGTTCGCTGCGTTGACGCCGCCAAGGACGCGGTCGATGGCAACGTAGGGTGCCTCGATGCTGAGGAGGATGGCCAGGGCCATCAGTGCGAAGAGGTAGAACAGGGACCGGTTTTCCCCTCGAAGTGCATTGGGGATGCGGGCTGCTGCCACGACAACGCAGATGGCCAGCGTGGACCACTGCAGGATTTCGATCATCCCAGGTTCTCCCAGATCTTTTCGGCTTGTTCGTGGTCATGTTCCTGCCGGCGGAGCGCCCGGCCGAGGGCCTGCAGCCGTTCACCGGCCAGGATGGTCAGCTCTCCGTCGGAGAGGCTGGCCAGGGCGCCCTGGCGGGCTCCCTGTGCCCAGCCTGCTTCCGCCTCCGTCACCAGGCCGGTGGCCACCAGGCCATTGGCCGGTCCGACGCCGGCGGCCACGGAGGTGGCAATGGCCAGTTCGGGGGCAAGCCGGTTTGCGGTCAGCTGGGCCGAATAGTTCTGCGGGGCAATTCCGGTGGCCTCCGAAACCCGGTGCCGCAGCTCGCCGTCGTCGATTGCCTCCACCCAGTTCTTCACTGAAGTGGCATGCGGGGGCGGCTCCAGTCCAGGCGCGTCCGCTACGGGTGACCCCGCCGGTGCTGCCCCGGCCGGGGTCGTGCCCGCCGGCACGCCGACTGAGCGTGCCAGTATGGCCCGCAGGAGGTCCGCTGTGGCGATCTGGCTGACCAGTTCGGACCTGGTGGGCTGGGGGGCCGGCTCCGCCAGGGAATTGTAGCTGTCAAAGGCTGCCAGCGCAGAGAGCGGATTGATGTTGTAGGCGCGGCTGATGCTCACCACGGTCGTCTCTGCCACTTTGCCGCGGACCAGCTGTTGCGCCAGAGTGGTCCGCTTGATACCGGACAGCCGGCAAATGTCTGACGTGCTCGTGTCCGGGGCGATGCCTTGCAGCCAGCGTTGGAACGCTTTGGCATGAATGGGCATTAAGGGCTCTCTGCAGAACGGATGATTGCAATGATTTTAGCCTGACGCTGATGCGCAATTTGGTCCGGCTTGCGGAGTCGACTATGCTTGATGGTCGAGCCCGTTGGTCCGTACACCCCCCAAGTCCGGACCGGCGGGCTCTTTAGTGCCCCGGCACTTTGCGGAGCGCCGAGCTGCGGATTTCCCTGCACTTTCCGGCGGATTCACGCGGCTCCTCCGGCCCGGCCGCAGTGAGAGGAAAGACCCACACATGACTGCAACCCTTGTTGCCAAAGACCTTTCCGGTGGCCACGACCACCGCACACTCTTCTCAAAGCTGTCCCTGACAGTGGCGCCCGGTGACGTAGTGGGCGTGGTGGGCGCCAACGGAGCAGGCAAGTCCACCCTCCTGCGGTTGCTTGCGGGGGTGGACGAGCCCCAGGACGGCACCGTGAACCTGGCCCCCGCCGACGCTTTTGTGGGGTGGCTGCCCCAGGAACACGAACGCGTGGCAGGGGAGACCGTCGCCGCGTACATCGCACGCCGGACCGGATGCGCGCAGGCGACAGCCGAGATGGAGTCCACCGCCGAGGCCCTGGGCTCGGGAGCTCCCGGCGCCGATGATGCCTACTCCCTGGCCTTTGACCGCTGGATGGCTTCCGGGGCGGCCGACCTCGACGAACGCATTCCCGCCGTCCTTGCCGATCTGGGACTCGAGACCGGCGCCGATGCCCCCATGACGGGACTTTCCGGCGGGCAGGCCGCCCGTGTGGCCCTGGCTGCGCTGCTGCTCAGCCGCTTCGATATTGTCCTGCTGGATGAGCCCACCAACGATCTGGACCTCGCCGGCCTGGCCAAGCTGGAGGCTTTTGTCCAGGGCCTGCGCGGCGGTGTTGTACTGGTCTCCCACGACCGCGAGTTCCTGGCCCGCTGCGTCACCACCATCGTCGAACTGGACCTCGCCCAGAACTCCGTGGCTGTCTACGACGGCGGCTACGAGGCGTTCCTGGAGGAGCGCGCCGTCGCCCGGCGCCACGCACGGGAAAAGTTCGAGGAGTTCGCCTCCACCAAGGCGGACCTCGTCTCCCGGGCACGCACCCAGCGCGAATGGAGCTCCCAGGGCGTGCGGAATGCGATGAAGAAGAGCCCGGACAATGACAAGATCCGCCGGGCCGCCAGCACCGAGTCCTCGGAGAAGCAGGCGCAGAAGGTCCGGCAGATGGAATCCCGGATCGCCCGGCTGGATGTTGTGGAGGAACCGCGGAAGGAATGGCAGCTGCAATTCACCATCGGCCAGGCCCCGCGGTCCAGCGCCGTGGTGGCAACCCTGCGTGACGCCGTCGTGAAGCAGGGAAGCTTCACGCTTGGCCCGGTCAATCTCCAGCTCAACGCTGGCGAGCGGATCGGCATCACGGGGCCCAACGGCGCCGGTAAATCGACGTTGCTGCGCCTGCTGCTGGGTGTCCAGGAGCCCGACTCCGGAAATGCCGCCATGGGCGCCTCCGTGGCCATCGGGGAAATCGACCAGGCCCGCGGGCTGCTGGCCGGGCACCTGAGCCTCGGTGACGCCGTCGAAGCCGTCCTTACTGACCTGACGGCGGCTGAGGTCCGCACCCTGCTGGCCAAGTTCGGCCTGAAGGCCGACCATACGTCCCGTTCCGTCGATTCCCTGTCGCCGGGCGAGCGCACCCGGGCGGCTTTGGCTCTGCTGCAGGCACGCGGGGTCAACCTGCTGGTCCTGGATGAGCCCACCAACCACCTTGACCTGCCCGCCATTGAGCAGCTGGAAGAGGCTTTGGGAAGTTATGACGGCGCGTTGCTGTTAGTAACCCATGACCGGAGGCTGCTGGAAAATGTCCAGCTGGACGTCCGGTGGAATGTTGACAACGGAATGGTGACTGAATTGATGACCGGCGCAACGGAGCAACTGCGATGAGCATGGATCGCGTAGCGTGGAGCTCCCTCTACAACATCACCCGGGCCTCGAGCGGTTCCAAGCCGTTCTCCAAGGAGACCCTGAAGCGTGTCTTCGGTTTCGCGAGGCCGCACCGCGGCAGATTGATTGCCTTTGTGCTGCTGTCCATTGTGATGGCGGTCCTGGCGGTCGCGACGCCGGTGCTCGCCGGGCAGGTGGTGGACGCGATCATCGCCCGAGCTGAGGCCGGAACCGTGATCTGGCTCGCGGTGCTGATCGCACTGGTGGCCGTGGCCGAAGCCGGGATCGGCCTGGTAACCAGATGGCTGTCGTCAACGATCGGCGAAGGCGTGATCGTGGACCTGCGCACGAAAGTCTTCGACCACGTCCAGAAAATGCCGATCGCCTTCTTCACGCGCACCCGTACCGGGGCGCTGGTCAGCCGGCTCAACAATGACGTTATCGGTGCGCAGTCCGCCTTCGCCGGCACCCTTTCCGGGGTGGTCAGCAACGTTGTGGCGCTTGCCCTGACGCTCGTGGTGATGCTGAACAAGTCCTGGCTGGTCACCGTCCTGGCCATGATCCTGCTGCCCATCTTCCTGATCCCGGCGCGTCGGATGGGCTCCAGGCTGGCGGATTTGCGGCGGGAGGCCGCGGAACACAACGCCGCCATGGGCACCCAGATGACGGAGCGCTTCTCAGCGCCCGGCGCCACCCTGGTGAAGCTCTTCGGCCGGCCGGACGAGGAGTCCCGCGAGTTTGCGGTCCGCGCCGGCCGGGTGCGTGACATCGGCGTCCGTACGGCCATGCTGCAGTTCACCTTCGTCACCGCGCTCACGCTGGTCTCCGCGCTTGCCCTCGCGCTGGTGTACGGACTTGGCGGCTGGCTCGCCCTTGGCGGTCAGCTGGCCGCCGGCGACGTGGTGGTCCTGGCCCTGCTCCTCACCCGGCTCTACGCGCCGCTCACGGCGCTCTCCAACGCCCGGGTGGAAATCATGAGCGCCCTGGTCAGCTTCGAGCGTGTCTTTGAAATCCTGGACCTCAAGCCGCTGATCAAGCAGAAGCCGGATGCTGTCGAATCGCCGGGCGGCCCGCTGTCCGTGGAGTTCGACAACGTCCGCTTCTCCTACCCCTCTGCCGACAAGGTCTCGCTGGCATCCCTCGAAGATGTCTCCACGCTGGACACCCGGGGCGGCGAGGAAGTGCTGCACGGGATCAGCTTCCGGGTGGAACCTGGACAGACAGTGGCCCTGGTGGGCTCCTCCGGTGCCGGCAAGTCCACCATCGCCCAGCTGCTCTCGCGGCTATACGACGTCGACTCCGGCGCCGTGCGCTTCGGCGGCGTGGACGGCGGCGTGGGCGTGGATGTCCGTGACCTCACTTTCGATTCGATGCGCGCCACTCTCGGCATGGTCACCCAGGACGGCCATCTGTTCCACGAGTCCATCGCCTCCAACCTCCGGCTCGCCCGGCCGGACGCCACCGAGGAAGACATGTGGGACGCCATCAGGCAGGCCCGCCTGGAAACCATGATCCGGTCCCTGCCGGACGGCCTGGACACCGTGGTGGGGGAGCGCGGCTACCGGCTCTCCGGCGGCGAACGCCAGCGGCTCACCATCGCCCGGCTGCTGATCTCCCAGCCCCGCGTCGTGATCCTGGACGAGGCGACGGCCGCGCTCGATTCCACGAACGAAGCAGCCGTCCAGGCAGCCCTGGGCGCAGCGCTCGAGGGGCGCACCGCCGTCGTGATTGCCCACCGGCTGTCCACCATCCGGGCCGCCGACATGATCCTGGTGGTGGAGGACGGGCAGATCGTGGAGCGCGGCTCGCACACCGAGCTGCTCGCAGCCGACGGCCGCTACGCCGAGCTGTACCGCACCCAGTTCGCTGAGGCCACGGCGGTGGCGGTGGAAGCCGTTCCGGAGTACTGACCCCTGATCGAGTGGCGGGATCCCGGCGCTAAAGACCCTTCTTAGCGCCGGGATCCCGCCTTTGGATGGCGGGTGACGCGAGTTCCGGCAGGATGTGGTCCGTCAGGAGCGGTGCGAGGTCACCGGGGAGCACAGCGCCGCCATCGAGTGCAGCCAGGTCCAGCCAACGGATTTCGTCGATTTCGGCTGACGGGTGCGCGGTCCAGGTCCCCGGCGCCCTGAAGACGGTGGCCTCGATGTCCGTGGCGGCCTCGTTGGCGGCGTCGGCGATCCAGACGCCCATCAGCTCAAGCTCTCCGGGCTGCACCACGATCCCCACTTCTTCCCTGAGCTCCCGGGCTGCTGCCTGCACAGCGGATTCGCCTGCCTCGGGCTTGCCGCCGGGGTGCATAAACATCACGGTGCCGCGCTTGCGGACGGTCAGGAGCCGGCCGGCGGCGTCGAACACACAGACGGCGGAGACAACAATGCGGGCTTTCACGGTTCCGAGCCTAGCTGCCCGGCCGGCTTCCTCTGCAGCCGTGAGGTGAGCAGCAGGTCCTTGTGCGGACCGGTGACATCCCACGTGTACCCGAACATGTCCGGCCCCTCGAAGGTGTAGCTCACACGGTAGGTATCGGGATCGCACCAGTGGTTGTCCTGGCTGGCAACAGGGGAGAAGCTCATCCGGTGGAACGGCCGGCCGTCGGCAAAGAACACGTCAAGGGCATCGGGTTGGCCGCCGGGTTTGAGGGTGTAATCGCGTGAGGCGGGACCGGTGAAGGTGGGCCAGCGCATGGTGCCTTCCTCGTGGAAGGCCAGGCCGCCGTCGTCCGTGGGGGAGAAACGCACGACGCCGGAAAAGGTGCCGCAGGTGCCTGTTGCGCGGTCAAGCAGCTGACGCTCAACAGACCAGGTTCCGGGCTGCCCGGGACCTGTGCCTGCCCCCAGCAGGTACGCGCGGAGGTCAAACTCCTGGACGGACAAGTTCAAGTGCCCTCGATTGGAATCGAACCAACGACACCGGCTTTAGGAGAGCCGTGCTCTATCCACTGAGCTACGAGGGCATGTTTCCCGACGATCCGGCAGGGCCGGTCCGTCCGGACACGGATACCAGCATACAAGGTGCGCGCCCGTACTACGCTCTTGGCATGAGATCAGCCCCGTCCGCTGCTTCCGCGGTGGCCTATATCCCCGACACAACATCCACCCGGCAGTACATCGGCGCGTGGTCCGTCCTGAGCGTTCTGCAGTATTTCGCGGCCGAGGCGGCAGTGATAGGCGCGTGGGCCGGCCCGCGTCCCTATGACCTCCGCACCGGCTACATCAGTGACCTGGGCGCCATCCACTGCGGGATCTACGATGGCCGGGAGGTGTGCTCGCCCTTGAACTGGCTGATGAATGCCTCTTTTGTGGTCCAGGGGCTCGGAATGTTCCTGGGGGCGCTGCTGCTCAGCACCGCGCTGCTCCGCGTGGCCGCCCGGCCGGGCGCCGCTGTCCAGCCTCGCCGCAGGAGGCCATGGGTGGCCGCCGCAGCGGTGCGAATCCTCACCGGAACCGCGGGGGCGGGCACAGTGCTGGTGGGCCTGGTGCCCGAGGACGTGGGCTCGGTCTGGCATTTCGTGGGAGCCGTGATGTACTTCATCGCCGGCGCGCTGGCCCTCCTGGTCTTGGGCCTGCTGTGGCTGCACAAAACCCCCATGGCGTGGTTCATCCTTGCCTGCGGCCTGGTGTCGGCTGCGGCCCTTGTCACCGCCGGGCTGACGCGGCTGGACGTTCCGGAACCGGGCACGCTGGAGCGGCTGATGGGTTATCCGGTAACGGTGGGCATGGCCACCGCAGGGCTGGTGATCGCCCAGCGGGTGCACCGGCACCGCAAGGAGCTGCGGGCTATGGCGTGCGTTCCGGGGCGGGGGACCGGCGCTTCCGGCTTGCCAGGAACACTGCCGCCGCGCCAGCCAGCAGGCTGAGGACCAGCAGGGCCCAGCCGGCAACGGTGAGGCCGGAAGCCAGGGCCACCTGGCCGGCGTCGGGCGTTTCCGATCCAAACAGGGCATCGACGGCGACGTTGCCCCACAGCCGGGCGACCACAAACAGCAGGGGGAGGGCCCAGAGCGCCCAGCGGATGGATGTCCTGGCCACGTTGGTCCCGATCAGCAGGAGCCATGTGAAACCGAAGATGAGCGGGAACAGGGTGCCCGCCGTTTTGTGGACGTAGTTGAGCTGTCCGCGGGCGTCGCCGTCCATGGCATCGCGCAACTGGCCCACGTAGTCCGGGTCAAAGCCACCCACCAGCGAATCCGGCATGGCAAGTCCGCCGGAGAGCTGGGTCAGCTGGTTCAGCGTCAGCAGGTGGAGGTACCAGAACAGGAACAGGCTCACCACCACGCCGGCGATCAGGATGAGGCTGCTGTTGCTCTGGGCCTTCTGAGGCGACCGTGCCGTGGTGGGGTTGATGACAGACGGAAGGTTGTGCTCCGGAACAACAGCCTTCGAGCCGTGCTTCCTGATCCGCTGCGCTGGGGTCTTTGCCATGGCACCATTATCCCGCCCCATAAACTGGGTCAATGACCACTGGCCGGCACAGCGCCCTTGAACTTGATCCCACCCTGGACGACTACCAACTGGCGGCCGCGCTGGTCCGGGAAGCCGGCCAGCTCGCGCTCCTGATGCGCATGGCCGGGCTGCAGTCGCAGCAAAAGACGTCGGTCTCGGACGTGGTGACGGCCGCAGACCACGCTGCTGAAGCCTACGTCCTCGAGCAACTGAGGCGCTGCCGCCCTGAAGACGGGATCCTCGGCGAGGAGGGCGCCTCGGTGGCCGGCACCAGCGGCCGCACCTGGGTCATCGATCCGGTGGACGGCACCTACAATTTCCTGCACGGGTCCACCTACTGGTGCTCCGCGCTTGCGCTCAAGGACACATCGGACGTGCTGCTGGGAGCGATCTTCCAGCCGGAAGAGGACAAACTCTGGCTCGGCGGCACTGCTCAACCCGCCACCCTGAACGGCGGGACGGTCACCGCTTTCCAGAACGACGGCGGCGCGCGCAACTCAACCCCCCTGGCCGAATTCGGCGCCGCCACCTACATCCACCCCACCTGGCTGTTGGATCCGCTGTGTGCCATGCCCTGGCATTCGGCGGCCACCTCGGCGGCCGCCCTGCGGATGTTCGGCTCCGGATCCTGCGATCTGGGCCGGGTGGCGGACGGGCAGCTGGGCTGCTGGTTCCAGCACAGCTGCCCGGAATGGGACTGGCTGCCCGGCAAAGCGATTGTCCGTGCCGCCGGCGGCGCCACGGATACAGTCCGCATCAACGGCCTGGACTGGTTCATGGCAGGCGGCACGACGGCGGTCCGGGAGTTGCGAACGGCCCTTGAGGCGGGCTCGGTTACCTGAGCCCGGTGCCTGAGCCCCAGTGGTTTCTGGGTCACGCAGGGTGAGACGTTGTCCACAGGCTGAAGTGACTGTCAGCCCTACCGCCTAGACTTGTAGGCACCATGGATATGTTGTTTGACCCGTACTCTGACGGACCGTTCAAGGCCGCTTCCAAAGCTGCCGCCATCACCAAGTCGCGCCCGGAAGGCTTTCCCGCGTTCCCGGATTTCGGTGGCGGCGGGCCTGCCGGGGGGACCGGCAACGGCGCCGACAGCAACGCCGAACACACTCCGGAAAGAAGCCCGGAACGCAGCACCCGGAACGCGGGATGGGCCACTCAGCAGCCTTCAGGCGAGGGCAGCGGCGGCCAGGGACACCATGAAACGCATCACCGGCCCAACGCCGCAGAACTCCTGGAAGGACTGAATCCCCAGCAGGAGGAAGCGGTCAAGCATGCGGGGAGTGCCTTGCTGATCGTGGCAGGTGCCGGCTCCGGCAAGACCCGAGTGCTCAGCAACAGGATCGCCTACCTGATTGCCACCCGGCGCGCCCATCACGGCGAGATCCTGGCCATCACCTTCACCAACAAGGCCGCCGCAGAGATGCGGGAGCGCATCTCGGCGCTGGTGGGCGGCCGCGCCAAGATCATGTGGATCTCCACGTTCCACTCATCCTGTGTGCGGATCCTGCGGCAGGAGGCGGCGAACGTCGGATTAAAGTCGAACTTCTCCATTTACGACTCCGCCGATTCCCTGCGCCTGGTCACCCAGGTGTCCAAGAGCCTGGACCTCGATCCCAAGAAATTCGCGCCCAAAGCCATCCAACACAAGATCTCGGCGCTCAAGAACGAGCTGATCGACGCCGACTCCTACGCCTTGTCCGCCAACCACAACGACCCCTTCGAATCAGCTGTGGCTGATGTCTTCAAGGGCTACACCCAGCGGCTCCGCCAGGCCAACGCCATGGACTTCGACGACCTCATCGCCGAGACCGTCTACATGTTCCGCGCCTTCCCTGCGCTCGCAGACTCCTACCGGCGGCGGTTCCGGCACGTCCTCGTGGACGAATACCAGGACACCAACCACGCCCAGTACGCCCTGGTGCGGGAGATTGTGGGCGAGGGCCCTGGGGCTTCCGAGCTGACGGTGGTGGGCGACTCCGATCAGTCCATCTATGCCTTCCGCGGTGCTGACATCCGCAACATCGTTGAGTTCGAGAACGATTACCCCGATGCCCGCACTATCAAGCTGGAGCAGAACTACCGTTCCACCCAGAACATCCTCAGCGCCGCGAACTCGGTGATCTCGCGCAACCCCAACCGCCCCGAAAAGCGGTTGTGGACCGCGGAGGGTGAGGGCCACAAGATCATCGGCTATGTGGGCGAGAACGAGCACGACGAAGCCCAGTTCATCGCCAAGGAGATCGACCGGCTGCAGGACGAGGACAACCTCCGTCCCGGGGACGTCGCCATTTTCTACCGCACCAACGCGCAGTCCCGCTCCATTGAGGATGTGCTGGTCCGCGTGGGCCTGCCGTACAAGGTGGTGGGCGGCACCAGGTTCTACGAGCGCAAGGAGATCAAGGACGCCCTTGCCTATCTCCGCGTCCTGGTGAACCCGGACGACGACGTCAACCTGCGCCGGGTGCTCAACGAACCCAAGCGCGGGATCGGCGACCGCGCCGAAGGCGCCGTGGCTGCCCTGGCCCAGCGGGAACGGATGTCCTTTATGGCCGCCGCCCGCCGCGCCGAGGAAGCCCCCGGCATGGCCACCCGCTCCGTCAACGCTGTCCTGGGCTTCGTGAAACTGCTCGACGACCTCGCCGAGGTTGCCACCGGCTCCGGCGCTGCCGCGGCGCTCGAGGCCGTCCTGGAACAGACCGGCTACCTGGCCGGGCTGCGTTCCAGCACTGACCCGCAGGATGAGTCCCGCGTGGAGAACCTGGCCGAACTGGTCGCCGTCGTGCGTGAATACGAACAGGAGAACCCGGAGGGTTCGCTGGGCGCCTTCCTGGAACAGGTCTCCCTGGTGGCGGATGCCGATCAGATCCCGGACGCGCCGGGAGCGGACATCGACGCCGCCGTGGCCGAAGCCAAGCGGCTGGGAGTGGTCACGCTGATGACCCTCCATACCGCCAAAGGCCTCGAATTCCCCGTGGTGTTCCTGACCGGCATGGAGCACGGGCTGTTCCCCCACCAGCGCTCCGCCACGGATCCCAAGGAGCTCGCCGAGGAACGCCGGCTCGCTTACGTGGGACTGACGCGCGCACGCAAACGGCTGTATGTCACGCGCTCCGAAGTCCGCAGCATGTGGGGCCAGAGCCAGTACAACCCCGCCAGCCAGTTCCTCGAAGAGATTCCGTTGGAGCTGGTGGAGTGGAAGCGGGAAGGCACCAGCCGGCAAACCGGCGGTTGGGGGAGTGGCGGGTCCATCGGCTCCAGCCGGTACGGCGGCTCGTTCTGGGGTGCCGGTACCGCCCGCGGCGGCGCGGCTGATTCCTCGGCCGGGTTCAACGCCGAGGTTCCCGCCATCATTGCCAAGAACCGGGTCCAGCCGCAGAAAGAAATCGTGGCAGTCAGCGTCGGCGACAAGGTCAACCACACCAGCTTCGGCAACGGAACCGTGCTTGCCCTCGAAGGAGCCGGGGACAAGACGGTCGCCAAGGTGAAGTTCGACGTCGGGGAGAAGCGCCTCCTGCTCCGCTATGCGCCGCTGACGAAACTCGACGCCTGACGGTGCCTGCCCCGTCCGCTGCTAACCGGTCCGCTGCGTAAACGGCAAGGTTTGCAGGCGCCGGGGTTCATCGCGGGACCTCCCCTTCAGCTTCATGCCTTCCGGCTGGCAGCAGGTAGCGGACGAACCACCCGGTTGCCAGTGCGGCCGCTTGAGACAGGGTTCCGGGTTCTTCGAAGAGGTGGGTGGCTCCGCGGATGACTTCCAGCCGGGTGGGCGCCCGCATCTGAGCCATGGCCTCACGGTTCAGGGCAAGGACATGTGTGTCGGCGCCGCCGACGATCAGGAGAGTGGGGGCGCGGACAGCGGCCAGACGTGCGCCGGCCAGATCCGGGCGCCCGCCCCTTGAGACAACGGCTCCCACCTTCGCGCCAGGCTCTGCCGCGGCCCAAAGCGCGGCACCGGCACCTGTACTTGCGCCGAAGTATCCGACACGGCTGGACGCGGTGTCATCCCTCGTGCTGAGCCATTGGGTCGCTGCCGTGAGCCGCCGTGCGAGCAGGCCGATATCGAACACCTTCTCCCGGACGATTTCCTCAGCGGGGGTCAGCAGGTCAAGCAGCAGGGTGCCCAGGCCGGCGTTTTGCAGGACCGAGGCAACAAGCCGGTTGCGGGGGCTGTGACGGCCGCTGCCGCTGCCGTGCGCAAAAACCACGATGGCCTCGCAGCGGGCGGGCAGGTTCAGGTTTCCGCGGAGCTCGACATTGTCCGAGGGGATTTCCACGTCCTCGTCGATGGCTTCCTCCCTGGCGGCGGCGGGCGTGCTGCCCCCGACAGGGTGGTGGCGTCGGGCGGCCTCGAGCAGCTGCAGGACCTCCTCATCCCCGGTGGGGGAGAAGTTGCGGTAGTAGTTGCCCACCGCATGGAAGTTGCGGGCCGGAACGAGGCAGACGACGTCGTCCGCTTCGGTCAGCGAGGCCAGCGCCCTGCTTGGGGCCACGGGCACAGCCAAAACCACCTTCTCCGCTCCCAGTTGCCGGGCGACCATGCAGGCGACACGGGCGGTGGATCCGGTGGCGATGCCGTCGTCGACGATCAGGGCCGGACGGCCCTTGAGGTCCGCCCGGGGCCGCCCCTGCCGGTACCGCACCACCCGGGATTCCAGCAGTTCGCGTTCACTGCGTTCCACTGCCCGAAAGGCATATTTTCCAACCCCTGCCAAGGAGGCGACGTGCGGGTCCACCACCCGTGCGTTGCCTTCCCCAATGGCGCCCATTGCTACTTCCGGCTGGTACGGCAAGCCCAGCTTGCGCACCACGATGACATCCAGCGGCGCTTGAAGGACCTTCGCAACCTCGAACGCCACCGGAACCCCTCCGCGGGGCAGCCCCAGCACCACCACGTCCTGCCCCCGCAACTCAATCAGCTTTTGTCCAAGTCTCCGGCCGGCGTCGGCCCTGTCCTGGAATTCAAACATCACGCCACCCTCCCTGAGGGGCACCCAGCCATGCATTGGTTGGGGCTCTATTCTTCCTCCAGCGGGATATCCGCAGCGGCGGGCCATGACATTCGCAGGATGAAGTGGCCTTCCGCGCTGCTCCTGGCGATGACGGCCCCTGCCTCCCCGGCAAGTTTGACGCCGAATTCGATTTGCATTTGCTCGGGAGCCAGTTCCCTCATGGCCTCCACTACGGCGGCCGCGGCCGGACGCACGCTGGCCAGCGCATCTTCCAGGCGCCGGCCCACATCGAGGATTCCTTGCTCGTTCCGGGCAGGGTGGTTCACTCCATAGCTGTTGTCATCCACTTCAACCAGAACTGTTCCGGAGCCGACTTCGTATCGCAATACCTCTGTCATTGCCAGGTCCGCTCCAATCTTGGCTGGGAAGGCCCGAAGCGGGGGCCGGTGTCCCTCCAGTAGATACCTCCGGGAGAACCCGTAAAAGGGACGAAAGGCCCGACCGGACCGGCCTGCTGACCGGGCGGTGCGGTGGGGGAGATTTCCTGGCTATGAGGGATGGTCCAGGGACACGGATTCAAGGTACTCGGGCACGCGGGCCTTCCAGCCCAGTTCACGTTTAATCCGGGTTCGGATGGTGTCGGATGAGTCTGCTTCCCCGTGCGTGATGTAGGTCATGGCCGGTGCAGTGGGGGCAGCGTGCATCCATCGGATCAGCTCGTCAGCATCCGCGTGGGCGGACAGGCCTTCCATCTGGATGACTTCCGCGCCGATCCGGATGTCCCGCCCGTAGATGCGCAGCTGCCGGGCACCCGCCGCGAGGGAAGCTCCCCGGGTTCCGGGGGCCTGGTATCCACTGAGGATGATCGCGTTCCGTGGATCCGGCCCGTAGTTTTCCAGGTGATGCAGGATCCTTCCCCCGGTGAGCATGCCGCTGGCTGAGAGAATGATCATGGGACCGCCCCGGAGGTTGAGCAGCTTGGAATCATCGGCGCTGCGGACCGGCGTGGCCAGTTTGTACATCGCCTCAAATTCGTGCCGTTCGAGCCTGTGCTCTTCGCGGTGGCGCTGGTACATGCCGGAGGCATCGATAGCCATCGGACTGTTCAGGTAGACAGGGATATGCGGGATCGCATCCTTGCGCATCAGGCGGGACAGGTGCAGCAGCACCGTTTCGGCCAGTCCCACGGCGAAGGCAGCGATCATGATCACGCCATTTCTTTTCGCCACCCGCGTGATGATCCCGCCCAGCTCTTCCTCCGGGCTCCCGCTCGGGTGTGCGCGGTTCCCGTAGGTGGATTCGGTGACCAGCACGTCGACGGCTTCCAGGTCCCTGGGCGGGTACATGAGGGGGTCGTTTGCCCGGCCGAGATCACCGGTGAAATGTACGGAGCGGCCGCCCAGGTTGAGATGGATCTGCGCAGCGCCGAGGATGTGGCCGGCGGGCAGGAACGTTGCCTCGATTCCATCGCCCACCGGGAACGGGGCGTCGAACTCACGGGTTTTGAAGCTGTTGAGGGAACGAACCGCATCCTCCGCGGTGTACAGGGGCATCGGGGGATGATGCTGGGAAGAACCCCGATGATCCGCGTAGCGGGCTTCCTCCTCCTGCAGGTAGCCGCTGTCGGGCAGGAGCAGCGTGCAGAGCTCGGTGGTTCCCTGGGTCGCATACACCGGGCCGCGGAAGCCGTCCCGTACCAGCGCCGGAACATAACCAGTGTGGTCCAGGTGGGCGTGGGTGAGGATGACGGCATCAATGCTTGCCGGACTGACGGGAAACGGGACCCGGTTGCGGTCCCTGAGTACTTTGTATCCCTGGAACAGACCGCAATCGACCAGGATCCGCCGTCCCCCTGACTGGATCAGGTACCTGGATCCAGTGACGGTGTCCGTTGCGCCGAGAAACCGAAGCTTCGGCGGATGGTGCTCCTCCATGAGGGCTCCTTAGGTTCGGCAACCGCGGACGGGCTCGGGCCCCCGCGCGCCCCGGTGGGGCCAGCCTACGCCCAAAGAATTTATGACCGCCATGGGCTAAATGCCCTGGAGGCGCGGATTCCCGAATGCTATCCGAAGCTGCCGGCCGCCGGCTGGCCTGTCGGGCCTGTACGTCGGCCAGCGGCCGCAGGCGATGAAGCATAATGGGGACCATGCGACGGACTGCTCTGGGGATCTTCGCCGCCTTCACACTGCTGGCGGCCGCGGCGTGCACCATCACCACCGAAGATCCCGGCTATGTTCCGCCGCCTCCGCTGCCGGCGTTGGAGCAGTTGGAACAGGCAGCCCTGGTTGACCCCGCTTCGTTTCAGGCCGGAGATAACACCACCTCCTTCATCACCGAAGACCGGACCGTTGTCTGCTCGCTTACAGACGCCCGTGGTGAACACCTGAACCTGCCCTACGAAATGAACAGCTTCAGCGACCAGGGCAACAACAGGCTCGCCATAGTCCCGGTGGCGCACTGCGAGCTCGCCCACTATCCGAAACCGGCGGCCGGCGACATCAAGGACGACTGCGCCGGCACCGGCCTGGGCTATCTGGGCGGAACGGTGCTGCTCACCCCGGCCAGGGCCACCTATGGGGAGTGCCGCTCCGGCGTCACACAAATGGAGGCAACCTACGGCCCCAAAGGAAACAAATCCGGTCCGCTGACCCGGCTCGCAGTCCTCGCCGACGGCCAGAACCTTGAGCGGAACGGGCTGCGCTGCTCGGCCTACAACGGCGGGGTGGCGTGCGGAAATGTCTCTGCCGGCGTCGGATTCTTTGTTAGCCGCGACCGCTACGAACTTATTTCCAAGCCTGCCGAAACGGCCTCGCCGGCGCCCGCCATGGCCTCAAAATCCCCGTAATCTAGGGCTTTTTCTACGCTCCATAGAATAGTGTCCTTACTCACATTAGCGGTACTGTGGAACGGGCCCGTCCTTGAGAAGGACTAGAGTTCCGAATGGAGCATTGCGCTGGGTGGCCCGTTTCCAACGGGCCGAAGGCGCTCGCAATCCGCAGCCCGGTCATCGTCTTCGATGGTGCCCGACTGTACAGAAACTACTTCGACGTAGAAGGACACTAAACCGTGGACCTGTTTGAATACCAGGCGCGCGATATGTTCGAGGCGCACGGTGTACCCGTGCTTGCCGGCATCGTGGCGTATACCCCAGAAGAAGCTAAGGCAGCTGCCGAGAAGATCGGCGGCGTAACTGTCGTTAAGGCCCAGGTCAAGGCCGGTGGCCGCGGTAAGGCCGGCGGCGTCAAGGTTGCCAAGACCGCGGATGAGGCACTTGAGCACGCCACCAACATCCTGGGCATGGACATCAAGGGCCACACCGTTAACAAGGTGATGATCGCCCAGGGTGCTGACATCGCCGAGGAGTACTACTTCTCCGTGCTGCTGGACCGGGCCAACCGCAACTACCTGGCCATGTGCTCGGTTGAAGGCGGCATGGAAATCGAGCAGCTCGCCGTCGAACGCCCCGAGGCGCTCGCAAAAATCGCCATCGATCCCGCTGTGGGCATCGACCAGGCCAAGGCTGACGAGATCGTTGCAGCCGCTGGCTTTGCTGAGGAACTGCGCGGCAAGGTCGCCGCGGTAATACTCAAGCTCTGGGACGTCTTCAAGAAGGAAGACGCCACCCTGGTGGAGGTCAACCCGCTGGTCAAGACCGGCGCAGGCGACATCGTGGCACTGGACGGCAAGGTCTCCCTGGACGAGAACGCCGAGTTCCGCCACGCCAAGCACGCCCTCCTTGCCGACAAGGACGAAACGGATCCGCTCGAGGCCAAGGCCAAGGCGCAGGACCTGAACTACGTCAAGCTGGACGGCTCCGTTGGCATCATCGGCAACGGTGCCGGCCTGGTCATGTCCACACTGGACGTCGTTGCTTACGCCGGTGAGAACCACGGCAACGTCAAGCCTGCCAACTTCCTGGACATCGGCGGTGGAGCTTCCGCCGAGGTCATGGCTGCCGGCCTCGACGTCATCCTGGGCGACGAGCAGGTCAAGTCCGTGTTCGTGAACGTCTTCGGCGGCATCACCGCATGTGACGCCGTCGCCAAGGGCATCGTCGGTGCACTGGCCGAGCTGGGCCACTCCGCGAACAAGCCGCTGGTAGTCCGCCTCGACGGCAACAACGTTGAGGAAGGCCGCCGCATCCTGGCCGAGGCCAACCACCCGCTGGTTACCCTGGCCGCCACCATGGACGAGGGCGCCGACAAGGCCGCCGAGCTCGCCAACGCAGCTAAGTAAAGGGACGAACCATGTCTATTTATCTGAACAAGGACTCCAAGGTCATCGTCCAGGGCATCACCGGCGGCGAAGGCACCAAGCACACCGCCCTGATGCTCAAGGCAGGCACCAACATTGTGGGCGGCGTCAACGCCCGCAAGGCAGGCACCACCGTCCTGCACGGCGACAGTGAAATCAACGTCTTCGGCACCGTCAAGGAAGCCATGGCTGAAACCGGCGCCGACGTCTCCATCGTCTTCGTGCCGCCGGCATTCACCAAGAACGCCGTCGTTGAAGCCATCGAGGCCGGCATCGGCCTGGTGGTAGTCATCACCGAAGGCGTGCCGGTCCAGGATTCCGCCGAGTTCTGGGCACTGGCCCAGTCCAAGGTTGACGCCGACGGCAACCAGGTCACCCGCATCATCGGCCCGAACTGCCCCGGCATCATCACTCCGGGCGAGGCACTTGTGGGCATCACGCCGAACAACATCACGGGCAAGGGCCCCATCGGACTGGTTTCCAAGTCCGGTACCTTGACCTACCAGATGATGTACGAGCTGCGCGACCTCGGCTTCTCCACCGCCATCGGAATCGGTGGCGACCCCGTCATCGGCACCACGCACATCGACGCCCTGGCTGCGTTCGAGGCTGACCCCGAGACCAAGGCGATCGTCATGATCGGCGAAATCGGTGGCGACGCTGAAGAGCGCGCGGCCGAGTTCATCAAGGCCAACGTCACCAAGCCCGTTGTGGGCTACGTGGCCGGCTTCACCGCTCCCGAAGGCAAGACCATGGGCCACGCCGGCGCCATCGTCTCCGGTTCCGCCGGAACCGCCCAGGCCAAGAAGGAAGCCCTTGAGGCTGCAGGCGTGAAGGTCGGCAAGACGCCGTCCGAGACCGCCAAGCTGCTGCGCGAAGTCTACGCAGCGCTCTAGCTCTTAGCTACAAACAACGCGGGGTCACTTACCGCCCATTCCAGACGCTGGGATGGGCGCGGAGTGACCCCGCGTTGACGTTTAACGTCCCCGGGAGCCGGGTGGGGCGGCGGCTGCCCCAAGGTCTAGTAGTGTTTAGAAAAGGCAAAACGGTGGACAGGGGAGGGACGGCAATGGCAGAGACGCGGCGGACCCTCGTCGATGTCGTTGTCGATAAAGTCCTTGAACACATCCTCAGCGGGGAGATTAAGGCCGACGACGCCCTGCCGCCCGAGGCCGACATCGCCAAGGAATCCGGCGTCAGCCGCCTGACGGCCCGCGAGGCGATGAAAGTGCTGAAGGCGCAAAACATCGTTTACGTGAAACGCGGGCTCGGCACGTTCGTCAACCCGCCCGAACGCTGGACCGGCCTGGACGCCATCATGCGCGCGGCCTCCCGGGGAGTGGCCTCGGACCAGGTGGCGCTGCGGCTCCTGGAAGTGCGGCGGATGGTCGAAACCGGCGCTGCCGAGCTTGCCGCTTTCCGCCATGACGAGGACGACCTCGCCGCGATGAAGAAAAGCATCGCGGAGATGGAGTCAGCCCACCACGCGGGCGACGTCGATGCGCTCACCATTGCGGACATCACCTTCCATGACACGGTACTGCGCGCCTCCGGCAACCCCTTCGTGCCCGCACTGCTGGGCCAGTTGACCACACTCCTCTACGCCATGCGGCGGGAAACATCCGCTTTTCCGGATGTGCAGCGACATGCCATCTATCACCACAAGCAGGTGCTGGCTGCCATCGCCTCGGGTGTCCCTTCCGCCGCCCGCTCCGCCATGGACGAACACATCACCCAGACCTTTGAGGACTACCGGCATTTCCTCGCGGCGTCCAAGCTGAAAGACGGACTGGTCTCCGACCCGGATGGCGCTGCCGCCCGCTGACAGCGGCACAGCAATACTGCAACGGGCCCGACCGCGGCCCAGCCTTCCACGTTTACCGTTTCCCCCTGACCCCCTTCGTCGCGCCTCCATACGCACGGAGGTTGACGCCTGGGGCGCCCTGTGATTAGAATCTCAATCAGACATCAGACATCTGATATCAATCGAGTCATTTGCCGCCAGCCAAAGGAGTCTTTATGCGCGCGCACGTCCACGTCCAGAACACCACCGGCGGAGGTCTTCAATGACTTCCCTCACTGCAGCCCCGCCGTTAAGTGAGCTCGGCCAGACAACGCTTCGCAAGGTCCGCCGGCGGATCATGCCGCTGGTCATCCTCCTGTACTTCATCGCCTATCTCGACCGCAACAACGTCGGCTTCGCCAAGCTCGGCATGCAGAGCGATATCGGCCTGACCGAGGCTGCGTACGGCCTGGGCGCCGGTATCTTCTTCATCGGCTACGCATTGCTGGAGATCCCGAGCAACGCGGGCATGTACCGCTTCGGTGCCCGCAAGTGGCTCGCCCGGATCCTCATCACCTGGGGCATCTTCGCCACCGCCATGTTCATGGTCAACGGTGAGGCCATGTTCTACGTCATCCGGTTCCTGCTCGGTGCCGCAGAGGCCGGATTCTTCCCCGCCATTCTCTTCTACCTCACGCTCTGGTTCCCCGCAGCCCAGCGGGTAACCGTGTTGGGCCTGTTCATCCTTGCCCAGCCGATCTCCAACGCGCTCGGCGCACCGGTCTCCGGCATGCTCCTGAACATGGAAGGTGTGCTCGGCCTGCACGGCTGGCAGTGGGTCTACATCATCGAAGGCATTCCGGCCATCCTGCTGGGCATCATCACCCCGTTCGTCATGACGGACCGTCCCGAGCACGCCAAGTGGCTGAAGCCCGAAGAGCGTGAGTGGCTCACCAGCACCATGAACAAGGAACTCGCCGACAAACAGAAGTCCGGCAACCACAACTTCCTGGCCGGCCTCAAGGATCCCCGGACCATTGCCTACTCGGCCCTGTACTTCGGCCTGGTCTGCGGAATTTATGGCCTGGGTCTCTGGATGCCGACCATCGTCAAGGCGCTGGGCAAGTTCGACTCCACGCAGGTGGGCTTCATCGTCTTCATCCCATACGCCATCGCTGCCGTGTTTGTGTACTTCTGGAGCAAGCGCTCGGACCGCACCGGCAACCGCGTATGGCACGCCTGCTTCTCCATGGCGATGGCCGCAGTGGGCCTGCTTGGCGCCGGCTACCTGCTGCCGGTGAATGCCGTGCTCGCAATGGTCTTCCTGACCATCGCTGCCATGGGCATCTACTCCGCCATCGCGCCGTTCCTGGCGATGCCTGCCGCAGCGCTGACCGGCGCGGCTGCTGCCGCGGGCCTGGCAATGGTGAACTCACTCGGCAACCTCGGCGGCTTCGTGGCTCCATACGTCGTGGGCCTCCTCAAGGACGCAACCGGCAACAGCCAGAGCGGCCTTACTTTCCTGGCCGCCTGCCTGGCGATCACCAGTGTTGCCACCTATCTCTACGCACGCAAGCGTCCCGAAGGCGTCTCTGCACCAGCAGCCACCGCCCCCGTCTCTGAAAGCCTGTAGGACAACTCCATGACTGAACTCACCACTTTTCCCCCCGAGCGCACGGTCGTCCTGACCGGCGCAGCCTCCGCCCGCGGCATTGGCCGCGCCACGGCCGACCGCCTGGCCCGGGACGGCTGGTCCATCGCCATCCTGGACATTAACGCCGAGGACGCCAAGGCCGCGGCCGCGGAAATCGGCTCCAACCGTGCGGTCAAGGCGATCGGCGTGGGAGCCGACGTCAGCGACGCCGCATCCGTGGACCGGGCCATCTCCGAGGTAGAGGAAACCCTTCCGCCGATCGTCGGTCTGGCCAACCTGGCCGGCATCAGTTCGCCGACGACGTTTATGGAAACGTCCGTTGAGGAATGGGACAAGGTCTTCGCGATCAACATGCGCGGCACCTTCATTGTCTCGCAGCGTGTGCTCAAGGGCATGATCGAGCGCCGGATGGGACGCATCGTCAGCGTCTCCTCCATCTCCGCCCAGCGGGGCGGGGGTACCTTTTCCAAGGTTGCCTACAGTGCTTCGAAGGCCGGAATCCTGGGGTTCACCCGGGCCCTTGCCCGCGAAGTGGGCGAGTTCGGCGTTACGGTCAACGCCGTGGCCCCGGGCCCGATCGACACCGACATCATGGGCGGTACCCTCACTGACGAGCGCAAGGCGGCCATGTCAGAGGGCATCATGATGGGCAGGGTGGGAACCCGCGAGGAGGTCGCAGCCCTGATCGGATTCCTCCTCAGCGAGGACGCCGGCTACATTACGGCGGCAACCTACGACATCAACGGCGGCCTGCAGGTCTCCTGACCGGAAGGCTTTATGGACGCCCCCTGCGTACCCGGTCCACGGCCGGGCACGCAGGGGGCGTCCGCCGTCATTGGCAGCCCGCTCCGGCTATAGGATTTCACTATGCGAATCAAGGACCAGGCCGCCGGAGGCGTAAGCAGGCAGGTCCTGGCCGACCACGTATACGAAGCGCTGCTCAGCGCCCTGATGGACGGCCGGCTCGAAGCCGGATCGCCGGTGAGCATCGACGGTATGGCGAGGGAGCTGGACGTTTCGCCGACGCCGGTCCGGGAGGCTCTTGCCCGGCTGGAAGCAACCGGAATGGTGCGCCGCACTGCCTTGCGTGGATACCGGGTGGCTCCCCTCCTGACACCGGATGAGCTGGCGGACCTGATGGATGCCCGCCTTGTGATTGAACCGGCAAACGCCTTCATGGCATGCCGCCATGCCGCAGATGGCCTGATCGGGGAGCTGGCTCAAGCCATTGATGACCTCAAATCCGCGCCGCGTGGCCCGTCGTTCGCCGAGTTCCGGGCGTACTGGGAAGCGGACGAGCGGTTTCACCGGCTCGTCGCACTGTACGCCGACAACCAGTTCCTCCTGTCGGCCTACGACGCCCTGGGCGGCCAGGTGCAGCGCTTCCGCTTTTTTGGCGGGTTAGGCATCACGGATGCGGAGTTTGCCATCGCGGAACACACGCAGATCCTTAAGGCCTTCGAAACCGGCGACCCCCAACTTGCCCGGGATGCGATGATCGCCCACATCCGGGGCGTAAAAGAGCGCTCACAGCACGAAAGTGAAATGCGCAGCTAGCGCTGCCCCATGGGAGGTCACGGCCGCCTGCCATAGCCGCCCCGCCCGCTCGTGGCCCCTGCAGCCCTTGACAGCCGGAGCTAGTTCATAGATCCTATAGGAAATGTGATCCCACAACTTGGAGTGACAATGGTGTACACCGCTGACAACTGGCCCATTACTGCGGCCCTTCTGCCTTTTCCCGGCGTCCGGCCCGACGGATCGCCCGTTCAGGAAGCTCCTGCCGAGGAGTGGCAGCTCGTCTTCGAGGAAGTCAGGGATGCGGGTTTTGTCAACGCTGACCTGACGGACAGCTGGGTCCGCCCGGGCGATCTTTCCCCGGCGAGGCTTAAGGAGCTCACAGCCGCGGCGCACAGCGCAGGCATCGGGCTGCCCGCCATTTCGGCCATCCGCAGGAGCGTCATCGAGGAAGGCGCCTGGCAGGAGAACCTCGCCTACACCCACCGCACCCTGGAAGCGGCCGCGCAACTCGGCTGCGAAGTGGTGTCGATCGGCCTCCACCAGGCCATTACCGCGGCCCAGCGCAAGCAGCTCTGGTTCTGGACCGTTGAAGGCCACAAGGACCCGGTGGGGGACAAGGACGTGTGGAACAACGCCGTCACCCGCATCCGTGAAGTCGGCAGGCACGCCGCCGAGCTGGGGCTGCTGGTCTCCCTCGAAATGTACGAGGATACCCTCCTCGGAACTGCCGACTCCTCGGTGCAGCTGGTCCAGGACATCGGCCTGGCCAACGTGGGCCTCAACCCGGATATCGGCAACCTGATCCGCCTTCACCGGCCAATCGAAGACTGGCGGGAGGCGCTCCACAAGACCCTCCCGTACGCCAACTACTGGCATGTGAAGAACTACATCCGCGACGAAGACCAGGCCCGCAACCAGTTCGTCGCCATGCCGGCTCCGATGGAAAGCGGCCTCATCAACTACCGCGAGGCGTTCCAGTTCGCGCTTTCCGTCGGTTTCCAGGGCATCGTCTGCACAGAGCACTATGGTGGGGACGGCCTGAGCGTTACCGCCGCCAACCAGGAATACCTGCGCGGCCGGATCCTGCCCAAGCGCGACGGTTACCGCCTCGGCACCAGCCTCGTGGCCCAGGGACGCCAGCTCCCGGCAGCCGTCCCGTCACTGTAGCCTGCACTTGTAGCCTGGACTGCAGGCCCAACCGGTTCAACGAGGAATCATGACCAAACTATTTGACGATCCTGCACGCTTCGCCGATGACGCCCTCGATGGTTTCGTGGCCGCCAACCGGGGGTATGTGGCACGGGTGGACGGCGGCGTTGTCCGGTCCACGGAAACTCCAGCAGGCCAGGTCGCCGTGGTGATCGGCGGCGGTTCGGGGCACTACCCGGCCTTCGCGGGCCTGGTAGGCGCCGGCCTGGCCGCGGGCAGCGCCTGCGGAAACATGTTCGCCTCGCCGTCCGCCGGGCAGGTTTACCGGGTTGCCAAGGCGTCCGACGCCGGGGGCGGGGTCCTGCTCAGCTTCGGCAACTACGCCGGGGACGTCCTCCATTTCGGCCAGGCGCAGGAAAAGCTCAACGCCGAGGGCATCCAGACCCGGACCGTGCTGGTAACGGATGACATTGCCAGCGCCCCGCCCGGCGAGATCGGCAAACGCCGCGGCATTGCCGGTGACCTCACTGTCTTCAAGATCGCCGGGGCGGCAGCCGAGGCCGGCCGGAACCTGGATGAGGTGGAGCGGCTTGCCCTGAAAGCAAACGATCACACCCGCTCGCTCGGCGTCGCCTTCGCCGGCTGTACCCTTCCCGGCGCACCGGAGCCGCTCTTCACGGTGCCCGCCGGCATGATGTCAGTCGGCCTCGGCATACATGGTGAACCCGGTATCTCCGAGCAGCCGCTCCCGACAGCCAGCGAACTGGCGCAGCTGCTGGTGGACGGGCTCCTCAAGGACAGGCCCGAAGCCGCCGGCACCCGCGTGGTGCCCATCCTTAACGGCCTCGGCACGGTCAAATACGACGAGCTGTTCCTCCTGTACGGCAAGATCGAGAAACTCCTGGTCGGCGCAGGGCTGGAAATCGTGGAGCCGGAGTGCGGCGAGCTCGTCACCAGCCTGGACATGTCCGGAGTGTCCCTGACGCTCTTCTGGCTGGATCCGGAACTGGAGATGTTCTGGGCCGCGCCCGCGGATACGCCCGCTTTCCGCAAGGGTAACCTTGCGCCCCGGCGCGCCCGGGCCGTGACCTCTACGGCGGCAGCCGCCGCGCAGGCCCCGGCACAGGCGGCCACCGCTGCTTCCATCTCGCTGGCCGCCACCGCTGTCGAGGCGCTGAAGGTTGCCCGGTCCGTCGTCGTCGAGCACGAGGACGCGCTGGGGAAGCTGGACGCCATCGCGGGCGACGGCGACCACGGCATCGGGATGCGCCGCGGCGTGGACGCTGCGGTCGCCGCGGCGGAGAAGGCGCACGCGGCCGGCGCCGGGCTGGAGGAGCTGCTTGCCGCCGCCGGCGAGCAGTGGGCTGAACGAGCCGGCGGCACCTCCGGCGCCCTCTGGGGAGCGGCGGTCGCCGCCGTCGGACGGACCCTCGGCAGCAAGGAGGCCTACACCCGCGCGGACGCCGCAGCCGCCGTCGACGCCCTGCGCGACTCCATCATCACCCTTGGCAAAGCCGAGGCAGGCGACAAGACAATGGTCGACGCCCTGCTTCCCTTCGCCGAAGTCTTCAACCGCTCAATCCGCGACGGCGACGGCCTGGCAAGGAGCCTGCGCTCCGCCGCCGACGCGGCCGCCAAAGCCGCCGACGCCACCGCCGGACTCAGCCCGAAAAAGGGACGCGCCCGGCCGCTCGCCGCGAAGAGCCTCGGGCACCCGGACCCGGGCGCCGTGTCATTCGCACTCATTGCCAACAGGTTGGCCGACCACGCCGCCTCCATCGAACGCATCTGAAGGACAAACCATGACTGAAAAATCCCAGCCGGGCTGGCGGATCGTCGTCGGAAACGACGAAGCCGGCGTCGAATACAAGAACGCCCTGCGTGAACTGCTGGAGGCGGATCCGCGCGTCGCGTCGGTGGAGGACATCGGCGTCGGCGCAGACGACACCACCGCCTACCCGCACCTCGCCGTCGCCGCGGCCCGGAAAGTGGCCGCCGGCGACGCCGACCGCGCCCTGCTCATCTGCGGCACCGGACTGGGCGTGGCCATCTCGGCCAACAAGGTCCCTGGCATCCGGGCCGTCACCGCGCACGACAGCTACTCCGTGGAGCGTTCCGTCCTGAGCAACAACGCCCAGGTTCTGACCATGGGCCAGCGGGTGATCGGCCTGGAGCTGGCCAAGAAGCTGGTGGCGGAATGGCTCGGCCACCGCTTCGATCCCACTTCCGCGTCGGCGGCCAAGGTGGAAGCCATCCACTCCTATGAAGGAACTTCCGCAGAAGGGGATATGAAATGAGCGTCCGCAACATCGCCGTCGTCGGGTCCGGTTACATGGGCGGCGGCATCGCCCAGGTCCTGGCCCTGGCTGGTGCCCGGGTGGCACTCGCCGACGTCTCGGCCGAGATCGCACAAAGCAACTACGAGCGGCTGCTCAGGGAATCCGAGGAGTTCGTGGCGGCGGGCCTGTTCCCAGCCGACGCCACGGACCGGCTGAAGGAGAACCTCTGGGCCGCCCAGGACATTGAGGAAGCCGTCGCCGGCGCCGAATTCATCGAAGAAGCCGTGCCGGAGGTCCTCGAGATCAAGCACGGCACCCTCGCCCGCATCAGCGCCGCAGCGCGCCCGGACGCGATCATCGGCTCAAACACCTCCACCATCCCCATCGCAAAGCTGGCTGAGGTGGTGGACCGGCCGGAGCGCTTCCTTGGCGTGCATTTCTCCAACCCGGCACCGTTCATCCCGGGTGTGGAGCTGATCCCGCATGCGGGCACAGCGGAAGCCACCGTCGCTGAGGTCCGCGCCATCGTGGCTGAGACCGGCAAGCAGACCGCCACCGTGAAGGACGTCACAGGTTTTGTCCTCAACCGGCTGCAGTATGCGCTGTTCCATGAGGCTGCCCAGGTGGTGGAGGAGGGCATAGCCACCGCCGAGGATGTGGACACCCTGGTGCGCACCACCTTC
The DNA here is from genome assembly GCF_040548695.1 of Arthrobacter sp. 754. Taxonomy (NCBI): domain Bacteria; kingdom Bacillati; phylum Actinomycetota; class Actinomycetes; order Micrococcales; family Micrococcaceae; genus Arthrobacter; species Arthrobacter sp. 754. Next base: position 112,597 of record NZ_JBEPSC010000002.1, read on the forward strand.
GGGTTCCGCCTTCCCTTCTTCGGCCCGTTCGCGATTGCCGACATGGCCGGCCTTGACGTCTACGCTTTCTGCTACAAGTCACTTCAAACCGGCTTCCCGGAACGGTTTGCCACCCCGAAAATACTCCAGGAAAAGGTTGACGCAGGGCAGCTCGGGACCAAGACGGGGGCCGGATTCCTCAACGTCCCGGCTGAACGGACGGCGGAGCTGGTGGCCTACCGGAACAAGGCCTACGTGGCCATGCAGCAGCTTATGGAGGACCTCGGTCCGGCGCCGGTCCAGTAGGGGCAGGCTCCATGACGTCGAGTTCCGGAAATCCGCTCGGACCGGCCGGCGCGGCCATTTCCGTGGGTGTCAGCACCAAGATGTACCTCGGCTACCAGGCCAGCCTGCGCTGGCTGGCGGAGGTGCGCTCCGTGGTGGACGCCCGCCCCCTTCTCGGCGCGGACAGCGAGGTCCGGGTTTTTGTGATGCCGTCCTTCCCTCTCCTGGAGCATGCCGGGCGGATCTTTGACGGTTCGCCCGTGCTGCTGGGGGCGCAGAACTGTTCGTGGGGGGACGGACCCCTGACGGGCGAGGTCAGCCCGGGCATGCTGGCCGAGCTGGGCGTCTCGCTGGTGGAGGTGGGCCATGCGGAGCGTCGGCGTCTCTTCGCCGAAACTGATGCGGTAGTTGCACGCAAGGTGGGCGCCGCCCTCGATGCCGGCCTGACGCCGCTGCTGTGTATCGGCGAACCGGACGTGCTGGGCCACGAAGCAGCGGCAGAGTTCTGCCTGCGCCAGGTCCGGCAGGCCATTGGGGATAATGACTCGCTGCTGCCGGAACTGGCTCTTGCCTACGAACCCGTCTGGGCTATCGGGGCTGAACGGCCCGCCGCGGCAGGGCATGTCAATGCTGTGGCCCGGCTCCTCCGCGAAGCGGTGGGCGCAGCCTGCCCCATCCTTTACGGCGGCAGCGCCGGTCCGGGGCTGTTGCCGGCGCTGCCCGGAGTGGACGGTCTGTTCCTGGGACGCTTTGCCCACGACGCCGCCAACCTGGGCCTGGTGCTGGACGACGCCCTCAGGCGGGCAGAGGCCGGCAACGCCTGAGTACGACGGCGGGACGGTTGCCTTCGCCGCGGAGGTGACCGTCCCGCCGTCGTACTTCCGTGTTGCCCTTGTTCGGATCAGTCCTTGGTTCGTATCAGACTTTGGCGCCGGACAGCAGTTCGTCCAGGCGCTCATAGCCTTCGCTCATGCCGCCTTCCATCCCGGACTGCGCCATGCCGTCCCGCGATTCCTGGGTGGGGTAGACGGAGTGGCCGCGCAGGCGCGTGCGTCCGTTTCCAAGGTCCTCGAAGGTCATGAATTCGAGGCTGACTACGTCAGGGTAGCCGCCGAACTCGAACGTTTGGATGGCGAACTCGTTCTCGCGGACGGTGTGGAAGATGCCCTTGAACTCGTAGGCGACGCCGTCCGGCCCTGTGTGCAGGTAGCTGTAGCTGCCGCCCGTGCGGAAATCGTAATGGTCGATGTCCATCTTCATGCCACGGGGGCCCAGCCACTGGACGATCAGGTCGGGCTCCTTATGGGCGCGGAAGACATCCGCGACCGGGAAGTCGAACTCGCGCTCATAGTCGATGAACGGAAGGCCTTCCGGAACGGAGAGGTGCAGGGAATTGCTCATGATGACTCCTTGGGTAGCTCGCCGCTGGCTGCGGCGTGTGATTGAAGGACGGCATCGAGGCGCCTGAACCGTCCTTCGTGGACCAGCCGGTACTGGTCGATCCACGACGTCAGTGCCTCGAGCCGTGCGGGATTCAGGTGGACGGGCCGCCGCTGGGCATCCCGCGTACGGGTGACCAGCCCTGCCTGCTCGAGGACCTGGATGTGCTTCGAGACCGCCTGCTTGGTGATCGCGAAGGGTTCTGCCAATTCATTCACTGTGGCCGGGCCCCTGCTGAGCCGGGCGATGATGCCGCGGCGCACGGGATCAGACAGGGCCATAAAGGCCAGGTCCAGCGATCCGTTGTCCGCATCCATCGGTGGCTCCGTCTTACGCAGTGACAGTCCGTCGCTGATCAACTAATAGGTTGATCAACCATCTGGTTGTTTAAGAATAGATCCGAGAGTGACGGCGGTCAAGGCCTGGAGTGGGGTATCAGACGGTGGCGTGGAGCCCCGGGAGGGCGTGGATCAGTGCGGCCAGCTCGGGAATCCCGCGCGCTTCGTCGAGGGCGCGCTCCAGGGTGGCGTCGTGGACCGGCCGGGCCTCTTCCAGCAGAGCGACCCCGCTTGCCGTGAGTTCGGTGTAGATCCCGCGGCGGTCGTCCGCGCAGAGGATCCTGGTCAGGAGGCCGCGGTCCTCGAGCCGGTTGACCAGGCGGGTGGTGGCACTGGCACTCAGCGCGGTGGCGCGGGCCAGCTGCTGCATGCGCATGTGCCAACCGTCCTGCCGGCTCAGGGCGTCCAGCACGGTGTACTCCACCACGGACAGTTTTGACCCGGCCTGCAGGGAGCGTTCCAGCTCGCCCTCGATCAGTCCGTGCAGGGCCGCGAGTGTGCGCCATCCCTGTGCGCGGACCTCCACGGCGTCGTCCTTGATGCCCATTCTCTGTTCCTTATCCGGTGCGCCGCCCCACGCCGCGGGGCGTGAGGACAGACACAACCACTAATAGTTGCTTGCGCGGGGTATCTGCTTGTGCAACAATAAACAACGCGTCTGCAACTACTAGCTTACGCGCACTACCTCATTCCGTACAGTTTCAAAGGAGCACTCCCATGCCCATAGGCCTGATAGCCCTCGCCCTCGGCGGGTTCGGCATCGGACTCACCGAGTTCGTCATCATGGGCCTCCTGCCCGAAGTTGCGGCGGACTTCCGGATCAGCGAAGCAACGGCAGGCTGGCTGATCTCCGGCTACGCCCTGGCGGTGGTGGCCGGCGCCCTGGTGCTTACGGCAGCCGTGACCCGCTTTGAGCGCAAGCCCGTCCTGGCTGTCCTGCTGGTGCTCTTCATCGCGGGCAACCTGATCTCGGCACTGGCTCCCGGCTACGGCATGATGATGGCCGGCCGCATTCTCGCAGCCCTCGCCCACGGCGCATTCTTTGGCATCGGGGCAGTAGTGGCCGCCGACATGGTGGCGCCCACCAAAAAAGCCGGCGCCATCGCCATCATGTTCACCGGCCTGACAGCGGCCAACGTCCTGGGCGTGCCGTTCGGCACCATGCTGGGACAGGCCGCGGGCTGGCGCTCCACGTTCTGGGCCATCACCGTCATCGGCGTCATCGCCCTGGCTGGAATACTGGCCCTGGTGCCGAAAACCGGCCACGGGGACACCGCGCCAGGAACCCTGCGGAGCGAACTGCGGGCCTTCCGCTCCGGCCAGGTGTGGCTCTCCATCCTGGTCACGGTTCTTGGCTACGGCGGTATGTTTGGCGCCTTCACCTATATCGCCTTCACGCTCACAGAGGTCACCGGCTTTTCGGCGTCCACCGTGCCGTGGCTGTTGATTGTCTTTGGTGTGGGCCTCTTCGTCGGCAACACCATCGGCGGCAAAGCGGCAGACCGCAATGTTGACCGGACACTCATCGTGGTGCTCGCCGTGCTGGTGGTGATCCTCGCAGCCTTCGCCCTGACGGCAAGCAACCAGGTGCTCACCGTGGCATCCCTGGTCCTGATGGGTGGCTTCGGCTTCGCCACTGTCCCCGGGCTGCAGATGCGCGTGATGAAGTACGCCGCCGGCGCACCCACCCTCGCGTCGGGCGCCAATATCGGTGCCTTCAACGTGGGCAACGCGCTCGGCGCCTGGCTTGGCGGGGTGACCATCACTGCGGGACTCGGCTACACATCGCCCATCTGGGCCGGTGCGGGCATCACCCTCCTGGGGCTCGCCGTCATGCTGATCGCCGCTGCCGGTGCCCGGCGTCCGGCTGCGCAACAAGCCTCCCTTGCCCGCCGCGAGAACGATGCCGCTGAGCCTGCAGCCCCTGAGCCCTCGGGTGTCCTTCTCTGACCATCCATCCCCAAACGGATAACCCTTGACTCCCGACGACGGATGGTCACCATCGCCACGATGGTGACCATCCGTCGTCGTGCTGGTTAAGAGCCTTTGGGCCTCCGAAGACTCGCAGTAGCCGCGGGGCATTGCTTCACCGTTCTCATGTTTGTTAGTATGTCAGGACAAAGTTGAGGAGATGGAAATGCCACTGGTACGAATCGATGTCAATGAGGGGCGCAGTGCCGAAGGCCTGCGCCGGCTGAGCCGGGGAATCCATGATGCGATTCTCGCCGAGTATGAAATTCCGGAGCGCGACTACTTCCATGTCCTGACCGAGCATCCGCGCGGGCAGATAGTCGCCCAGGATGCCGGCCTGGGGTTTGAGCGCACGCCCGGCGTGGTGATGATCCAGATCTTCACCCAGGGAGGCCGCACGCGGGAAGCCAAGCGGTCCCTTTTTGCGGCAATTGCGGCCAGTCTTGCGGAGATCGGCGTAGCCGGAGAAGACGTGTTCATTGGCTATGTAGAGAACACTCCCGGGGACTGGTCTTTCGGGTTCGGGCGCGCCCAGTATCTCACCGGCGAACTGGCCGTGCCGCGTAAATAGGCTCCCGTGCCGTGAGGACCGGGCTCTATTTGTTGGTTTCCGGCCCGAAATGCAAGTTGTAGTTATGTCAGTACAAACCTTTGACAGGACATTGATTCTAGGGCAAAGTAGTGGTGTGTTCCCGCTCACGGGAATGGCCAGGCAACGGAGCTCCAACTGTCACAGGTACCGAGTTCAATCAGGAAAGGTCCGCGATAACCGTGACCCACGAACTTCTTACGATCGGGCGCATCAGCGTTGATATTTACCCGAACGACATCGGGGTGGGCCTGGAGGACGTCACGTCCTTTGGCAAGTACCTCGGTGGTTCCCCGTCCAATGTGGCAGTGGCAGCAGCCCGGCACGGACGCCGTGCTGCTGTCATCACCCGCACCGGCGACGATGCCTTCGGCACCTACCTTCACCGCGAGCTTCAGAAGTTCAACGTGGACGACTCCTTTGTCAAGCCCGTGAAGGAGTGGCCTACGGCGGTGACCTTCTGCGCCATCACGCCCCCGGATGATTTCCCCCTCTACTTTTATGGCCGCTTTCCCACCGCTCCTGACCTGCAGATCAAGGCGGAGGAACTTGATCTGGGCGCCATCCGGGATGCCCGGATCTTCTGGTCCACGGTCACCGGCCTGTGCCAGGAACCCAGCCGTTCAGCCCACCTGGCTGCCCACGAAGCCCGGTCCCGCCCGGACCTTAAAGACGGTCAGTTCACCATCCTGGACCTTGACTACCGCCCCATGTTCTGGGCGTCCGAAGAGGAAGCCCGCGCCGAGGTCGCCAAAATCCTGCCTCACGTGACCGTGGCGATCGGCAACGACAAGGAGTGCGCGGTAGCGGTGGGGGAGGGAACCCCTGACGAGCAGGCCGACCGGCTCCTCGCCGCCGGCGTTGAAATCGCCGTCGTCAAGCTTGGTCCGGAAGGTGTGATGGCGAAGACCCGCACCGAACGGGTTGTCTCCGCCCCCGTTCCGGTCGAAACACTCAATGGCCTGGGCGCAGGTGACTCCTTTGGCGGGGCTTTCTGCCACGGGCTGCTGTCCGGCTGGCCGCTGGCCCAGGTCCTGGACTACGCCAACGCTGCCGGCGCCATTGTGGCGTCCCGCCTGTCCTGTGCGGACGCGATGCCGACGCCGGACGAGGTCACCTCGCTGCTGGCCGAGCGCGGCCGCCTCGTTCCGGGGCAGTTTGCCACCGAAGGACTTGCCACCGAAGGAGCAGCCCTGTGAGCACCAATCTTGGCACCGCCCCCATCGCGGTCGATGACGATCCCCGCCGCTACGCCCACCTGAGCACCATCCGCCTGGAAGATCCGGATGCGATCGCCCGGGCCGCCAAGGCGCGCCGCCGCCACCCTGGCCTCAAATCCGGCCGGCAGAACTTCATCGTCGCCGCCGACCATCCGGCGCGCGGCGCCCTGTCCGTAGGCAGTGACCCGGTGGCCATGGCTGACCGCAGGCAGCTTTTGGACCGCCTGCAGATTGCCCTGGCCAACCCGGCCGTGGACGGCATCCTTGCCTCGCCGGACATCATGGACGACCTGCTCCTGCTCGGCGCCCTGGAGGGCAAGCTGGTGTTTGGTTCCATGAACCGCGGCGGACTCACGGGCCTGGTGAATGAATTTGATGACCGTTTCACCGGCCACACGGCCGCGGCGCTGGAAGCGCTGGGGGCCGACGGCGGGAAGATGCTGACCCGCATCTGCCTCGGCGATCCGGACACTGTGGCATTGCTCGAAGCGACGGCGAAGGCCATCGACTCCCTCGCGGAACGCAAGCTGATCGCCATGGTGGAGCCGTTCCTGTCCGTCTGGGAGAAGGGCAAGGTCCGCAACGACCTCTCCACTGACGCCGTGATCAAGTCCGTCGCTATCGCCGAGGGCCTGGGTTCAACCAGTGCCTACACCTGGATGAAGCTGCCCGTGGTGGCGGAAATGGAGCGCGTCATGGCTGCCACCACCATGCCCACCGTGCTGCTCGGCGGAGACCCGGACGGCACCCAGGAGGAAGTCTTCTCCACCTGGGAAGCTGCCCTGTCACTGCCCGGAGTGCAGGGCCTCACCGTTGGGCGGACCCTCCTCTACCCGGCCGACGGGGACGTTGCCGGTGCGGTCGCTTCCGCTGCCTCCCTCCTTCACCACACAGCATCCGCCGACGCCGCGTCAGCCAGCGTCGCGTCACCCAACACCGCAGAAGTAACGGAGTAACCTCCCATGGGAATGAAGAATTCATCGGGAACACGCAGGATGACGGTGGCCCAGGCCGTCGTGGAATACCTTTCGAAGCAGTACACCGTGGACACGGTCGGGGGAGTGGACTACCGCGAACGGCTGATCCCGGGCACCTTCGGGATCTTCGGCCACGGCAACGTTGCCGGTGTGGGCCAGGCGTTGAAGCAGTACCAGCAGCTGGATCCGGCCATCATGCCCTACTACCAGGGCCGCAATGAGCAGGCGCAGTCGCACCAGGCCGTGGGCTACGCCCGGCACACCCGCCGCCGGCAGACCTTCGCGATCAGCACCTCGATCGGTCCCGGCTCCTCCAACCTGCTGACCGGTGCGGCACTGGCCACCACCAACCGGCTGCCGGTCCTGCTGCTGCCGAGTGACACGTTCGCCACCCGCGCCGCGGACCCGGTGCTGCAGCAGCTCGAGCAGCCCTACGCCTACGACATCACGGTCAATGACGCGTTCCGGCCGCTGTCCAAGTTCTTCGACCGGGTTAACCGGCCGGAGCAGCTGTTCTCCGCGTTCCACCACGGCCTGCGCGTCCTGACCGACCCGGCCGAAACCGGCGCGGTGACCATCTCGCTGCCCCAGGATGTCCAGGCCGAGGCCTTTGACGTCCCGGAGGAGTTCCTGACCGAACGTGAATGGCGGATCCGCCGCCCGGACGCCGACGACGACGATATCGCCCGCGCAGCCGCTGCCATCCGCGCGGCCAAGCGCCCGCTGATCATCGCCGGCGGCGGTGTCCTCTACGCCTTCGCGAACGAGGAACTCGCCGCGTTTGCCGAACTGACCGGGATCCCGGTGGGCAACACGCAGGCCGGCGTCGGCGTCCTGCCCTGGGACCACCGGTTCAGCCTCGGCGCGATCGGGTCCACGGGCACGACGGCGGCGAACGCCATCGCCGCGGAGGCTGACCTGATCATCGGGATCGGCACCCGCTACGAGGACTTCACCACCGCCTCCCGGACAGCGTTCCAGAACCCGGACGTGAAGTTCATCAACATCAACGTCGCCGCCATCGATGCGTACAAGCACGGCACCTCGCTGCCGATCGTGGCCGACGCCCGCAAGGCCCTGGTCAAGCTCAACGCAGCCCTCGGCGGATACCGCGTGGGCGCTGACCTGGAGCAGCAGGTCGCGGCGGAGAAGAAGCGCTGGGACTCCACCGTGGACGAAGCGTTCGACACCCGGTACACCCCGCTGCCGGCGCAGAACGAAATCATCGGCGCCACCTCCCGCGCCATGGACGCGGCCGACGTTGTGATCTGCGCCGCGGGCTCCCTGCCGGGGGACCTGCACAAGATGTGGCGGGTCCGGGACCCGTTCGGCTACCACGTGGAATATGCCTACTCCTGCATGGGCTATGAAATCCCGGGCGGTCTCGGCGTCAAGCGCGCGGCACTGGCCGAGGCGGCAGCGGGCGGAACCCAGCGCGACGTCGTCGTGATGGTGGGGGACGGCTCCTACCTGATGATGCACACCGAACTGGTCACCGCCGTCGCCGAACGCATCAAACTGATCGTGGTCCTGATCCAGAACCACGGCTACGCCTCCATCGGCTCGCTCTCGGAGATGCTCGGTTCCCAAAGGTTCGGCACCCAGTACCGGGCCCTGAATGAGGAACAGCACAGCTTCGACGAAGGCGAGACCCTTCCGGTGGACCTGGCCTTGAACGCCGAGAGCCTGGGCGTGAAGGTCATCCGGATCGAGCCCGGGGAGAAGGTCATCGCCGAACTAGAACAGGCCATCCGCGACGCCAAGGCAGCCCCGGAGCGCGGCGGCCCCATCCTGATCCACGTCGAATCGGACCCGCTGCTGGACGCCCCGAGCTCCGAATCATGGTGGGATGTTCCCGTCTCCCAGGTCTCCGAACTTGAGTCCACCAAGCAGGCCTTCCAGACCTACGTTGAACACAAGAACCGCCAGCGTAAACTGCTCGGCTGAAGCCCTCCAACCGACACGTCGTTCCGCCTACTCAAGGAAGAGTCCCCATGACTGCCACCAGCACTGAGACCACCACCATCAACCACTTCATCAACGGCGCCGAAACCGTCGGCGAGGGCACCCGCACCCAGCCCGTCTACAACCCGGCCACCGGCAAGGTCAGCGGTGAGCTGCGCCTGGCCAACCGGGCCGACCTGGACGCCACGGTCGCCGCTGCCCGCAAGGCTGCGGACTCCTGGGGTGACATCTCCCTGGCCAAGCGCACCGCCGTCCTGTTCAAGTTCCGCGAACTGGTCGCAGCCCACGTGGATGACCTCGCGGCCCTGATCACGGCCGAGCACGGCAAGGTCCTTTCCGATGCGAAGGGCGAGATCGGCCGTGGCCTGGAAGTCATCGAATACGCCTGCGGCATCCCGTCCCTGGTCAAGGGAGACTACTCGGACCAGGTCTCCACCGGCATCGACGTCTTCTCCTTCCGCGAGCCGCTCGGTGTGGTCGCCGGCATCACGCCGTTCAACTTCCCCGTGATGGTGCCGCTGTGGATGGCACCGATGGCGATCGCCACCGGCAACGCCTTCATCCTCAAGCCTTCCGAACGCGACCCCTCCGCCTCCATGCTGCTGGCCAAGCTGTGGAAGCAGGCCGGCCTCCCGGACGGCGTCTTCCAGGTCCTGCACGGCGACAAGGAAACCGTCGAGGCCCTGCTGACGCACCCGGACGTGGACGGCATCTCCTTCGTCGGTTCCACCCCGATCGCCCAGTACGTCCACGAGACCGCCACCAAGCACGGCAAGCGCGTCCAGGCCCTGGGCGGGGCGAAGAACCACGCCATCGTGATGCCCGACGCCGACCTGGACAACGCAGCTGACCACCTCGCCGCCGCCGCGTTCGGCTCCGCCGGGGAACGCTGCATGGCCATTTCCGTCGCCGTTGCCGTGGGGGACGCAGCGGACCTGATCGTGAAGAAGGTCGAAGAGCGCGCCTTGGCCGTGAAGGTCAATAACGGCACCGCTCCCGACGCCGAAATGGGCCCGGTCATCACGCCCGCCTCCAAGGAACGCATCGTCCGGATCGTCACCGAAGCCGAAGCCGCGGGAGCGGCGATGGTGGTGGACGGCCGCGGCCTGGTGGTCCCGGGCCACGAGGAAGGCTTCTGGGTGGGCCCCACCGTCCTGGACCACGTCAAGACCGGAATGACCGCCTACACCGAGGAAATCTTCGGTCCCGTCCTTGTCGTTGTCCGCGTCGACACCCTCGAAGACGGCATCACGCTGATCAACGCCAACCCCTACGGCAACGGCACGGCGATCTTCACCTCCTCCGGCGCCGCAGCCCGCAAGTTCCAGCGCTCCGTCACCGTCGGCATGATCGGCATCAACGTGCCCCTGCCCGTCCCGGTGGCCTACCACTCCTTCGGCGGCTGGAAGGCCTCCCTGTTCGGCGACAAGCACATCTACGGCCCCGAAGGCGTCTCCTTCTACACCCGCGGCAAAGTCATCACCTCCCGCTGGCCCGAAACCCACCACGCCTCCGACGCCTCCTACAACTTCCCCTCACACGCAGATGACAGCCACACGGTGCGCCACGACGGAATCGCCGAAGGGCTGCCGGACCAACTGCCGTCCGGCGAAGATGCAGTTCCCGGCCGCGCTGACGATGACTCCGAAGGCCGCGGACGCCGCGACTGACGCGCTTCCCACGGACGCTCCCGGCCTGACCCGACAAGAGAAAGACAACGCTGTCATGACTGAGAACAAACTGATCATCGGCACCGCGCCGGATTCCTGGGGCGTCTGGTTTGCGGATGACCCCCAGCAGACGCCATGGGAACGGTTCCTCGACGAGGTAGCCGAGTCCGGCTACAAGTGGATCGAGCTGGGACCCTACGGGTACCTCCCCACCGATCCTTCCCGCCTGGCCGAGGAGCTGAAGCAGCGTGACCTCAAGATCAGCGCCGGCACAGTGTTCACGGCATTCCACCGCGGCCTGGACCAGTGGGAAACCGCTTGGGAACCGGCCCGCAAAGTCGCCGAGCTCACCGCTGCCATGGGCGGCGAACACATGGTGGTGATCCCGGCCATGTGGCGCGACGACGTCACCGGCGAAGCCGTCGAGAGCGGCGAACTCTCCGGGGAGGCTTGGGCCGACCTGTTCGCAGGCCACAACCGCCTCGGCAAGACCCTGCTGGAGGACTTCGGCCTGAAGCAGCAGTTCCACTCCCACGCAGATTCCCACGTGGGCGCCCAGGCGGACATCGAGACGCTGTTGGCCGCAACGGACCCGCAGTACCTGAACCTGTGCCTGGACACGGGCCACGCCGAGTACTGCGGAGCTTCCAGCCTGGAACTGATCAAGAACTACCCGGACCGGATCGGCTACCTGCACCTGAAGCAGATCAACCCGGAGATCCTCAGACGAGTCAACGAGGAAAACATGACCTGGGCAGCGGCAAATCTGGCCGGCGTCATGACCGAGCCGCCGAACGGCCTGCCGGACCTGCGCGCCGTCATCGAAGCAGTTGAAGCACTGAACCGGCCGATCTTCGGCATCGTGGAGCAGGACATGTACCCGGTGGCCTTCGATGTCCCCATGCCGATCGCTAAGCGAACCCGCAACTACCTGCTCTCCTGCGGTTCCCGAACCACCGTCAACTGACGGACACCCACCCGATGCCCAAGCCTCACCTCAAAGGACACCACAATGACTGAAACCCTCCGCGTCGCTGTCATCGGCGCCGGCCGCATGGGCGCAGACCACATCCAGCGACTCACCAAGCGGATCAACGGAGCTGAAGTTGCCGCCGTCGTCGACGTCGATCTGGCCAGGGCCCAGGCGGCCGTCGAAGGAATCCCGGGTGCGGTAGCCCTTGCCGACGCCGAGGAGGCCCTCAACAACGGGGACGTCAACGCCGTCCTCATCGCCACCCCCGGCTTCCTGCACGAGGACATCCTGCTCAAGGCGATCGCCAAGGACATACCCATCCTCTGCGAAAAGCCGCTCACACCTGACGCCGAGTCCTCCTGGAAGATTGTCCAGGCGGAGGAGAAGCTGGGCCATAAGCGGATCCAGGTGGGGTTCATGCGCCGCTTCGACGTCGAATACGCCGCCCTCGGCCAGATCATCCGCAATAACGAACTGGGCGAACTGCTGATGCTGCACCACCAGCACCGCAACCCCACCACTCCGCCAGGGTTCACCAACGAAATGCTGATCAACGACTCCGTGGTCCATGAATTCGATGCGATCCGCTTCTTCACCGGCGAGGAAATCACCAGCGTCCAGGTGCGGCTCGGCAAGGCCACAAAAAGCGCCCCCGCCGGGCAGCACGACCCCCAGCATGTCCTGCTCGAAACCGAGTCGGGCGTCCTGGCCGACGTCGAAATCTTTGTCAATGCCAAGTTCGGCTACGAAGTTGCCACCCAGGCGTCCTTCGAGGAGGGCATCGTCAGCATCGGCGGGGACAAAGGCCCCTACACACGCAGTGCCGGCCACTGGGGCGGCAACGTCACGCCCGGTTTCGAGGAGCGCTTCGGTGCCGCGTACGACGTCGAAATCCAGTCATGGGTGGACGCCGCCCTTCGCGGAGAAATCGGCGGTCCCACCGCCTGGGACGGTTATGCCACCGCTGCCTGCTGCGAAGCCGGCGTTGAGGCGCAGAAGAACGGCGAAAAGGTTGCCGTGAAGCTGAACCCCAAGCCCGCCCTGTACAGCTAGGGCATGCCCGCCGAAGTCCTTACGACCCCTGAACCACAATGGAGTGTCCTTCGTGAAAATCGCACTTGACCCCACCCCGTTCCACCACTCGCACAGCCTGCTGGAACTCCCGCGGGTGGTAGCCGAGCTGGGCTACAAGTACATGCAGATGACCCCGCATGCCGACTTGATCCCGTTCTACAACCACCCCAAAGCCGACGACGAACTGGTGGGACAGCTCAATAAGGCCTGCAAGGATGCGGGCATCGAAATCGCCTCCGTCCTGCCGGTGCTCCGCTGGTCCGGTCCCGACGAGGACGCCCGCGAGGCCGCGGTCCGTTACTGGAAGCGTGCCATCCAGATCACGGTGGACCTCGGCGTCAGCACCATGAACACCGAGTTCTCCGGCCGGCCGGAGAAAGCCGAGGAGTCGGAGCGGGCCTTCTACCGCTCCATGGAAGAACTGCTTCCCATCATCGAGCGGGAGGGGATCGATCTCCTGATCGACCCGCACCCGGACGACTTCGTTGAGGAAGGCCTTGCCGCCATCCGGGTTATCCGCGGGCTGAACTCCAAAAACGTCGGCCTGGTCTACGTCGCCTCGCACAGCTTCCACATGAAGAACGCACCGCTGGACATCATGCGGGCGGCGGGGGACAAGCTCCGCCTCGTCCACGTGGCCGACACCATGGACCATCACGCCTCGCACGGGCTGCGCTACATCACCAACCCGCCCGGCAACCCGGTCCGGGTGCACCAGCACCTCAAGATCGGCGACGGCGACGTCAACTGGGATGAATTCTTCGGCGGCCTGCAGGAGATCGGCTTCCTGGACCGGGATAACTCCGTGATGGTCTCCAGCGTTTTCGCTGAGGACGATAACGCCGAGGAAGTTTCCCGCCACCAGCTGGAGACAATGAAGCAGTACGTCCGGAAAGTCAGCGTATGACGGGGTCGTCCGCGCAAACCACCACAGATCCGGACACAGTCCGAACGGCGATCCCCGGGACCGTCAAACCGGCCAACCCGAAGAAGTTCATGCGGAAGGTGGCGCTGTTCTCCACCTTTGGCGGCCTGCTGTTCGGCTACGACACCGGTGTCATCAACGGTGCCCTGCCCTTCATACAACGGGACCTGGGGCTGACGCCGCTCACCGAAGGGCTGGTAACCTCAACGCTGCTCTTCGGTGCGGCATTCGGAGCCATCAGTGCCGGGAGGCTTTCGGACCGCTTCGGCCGGCGCAAGACCATCATGGCGCTCGCCCTGGTCTTCGCCGTGGCCACCATCGCCTGCACCATCGCGCCCAGCATAGAACTGCTCATCGCGGCCCGGACCCTGCTGGGCCTGGCTGTTGGCGGCGCTTCCGTCATTGTCCCGGTGTACCTGGCGGAGATGTCGCCGGCCGCCCAGCGCGGCCGGATCGTCACGCAGAACGAACTCATGATTGTCACCGGCCAGTTCCTGGCCTTTACGTTCAACGCTGTGCTGGGCAACCTCTTCCCGGGAACAGACCACGTCTGGCGCTGGATGCTGGTCATCGCCACCCTGCCCGCCGTCATCCTTTGGTTCGGAATGCTCGTCCTGCCGGAGAGCCCACGCTGGCTCGCCTCGGCCGGACGCTTCGGAGCAGTCCTGGAAGTCCTGCGAAGCACCCGCGCAGCCGGCGATGTCTCAGCCGAGTTCGACGAGGTCCGGCAAGCAGCCCGCGAGGACTACCAGGCCAGGATGGGCACGTTCAAGGACCTCACTGTTCCGTGGATCCGAAGAATCTTCGTGGTGGGCCTCGGCATGGCCATCATCAACCAGATCAGCGGCGTTAACGCCATCATGTACTACGGGACGTCCATCCTGTCTTCGTCCGGTTTCGGCGACCAGGGCGCCCTGATTGCCAACGTCCTCAACGGCATAACGTCGGTGGCAGCCGTCGTCATCGGCATGTATCTGATGACGAGGGTGCCCCGCAAACCCATGCTGATTGTGGGACTGTGCGGCACGGCGTCGTCCCTGACTGCCATCGCTGTCATCTCCATGGCACTGCCGCAGAGCACACTGCGCGGCTACCTGGTGCTCCTGTTTATGGTGACGTTCCTGGCTTCCATGCAGGGCTGCATCGGCACGGTCACGTGGCTGACCATGTCCGAGATCTTCCCCATGCACGTCCGCGGTATCGCTATGGGCATCTGCGTCTTCGTCCTGTGGATGATCAACTTCCTGATCGGCTTCTTCTTCCCGCAGATGGTCTCGTGGATCGGTGTCTCGGCGACGTTCTTCATTTTTGTGGCACTGCAGCTGGGTGCCATCGTCTGGGTCAAGCGCGTCGTCCCGGAAACCAAGGACAAGTCCCTGGAGGAGCTGGAGCACCTGTTCAAGCAGGGCTCCGGCGTATCCGCCTAAGTCATCGCAGAAGCGCCCGACGCCGGCCGGCGTCGGGCGCTTCTGCGTTCCCCTTTTGGGGAACTTATCAGAGTGCGATCACCGCATTTTCCACCGCACTGCGGCGGGCCGCATCCAGCACCAGCGTCCGGATTCCGTCCGCGGCCGGCACCGGTCCGGGGCCCGCACCACGGACTGCGCGGGCGAAACCGGTATAGAAGCCGGCGTAGTTTCCCTGCGCCGAGGCAATAATCCCGGCGGCCGTCCTTGCCGCCTGAGCATTCGGGGCGAAAGGCTTGTCGGCCACCACATGCACGCCTGCTTCGATGGCTTCCATCAATTTCTGTTCGTCCTCGGTTGGGGGAGTGCTCCGCAGACACAAGAGCAGGGGCGCCGCGAAAGCGACGCCCCTGCTTTCAGCCCGCGGGCCCTGAGTTGTCAGGCCGTCGGGTTCAGCGACGCAGAGAGGGCCGCATCAGCGTCACGCAGCACCTCGGCTGCAACTTGCAGCCCTTCGATCCGGCCCAGGGAGGTGTCCTCGTGCTCGATGTTGACGAGCATCTCCGGGTCTACTTCGTGCAGCGCGCGGAGGAACTCGGTCCAGAACGCGGTGTCGTGTCCGCGGCCAAGTGCCACGAAGTCCCAGGCGGAGTTCTTGGGCCATTCGTTGGCCCACTCGTCGCCACCAAGGTTGGTCCGGTTTTCCTCCGGCGAGAGCCGCCGGAAGCTGTTGTCGAGCACGCCGTAGAGGGCAGCATTCTCGGTGTTGACGCGGACGTCCTTTGCGGCCGCCTGGAAGACGAGCGGTCCGAGTTCGCGGACCACAGCTACCGGATCCATCTGCTGCCAGAACAGGTGCGAGGCGTCCAACTCAACACCCACATGGGTGGCGCCGGTGAGTTCGATGAGTTTGTAGACGTCAGCGGTATTGAAGACGATGTTTTGCGGATGCAGTTCCAGGGCCACCTTGACGCCGTGGTCTGCAGCGAGCCGGTCGGTTTCCTTCCAGAAATCGGCTGCGACGCCCCACTGGTAATCGAGGACGTCAAGTGCCGCGGAGTTCCACGCGTTGACGATCCAGTTCGTCACTGTTGCCCCCGGTTCACCACCTGGCAGGCCGGACATGGTGACCACCCGGTTCTGGCCCAGACGCGCAGCGAGCCGGATGGAGCGGCGGATGTCCTCAGCATGCTTCTCGCCGATTTCGCGCTTGGGATGCAGCGGGTTGCCGTTGCAGTTCAGGCCTGCGATGGCCACGCCGGTGCCCTCGAAGATCCCGAGGTAGTCATCGCGGGCGGTGTCGCTTTCCAGGATCTGGTCCATCGTGGGAACGTGCACGGCGGGAAGAAATCCGCCCGTGTTGATCTCGATGCCCGTCAGGCCCAGGTCTGCGATGACCTTCAGTGCCTCGGGGAGTGGCCTGTCATGCAGGATTGCGTTGTAGACGCCGAGCTTCACAGGGTGACCTTCTTTCCGTTGTTGAGCGCGGATTCCGTCACGGCACCGAGCAGTTCCATGTTGCGCACGCCCTCGTCGAACGTGGCGCAGCGGGGCAGGGACTCTGCTTCGCTGAGACCGGCAACCTCTTCGAGGAAGGCCCGGGCCTGGTAGCCGAAGGCGTCGTTCTGTCCGAAGCCGACCTCGGGGGCGTCCATGGCCAGGCCGCCAGCAATATAGGGGTGTCCCGGGCCGAGGATGACCTGGCGGTAGCCGTTCTCGTGGCCGGAGCCGTCGTTGAGGAACAGCTGGATTTCGGCCGGGCGGCGCTGGTCAAACTTGGCGGCACCGTTCTCGCAGAACACCTCAAACTGGAGGCTGTTGGCGTGGCCAGCCGCAACGCGGGAGACTTCGAAGCTGCCGGCGCCGGTGCCGAACTCTGCGTTGAATGCTGCGTAGTCGTCGTTCTCGACGGCTTCGAAAGTGTCGCTGACCGCTGCGTGGTCGTGGCCCATCACAGCCGCGAGCGGCAGGGGCCGCTTGTTGATCACGGTGCTGAGGCTGCCGCCGGTGATCGACTTGATGTCGCCGCAGAGGAATTCGGAGACGTACGTCAGGTGGCTTCCGACGTCGGCCAGCGCGCCCGACCCTGGGCCGCCTTTATAACGCCAGCTCATGGGAGCCGAGGGGCTGAAGCCGTAATCGGTCCAGTAGCGGCCGCTGAAGTGCAGGACGTTGCCCAACACTCCGTTCTGGATGAGGTCCCGGATATAGGCGATGCCGGGCGTCCGCCGGAACGTGAAGCCGATGCGGGCGATGCTGGAGGCGCTGCGGGCCGCTTCCGCCATCGCGCGGGCGTCCTCAAGGGAGTCGCTCAGCGGCTTCTCGCACAACACGTGCTTTCCCGCGGCGAGCAGGCCTTCCACTACCTCGCGGTGAAGGGAATTCGCGATGACGACGCTGACAACGTCGATGTCATCCGCTTCTGCAATTGCCTGCCACGAGGTGTCATTGCGTTCGTAGCCAAACCGCCGGGCCGCGAGGGACCCAAACTCTGCGTTGACATCTCCGATCGATACGAGGCGCACCGGCGGAAGCACCGGGCTGTAAAGGGAAGACGCTGTGCGGTAGGCCGCCGCATGCGCCTTGCCGGCCATTCCTGCGCCGATAACGGCGACCCCTAGGCTCTCAGCCATTGATTTCTCCTTCGAAATTCAGCCTGGGTGCCGAACACCCCTTATGGCTTTTTAGAGCGCTACAATTTAGCACTGGACTCAAAGCTTATTCATGTGAGTATGTCCTGTCAATGTCTCCGGACGTCGAATGCAGATGAGAAAAAGGGTCAGGATATGACAGCTACAAGCCCCGGCACAGGCCGTCCCACCATCTACGATGTCGCCAAGCGCGCCGGCGTCTCGCCATCGCTGGTGTCCCTGGTCCTCCGGTCGCCCGCCCGGGTCAGTGACAAGCGGCGGGAAGCGGTGCGGGTGGCGATGTCGGACCTGGGCTACCGTCCCAGCCGGGCGGCAACAACGCTTGCGAGCAGCCGGACCAAGAGCATCGGCCTGGTGATCGACGACTACCGCAACCTGTGGTTCGTTGACCTGTTGCGGAGTATGCAGGCAGCCCTGTCCAGCCACGGCTATCACGTGACTGTTGCCGATTCGCAACCAGGGGAAAACCGCATCCACGAAGCAATCGACGGGCTGCTTGCCATGCATGTGGACGGCTTGGTGATTGCAGCCGAACCCGGCGGGTCCATGCCAAACAGGAGCTGGGTGCCAACGGTGGTAGCCGGCTGGCGTAACGGGGTGCCGGAGGGTGCGGATCTGATCACGGGCGACGACGACGGCGGCGGCCGCGCCGCGGTGGAGCACCTTCTCATGCTCGGGCATAGGAGAATAGGCCACCTGTCCGGAACGGGAGGCGCCGCGGAACATCGGCGGAAGGGCTTTCAGGGCAGCATCGTGGAGGCAGGTCTGGAGGTGCGCATCGCCGGCGAGGCGGGCGGGACTTCAGAGGAGGATGGCTATGCCGCTGCATGCCGGATGCTGGAGCAGTATCCCGACACGACGGCGATCTTCGCCGCCAATGACACGATGGCCGTGGGTGCCTTCGCCGCACTCAAAGCGCGGGGCCTTCGCGTGCCGGGTGACATCTCCGTGATCGGATACGACAACTCCCCACTGGCGAAATCGCGGTACCTGGACATCACCTCCGTCGACAACCGCAGCGACCTTGTCGGGAGTGACGTCGCAAGCAGGCTCCTGGCCAGGCTTGAGGACCCCGCCCTCAAGGCCCGGCGCACGCTGATCGAACCCGTCCTGGTGGTCCGCTCTACGACCGCCCCTGCGGCGCCCTGAGAATGGGCAGCTTGCTTATCTGAAGTAAAAACATCCTAATGTCAGGACAAAGTCTTGACATCTGTGAGCCGAGTCACCATGATCTGTGTAGGGGGCTTTGAGCTTCTGCAGAGTGGCAGGGCCGCAACCCCAATCAAAGGAGATAAATCGTGAAGAACATTTCTTGGCGGAAGGCGGCACTCGTGTCGGCCGTCGTTCCGATGCTGGCCCTCAGCGCCTGTTCCACCACGGGCGGCAGGCCGGTGGACAGCGGCAACGCCGCCGGCGGCGGCCAGGTGGCAACGACCGATCGGATGAAGATCGCATTGATCGCCCACGCCCCCGCCGGTGACACTTTCTGGGACACCGTCCGCAAGGGCGCCGAGGAGGCGGCCGCAAAGGACAACGTCGAGCTGTTGTACACGTCGGATCCGGAGGCTGGCCGGCAGGCACAGCTGATCGAGCAGGCCGTGGATCAGAAGGTGGACGGTATCGCCGTGACTCTGGCCACGCCTGACGCGCTGAAGGATGCGCTGAAGAAGGCCTCTGATGCCGGCATTCCGATCGTCAGCTTCAACGCCGGGGAAGCGGCCTCTGCGCAGGTGGGAGCGTTTACCCACTTCGGTTCAAACGAGCAGCTCGCCGGACAGGCGGTGGGATCAAAGCTGGCAGCGGGTGGTTTCAAGCACCCGGTCTGCGTGATCCAGGCGCAGGGCCACGTGGGCCTGGAAGCCCGCTGTGCCGGCGTGAAGGCCAAGGTGCCGGGGACAGAAATTCTGTACGTGAACGGAGCGGACATGACGTCCGTCGAATCGACGGCCACCGCGAAGCTCCAGGCATCCAAAGACGCCGACGTCATCATTGGGCTGGGCGCTCCCATCACCCTGACGCTCCTCAAGTCCGTGTCCACCGCCGGAAGCCCG
The DNA here is from genome assembly GCF_040548695.1 of Arthrobacter sp. 754. Taxonomy (NCBI): domain Bacteria; kingdom Bacillati; phylum Actinomycetota; class Actinomycetes; order Micrococcales; family Micrococcaceae; genus Arthrobacter; species Arthrobacter sp. 754. The sequence goes on from NZ_JBEPSC010000002.1 coordinate 132,111, forward strand.
GCCAAAGTTGCCAGCTTCGATCTGAACAAGGAACTGGCCCAGAAAGTCTCCGACGGCAGCGTGCTGTTCACGGTGGACCAGCAGCCGTGGCTGCAGGGCTACGAATCGGTCGATGCGCTGTGGCAGAACAAGCGCGGCGGATTCAGGCTCGGTGGCGGACAGTCGGTCCTGACCGGACCGGCAATCATCGACCAGTCAAACGCGGCGGATGTCCTGAAGTTCGCCGAGCAGGGTATCCGCTAACAGCCCGCTGGCCGGGCCGGCCACGGCCGGCCCGGCAGCAAGGAGAGTCATCATGACCATCACCCAGACAAAGACAAGCACCAAGACAGCGGCGTCCGATGAGCGCGTCGCCAAGCGCAGCCCGTTCCAGAAGCTCCTCGGCCGGCCCGAGGTCGGTGCCCTCGTGGGCGCCATCGTCCTCTTCATCTTTTTCGCGTTGGTTTCCTCAACGTTTACCCAGCCCAACGCCCTGGCGACAATTCTGTATGGCAGTTCCACGATCGGGATCATGGCGGTGGGGGTGTCCCTGCTGATGATCGGCGGGGAGTTCGATCTGTCTACCGGCGTCGCCGTGATCTCCTCTGCCCTGACGGCATCGATGTTCAGCTGGTACTTCAGCACCAACGTCTGGGTCGGTGTCGGATTGGCCCTGGTGGTCTCCCTGGCCATCGGCTTCATCAACGGCTGGATCCTGATGAAGACCAAACTGCCCAGCTTCATCGTCACCCTGGCTACGTTCCTGATGCTGACCGGCCTGAACCTGGGCCTGACCCGTTTGGTCGGCGGATCCGTGTCCTCCCCGTCCATCTCGAACATGGACGGCTTCGCTTCCGCCCGCGCAGTGTTCGCCTCCTCAGTCACCATCGGTGGCATCGACGTCAAAATCACGGTGTTCATCTGGATCGCCCTCGTTGCAGTGGCCACCTGGGTGCTGATGCGGACCCGGGTGGGGAACTGGATCTTCGCCGTGGGCGGGGACGAAAACGCCGCCCGCGCCGTCGGTGTCCCGGTCAAGGCCACCAAGATCGGCCTGTTCATGGCGGTTGGTTTCTGCGGCTGGGTGCTGGGCATGCACAACCTTTTCGCGTTTGACACCGTGCAGTCCGGTGAAGGCGTGGGCAACGAGTTCCTCTACATCATCGCCGCGGTGATTGGCGGGTGCCTCCTCACCGGCGGCTACGGTTCGGCCATCGGCGGCGCGATCGGTGCGTTCATCTTCGGCATGGCCAACAAGGGCATCGTCTACGCCCAGTGGAACCCGGACTGGTTCAAGTTCTTCCTGGGCCTGATGCTGCTGCTGGCCACCATCGTCAACCTCATCGTCAAACGCCGCGCGGAACTCAAGTAAGGGGCCCGGAGAATGAATGCCAAACAGATCGACCAGCAGACCCTCCTGCAGAACGAAAGGGACCCGCTCACCCACACCCCCGTGCACCTGCTCTCCCTCGACGGCGTAGGAAAGCACTACGGCAACATCATCGCCCTGTCCGATGTCACGATGGCCGTGGACAACGGCCGCGTCACCTGCGTCCTGGGCGACAACGGCGCCGGCAAGTCCACGCTGATCAAGATCATCGCCGGCCTGCACCAGCACGACGAAGGCATCCTGAACATCATGGGCGAGGAACGGAAGTTCAGCTCACCCCGTGACGCCCTCGACGCCGGCATTGCCACCGTCTACCAGGACCTGGCCGTGGTGCCGCTGATGCCGATCTGGCGCAACTTCTTCCTCGGCTCCGAAATGACGTCCGGCTTCGGCCCGTTCAAGAGCATGGACGTCGAGAAAATGAAGGACATCACCAAGCACGAACTTGCCGAGATGGGCATCGACCTCCGTGATGTGGAGCAGCCCATCGGCCAACTCTCGGGCGGCGAGCGCCAATGTGTGGCGATCGCCCGTGCGGTGTACTTCGGCGCGAAGGTCCTCATCCTGGATGAACCGACGGCGGCGCTCGGCGTCAAGCAGTCCGGCGTGGTGCTCCGCTACATCCTCCAGGCCCGTGACCGCGGGCTGGGCGTCATCTTCATCACCCACAACCCGCACCACGCCTTCCCCGTCGGTGACCGGTTCCTGCTGCTCAAGCGCGGCAAGTCGATCGGCTACTACGACAAGAAGGACATCACCCTGGACGAGCTCACGGCCCAGATGGCAGGCGGTGCCGAACTCGCCGAACTCGCCCACGAACTCGAGCAGCTCGGTGGACACGGCGACGTAGTGAAGGAAGTCCAGGCCGAGGTGGCGGACGTTGCCGGCGTAACCGAAGCAGCAAGGGAAAGCAGCCCCCGGCACGTCTAGGCAGCCGGGATGGGGGCCCGCCTTAACGACAGGACCGGGCCCCCTCCTGCTGCGCCATGGCGCAGACACCGCAGCGCGAAGCATCCATAGAAACAGAACGGAACACAGCATGCCGATCCGGGTTGGCGTCATTGGCGCCGGTGTCATGGGCGCGGACCATATCAGGAACCTCTCCACCACCATCAGCGGCGCCGAAGTCACCTTCGTGGCAGACCTCGACGCCGGACGTGCGGCGGCAGCTGCGCCGCAGTCGGCCCGCATCACCACAGACCCTTCCGAGCTCATCGACTCCAGCGAGGTTGACGCGGTCGTCATTGCCTCGCATGACGACACCCACGCCGGGCTCGTCCTGGAGTGCTTTGAAGCGATGACCCCTGTGCTGTGTGAGAAGCCATTGGCCCCGACGCTCCTGGAAAGCCGCGAAGTGGTGGAAGCCGAGGCGGATATCTTTGCCGCAACCGGGGCCCGGCTGCTCTCCATGGGATTCATGAGGCGCTTCGATCCCGGGTACGCCGCGCTGCGGGTAGCCACCCAGGCACGTAGCCAGGGCGAGCCCCTGCAGGTGCACTGCATCAGCCGGACGGCAGCCTCAGGGCCGGGCGCAAGCTCCGAATCCGCCATCACCAATTCGGCCATCCACGAGTTCGACATCATCCCCTGGTTGCTGGGCTCGCCGGTTACCGAGGTCTCCTGGCAGGCGGGACGCAGTTCCCGGCACAGCACCGGAGATCTGCGGGACCCTTCCTTCATGCTCCTGCGTTCGGCAGACGGCACCCTTGCCACCCTGGAACTCTTCCTCAACGCCCGGTACGGCTACACCACCGCATGCGAGGTCGTGTCGGAAAACGGTACCGCCGCCCTGCCGGAACCCGCCGCCCTGGCCATCCATCAGGAGGGTCAGCGGCGTTCCGATGTCCCCGCTGACTGGCGCCCGCGCTTCGCCGACGCCTACCGCCTGCAGCTCCAGGCCTGGATTTCCGCGCTCCGCCGTGGTGAACCCGCGCCGCTCGCCACCGGGGAAGACGGCCTGCGGGCATCGCAGGTTGCCCAGGCCATGATCCGTTCGCTCCACAGTGATGGAGCCTTCACGAAGGTGACCTACTGATGCCGCTCCGCACCCTGCCGGCATCACGCGTGCGGGACTCAAGGGACGCGCCCTGCCTGCGGTGGGGGATCCTGGGCCCCGGATGGATTGCCGAACGCTTCACGGAATCGGTGCAGGCCCACGCGGACCAGGTGATCGCCGCGGTCGGCTCCCGCTCCCTGGCACGCTCCAAGGCGTTCGCCGAAACCTTCGGTGTGCCCGCAGCCTACGGGAGCTACGAAGAACTGGCTGAATCTCCCGACGTCGACATCGTGTACGTCTGCACGCCACACAACTTCCACCGCAGCGCCGCCCTCCTCGCCATTGACGCCGGCAAACACGTCCTCATCGAGAAACCCATCGGCCTGCGCGGGATATCACCGCCCGGGCCACAGCTGCCGGGGTTTTCGCCGCCGAGGCAATGTGGAGCCTCTTCCTGCCGAAATTCGACGTGATCAGGCAAGTGCTCGACGACGGCGTGCTGGGAACCGTGACCACTGTCCTCGCCGAATACGGCGAGTACTTCGACCGCCGCCACCGTATCTTTGATCCGGCCCTGGCCGGCGGACCGCTGCTGGATTTGGGAACCTACCCGCTGGCTCTTATCACCGAGGTCCTGGGCCCGCCCGACCGGCTCCACGCCGTAGGCCGGCAGCACGAATCCGGGGTCAACGCCCAGCTCTCCGCCATCATGGAGTTCCCCGGCGGCAGCCAGGCCGTGATGAACACCCAGCTCCACAATTTCACGCCCACCGCGGCAACGATTGTGGGATCCGCTGCCACATTGACCATCGACGGGCCGTTCAATATGCCCGGCGGCTTTGAGGTCCGGTTCCCCGACGGGAGCCGGCTCCGGCACGACGAACCAGCCGGCGGCCACTTCGAAGGCCTGCACTACGAAGCAGCGGCGGTGGCCCGCGCCATCGCCGCCGGTCAAACGGAAACCACGCAGCGGCCCCTCGCTTCCTCCATCAGGACCTTGGAAGCTGCCGATGAAATCCGGCGGCAGCTCGGCATTGAGTTCCCGGGCGAACACAGCGGTTCCGCCTGATCAATTGTTGTACTGACTATCGAAAGGACAGGCCCATGGCCTACATCGAACAGCACTCCACTGAAATGCCCGCCCCGGTGCGGCTTGGTCTTATCGGCTCCGGCTGGATGGGAGCATTCCACGGCGAAAGCATCGCCCGCAGGGTTCCCGGTGCCGTCCTGGCCGCCGTCGCCGATCCCAACCTGGACTCCGCCGCCTCTGTGGCAGCCGGACTCGGTGCAGCGAAGGTCACGGCCGACGCCGCAGACATCCTGGCCGATCCGGACATCGACGCCGTGATCATCGCCAGCCCAGCGCGGTTCCACGCTTCCCTGATCACCCAGGCCGCCGCGGCGGCCAAGCACGTCTTCTGCGAGAAACCCGGGGCGCAGAACCTCGACGAACTCGACGCTGCCCTCCGCGGGGTGGAATCGGCAGGGATTCACTTCCAGATCGGTTTCAACCGGCGCTACGCTGCTGACTTCCAGGCTGCCAAGAAGGACCTGGCCAAGGGGGTCGTCGGGACGCCGCAGCTCCTGCGCTCGCTGACCAGGGACCCGGGCACCGGGAGCATCGGGCATGCAGCCAGGATCCCGGCCTGGACCATCTTCCTGGAAACGCTGATCCACGACTTCGACACCCTGAACTGGTTCAACGAAGGCGCAGAGCCGGTGGAGGTCTACGCCGCCGCGGACGCCCTCGTTGAACCAGCCCTTCGTGTCCAGGGATTCCTGGACACAGCCGTGGTCACCGTCCGCTACAGCAACGGAGCCCTGGCAGTGGCCGAGGCGAATTTCAGCGCACTCTACGGCTACGACGTCCGGGGAGAGGTGTTCGGCTCCAAGGGTATGGTCCAGGCGGGACGCCCTACTGAAACGGCAGCGGTGAGGTACACCGCCGAAGGCCTGTCCGCCGATACGCCACGGCTCAACGTTGAGCTTTTCCGGGATGCCTACACCGACGAACTCGTGGACTTCACCGCGGCCGTCCGCGCGCACCGCGACGGCAACCAGCCGCCGTCGGGCGCGTACACCCTCACCCCTGGAGCCGCCGACGCGCGGCGAGCCCTCGCCATGGCGTTGGCGTGCATCGAATCCGTTCAGCACGGCGGTCCCGTTGCTGTGGCCCAGAAGGCAGCCGTCTGATGCGCCTGGCCGTGTGCGCCGAAATGGTCTTTACGGGCCTGCCGTTCACCGAGCGGGTGCGGCAGATCCACCAGGCAGGATTCGACGTCGAACTGTGGGACTCGAGGAACAAGGACATCGCAGCACTCAAGGCCACCGGCGCCGTCTTCTCCTCCATGACCGGATACACCTCCGGCAGCCTGGTGGACCCCGACACCGCAGATGACGTGGTGCGGACCGCCGAAACACTGGTCCCCACCGCCCTGGAACTTGGCGTCAGCCGTATGGTGGTCCACTCAGCGGAGCTTATCGACGGTAAAGCGGCCCGTCCCGCCTTCCGCTCCACCGGCAGGATGTGGATCACCGGCGCACGTACCCTCGAACGCCTTGGTGCGCTCGGCGAGAAGCACGGCCTGACGTTCTGCCTCGAAAACCTCAACACGGTGCTGGATCATCCGGGCATTCCCCTGGCCCGTGCCAAGGACACGCTGGCACTCGTGGAAGCAGTGGCCCACCCCAACGTGAAACTCATGCTGGACCTTTATCACGCACAGCTGGGGGAGGGGAACCTGATCGAGCTCATACGCACGGCCCTGCCGCACATCGGCGAAATCCAGGTGGCCGACGTTCCCGGCCGCTGCGAACCCGGCACCGGCGAAATCAACTACGCGGCCGTGGCCCGGGCGCTCGCAGCCGCCGGCTATGAGGGCACCGTCGGCATGGAGGCCTGGGCGAGCGGAGACGACCTGGCTGCACTCGACGCCTTCCGAACCGCCTTTACCGTCTATGCAGAGGACAAACTGTGAAAAATACCATTCTCGGACTGGTTGGCGTGGGCCGGATCGGCGTGATGCACGCCAACAACATCGCAGCGCTCAACGCGGAATTCGCGGGCCAGGGCATCAGCGTCCAACTGCGGCTGACCGACGTCGCCGAAGACCACGCCCGCACCGTAGCAGCGGGCCTCGGCGCGGAATTCCTGCCGACGGTGGATGCCCTGATCGCTTCCGGCATCCAGGGCCTGGTCATTGCCACCGGAACAGGCACCCACCCGGAACTGATCCGCGCGGGAGTGGACGCAGGGATTCCCGTTTTCTGCGAAAAGCCCTTGGCCATGAATGTGGCCGATTCCCTGCCCGTCCTGGAGCACATCCGCGCCAAGGCCGGCGTGGTCCAAATCGGCCACCAGCGCCGCTTTGACGCCGGGTACCTCGAAGCGAAGCGTGCCTACGAGGCCGGGGAGCTCGGCTGGATCCACTCGCTGCGGGCCGTCACCTGTGACATGACGCCCCCGCCCGTTGAATTCCTGGCGACCTCCGGCGGGCTGTTCCGCGACTGCTCGGTCCACGATTTCGACATCCTGCGATGGCTGGTCGGGCGCGAAATCGTGGAGGTCTACGCCCGTGGCTCCAACAACGGAGATCCAGCCATCGGCGGGGTGGGGGATGTGGACACGGCGCTGGCTGTGATCACGTTCGACGACGGCACCGTGGGCACCGTCTCCGCCAGCCGCTACAACGGGGCCGGGCACGACGTCCGCCTCGAGATCCAGGGCTCCAAGGGTTCCGTGATGGTCGGCCTCGACGAGAAGTCCGCCCTGAGATCAGCCGAGCAGGGGGTCAGGTTCCCCACGGGCGAGTCCCACAAAACCTTCGCCGAACGATTCGATGCGGCCTACCGCTCGGAAATGGCAGCCTTTGTTGAGCTGGTCCTCGGCCGGCGGGCGAACCCCTGCACGCCGGAGGACGCCGTCGCCGCTTCACGGGTGGCCGACGCCGCGCAGGAGTCGCTGGCGAGCGGGGTTCCGGTCAGGGTGACGCTTGCCGCCAACCACCCGGTCTGAGCCGTCTGAACCGTCAGGCCCCACTCAAAAGCTCCCCTCCGGAAGATACTTTCCCGGAGGGGAGCTTTTGAGTTCTGTGGCTGCCTCAGGCGCCGAACGGCAAACGGGGGTCCACGTCCTGGCCGTCCCAGCTCTGCCGCACCCAGCCGTGGTGGGGGTCATCGCTGATCAGCCATTCGCGGACCGGGCCTGGGCCCGCCATCACGTTGAGGTAGTACATGTCATAGCCGGGGGCGGCCATGGCAGGGCCGTGCCAGCCGTACGGAACCAGCACAACATCGCCGGTGCGGACCTCGGCGGCGACATCAATGGGACGCTCGTCCGAGGCGTACACACGCTGGTACCCGATCGCATCGGCGTCGGCCGGAGCCCCGGAGCCGTCGGCCACCCGGGTCTCGAAGTAATAGATCTCCTCGAGCTGGGTCTCCCCGTCCTTTTCCTCATCGTGCTTGTGCGGGGGATAGGAGGACCAGTTGCCGGCGGGCGTGATCACCTCGCACACAATGAACCGGTCAGCTTCCAGTGCTGCAGGCGTCCCGAAGTTGTGGACCTGGCGTGAGCAGTTTCCGGCGCCGCGGAGTTCCACGGGGGTTTCGGCGGCGGTGACCAGCCGGGTGGGGTAGGACGAGCTGGCGGGAGCGGTGGCGACCGCCACCCTGCCGCCGTCGGCCGAGCTGATAGTGACGGACTTTCCCGTGCCCGTGTAGAGCACATCGCTGGGGCCGTGGAAAACCGAAGCCCGCCCGCCCAACCGGTGCTCGACGCCGTCGACCGTTGCGGTGAACGAGCCACTGAGGGGAACGATGATTCTTTCCTCGCCTGCTGCCGGAAGGACGACGGCGGCGCCGGCCGCCAATGTGGCCACCTTCAGGCCCGTGTGGGCCCAGCCGTCCACGGCCAGTACGGAATCAGAGGTTCCGAGTGAGATGTCCCAGTCGCCTTCAGCGGCGGTGCCCAGGGGATAGACCCAGTTGGCCATAGAGTTTTTCCTTGCGTTAGCGCTGTACGAGTGTCATTTCAAAGCTGTAGGAATCGGCGCGGTAAACGTGGTTGCCTGTTTCCACGCGCCGTCCGGTGTCATCGGTGGCGGTTCGCTCCATCGTGACAAGTGCTGAGTTCACCGGGGTGTCCAGGAGGCCCGCCTGGTAGTCGTTGGCGATCACTGCCCCGATCCGCTGGGTGGCGAGGCGGAAGTTGACGCCCCCCCGGCGCAGGATGGCATAAAGGCCCTCGGCTGCGAGGGTTGCTTCGTCGATGGAGACGATGTCATCCCGGACCCAGTTCTCCATCAGTGCCAGCGGTTTCCCGCCGACCTTGCGCAGGCGGGTGAAGTGGTAGACCGTGGAGCCGGCGGGGATCTGGAGGGTGGCCAACGTGGCTGCGTCTGCCTCCCCGTGCGAGAAGCTCAGCACCTCGGTGGTGGGTTTTTTGCCGTTGTTGGTGAGATCGTCGAACAGGCTGGACAGCTCCAAAGGCCGCCGGACCTGGCTGGAGACCACTTGAGTCCCCACGCCGCGCTTGCGCACCAGTAGCCCGGAGCGGACCAGCTCATCCATGGCCTTGCGCATGGTGGGCCGGGACAGGTTGAGCTGGGCGGCGAGGTCGATCTCATTGTCCAGCCTGCTGCCAGGTTCCAGGACGCCGCTGTGGATGGCAGCTTCAATCCCCTGGACCACCTGGTGGTACAGGGGGACAGGGGAGGACCGGTCGATGATGAGGCCGAGTTGGTTCGTCACTGAATCTTTCCTCAGGTTCCGCGCGTTGCCCGCCGGCACCTCTTGTGGGGCACTGGTCTGCATATGTTCGCTTGATAGGACATACTTCTGAATCGATGATATCAGCAGGCGCGCGGCCGTCAAGGAGCCGTGGGCCTGTGCCTGTGGCATCGGAGAAACATGTCCGGACATGCGCACGAAGGGCTCTTTTTTGACGGTATCCGTCCCGACGGCCGGGACTGGCTGCCTTTAGGCTGGGGGAATGACTAACCGATACCTCATCTCCCGTGAGCGCTTCATCGCAGCCACCCCCGAAGCGATCTTTGAAATCCTCGCCACCCCGGCGATGCACAGCATTATCGACGGCTCCGGCACAGTCAAAGGCGCCCAGCCGCGGGGCCCGGAGCGGTTGTCGGCCGGAGCGAAGTTCGGCATGGAGATGAACGTGAAGGTGGACTACAAAATCCTGAATACAGTCTGCGAATTTGAGGAAGGCCGGCGGATCGCCTGGCGCCACTTCTATGGCCACATTTGGCGCTACATCCTGGAACCAGCCACCGCCGCCGATGGAACCGCCGGGACCAAAGTTACCGAACAGTGGGATGCCCGGGCAGTCCGCGGCAAATTCTTCCTGCGGCTTGCCGGGTACCTGCGCCGCCATCCGGTCAGCATCGAGGAAACCCTTGCCCGGTTGGATCACCACCTGACGGGCAACGCCGAAGTGGCAGGCTAAACAGCCATGGTGGACCTTACCGCCAGCCGCGGCCACAGCCCACGCACCCTCGAGGTTGAGAGCCTTGACAGCTTCGACCGGCTGGTGGGCGCCGGGGCAGTGGCCATGCACGGCTGGCATGCCCAGTCCCTGGACCTCCGGGGCCGGCAGGCTGCGCTGGACACCCTGGACGTGGAAGGCGCCATTTTCCTGGGCTGCACCTTCGATCCGGGGGTCGAGGACCGGATCCGACGGCGCGGCGCCCTGATATTCCCACGCCTCGAAGGTGTTCCGTTCGATCCCTACCGGGCGCGGCTTTACACGCCGCAGGAGCTGTATACGGGCCTGGAGAGTTCACCCTACGAGGAGCTGCCGGACGCACTGGTGTATCAGTGGAGCATCCAGCCCGGGCAGCGCCACCGGCTGGAGTCCACCCTGGCCTCGGCGTTACACGATCATGCGATCGGAGATGCCTTGGAGGAGTTCCTCCGTTCGGATGTTTTGGCCGGCCGGACCGTGGTGGGAGTGATGGGCGGCCACGCGGCGCAGCGCGGCAGCGAAGGATTCGGCCAGGCCGCGGGGTTGGGGAGACTGCTCGCCCTCAGCGGGCGGGTTGTCGCAACCGGTGGCGGGCCCGGCGCCATGGAGGCAGCCAACCTGGGCGCCTACCTCAGCGGCTTCCCTGAATCCGAGGTGGAGCCGGCGCTCGCAGGGCTTGGTTCCGTCCCGGGGTTCCGCCCCTCCGTGTCCGCGTGGGCACGGGCGGCTGCCGCCGTCGTCGAACGCTTCCCGGACGGGACGCCGTCGTTGGGGATCCCCACCTGGTTCTACGGGCACGAGCCGCCAAACTACTTCGCAACGCACATCGCCAAGTACTTCGCCAACGCCGTGCGGGAGGCGATCCTCTTGGAGGTGTGCGACGGCGGGATCATCTTCCTGCCGGGAGCGGCGGGCACCGTGCAGGAAATCTTCCAGGACGCGTGCGAGAACTACTACAGCGCCCGCGAAGCCGTCACGCCCATGGTGCTGGTGGGCAAACGGCATTGGGAGGAGGAGTATCCGGCGTGGCCCATCCTCCAGAAACTGGCTGCAGGACGGGCAATGGAGGACCGGATCTTCCTGGTTGACAGCGTCGAGGAGGCCCTCGCCGTCATGGGCGGGTAGGGCTTACCGGGTGTCTCGACGGGGATGAGGCAACGGGGGTGAGGACCGATCCCCGGAGCTACAGATCCTTGCGGCACTGGGCTTTGCTGAGTTCGTACAGGCCGTTGAGGTCACCGGCTGCGAGCCCTTCGGGTGTGCCGATTTCGGGGTACATCAGCTGCCTCGGATCGTCCACGTGTTCCAGGCCCATCACGTGGCTGAGCTCGTGCAGGATGACCGCCGTGGCGTACAGCTTCCCGTCGGGCTGCCGCAGGTCTTCCCTGATCTGCGGTGCGTCCAGTTCCAGGCTGCCCGTGACAAAAGTCTTCGGCCCGTCGTCGAAGCTGAAGTGCGTACTGCCGCCGGTGCCAATGACCTTGCCCTTGAGTTGCGGGGCTGCTTCAGGGGTTGTCCAGGAGATGAGCAGGGGCGCCCACCGGTCACCGTAGGCGGCAGGCTGATAGGGAGCCCGCTGCCCGGACGGCTGCTCCGTGGTGGCTCCGTCATAGATGAACCGGATGCCGGTGGCCCGGGAAATTTTGGCGATGGCATCCGGAACAAGCTGCTGGGCACCGGCCGGAATCAGCTCGGCATTGACGACGTAATGCAGCGGCCGGCACGGGGAGTATCCCACCGGGGTGCCGTCGCCGTTGACCGCGAGGAAACCGTACGAATCGCTTCCCACTCCCGGCGCCTCGGGGACGCCCAGAGGAGCTTCCGCCTCCTCCAGCCCGGGCGGCGGCGCTTCGGCGCCCTCTCCGGTCAGCGGTCCGGCCCGCCCGGCCGTTCCGGGCTGCGGCGTTCCGGTCTGGCCTGCGCCGGGTTGCAGGCCGCCCGGGCCGATCCGGAGGTCCAGCAGTCCGAGAAGGCGCGGATCCCCGTACACAAACCCCGCGAGCAGGAAAGCCGCAGCACCGATCGCCGTTACCAGTAGGAAATTCCGGACAATACCGCCGCGCCACCGGTGGCGTCCATCCGAGTGGCGCGGGGGACCGGCGTCCACTAACCCACCACGGTGCCGAAGGCCAGTCCGAGCAGATACGTGACTCCGGCAGCGCCCAGGCCGATGGCCAGCTGGCGCAGCCCGCGCGTCAGCGGCGACGTGCCGGACAGCAGGCCCACGATTCCACCGGTCACCAGCAACGCCAGGCCGACCAGTACGCCGGCCACAACGAGCGCGGCCACTCCCGTCATGCCAAACAGGAACGGGAGGATGGGCACGATGGCGCCGGAGGCGAAGAAACAGAAGCTGGAAAATGCAGCACCCCAAGCGGTCCCGATCGCCTCATGCTGGTCTGCGGCTTCGGGCAGTTCAGGCTGCAGGGACAGGCTGGGGTCGCAGTCGCAGCCCAGCAGCCCTGTGCGTTCCGCCACGCGGTGTTCGGCGGCCTCGCGGGACATGCCCCGGGCCAGGTACACCAGCAGCAGTTCATTGTGTTCAAGGTCGAGCTTCGGGGCCGCCGCCAGCGTGATCTGGGTTGGCCTGGTGGCGGCGAGGAGTTCGCGCTGGGAACGCACCGAAACAAATTCGCCGGCTCCCATGGACATGGCGCCGGCCAGGAGCCCGGCGATGCCGCTGAGCAGCACCACTCCGCTGGCAACTCCTGAGGCAGCCATGCCCATCACCAGCGACAGGTTGCTGACCAGGCCGTCATTGGCACCGAACACTGCAGCGCGGAAAGTGCCGGCAAGCCGGTTCCGGCCACGGGTGGCCAGGCCGCGGACCACTTCTTCATGGATCTGCTCATCTGCCGCCATCGCATCGGTGGCGCTGGGGTCCCGGGCGTAGGGGGAGCGGCCCTCCGCGCGCTGGGCCAGGGCAAGGACGAACACCGAACCGAAGTGGCGGGCCAGGAAGCCCAGCAGTTGGCTCCGCAGCGACGCGGGCCGGGATTTCTGGGCGTTGTCACCCAGGAGCCGCAGCCAATGGGCTTCGTGGCGGCCTTCGGCTTCGGCGAGGGCCAGCAGGATGTCGCGCTCTTCGCCGACGCGGTTCTGGGCCAGGTCGCGGTAGACGGCGGCTTCGGCGCGCTCGTCCGCGAGGTACTGTCGCCACCGGCGGATGTCTCCTGCCGTGGGCTGTGGTGCTGTGGTGCCGGCTTCCGCGGAGGGATGGGCGCGGTTGGGTTTGGCGTGCTGAGTCACGGAGGCTCCTGTGCTGGATAGGGCATGGTTCTGCCCCATTGCAAAGCCCAGCCTACCGCGGAAATCCGCGGATTTTCGGCTGGCAGACCTCACTCGCAAGTTTCGGCTGCCCGTAAAATAGCCCGCTCCTCCGGGTCGGTCAACGCAGGTCGTCCGGCCCTTGACCCCACAATCCCGCGGTGCTGTTATGAAGGTGTGGGCGCCCGCCACCGCCCGGCTGAGAGAGCACGTCACAGGCGAAGAAACGGAGGTTGGACTAATGAACACCACCGGAGAGCACCCGGACCTGCCGCACCTTGAGTCTGTTGAGGCGGATCCCGCGTACGACTATGCCGAAGACATTCCGGTTGACGAGGACGACTGGGATGCGGAGGACGAGTTCCTGGACGCAGAAGAAGTCATCGTTCCCACGCCTCCGGTCAAAGTCGACGCCGAGGAACGCGTGGTTCCGCTGGATGAGGAGGAGTTCCGCGGGATTGAGTAGTCAAAGCCGATCCACCTGATGTGGATGACAACGGCCGACGGCGGCACCCCCGGTTCGCTGGAATGCGAACGGGGGTGCCGCCGTCGTACTTCACTCCTAAGTGCGGGAGCCTCTAGCGTGCCGGAACCGCCACGGGCACTTCCTCATTGTCCTTGCCCGCAACGCGCCGTACCCAGTTGCGCATGACCTGGGGATCCGTGGGCCGGGTCAGCAGCGAGACCGCAACGTAGACCAGGGCCGATGCGATCAGGCCGAAGTAGATCGGTTCGTTGGCGAAGACACCGTCCAGCGGGACCTCCGCGCTGATCTCCAGCGCAATCATGGTGCCGAGCGTGATGATTGAACCCACCGCCATCGAGGCCGCAGCGGCCAGGCCGGTTCCGCGCTTCCACACCAGGCCGCCCAGGATGGCCACGAGCAGCCCGCCCACCAGGATGTCGTAGGCGATGGTCAGGGCCGCCACGACGTCCTTGGTGATGATGGCAATCAGGATGGCCACGATCCCGAGTCCCAGGACCCACATGCGGTTGGCTTTGACGTCGTGCTCGGGGTTGTCGGTGTCCTCGGTGTTGATGTCCTTGCCGAACCAGCTGGCTACGAACGGCAGGACGTCGGCGCGGGCAACGGTGGCCGCGGCGATCAGGGCGCCCGAAGCGGTGGACATCATGGCGGCGACGGCTGCTGCGAGGACGAGTCCGCCGATGCCGACAGGGAGCAGGTTCTGCGCCACTTCGGCATAAACGATGTCCTTGCCCCCAGTGGCAACGTCGATCTCAGGCAGGGCAACTTTGGCGCCCAGGCCGATCAACGCGCCGGCCACACCGTAAAGGATGCAGTAGATGCCGGCAGTGGCGCCGCCCCAGCGCGCCACCTCCGGATTCTTTGCCGTGAAGACGCGCTGCCAGATGTCCTGCCCGATCAGGAGGCCAAGGGTGTAGACCACGAAGTAGGTGATGATGGTCTGCACGCCGATGCCGTCCATGTGGAAGAAGCTTTCATCCACGCGGCTGCGGATACCGTCGAGCCCGCCGGCTGCGTTGAGGGTGAAGGGGAGCATCAGCAGGAAAATGCCCACGGTTTTGATGACGAACTGCACCTGGTCTGCCAGGGTGATGGACCACATGCCGCCGATGGTGGAGTAGACCAGGACGATGGCTCCGCCAACGGCGATGGCGAGCCAGCGCTCCCAGCCGAAGAGCACCACGAAGATGGTTGCGTAGGCGCTTGTCGAGGTCGCGCACAGCATCAGGGTGTAGGCCAGCATGACGATTCCGGAGGTTTGTGTCGCCTTGCTGCCGTAGCGGAGGGTGAGCATCTGGGAAACGGTGTAGATCTTCAGCCGCTGGATGGTGCCCGCGAAGAGAAGGCTCAGGAGCAGCACGCCGGCGCCGATGGCAACCACAAGCCACATGCCCGAGATGCCGAACTTGTAGCCGAGCCCGACGCCGCCGACCGTGGAGGCCCCGCCGAGGACCACGGCTGCCATGGTGCCTGTGTACAGGAAAGGACCCAGACGGCGGCCGGCCACGAGGAAGTCGCTGTTGTTTCTGGTCCGGGATTTGCCCCACCAGCCGAAGGCCAGCATTGCAATGAGATACACCACCACGATGGCGATATTGATGAAGTTAGGGTCCATGTCGGGGTTCCTTGGGAGCTAAGGTGCAGCGCGTCGAGACCGGCGGTGCTGTTGGGGCCGGTATTTTCCGCTGCTCTTGTGGCGTGGAAAGGGCGAGGGCAAAGGGTGAATTGCCTGATAGGCAACATTTGTTGTCGGTCAGCGTATTCTGTGACCCGCGTAACAGTCAACGTTGCTACGCCACAAGCTGTTCTGCGACGTACCGGGCCGCCTTGCGGGGGCTGCTGGCCATTAGGATTGCTCCAGAGATGGGGCCGGACCCCCGGTCACGAAAGGTTCGCACATGAAGGCACTGCCAGTTGAGCCGAGCAATACACCGGTTGCCATCGGTTCCCGGATCCGCGCGGCCCGGCAGTCCCAGCGGCTGACCATCGAGCAGGTGGCCGATGCCACCGGCCTGACCAAGGGCTTCCTGAGCCGTGTCGAGCGGGACCTGACCTCGCCGTCGGTCGCCTCCCTGGTGACACTTTGCCAGGTCCTCTCCATCTCCATCGGTGACCTGTTTATGGCCCCGGAGACACATCTGACCAAAAATGGCGCCGGTCCCAGGATCAGCCTGGGCGGCGAAGGAATTGTGGAACGGCTGCTGACGGCGCGTTCCGAACGCCGCGTCCAGATCATCCAGGCGGTCATCGAACCACGTGGCCGTGGGGAATCGGAACTCTACGCCGTGGACTGCGATGTTGATGTCCTTCACGTGATCAAGGGCCGCATCCGCCTGATCCTCACCAATGAGGAGTATGAACTCGACACCGGCGACACCGTGACATTCCCCGGCCGCGAACCGCACACATGGGCCAACCCCACCGACGAGCCCGTTGAGGTCCTCTGGGTCCTGGTGCCCGCCGCCAGCAGGTAGCTTGCCCCGTTCCTTGCCGGGTGCGCTCCTGCCCGGTTTGTGTCCGGGCAGGCATTCGATGTAAACATTTGGTGCACATTGCGAAACTTCTGCGTATGATGGCTATCACATCCGCAGAACAATCCTCGAAGGAGGGGCTCACTGTGAAAGAGCTGCGCATCGAAGCCAACGGCAATCTTGGCCCGATCGACTCATCCCGCATCCCGCGTTACGCCGGTGCTGCCACGTACGCACGCCTGCCCCGGCTGGACCAGGTGGCGAAGGCCGACGTCACGGTGGTTGGCGTGCCCTTCGACTCCGGAGTTTCCTACCGCCCCGGCGCGCGGTTCGGCGCCAACCATGTCCGGGAGGCGAGCCGCCTGCTTCGCCCGTACAACCCGGCCTGGGATGTCAGCCCCTTCGAGAACATCCAGGTGGCGGACGCCGGCGACATGGCCGTCAACCCGTTCAACATCAACGAGGCCATCGAAACCATCCAGCAGAACGCCCTGGACCTCACGGCCACCGGCAGCAAGCTGGTGACACTCGGCGGGGACCACACCATCGCACTGCCCCTGCTGCGCGCAGCCGCGGAACGTGCAGGCGGCCCCATCGCCATGCTCCACTTCGACGCCCACCTGGACACGTGGGACACCTACTTCGGCGCCGAGTACACGCACGGGACGCCGTTCCGCCGGGCGGTGGAAGAGGGCATCCTGGATGCGGAGGCCATCAGCCACATCGGCACCCGCGGCCCGCTCTATGGCAAGAAGGACCTCGACGACGACCACCGCTTCGGGTTCGGCATCGTCACCTCTGCCGACGTCTATTACCAGGGCGTCATGGAAACGGTGGCCAAGGTCCGCGACCGGATCGGCAACCGCCCGCTCTACATCTCCGTGGACATCGATGTCCTGGACCCGGCCCACGCCCCGGGAACCGGAACCCCCGAGGCCGGCGGCATCACGAGCCGCGAACTCCTGGAGATCATCCGCGGCTTCCGCGGCATGAACCTGGTGGGCGCCGACGTCGTCGAGGTGGCCCCCGCGTACGACCACGCCGAAATCACCGGCGTTGCAGCAAGCCACGTCGCCTATGAACTGGTCACCCTGATGGCGGACAATGCGGTTGCAGGGGACCGCTTCGGGGCAGCCAACGGCTACGCCGCCCAGGCCCTCGGCCAGGAAGTCCGCCGTCCGGCCGGCTTCGCCGCTGCCGGTAAGGAGTAGCCCCAATGATCGATTTCGACCCCGGGACAGCAGCGCCAACCAAGGGAACGAGCGTCCGCAACGGCGGGGACCTCGTCGTCGAGACCCTCGAAGCGCTGGGCGCCAAGACGGTCTTCGGCATTCCCGGCCAGCACGCGCTGGGTCTGTTCGACGCCATGGGCCGCGGAAACCTGCACTTCGTCTCCTCCCGGGTGGAGAACAATTCAGCCTTCGCCGCTGACGGTTACTCCCGGGCCACGGGGGAGGTGGGCGTCCTGTTCCTCTCCACCGGTCCCGGTGCCCTGACGTCCCTGGCCGGCCTGCAGGAGGCCTACGCAACGGGCGTGCCCATGGTGGTGGTGGCCAGCCAGATCCCGCTCGACGGGTTGGGGGCCCGCCGCAAGGGAATGCTCCACCAGTTGGATGACCAGAAGGCCTCGGCCGCCAACGTCACCAAGAGCCAGCGCCTGATCCAGCACGCGTCCGGCATCCCGTCGGCCATCCAGGATGCGTGGACCGAAGCGATCTCCTCCCCGCAGGGGCCTGTCTGGCTGGAAATTCCGCAGAACGTGCTCCTGGATCCCATCATGGTTCCGCCGGTTGAGGACGCGCTCGCCGAAGCGGCGGACAATCCGCCCCGCGTGGAGCTGATCCGCGAGGCCGTGAAGTGGCTTTCGACGGCGGAACGTCCGGCCATCATCGCCGGCGGAGGTACGCGCCGCGGCCGGGCCGAGAAGTCCCTGCTCGCCATCGCCGAGAAGCTTCGCGCTCCCGTGATCTGTACGCCGGGCGGCAACGGGGCATTTCCGTGGAACCACGAGCTTTCCCTGCAGTCCTGGATCGAGGACCGCTACATGACGGACCTCCTGGAAGACGCCGACGTCCTGATTGTGATCGGCTCCTCTTTGGGCGAGGTCACGTCCAACTACTTCACTTTCGAACCCCGCGGCCGGATCATCCAGATCGACGCCGAACCACGGGTACTCGAGTCCAACAGCCCCGGCCTGGGCATCCGCGCGGACGCCGGCCAGGCGCTCGCCGCCCTGGACATGGCGCTTCAGGCCGCACCTGACACCGAACCCAACTGGCACGGGACCACCCCCGAAACCTTGGTGAAGGAGTCGTTGGCCAAGGTTCGCCACAGGCTGGAATCCCAGGACCTGGGCAAGGAACTGAAGTTCATGGCCGACATCCGGGAGGCAGTCCCCGCGGACATGCAGACCTTCTGGGACATGACCATCGCCGCGTACTGGGGCTGGAGCTGCTGGGACGCCAAGGACGGCCAGTTCCACTCGGCCCAGGGTGCCGGTGGCCTGGGCTACGGCTTCCCGGCCGCCATCGGCGGAGCGGTCGGCCTGGAAACGCTGGGCAAGCCAGGCCGGGTGCTCGCGGTTTCCGGTGACGGTTCGTCCATGTACTCCATCTCCGAACTTGCCACAGCGAAGCAGCACAACGTGCCGGTCACCTGGCTGATCGTGGACGACGGCGGCTACGGCATCCTGCGCGAATACATGGTGGGCGCGTTCGGCAAGGCCACGGCCACCGAGCTCGCCCGCCCGGACTTCGTCAAACTCGCCGAGGCGTTCGGCGTGCCGGCCACCAAGGCGGCCCCCGAGGACGTGGGGGACGCGCTCAAAGCGGCCTTCGCCGCGGACGGCCCCAACGTCGTCGTCGTCGAAACCCTGCTCAGGATGTTCGGTCCCACCCACTTGGACGACTGAAAAACCCGCTCCTGCCCGCTCCGGAAAACAGCGCGGACCGGCAGCCACAAACCCTTGGAAGCAAGGGCACTGGCCGCCGGTCCGCGCTCGGCGTTTAAGGACCCCTCCGCTCGTTAGTTTCCCAAAGCAACCAATTTGAGATATAGTTGCCCAAGGCAAGCAAAATGAGGGGAACCCAACCATGGCAGTTGCGCCAGATACCGCGGCGGATCTCGTCTCCCGCATTTTCGACCTCCAGCGCGTGGTCCGATGCGTGGCAAATGCAAGTTTCCGCGGCATGGACACCGGAGTGGCGCTGCAGGGCGTGCTCAGGTTCGTGGGGGAGGGCGAGGCCCGTGCAACCCACCTGGCCGAGCGCCTCGGCGTCAGCGCCCCGGTCCTCAGCCGCCATATCGCGGACCTCGAAATGCAGGGGTATGTCATCAGGCGGCAGGACCCCGACGACGGCCGGGCCCAGCTGGTGGCCTTGTCGCCCGCCGGGGTGGACAAGCTCCGGCAGATCGAGCAGCACCGCACGGCCACCCTGCAGGACTACCTCAGCAACTGGAGCCAGGGCGACGCCGAAGACACGGCCCGCACCCTGGCCAGGCTCACGGAATCCCTCAAACACTCAGCCCGGGCAACGGCGACCGGTCCCATCACCATGACCCAGACCCCCAAGGAGCACTGATATGCCGAATCCACCCGCCGCAGCGCCGCCCGTGGCGATGACCCACCGCCAGATCATGGAGGCCCTTACCGGGATCCTGGCGGCCTTCTTCACAGCCATCCTGAGCAGCACCATCGTGGCCAACGCGCTGCCCACCATCATGTCCGATCTCCACGGGACCCAGACGGACTTCGCCTGGGTGATCACGGCTGCGCTGCTGGCCAACGCCGTCACCACCCCGATCTGGGGCAAGCTGGCCGACCTCTTCAACAAAAAGGTCCTGGTCCAGCTGAGCATTGTTGTCTTCGTGGCCGGCTCGGTGATGGCCGGACTTTCCGAGACCATCCCGCTGCTGCTCACCGCCCGCGTGATCCAGGGCGTTGCCATGGGCGGGCTCACTGCGTTGTCACAGGCCATCATCGGCACCATGATCCCGCCGCGGGACCGCGGCAAATACTCCGGTTACATGGGCGGCGTGATGGCGGTGGGCACCGCCGGCGGCCCCCTGCTGGGCGGTTTCATCGTGGACAGCCCGCTGGGCTGGCGGTGGACGTTCTTCGTCTGCGTGCCGCTGGCCGTGGTTGCACTCATCCTGCTCCAGGTCACCCTGAAGATCCAGCACATCAAACGTCCGGCCAAGATCGACTGGCTGGGCTCCATCCTCTTGACCTCAGGCGTCAGCCTCCTGCTGATCTGGGTTTCCTTCGCCGGCAACCCGGCATACTACGACTGGGTTTCGTGGCAGTCGGCGGCCATGGTGGGCGGCGGCGTGGTGCTCCTGGCCCTGCTGGTGCTGGTCGAATCCAAAGTGGAGCAGCCCATCATCCCGCTCAGGATCATCTCCGAGCGCACCACCGCCCTGGCCATCCTGGCCTCCGTCGCAGTGGGCGTCGCGATGTTCGGTTCCACCACGTTCCTTGGCCAGTACTTCCAGGTGGCCCGTGGCGCGTCGCCCACCGAGGCGGGTCTGCTGACGCTTCCCATGATCGCCGGAAACCTGACCGGCTCCGTGGTCTCCGGCCTGCTGATCAGCCGCACCGGAAAGTGGAAGAGGTATCTGATCGGCGGATCGGTTCTGCTGATCGGCGGACTGGGCCTGGCCGGCACCATGGACCACACCACCGAGCTGTGGCAGGCCGGTATCTTCACGGCAGTCCTGGGTATTGGCCTCGGCATGCTGATGCAGAACCTGGTGCTGGCCGTGCAGAACACCGTGCGGGCGTCCGACATCGGAACGGCCAGTGCATCCGTGGCCTTCTTCCGCTCAGTGGGTGGCGCGATCGGCGTGGCAGTCCTGGGTGCGGTCCTGAGCAGCAGGGTCAGCCAACTCGCCACCGAGGGCCTGGCCGCTGCCGGCATCCCCGTGGCCGGAGGCTCGGCCGGAGCCAGCATGGACCTGGTGGACATGCCCGCACCCGTCCGCGAAATCATGCGCGCCGCCTATGGTGATGCCACCGCCGAGGTGTTCCTCATCTCCGCCGTCGTCGCCGTCGTCGCCCTGGTCTCCGTGCTGTTCATCAAGGAACGCCCGCTGCGGCGCACCGTTGACGTCCAGCCGGACACCCGCCCAGTCGTTCAGCCAGTCGTTCAGCCAGGCGTCCGGCCGGACAGCCAACTGACGGCAGACGCTGAACGGCCGACGCCGGTACTCACGTCCGCGAACAGCTGACCTCTTCGCGAACAGTGCCGTGCAACCACACGGGGGCCCGGTTCCTTTCCTGGGGAGTCCGGGCCCCACCTGTCCGCCCGCCGGGGCTTTCGGATGAACTTTCGGCCGCAGATGTTACGCCTGGCCAACTGATTTCGTAGAGTGGGAACCGCAGGAATGTCAGCCCTGGCTGTTACTACTTGAACTCACCAATTCGCGTTTTCTCCCTAAGGACCCGTGGGCATGCTCCTCACCCTCATACGGCGGTACTCCAGGCCGTATTTGCCATACATCGTCGCCGTCGTCGTCTTCCAACTGGCGTCCACCATTGCCGCGCTCTACCTTCCCAGCCTCAACGCCCAGATCATCGATGAAGGCGTTTCCCGCGGGGACACGGATTTCATCTGGCGGACCGGTGGCGTGATGCTCCTGGTGGCCTTTGCCCAGGTGGGCACAGCCATCGCGGGCGTGTACTACGGCTCCAGGACGGCCATGGCTGTGGGCCGGGACCTCCGCCGCGGAGTCTTCCGCAAGGTCACCAGCTTCTCAGCCAAGGACGTGAACACGTTCGGAGCGCCAACCCTGATCACCCGCGGCACCAACGACGTCCAGCAGGTCCAGATGCTGGTGCTGATGGGCCTGAATTTCATGGTGGCCACTCCGATCATGTGCATCGGCGGCATCATCATGGCCCTGCGCGAGGACATCAGCCTGTCCTGGCTGGTTTGGGTGTCGGTTCCGGTGCTGATTGTGGTGGTGGGTTACCTGGTGGTCCGGCTGATCCCGCTCTTCCGCACCATGCAGAAGAAGATCGACCGCATCAACGCCGTCCTGCGTGAACAGATCATCGGCATCAGGGTGGTCCGGGCATTTGTCCGCGAACCCTTCGAAACCGAACGTTTCGGTTTTGCCAACAAGGAACTGACGGACGTGTCGCTGAAGATCGGCTCCCTGTTCGTCCTGATGTTCCCCGTCATCGGCATGATTTTGCACCTGTCCACGGCCGCAGTGCTGTGGTTCGGCGGCCAGCGCGTTGATTCCGGTGACATGCAGGTGGGCGCGCTGACGGCTTTCCTGCAGTACCTGCTCCAGATCCTCATCGCCGTCATGATGGGCACGTTTATGGCCATGATGATCCCGCGCGCCTCGGTGTGCGCGGACCGCATTGGTGAAGTGCTCGACGTCGAACCCTCCATCCATGACCCCGAACGTCCCGAAGCTCCCGTCGCCCTTGCCGGCGTCGTGGAATATCGGAACGTCACCTTCGCTTACCCGGGTGCAGAAGCGCCGGTGCTGAGCAACATCAGTTTCACAGCGAAGCCGGGGGAGACCGTAGCCATCATCGGTTCCACCGGTGCCGGCAAAACCTCCCTGTTGTCCCTGCTGCCGCGCCTCTACGACATCGCCGACGGCGAGGTACTCCTGGACGGCGTGTCCGTCGCCAATCTGGACCGGTCCGAGATCACCAAACGCGTGGCACTGGTGCCGCAGCGGCCTTACCTGTTCTCCGGCACCATCGAGCACAACCTGCGCTTCGGCAAGACCGAAGCCACGGACCAGGAACTGTGGGACGCGCTGCACGTGGCCCAGGGCGAGGACTTTGTCCGCGCAAAGAAGAACGGCCTGAACGCCCGGATCGCCCAGGGCGGCACCAACGTTTCCGGAGGTCAGCGGCAACGGCTCTGCATCGCCCGTGCGCTGGTCACCAAGCCCAAGGTGTACCTCTTCGACGACTCGTTCTCGGCACTGGACGTTGCCACCGACGCCCGCCTTCGTGAGGCGCTGAAGAAGACCACCGCCGAGGCCACTGTGATCATCGTGGCGCAGCGGATCTCCACCATCATCGAGGCGGACCAGATCCTGGTGCTGGACAACGGCCGGATCGTGGACCGCGGAACCCACGAGGAACTCCTGGAAACCTCACCCACCTACCAGGAAATTGTTGAATCCCAGCTGAGCGTGGAGGAAATGGCATGAGCGCCCCCAAGAAGGACGCAACACCGGCCGGGGCCCAGGGCACGGAAGTAGCCCCGGACGCCGAGGGCACGCCGGACCTCTTGGACGACGACTTCGTCGAGGAGGAATTCAAGCCCTCCGAGGCCGACGGCGACATGTTCGGTGGAGTGCCCGCTAAGAAAGCACAACACTTCTGGCCTTCGGCGAAGCGCTTGATGGGCCTGCTGAAACCCGAAGCCGTGGGCATCTTCGCCGTGGTTGCCCTGGTGATCGTTTCCGTGGTCCTGAACGTCATCGCGCCCAAAATCCTGGGCCAGGCCATGGACGTGATCTTCGGCGGCGTGGTGGGCAAGCAGCTGCCCGCCGGAGTCAGCAAGGATGACTTCGTTGAGGGCCTGCGCCGGCAGGGGCAGGACAACTTCGCTGACATGGTTTCCCGGATGGAGCTTATTCCGGGAACAGGGATCGACTTCCAGAAACTCTCGGTCCTGATCGCGATTGTCCTGCTCATGTACTTTGTGGCCAACATCTTCCTGTGGCTGCAGGGCTACGTCCTGAACCGCATCGTCATGAAGGTCATCCGTAAGCTTCGCGACGATACGGAAAAGAAGCTGAACAGGCTTCCGCTGAACTACTTCGACACCCGCCAGCGCGGCGACGTCCTCTCCCGGGTGACGAACGACGTCGACAACGTCCAGCAAGCCCTCCAGCAGGCCTTTGCCCAGCTGATCAGCTCGGTCCTGACCGTCATCGGCATCGTGGTCATGATGTTCATCGTGTCCTGGCAGCTGGCGCTCATTGCCCTGATTGCGCTGCCGCTTGCCGGGGTGGCCGCGGGCATGATCGGCGCCCGCAGCCAAAAGCTCTTCGCAGCCCAGTGGAAGAACACCGGTGCCCTGAACGGCCAGATCGAGGAATCGTTCTCCGGGCACGACCTCGTGCGGGTGTTCGGCCGCGACGCTGACATGCTGGCCCGGTTCGAAGAGCGCAACGAGGAACTGTACAAGGCAAGCTTTGGGGCGCAGTTCGTCTCGGGCATCATCTTCCCGGTGATGCAGTTCGTCTCCTACCTCAGCTACGTGGGGATCGCCGTGGTGGGCGGCCTGCGCGTTGCCTCCGGCTCCATGTCCCTGGGCGACGCTACTGCGTTCATCCAGTACTCACGCGAGTTCACCCAGCCGTTGGGCCAGATGGCCGGCATGGCCAACATGCTGCAGTCCGGCGTGGCGTCCTCTGAGCGCGTTTTCGAGTTCCTTGACGCCGATGAGGAGGATTCAGAGACGGCCACCGAGCACCTGCCTGCCAAGACGGACGGGCATGTCGAATTCAAGGATGTCTCGTTCAGCTACAGCGAGGACAAGCCGCTGATCGAAAACCTGTCCTTCACCGCTGAGCCAGGGCACACGGTGGCAATCGTCGGCCCCACGGGCGCGGGCAAGACCACCCTGGTGAACCTGGTGATGCGCTTCTACGAGCTCAACTCCGGTTCCATCACCCTGGACGGCGTGGACGTGACGCACCTGAGCCGGGCCGAGCTCCGCTCCAAGGTGGGCATGGTGCTGCAGGATGCCTGGCTGTTCGGCGGCTCCATCTACGACAACATCCGGTACGGCAACCTGGACGCCAGCGAAGAACAGGTCATGTCAGCCGCCAAGGCCACGTTCGTTGACCGCTTCGTCCGTGCCCTGCCCGATGGCTACAACACCGTGATCGACGAGGAAGGCAACAACGTCAGCGCCGGTGAAAAGCAGCTGATCACCATTGCCCGCGCGTTTGTGGCCAACCCGTCGCTGCTGATCCTGGATGAGGCAACCAGCTCCGTTGA
Source organism: Arthrobacter sp. 754 (assembly GCF_040548695.1). Classification (NCBI taxonomy): domain Bacteria; kingdom Bacillati; phylum Actinomycetota; class Actinomycetes; order Micrococcales; family Micrococcaceae; genus Arthrobacter; species Arthrobacter sp. 754. The sequence goes on from NZ_JBEPSC010000002.1 coordinate 157,171, forward strand.
CACCCGGACGGAGCTGCTGGTCCAGAAGGCCATGGCTGCGCTGCGGACGGACCGTACAAGCTTTGTGATCGCGCACCGGCTCTCCACTATCCGGGACGCTGACACCATCCTGGTGATGGAGAACGGCAGGATCGTGGAGCAGGGCAACCACAAGACACTGCTGGCCGCCGAGGGCGCCTACTACCGGTTGTACATGTCCCAGTTTGCCGGTTCCAACATGGAAGAAACCGTGGTTGATGATTCGACGGCGGTGCACAGCTGAGCGTGCACACGGACCCGTCCGATTCCCAGCGCACGGGTCCCAGCCTCCCTGATCCCAGTCTCCCTGATCCCAGCCTCACCGGTCCCCGGCGCATCGAGGTCCTTGTCCCCATGCGCTGGGGGGACATGGACGCATACGGGCATATCAACAACGTCCAGATCGTCCGGATCCTCGAGGAAGCCCGGATTGCTGCCTTCGGCCCGCCACGCGGTTCCGGCCTGCCCGGCATCGAGCCGGAGGTGTCGCTCTTCAACGATGTTCCGGAGGGTGTTTTGGCGTTGGTGGTGGACCACCGGATCCGCTACGTGAAAACCCTTGAATACCGCAACATCCCTGCCGTGGTGCAGGTGTGGATAGGCGCCGTGAAGGGCGCCAGCTTCGATATCCACTACGTAATCCAGGATCCCGTCACCCGGGAGGACTGCGTCCGGGCCAGCAGCCACCTCGCCTTTGTCGATGAAGGCACCGGCCGGGTCCTGCGCCTGACCCCGGAACAGAAGGAGCGGATGGCGCCGTTTGCTGTTTGAACCCTCCGTAAACCTTTTGCAGCAAACCCTGTTTCAACCTTTTCTAACACTGCAAGTAAGGCCTGCCAGCATCAGCTTCTAAGTCCGCCCGGGGGTGTGACTGTTGGCGGTCTTTTTGCGGCGCTAAATGTCGCCCTGCTAGTCGGCAAGCGCTCATGACCGCCTGTAGAACGTCGCTCGCGACATACCGAGATCCCGTGCAACCTGCGCCGCGGGCTCGCCACCTTTGACCAGGCGAACAGCGCTTCTGATCTGACTCTCAGTGACCCGGCGGGGTCGGCCGCCAAGGTCCTTGCCAGCTTCTCTTCGCTTGATTATGGAATCATTGACGCGTTCGCGCTTGATCTTGTGTTCCATCTGCGCGAGGGTGGCCATGATTGTGAACAACATGGAGCCCATCGGTGTTGCTGTGTCGACGTCGCCTCCGCCCAGGTTCAGGACGCGCAGACCCGCGCCGCGGCTGCGGAGTTCGTCAGTTAAGGCAAGCATGTTTTGGGTGGACCGCCCGAGCCTGTCCAAGGTTGTGATGACGAGGGTGTCGCCATCCATGAGCGCGTCAACTGCTTCATCGAATTTTGGCCGTGAAGCGCGTGCTCCGGATACGCCGTGGTCAACATAGAGGTCATCGCGTCGAACGCCGGCGGCAAGTAGATCCGCCGGCTGCCGGTCCGTGGACTGCTGCCGCGTAGAAACCCGGGCATGGCCAATAAGTTTCGATACGCCTGCCTCCAATGTGTCTCATAACTAATGATTAGTACGCCCCTTCAAGCGGGAAGTTTCGAGACATAGTTATAAGAATCGCCGGACCCAGAGAAGGTCCGTGATTTCACAGGAATCAGGATCTTACGGACAAAGCCAGTGAGACGTCTCCTATCTCAAGGGTTTCAAGACGCCTACGTCTCTGATTAGTTATGTCGGCTGAGGCTAGTGGCGGAGTTTGTGAATGACCGATCCGTCTCCACGGAAGATCAGAGTTCTGCTTTGCCCGTCGATCCAGACCCAAAAGTATGAGGCGTCTTCGCCGACGTCATCCACCGTGCCATGTTCGGGTGCACATCCGGTTCGTTTGACGATCACTCTGTCGCCCGGGTTCAGGTGAATCCAGTTGTGATAGCTGAGTAGGCGACTTTGCGGGCTGGGGGATGGGACTTTCACTAGCTGAGTGTCTGCATTCATGGTGTTCCTTCCGGTGGCGTTTCCGTCCACCAGGTCCGGGTGTATAAGGATGGGCGGGGCGGGCACCCGTGTGCACGCCCCGCCCTCTTCCTGTAGTGCTGCTAGGTCAGTTCTGGGGTACTACCTGCATGCTTGGGGGCTAGCGCCTCCTGCTCGACCGAGTTGTCTTCTGCGTCCGTCAGGCCTTCCTTTTTCTGCACCCGGCGGGCCCATGCTGAGGTGACGATTGGGCAGAGCACTGCGGAGACGACGACCGAGGCTGCCACGAGCACGGTGGCGTGTTCCGCGGCCGGCGCGTAGACGGGGTTGGCCGTGGCGACGATAGCGGGGACGAGGGCCGCGTTTCCGGCTGTGGTTGCTGCGGCGAGGCCTGCTACGCCGTCACCACCTGTGAGTTTGTCGGCGAGCAGCAGCACTGCGCCGCCGACGAAGACCACGAACAGTCCGAGGGCGATGCCGAGCAGTCCTGCTTCGACGACGGCGTTGAGGTTGATGGTCAGTCCGAGGGACAGGCCCAGGAACGGAATCATTGCCGGTACCAGCGGGGCCAGGAGATGCCGCATGTTCTTGTCCAGGTTTCCGAGGAGCATGCCCAGTGCCAGCGGGAGGATCGCGCCGACGAGTGCCTGCCAGGGGAAGGCAGCGAGGCCGGCGATGCCGAGGGTGACCATGGTCAGGAAGGGGCCGGATTCGAGCGAGAGGATGGAGTAAGCTCCAGCATCGCGTTTGCGGCCGAACTGTCCCATCAGGGAGATGTAGAGGCCGCCGTTGGTGTCGTTCAGGGCGGCGACGAGGGCGAGGGTTGAGAGACCGGCAAGGATTCCGGTTTCGATGGGCGCTTCGCCGAGGAAGCGTCCGGCGATGACGCCTATGAGGATGGCGAAGGCAATCTTTGAGCCGAGGAGCACCCCGCCTTTTTTGAGGATGTAGGGCGTTGATTTCACTTCGAGTGTTGCGCCGAGGCATACGAAGAACACGGCCAGGAGGGGCGGAAGGCCGGTGAAGAAGGCTCCGGTGAAGGAACCGAAAAACTTACCGGCGTCCGGGGCGAGGGTGTGGATGATGGCGCCGATGAAGAGGGGCACCAGCATCATGCCGCCGGGGACTTTTTCCAGGGCTTTCTTGATGGGAATCGACATTGATTTCTCCTGTGAATAGTTGGGTGGTTGGGGGCTGCGCGGGTCGGACCGTCAGTTCCGCCGTTTGGGGTGGGTTAGCCGAGCCCTGGGATGAGCAGGACCTTGCAGGCGTCTCCGGTGAGCAGTTCGACGGCTTCGTCGATATCGCTGAGTTTTTTGCGGTGGGTGATGAGCCAGTCCAGTTCCAGCTTCCCGGAATCGAGGAGCAGCAGGCTTTGTTCCCAGGTTTCCCAGAGCCGGCGGCCGAAAATGCCGCGAAGGGTGATGCCTTTTTTGTTGATGTAGGCGGCGATGTCGACTTCTGCGGGGCGGCTGGGGTGTCCGACGGTGATGACGGTGGCTTCGCGGCGGACGGCTTCGAAGAGTGTGGCGAGGGTGCCGGGGGCTCCGGAGCATTCGAAGGCGACGTCGAATCCGCCGCGGCGGCCGGTGAGCTCGCGGCAGCGTTCGACGATGCCGTCGTTGGGGTGCATGGCGGTCGCGCCGAGCTTTTCAGCTTGGGCGCGGCGGTAGGGGTTGGGGTCGACTGCGATGACGTGCGAGGCGCCCATGAGCAATGCCAGGTTCACGACGACGAGGCCGACCGGGCCTGCCCCGCTGACGAGCACGGCCCGGCCAGCGACGGAGTAGTTGGCGCGCTGGATGGCGTGGACGGCGACGCCGGCGGCCTCGAGCAGTGCGCCGGATTCCAGGGACAGGCCGGCGGGGAGCTTGACGCAGATGTCCTGGGGGACGGCTGCGTACTCTGCGAAGACTCCGTCGATGTGCATGCCCAGGATCCCGGTGCGTTCACAGGTGTGCGCGTCTCCGGTGCGGCAGGGGAAGCACTGTCCGCAGGTCAGGTGGCTTTCGAGGGCAACCTGGTCGCCGACCTGCAGCCCGGTGACACCGGGACCGACCTCGACGATGGTACCGGCGCCTTCATGGCCCAGGATGACCGGGAGGTTGAGGTTGAATGCCTGGGCTGATGGGGTCCATTCGTAGAGTTCGCGGTCGGTGCCGCACAGGGAGGCGGCGCCGACTTCGATGACGACGGAGCCTTCTGTTGCCTTGGGGTCGCCGGCGTCGGTGACGTAGGTGACGCCTCGCTCTGCTGCGTTCTTAACTACTGCCCGCATGGGGGCCGCCTTTCGTTGGTTCTGGTGATGCGTGGGGGATTTGTGTTGGGGGTGTCAGCTGGAGAGTTGGCCGGCGAAGCGGCGCAGGATGTCGGTCGGGCCGACCTGTCCGCCCTTGAGCAGGAGCCTGCACCCTCCGACAGCGGAGGCGCCGTCGGCTTTCAGGATTGGGCCGGCTGTGACGAACTGGTCCGACACCCGGAGTTGGCGCACGCCCATGGCGATGAGTGCATGGCTGGAGGTGTCACCGCCGCAGACGGCGATGTCACGGGTGAGGCCGGTTGTGGCCATTCTGGCGGCGATGCCGCCGATCAGGGTGCCGACGTAGCCGGCGTCCACTGGTGTGCTGGCCCCGTAGCGCGGGTCCGCCGCGCCACGGGTTGTGTGCACGACGACGTTCCTGCCTGCCTGAAGAGCATTGGACACGCGTTCATCGAGGGCGGCAACCAGTGCTGGGTCATCGCGCTGGAGCAGTTCGGCAGGCACCGGGACGTCTTCCCAGCCATTGGAGATGGCATCGTTGATTTGCTCGGCCGTGGTGCTGGAGGCCGAGGCGCTGACGGCCAGCACTGGTCCCGACGGCTTCTGGGGGCCGGGGACGCGCGGAGCCTGGTCCGAGATGGACCGTGCCAGTGCCGCCATGATGCCGCCGGATCCGACGACGATCGATGGACCGTGACCGTGTTCTTCCCGCGTGAGGGCTTCTGCGATGGCGTCCATCTGATGTTCGTCCACGGCGTCGACGACAAAGGCCTGTGCCCCGGGATCCCGGCGTCGTTCCGCCCAGGCGTCCTTGAAGGTGCCGTCTTGGTAGGCGGGCAGGTGGATCGCCTCAGGCACTTGGGTGTCGCCGAACTGTTCGGCCAGGACCTGGCGCAGGTCCGCCTCGGCCATGGGGGTGGACGGGTGCCGTGACATGACCGGGTGGCGGTCCAGCCGGTAGGTTTTGCCGGCGTAGTTGGCGTAGTGGTTGCTGAAGGCGGTGTACCGTCCGAAGCCAGGCTGGGCCGGCGCCACGGGAATGGGCCCGTGCAGGGGGAATTGCTGATGGAGCAGCTTGATCCCGCGCCCGATGCTTCCGACAGTGGTGGAGCTGTCGAACGTGGAGCAGACCTTGTACAGCAGCACGTCCAGGTTCAGGGCCGCAATCCCGGCGAGGTCCCTGATGACCATGTTGTCGAACGCTGTTCCGGACAGGGAGCGGGCCGGTCCTGCGAACCCGACGACGTCGGTGTCCTTGGGCAGCGGCGCGTCCCCGATGACCAAAGCAGCTTCCAGGCCGTAGCGGTGGGACTGGGCCAGGACGTCGGCGGCTCCGGTGAGGTCGTCCGCGACGAAACCGAAAGCTGGCATCTCAGGCACCTTTCCCGAAAGTCTGGACAGCGTGCAGGAGAGCATCGTCCCCCGTTTGAGCGAGTTTGTCCGCTGCGTTCTGCAGCGGCTCCCCATTCACTGCTGCTTCCCACGCCTGGCGCAGGCTTCGCACTCCGGCGCCGGGGCCGTCCGGGTGGGCGGCGACCCCGCCGCCGGCCAACATCATCAGGTCTGTGGAACCGACCGCGTCGAAGGTGGGGCCGGGGGTGGTGACATTCTGCCCTGAGGACAGGACAGGCAGCGGTGCAATGGTCTGCCCGAGGGGTTCGAAGAGGCTGCGGATGTTGGCCGCGACTTCTTCATCGAGTTCGTAGAACTTGCTGCCGAGCCCGCTGGCGTGCAGGTGGTCGGCGCCGGCGAGGCGGGCCATCTGCTGCCAGACCCGGTAGTCCATGCCCAGGGCCTTGGACCGCATCGAGGCCGCGAGGCCGGCGCGGTGGCCGTGGATCGGTACCTCGGCGAAGCTGCGCAGCAGGGCCAGGGCGGGTAAACCCATGACCGGGATGTTCAGCATCACGCACGTGCCGCCGGCTTCCACGACCAGGTCGTGGCGTTTCTGCAGTCCGGCAAGGTCACCGGTGATGTTGAAGGCATACATGGTGGAGTGGCCGGAGACCTGCTCAGCGGCGCGGATTTCCTCGGTGGCAACGGCGACCCGGCGTTCCAGCGGCAGGTATGCCGGATCAGTCATGAGCTCGTCGTCCTTGATCAGGTCGATGGAGGCCATCGCAAGATCCCGGACCACCAGACGGAATTCCTCTTCCGAGAGCCCGACGTTGGGTTTGACGATGGTGCCGACCATGACGCCCTGAACGTCACTGATGAGCTTGCGCGTGCCCTCGATGCCGAAGGCCGGGCCGGGGTGGGCTGCGACGAAGTCCTCCGGCAGCTCAATGTTCTGGAGCCGGCAGGCATACAGATCGCCCAACTCGAAGAGATTGCCTGCAATGACAGTCTGCAAGGTCGCCAGGTCCGTGCCGACGTTCTCCATCGGAAAATCGACGGTCACCAAGGCAGCGCGGACTTTTTCCGGGTTGGCCCGTGACGGCAGGGACGGGCGGCAAAAACCAAGCTCCTGGACATCGGATATCCGGGCGGCATGCCGCTCCCGGATGCGGGCTGATTCGCCGGGGACCGGCAGGAAGGTGCCGCTGGACTGCTCGCCCGCCATGATGGCTGCGGCCTTCCCGGGATCGATCTCGGACTCTAGGTAGTAGGTGCAACGCACCGAGCGCGGGTCGCGCATGGATTCTCCAATTCGGGGTTTTGAAACTCACGTATCCGACTGTCACCTGCAGGTACTTTTACTTCGCTCACGCGCCGATGCGGGCTCAAGCGGGTGACTCGCACTTCGGGACTATGGCATCTCCTGTGATCCCAAGCTCGAAGTTGTACGTACCTTTGATACGTACAATAATGGGTGGTGTAGGTCACGTCAAGACTGGGCGATGTCACTGCTCAGCGTTGAGGAGCAGCGGGAGGGCTAAGATTTGCACAGCGGCAGAGGAGTTAGCGTGAGTTTGGTACCAGCAGAACCCGAGGCGGAGCCGACGGGACGAAGTGGCGGTTTGAACCGAGAAGCCGGAGGCCCGCTCCATGCACAAATTCGGGACATCCTGCACCGGCAGATCATCGACCTTGCGCTGCCCCCAGGCTCCTCCCTGCCCACTGAAGAGGAACTGCAAAGGCAGTTCGGTGTATCACGCAGCGTCGTGCGCCAGGCCCTGTCAGGCCTTGCTGACCTCGGCCTGATCCGACGCCAGCGCGGCCGTGGCAGCGTAGTAGCCGCAACGCCCGTCCTCCGCCGGCACGTCCAGCGTGCGGGAGGCCTGGATGAACAGGCTGCCGCGCACGGCCAGCGCCTGCGCACCCATGTCCTCACCGTAGAACCATCCGAGCCGCCCCAGGCAGGCGTCGAGGCCCTCAACACCACCAACACCTGGAAAATCGAGCGGGTCCGCTACCTCGACGATCTTCCCGTTGCGTTCATGCGTACCTGGGTACCGCGCGACTTCTTCCCGCACTTCACCGTAGAACTGCTCGAAAACGCATCGCTTCTCAGCCTCATGCGCGACCACGGGTATCACCCCGCTGGCGGTCCCCGTCAGGTCCAGGCCGTGTCCTCAGATCCTGACCTGGCGCGGAAACTGAACATCAACACTCGCGAACCACTGCTCCTGCTCCAAGGCGTGACCCGGGACGCCCTCGGCCATGGTCTCGAATGGTTCAATGTCTGGCACAGCCCCAACACCGTCTTCGACGTTGATGCACAAGTCACCAGCCAGCCCGGCCACGTCTCCCAAGAGCACCTCCGCCGCCTACGGAACCTGACCCAGCAACTTGAATCAGAACTAGCTGACCTCGAACGAGGAGCACGCTAAAGCGTGCGCCCACGGCCAACCGACCCCTGACATCCATCGGGACATCTCAAGATGTTGGGAGTCGACACCGGCAAGACGCCCGCGCACCCTTGCGGGCCACCAGCGCATTCTCCTGTTTGGGCCTGGCTTGTCTCAAAACCCTCGTGCCTCGAAAACCTAGGGATACAAGACAGTCCGGGGGAGTCGTGCGACATATAGCGATCACAGAACGCCGCCATTTAGCGGAAAACTCCACAGCCCGGGGGCCGCTGCAGGTGGGTCTTTAGCCCGTTGCGCCGGCCTTGGCGCACACTGGAAACTGAATGTCTATCAAAGGAGCGTTGATCATGGCCAAGAACCGCCAGCAACACAAGGTCCCCAAGCAGCGCAAGAAGACCTGGAAAGAGATGTCCCCGGCTGCCCGGGCCTCATTTGTGGGGATAGGGATCGTGCAGATGACGTTGATGCTGGCCGCCCAGCGCGATATTTCACGCCGCCCTGCTGCGCAGATCAACGGTCCAAAGGCGGCCTGGCGGGCTGCGTCCCTGATCAATTTCATCGGGCCCATAGGCTACTTCGTGCTGGGACGGAAGAGGCCCGGAGCAGCCACATAGGCTTTCACTCCGAAGCCCACACAGGCGATGGCTATGGAGCAGGCACCCAGCTTGAGCCTGTAAATTTGAAGCCATGACTCCAAGCCCCAAACCTGTCATGCCCCGCGCCCCGGGCATCTCGCAGGAGATCGAGGATGCTGCCTGGTTTGTGCTCGGACCGGGGCTACAGGGCAAGCAGTCCGCCCTGGACGGCAAGACCCCGACATGGACGTCGGAGGCGGCCGCGGAGCTGCTGGAACGCCTCGAGAAGGGGGTCCCGGATGCCAAGGCCCCCATGATGACCAACCTCCGGCAGAACCTTGAAGAGGCCTCCCGGGAAGCCAAGCAGCTTGCCGTTGAGCTGCTCTTCCTGCAGTCACTGCCGCTGGCCCACGAGGTCAAGTCGCTGAAGGTTAAGCGCGCCCGCGTCGCTGAGGCCGCGTCCTGGCTGGAGCCTCCGCTGGAGCTGCCCGAGGAACTCTACAAAGGCATGACGGACCACGGCGTGATCCGGGACCGCACGGCAGAGTTCAACTGGACCATCTGGGACCACCTCAAGTGGCTGTGCCGCTTTGTCCAGCACGTGGACCAGCAATCACCTTCCACCATCGCCAAGGCGCTGAAGGATCCGCAGAAGTTCCACCAGCTTGCCGCGGGCACCCCGGGGGACCAGCCTGCCATCCGGCGCAGCATTGAGTACCTCGCCTGGCCCAGCTTTTTTGAGCCGGTGGTGGCCGACGTCGAACGCCAGGAGATCCGGGATGCTTTCGCCTCCCTGGTGGGCGGGGCCAAGGGTGACACCGACGAAGACGTCACCGCGGACATCCACCGCATCCGCCTGCATCTTGACGAGCAGGCCGGGCAGCGGATCGACTGGTACGCCCGGCAGCTGGTCAGCCAGTGGCGCAAGGTGGGGGATCCCGGCCGCCGTGCGTGGCTGCTCCGTACCCATAGCGACAACACCGAACTCCTCGCGGCGTGGCAGGCGGAGGAGAAGGTAACGCTCGACGTCGAACATCTTCGCCTCCTGGACCCGGGCGTGACTGCGGGGCTGGTCCAGCATGCCGTGGATGAGGACTACAAGCATCTGGGCTACGTGGAGCGGGAGGACACCAAAACGGCCGTCTTCGCCTTCCTCACGGTGATGAAGCCCGGGGACCTTGTCCTGTGCCAGCACGCCGGTGCCGTGCGGCTCGGCGTGGTGCTGGGCGAGCCCGAGCACAATGAGGACAACCGCCAAATGCGCCGCAAGGTCCGCTGGTTTGAGGACGCCCACACCACCGCAGACCTGCCGCGGCACGTTCAGCGGCAGCTGGCCACGCCGGGAATCATCGTTGACGTCACCAAAGTGGTGCAGGCACTTCAGTCGCTCGTTCCAGCCGAGGCGGAACCGGACGACGACGACCCCGCCACAGCCGCCGTCGAAGTGGTCCCCGTGCAGGAGGGCTTCCGCCCGCTGAGCCGCGATTTCGCGGATTCGCTCCACATGGACCTGGAACCGCTGCAGGAAATCGCCGAGCTGCTGGAGGAAAACCGCCAGCTTGTCCTGTACGGTCCGCCCGGGACCGGCAAGACCTACCTCGCCAAGCACCTCGCCGCGGAACTTGCCGATGACAGCACGGACGAACGGGTGAAGCTTGTCCAGTTCCACCCGTCGTATGCGTACGAGGACTTTTTCGAAGGCTACCGGCCGGACAAGACGGACGAAGGCCAGGTGTCCTTCAAGCTCGTGGCGGGTCCGCTGCGCCGGTTGGCCGAGGAAGCTGCCAAGCCCGGGAATGAAAGCAAGCCCTACTTCCTGATCATCGACGAGATGAACCGTGCCAACCTGGCCAAGGTGTTTGGCGAGCTGTACTTCCTGCTCGAATACCGCGATGACCGGATCTACCTGCAGTACAGCCCCAACGAGCCGTTCACGCTGCCGGACAACCTGTACATTATCGGGACCATGAACACGGCGGACCGCTCCATCGCCATGATGGATGCCGCGATCCGCCGCCGCTTTGCGTTCATCGAGCTGCATCCCCAGACGGAACCGGTGAAGGGTTCGCTGCTGCGGTTCCTGCAAGCCAGGGAACTGGACACCACGCCGGCGCTGTTGCTGGATGCGCTGAACGCCGCCATCGATGAGTGGGACCGGGACCTGATGATCGGCCCGTCCTACTTCATGAAGCCCGCCGCGCAGACACCGGCCGGGCTGCGCCGGATCTGGAAATACGAGCTGATGCCTTTGCTGGAGGAGCATTACCACGGCCAGCTGAACCGGGCGCAGCTTGAGGAGCGGTTCGGCCTGGACCAGCTGCTGGGACGCCTTGCTGACAGATAAGCCGCTCACAGATAGGCCGCTGACAGATAAGCCGTTGCCAGCCAAGCTGCCTGCCGATAAGCCGCTGCCAGGCAAGCGGCTGCCGGCCAAGCCCGCCCATGACCCGGTGCACGGCGGCGCAGGGCTGGCAGTCGCAGCGCGGGCAGCGGCGGCCAGTGCGGCGGCGCGGGGCACAGGCCAAGCGGCCCGGCACCTGGTGCTGGATGAGCTGTCCGGTGGGATCGTTGAGCGGCTGGACGCCGCCAGTGCCGCCGTCCTTAATTCGAGCGGCCTGGCAAAGGCCTCGCCGATGGGAATGGGCCTGTACCGGATCGAGCCCGTCGGAAAAGTGGGTTCAGTCCGAACCTCAACCGTGCAGCTGGATGTGCGCCCCAAGGACCGGCTGGGCCTGAGCCGGCTGCTGTTCCTGCTCAGTTTCACCGGCGAGCAGGGCTTCCGGCCCGATTCCGTGGCCGCCGGCGAGGACCGGGAACTCTGGAGCGCGCTGGCCGAATCCCTGGCCCAGCTGGCGGAGCGTGCCCTGGGCCGCGGGGTGCTGCAGGGCTACCTCACCGTGGACGAATCGCTGCGAACGGTCAAGGGCCGTATCCGGATTTCGGACCAGATTTCCCGCCGCCCCGGCATGCTGGTGCCGCTGGAAGTCTCGTACGACGAGTTCACCGAGGACATCGCGGAAAACCGGATCCTGCGGGCCGCGCTCGAGCGGATGGGCAAGGTCCCGCGGGTCAGGCCTGAGGTCCTGAGCCGCCTCCGGCAACTCAAGGGAAAGCTCGACGCCGTCACGCGCCTCCCGGCCGGAGCTCCGCTGCCGCCGTGGACCCCGAGCCGGATGAACGTCCGCTATCACGCAGTCCTGCGCCTGGCTGAACTGATCCTGCGCAACGCCTCCGCCGAGGCCGGCGAAGGCAAACAGCAGACCGCGGCGTTTGTGGTGGACATGGAGCAGGTGTTCGAGGACTTCGTGGGGACCGCGCTCCGCGAAGCCATGGCCGCGTACCCGGGGGAAATGCGCCTGCAGTACAACGCGTTGCTGAGCGAGGCCGTCCGGGACTCAGACCGGCTCTCCGTGCGGCCGGACGCCGTGCACATGCTGGGCGGCCGCCCGGTGGTGGTTTATGACGCCAAGTACAAGGCAGCTTCCGACCTGGGGGCGTCCCTGAGCGCGGACCACTACCAGATGCTCGCATACTGCACCGCCCTGAGGGTGCCCACCGCCTGGCTGGTTTACGCCGGTGCGGGCGAGGTTAAACTGCGGCGCATCCTGAACACGGACATCGACGTCGTCGAGTTTCCGCTGGACCTGTCGCGTCCGCCGTCGGAAATCCTCGCTGCCATCAGCGAAGTGGCGCGGCAGTCGTGGGGCGAAGTGGTCCGGACTGCCCGCACAGGCGTATAGCCCCGCCCGCCCTACACCGGCACGCGGAACGTAAAGGTGGTGCCCTGGCCCAGCTTGCTTTCCACATCGATGCTCCCGCCGTGGGCCTCCACGATCGCCTTGCTGATGGGCAACCCCAGGCCCACACCGGGAATTGCCGTGCGGCGGACGTTGGATGTCCGGAAGAACTTGGTGAAGATCTCCGCCTGGTCTGCAGGGATCATTCCCATGCCGGTATCGCTGACCTGGCACTTGAGGAAACCGTCCTCCTGCATCAGGGAAACCGTCACGTTGCCGCCGTCGGGTGAGTATTTGATGGCGTTGGACACAAGATTGTCCAGCACCTGGGAAATGCGGGGTCCGTCAACGCGGGCATCCAACCGCGCGGGGACGTCCGTCTCCAAAACCACCCCCGACGCGTCGGCCCGGGGCTGGGCGGCCGATATGCTGGCACGCACCAGGTCAGCAACGTCAACGGCATCCGGCTTCACGAGCAGCTGGCCGTTCCTGCTGGCGAGAAGGTCCGAAACCAAGGTGAGCAGTCGCTCCGAGTTCCGCTGGACTATCTCCAGGGGCTGCCGCTGCTCCTCGTCTGGCCCGTCGGCGAGCATGAGTTCCACGTAGCCAAGGATTGAGGTCAGGGGCGTCCTGAATTCGTGCGACACACTGGAGATGAAGTCGTCCTTGGCCGCCAGGGCATCCACCAGGTCAGTCACATCGCTGAAGACAATCACGGACCCTGAGAACTTCCCGTCAGGATCCTTCATGGCGCGGGCGGACGTGCTGATGGCGCGCTGTTCCGTCCCGGCGCCCAGCCAGACCAGCCTGTCAGTGAAAGTCTGGCCGAGCACGGCCCGGCGCACCGGACGGTCCTCGACCGGGACCAGGGTGGTGCGGTCCGCTGCGAAGACCAGCAGCTGCGACTCGTTCGGATCCTCGATGTCCGGAGGTGTGGCCAGCGTATGGTTGGCCCGCTGTTTCCGGTTCATCAGGATGTCATGGCCGTCGGCGTCCACGGCGAGGACGCCCGTGTGCACCGTGTCCAGAATGGTGTTCAGGAGTGCCTCTTGCTGCATGGATTTTTCGAGGCCGGCCTGAAGCTGGAGGTCCTTCTCCTCCAGGGTCCGCTGCTGGCGCATCATGCTCTGCGTCAGGACACTGACGGATATTCCAATGCCCAGCAGCATCAGTGGAATGAGCATGGCGCGGGCAAGGCTCGGTCCGGACACGTCCCCGCGAACGAAAAGGGGAACCCAGATGATGGCAAGCGGCCCCACGAAGGACAGCCAGCGGGAAGTGCGCGGGTAATAGCCGGAGGCGCAGAGCCAGATCACCGGGAACGCGGCGAGCAGGCTGAGGCCGGTGAGGCTGTCCTGGCCGCCCTCGCGCCCCAACCCGATCGAGACGAAGTCCAGCAGCGGAATCACCAGGAAGCTCGTAAACGGCAGCCTGTCCCAGGGAACCAGGAAACACAGCGGCATGATCACGAGCTGGGAGGCGAGGAAGGCCACGAACAGCGGACTGTCGAAGGCGCCGGGGAAAAAGGCCAGAACCAGGAACGCCGTAAAGAGGGTGGTGACCGACAGCGGTGTCTGGCTCAGGACCACCCTGCCGGTCAGGGAGTTTTCGTGGAAGGGCCGTCCGAAAAACCCCAGCCAGCCCAAGCCACGCGGGCCCGCGGAATCACGCATGGATTTGGAGCCGGGATGGGACGATAGACAGACGCATACCAGCAGGATATCGGGCACGGGCTATACTTCTGACGTTGTCAAGCTGGCTGAGGGGGCTGGGATGAGTGAAGCACGAGTGGGGCTGGTCATCGAGGATGACCAGGATATCCGCGAACTTGTACGCACGGTCCTGACCCAGGCAGGTTTCGAGGTGACGGTGTCCAGCAGCGGCCACGAAGGTGTCCTGGCTGCAAAGACGTTGAATCCGGACGTCATCACGCTTGACCTGGGGCTGCCGGATATCGACGGCTTTGAGGTCTCCCGCCAGATCCGCGAGTTCTCAGATGCCTACATCGTGATGCTCACGGCGCGGGCGGATGAACTGGACACGCTGATCGGCCTGGAGTCCGGAGCTGATGACTACCTCACCAAGCCTTTCAGGCCGCGGGAGCTGCGGGCCCGGATCGCTGCCATGATGCGCCGGCCCCGGTCGCTGCCTGATCCGGCCGAAAGTCCCGGCGCGGAGCAGCCCGTTGACGCCGAAACCGGCACCGGCGACGGAACTTACAGCCACAACGGCCTGGACCTGAGCTACGCCTCGAGGTCCGTCAGCGTGGATGGGGAGGAACTGAACCTGACGCGTACGGAGTTCGAGCTCCTCTACGCCCTGCTCGAGGCGGGGCGGACGGTCCGGACCAAATCGGACCTGGTGCGCCGGCTCCGGGACGAAGATTACGACGTCGGCAGTTACATCAGCGAGGCAGACGAGCGTTCCGTCGAAGTCCACATGGGAAACCTGCGGAAGAAGCTGGGCGATTCACCGCAGCGTCCCCGGTGGCTGCAGACGGTCCGCGGCGTCGGCTACCGCCTGGCACCGGTGGAACGCTGAGCCTGCAGCCGGTGGACCGTTTGGCGGCTGCAATAGCTGATCGGCTTCAAGTACTCCGCGGCCAGGCGGGGCAGCGCCACTGAGGGGTCCACGCCGCGGGACTCTTCGCGGATGCAACGTTCCAGGGTTATGGCCAAACCCGCCAGCCGTTCGGCACCCACCATCTGGCTGGACGTCTTGAGGCTGAGGATCGCGTCCACGGATCCGTCCAGATCCCCCGTGGTCAACGCCAGCCGCAGCCGGTCGATCCTGACCGGCAGGTAACCGATGAAATTGCCCACAAAGACGGCGCTGTAGCCCTCGTCCCCGTCCAACTCAACGCGGAGGCGGTCAAGGACAGACTGGTCCACAAGCGGCCGCCCGGCGTCATCGGAGGGAGCCATTGCTGTCCTTTCCGCAGGGGGTTGCCACCCGGGAAAGGGGGCGTCGCCGTTGGGCATTTCGTCCGCTTTCAGACTAAGACTGTTCCGTATCCCGGGCAGCGCCTCAGCCAACGAATGTGGCTTTTCTGAGGAGACTGCGGGTTTTCCTTCAGGGGCTCAATCCTCCCCGCCGCCCATCAATACCCGA
This sequence comes from Arthrobacter sp. 754, assembly GCF_040548695.1. Taxonomy (NCBI): domain Bacteria; kingdom Bacillati; phylum Actinomycetota; class Actinomycetes; order Micrococcales; family Micrococcaceae; genus Arthrobacter; species Arthrobacter sp. 754. Next base: position 172,550 of record NZ_JBEPSC010000002.1, read on the forward strand.
GGCAGCAAACGGTCAAGATTGACTCAAGTTACTTTGGCCGGCTGCGGCAGTTCAGCGGCGGCCACAGCCGGAGAGCCGAGGAAGCGCACCAGCTGGGCCTCCAGGGACGATCCGTGTTTCAACTCGCACTCCCATACGGTGAGCACTTCCCAGCCTGCCTCTTCGAGTTCTAGGCGCTGCTGGGCGTCACGGTGCATGGTGCGGGTGCGCTTGGCCTCCCAAAAGGCGGCGTTGGCTTTCGGGGCGTGCTGGCCCACCCGGCAGTCATGGAAGTGCCAGAAGCAGCCGTTGACGAAGATGACTTTTCGCCGCCCTGCGAAGACAAGGTCAGGACGGCCTGGCAGCCGCGCCTGGCCGGCTTTTCCGTGCAGGCGGTAGCGGTAGCCCTTGGCATGGAGGAGGCGGCGCACCAGCAGTTCAGGCTTGGTGTTCTTGCCCCGGATCCGGGACATGTTCCAGCTGCGCTGCTCGGGGGTCAGCCTGTCTGCCATGCTTCCAGTCTAGGAGCCGCCCAACCTTGGAGCTCCTAGATCTCGCGTTCGGGCTGCTCGCCAAACTCAAAGTGGCGGCCGCTGACGGACCGCGGCTCGATCTCCACGTAAAAGTCCTTCAGCGTAGGTACCCAGGTCTTGAGGCCAAGCGCCTCCACCTCGGCCAGTTCCGCTGAGTTGCTCAGGACCCGGGCCGTGCCGCGGACCACCACCGACCATGCCTCGTCCTCGAGGATGCCGTCAGTCTCCAGGAGCACTGTGGAATTGATGGTCAGCTGGGCGAGTTTGTTTCCCGGTGCCGTGCGCAGGTAAAGCTTTCGACCCGAGGCAAGGTAATTGACGGGAAAAATATCGGGTTCGCCTGCGACCGAAACCACCAGGCGGCCATGCTTGGTAGCTTCGAGGAGTTGCCAGGACTGCGCGTCGTCGAGTTCGAGGACAGGGTTTCCATCTGGGTGGGAGAACATCATGGGGCCATTCTTCTACGATCGGTAGAAGATTACTAGCCCCCAAGTGAAGCGGACATTCCACAACGGCGCCCGTGGCTGGTTGGTTGGCGGCGAAGCCATGATCCGCGTCTCACCCGGAATAGTTGCAGGCGCCGGTCAGTTGGGCCAAGCAGTACCAATTCATATTCGAAAGGAACCGCGCATGCTGTTTTCCCCGTTGACCCTCGGCGAGCTTGAACTGCCCAATCGTCTCGTGATGGCCCCCCTGACCCGCATCCGTACCGGCGAAGAAGGTGTTCCGGGCCCGCTGGTGGTGGAGCACTACCGCCAGCGTGCATCCCTGGGACTCATCGTCAGCGAGGGCATCTACCCGAGCTCCGCCGGCCGTTCCTACCCAGGCCAGCCGGGACTCGTCAATGCCGAGCAGATCGCCGGCTGGAAAAAGGTCACCGACGCCGTTCACGCGGAGGGCGGCCGGATGTTTGCGCAGGTCATGCACGGTGGCCGGGTGTCACACGAGGACATCACGGGCGGCCGGACCATCGTGGGCCCGAGTGCCGTGGCCATCGACGGGGAAGTCCGGACGCCGTCCGGCAAGCAGCCATACCCCGTGCCGCACGCGCTGACCACCGACGAACTGTCCGTGGTGATGCAGGAAATCGTCACCGGCGCCGTCAACGCGATTGAAGCCGGGTTCGACGGCGTGGAACTGCACTCGGCCAACGGTTACCTCCTGCACGAGTTCCTGGCCCCGAATTCCAACGTCCGCTCCGACAGCTACGGCGGTTCGCCCGAGAACCGCGCACGCTTCGTGATCGAGACCGTCAACGCCGTGGTGGCTGCCCTTGGTTCAAACCGCGTCGGCATCCGCATCTCGCCTGAGCACAATGTCCAGGGCATCGCAGAAACGGACGCAGCCGATGTCCGCGCCACCTACGAGGTCCTGGTGGACAGCATCGCTTCGCTGAATCTGGCCTACCTGAGCATCCTGCACCACGAACCGGCCGGAGAACTGGTCCAGGGTCTCCGTGAGCGCTTCGACGGCCCCTTCCTGGTGAACACCGGCTTCGGCGTTGTCACCACCCGCGAGGAGGCCCTGGCTCTGGTAGCCGACGGCCACGCGGACGCTGTTGTGGTGGGGCGTCCTGCTCTGGCCAATCCTGATCTGGCCCGGCGCTGGAAGGAAAGCCTCCCGCTGAACGATTTCGACCCGGCCACGTTCTACACAGAGGGTGCCAAGGGCTACACCGACTACCCCGCATACCCGGGCTAACCGAGCAAACTGCGGCGGCTGTCCAGACTGCTACAGACGGCGACCTGCAACAGACGGCGACGGCGGCACCCGGGCTTGGGTGCCGCCGTCGTCGGCTGCTCGGTGTGCTGTTCCGGGCAGCGCGTGCCAATGAGCCATCCGACGGCTTTTTGGCTGAGCTATAAGTTGGCCCGCCCAGGTTCGCATAAAACCGGGCGGTGATGACAGGATACTCCAGCGAATGGAGTATCGCTAGGGGGATTTTTAGAGGAATGCCTCCCGGCCGGTGCCTTCGCGCATGACCAGTTTGCCGTCCTGGATGGAGACGAGCAGGCTTTTGGGCTTTCCGCTGACTTTGAGGATGCCCTTGAGTCCCCGGTTGGTCACTTCCACGCCAACCTGTGCGCCTTTCGCGGGCAACTCGACTGTGGTTTCGAACGCTTCGCCAAGCAGGGCGTTGGTGGACACCCCGACGTCGCGGCGGACCTCCTTGCCGTTGACCAATACGGTGATGTTGGCCTCGTCGAATCCTTCCTGAAAGACGATGAGCAGTTCCCGCATGGTGGCCTCTTCCTCGAAAATAATTACCGATGACGGCAACTCAACTACAGCACTTCACAGCCCGTAGTGGAATACCCGTTTGCGCGGCCTGCGCCGGGTAGCAGCCAGCAGGGCTGGCCCATACGAGCGGCAGCAGACCGGGCAGGACCGGGCACCAGATCGGGCAGCAGACCCGACAGTGCACAGGCCGCCGGCCAGGCCACTGGTGGAGACGGGTGGGGCAGTAGGGCAAAATGTTCTGGTGACCCAACTCCCGCAGCGCCCCTCCGCTCCCGCCTCTGTCAAGGCCGGCCCGCAGCCGCCGGACGACGCAATTTACGTTCAGATTGCCGCTGAGCTCGGCGTTAAGGCCTGGCAGGTGAAGGCTGCAGTGGAGCTGCTCGACGGCGGATCCACCGTCCCGTTTATCGCCCGGTACCGCAAGGAAGCCACGGGGACGCTGGATGACACGCAGCTCCGTGAGCTCGACGAACGCCTGCGCTACCTCCGCGAACTGGAGGACCGCCGTCGTACCGTCCTCGAGGCGATTGCCGCCCAGGGCCAGCTGACCAACGAACTCCAGACGGCGATCCTCGCCGCCGACACCAAGTCGCGGCTGGAGGACATCTACCTTCCGTTCAAGTCCAAGCGGCGCACCAAGGCCCAGATCGCCCGCGAGGCCGGGCTGGAACCGCTTGCCGAGGCGCTGCTGAAGCGGCCGGACCTGGACCCGGAACGTGAGGCAGCCAAGTACCTCAATGCTGAGCATTCCGTGGACGATGCCGCCGCGGCGCTGGCCGGCGCCCGCTCCATTCTGGTGGAACGCGTTGCGCAGGACCCTGACCTTGCCGCCACCCTGCGCGAGCGGCTCTGGACCCAGGGCCGGATGGTGGCGAAGGTGAAGAAGGGGAAGGAATCCGAGGGGCAGAAGTTCGCCGACTACTTTGACTTCGCCCAGGCGCCCTCGGGGATGCCCTCGCACCGCGTCCTTGCGCTGCTGCGCGGCGAGAAGGACGGCGTGCTGGAGTTGGATCTCGCCGAAGCGGACCCGAAGAACGACGACGCCCTCACCGCCGCGCGTGCCCGCTACGAGGCAGCGGTGGCCAGGTGCCTCGGGGTCGCAGACCGCGGACGTCCGGCCGATGCCTGGCTGCTGCAAACCGCGCAGGTTGCCTGGCGCTCGCGGGTGCTGGCGCGGCTGACCGCAGACCTTCGCAGCCGGATGTTCGCCGCTGCCGAGGATGAGGCCGTCAGGGTGTTCGCCGCGAACCTGCGCGACGTCCTGCTTGCAGCGCCTGCCGGCAACCGCGCCACCCTGGGACTGGATCCCGGGCTTCGGACCGGTGTGAAGGTAGCCGTGGTGGACGGAACCGGCAAAGTGGTGGCGACCGACACGATCTACCCGCACGCTCCCGCCCGGAAGTGGGACGAAGCCCTGGCCACGCTGGTCCGTCTGGCCCAAAAGCACCACGTCGAACTGGTGGCGATCGGCAACGGCACGGCGTCCCGCGAGACGGACAAGCTCGCCGCTGAGCTCATCAAGCTGCTGCCCGCTGCTGAACAAAAGCCACAGAAGCTCGTGGTCTCAGAGGCCGGGGCGTCGGTGTATTCGGCATCGGCGTTGGCTGCCGCCGAGCTGCCCGGGATGGATGTGTCCCTGCGCGGAGCCGTGTCCATCGCGCGGCGGCTGCAGGATCCGCTGGCGGAACTGGTGAAGATCGATCCCAAATCCATCGGAGTGGGGCAGTATCAGCACGACGTCACCGCGGCGAAGCTGGACCGCAGCCTGGACGCGGTGGTGGAGGACTGCGTGAATGCGGTGGGGGTCGACGTGAACACGGCATCACCCGCGCTGCTGAGCCGGGTGGCCGGCGTCGGGCCGCTGCTGAGTGAAAACATTGTGGCGTACCGGAACGAACATGGTCCGTTCGCCAAGCGCAGCGAACTCAAGAAAGTGCCGCGGCTCGGCGCCAAAGCCTTCGAGCAATGCGCGGGATTCCTGCGGATCGCCGGGGGAGCCGAACCACTGGACGCCTCGAGCGTCCACCCGGAGGCCTACACGGTGGCACGCAAGATCCTGGTGGCTGCGGGCTCTGCGCCGGCGTCGTCCCTGGATCCGCGGACCTTCGTGGACGGGACCTTTGGACTGCCCACCGTGCAGGACATCCTTGCCGAGCTGGACAAGCCCGGCCGTGATCCCCGCCCCGCCTTCGCCGCGGCAGCATTCGCCGAAGGCATCGAGAAGATTTCGGACCTCAGGCCGGGCATGGTCCTGGAGGGGACCGTAACCAACGTGGCTGCTTTCGGCGCTTTTGTTGACGTGGGCGTTCACCAGGACGGGCTGGTCCACGTTTCGGCGCTGGCGAACCGCTTTGTCTCGGACCCCCGCGAAGTGGTGAAATCCGGGCAGGTGGTCCGCGTAAAAGTGCTGGAAGCCGATCCGGAGCGGAAACGGATTTCCCTGACTCTGAGGCTCGACGACGAGCCGTCGCTTTCCGGGGGCGCGGGAACCCCGGGCGGCACGCGGTACTCCGGCACGCGGGACTCCGGCGGTCGTGACTCCGGCACGCGTGACTCCGGCACGCGTGACTCCGGCACGCGTGACTCCGGCACGCGGGACGCCGGCGGGCGTGGTGGAAGCGGTCCAGTCCGGGACAGCCAGGGTGGACGCGGCCAGAAAGCGGAACCGGGCAGGGGCTCGGCGGGCAAGCTTCCGGGCGGCCGGCCACCCGCGCCCAAACCTGCTCCCGTCAATACCGCCATGGCCGAGGCGCTTCGCAAGGCTGGCCTCGGCAAGTAGCTCCGTGGCTGCAGCCAGAAGCCCGAGGTTCTTGGCAGGAACTGTCTCTAGGCGAGCGAGAGGACGAACGCCAGGACAAACCCGGCGGCCGTGCTCAGGGCTACTGTGGGTCCGCCGTGCTCGAAGGCCTCCGGCATCAACGTGTCGGCCAACGAGGCGATGACTGCGCCGGCCGCGAAGGCCAAGGGCAGCGAGATCGCCGCAGGATCGGTGCCGGAAAGCGGCCCGGCGCCGACCACTACCGCAACGACAAGCAGCACCGCGCAGGCGCCCCACAGCCCGATGATGCTTCCGGCCGAGTGGCCTTGGGTCCGCATGGAGGCGGCCCCCACCAGCGCCTCCGGGAAGTTGGACACAAAGATGGCGGCCAGCAGCGCCAGGCCGCCGGTTCCTTCACCGAGGGAAACGCCTAAGGCGACGTTTTCGGGCACCCCGTCCAGCGTCACGGCAGCCAGGAGGGCAAGCCCGGCTGCACCGCGGGTCGACTCAGCGGTTGCGGGTTTGTCGGCAGCAGCTGCGTCTGTGTCGAGCTTCGCGCTGCCCTGGAACTCGTCCGCTGGCGTGGCTTTGGAACCGGGCTGGGCCCAACGGTCCAGCAGGGCGCTGAGGCCAGTGAACACGATGGCCCCCACCATCAGTCCAATGGCCGCCATGAGGATGCCTCCACGCTCGTAGGCGTCCTCGAATAACTCGAACGTCAGGGCAGTGATGAGGGCTCCGGCAGCGAATGCAAGGAGCATTGCAAGAAGGCGTTTGGGGAGTTCGAACCTGACACCGATGAAGGCACCCAGAATCAGTGCACTGGATGCTATGGCGCCGAAAACCAGCGACATCATCATCCGGACAGTATAGGAGCGGGAGGTGGCAGGAGGAACCTGTATTTGCAGGTCAGCGCTGGAAGCGACTTTCGGGGCAGGGGACTTTCTGCGAGGCTGGAACCATGACCTACTTCCTGGAATACACCATCCCTGCTGCTCCTGATGATGCAGAGTTTGAGTTTCCCCACGACGAGATCAACCCGGGAACCACGGTTCCGCTGTCGGAAACCGACGCCGAAATCATTCACACTCCCGAACTGCCGGCGCGGACCGCAATCGTCGGGGCCACTCCGGCCGAGGCCAAACTTGAAGCGGAACAGCTCATCACGCACAGCCGGGCAACTGAGGGAGAACTGTATTTCGACCCCTCCAACTCCCTCCAGGCCGGTGTCGGAACCCTTGTGGCCAAGTTTGTAGAGGGCAGCGGCTGGCGGGACGCATAAGCCTGCGGCAGGTCATCCACGGTTAAGACGTACACGGGGTGGATAAGCGAAGGAAGGCCTAAGCATCCAGAACCCTCGGCCTGCCGAACTGAGTCCGAACTCCTGGGGAGAAAAGGACCGATTCCGGGGGACCTGCCACCTTGATTCCGGCCGCGTGGACGAGTCCGTCGTCGAGCCGGGTCAATGCGGCCTGGTGAAGGGGCCATGCCGAATGCGTGTTGGGGACGTATAGCGTGCGGCCCCGGAATCTGGTGTGAAGGCCAAACCTCGCGGTGAGGTGGACGGCCAGCGGATCGGCGGCGACGCTTTCCAACTCAGGGACAGCGGCGAACCTGCTACGTGCTCCGCCCCGGAACCGGCGGACGGAGTACCCCATCGATTGGTCTGCCGTCGATGCAGCGTAGGCCGTACGGGACCAGACGTAAGGTATTCCTGCTGCCCTGGCTGCCAGGACTACCGCCAGCCGATTGGCGTCGAGGCTCAGGAACACCACGCCGCGTGTGCCGTCGGGTTCCCGGGAGTAGAGGCGGACGTTGACCTCGTTGAAATCCCCGAAGAATGGCACCGCTGGTCCGCGGCCGAGCCCTGCCTGGCGCATCCGAAAACCTATCAGGCCCACCCAGGACGAACCGTCGTAAACGTCGGGCACCACCCCGGGAGGCATGAAGGCGGCTGCGGTCGCCTCGGGCAGGCGCCAGTGCAGGAACAAGGCATCTGTCCAGCGCTGGTCCATGATGACGGGACCCGCCAGCGCCGGTGCCTCCGGCCACGGGTCGGAGCTATAGGACTGGGTATTCATGTGTACCTGTATTCATGTGTACCTCTGTCAGGAGATGCGGATGCGGGAGATTCGGTCGGTCCCAATCTGGATCCGGATCGGGTGGACGTGGCAGATCAGGATCCGGGCCGGGGTCGAGAGCCACGGGCTCGACGCCTCTATCAGGACCAACGTTCCGGTCTCGGTCGGCTTTCATCCAGCAGTGATCCCTTCGCTTGGCTTCCTTGCGCTTGGTTTCCTTAGCCCTGGGTTCTTTCGAACCAGCTCTGGATCGCTTTGGTTCCCCGGGTTGTCTCAGTTCGCGCCTGCGCTTATCGTCCCCGGGCTGTACCAGCGACTCCCGTTCGTTCGGGGGTCCCTGAAGGATCTGGCGGACAACTTCCGGTAGTTGTGGTGGTTCCCAGTCGGGTTGTTCACTGGCGTAGCGTCTGCCGGTGGGTGAGATCCAGCCTGGTGGTGCGTGTTGGGTGGCCGGGCCGGGGTTCCAGCCGCCGGTGTGCCGGAGCTTGTGGTGTTTTGGGCAGGGCTGGGCGAGGTTGGTGATGCCGGTGGTGCCGCCGTGTGCCCAGGCGAGGAGGTGGTCTGCTTCGTTGTCCAGGGATTGGTTGTGGCAGCCGGGGAACGGGCATTTCCCGTCCCGCATGCGCAGCCATTGGCGTTGGGCTTTGGTGACGGGGTAGCTGGTCTGTCCGATCTCCAGCGGTGCACCGTCCCTGGGGTCGATGAGGACGCGGTGGAAGGAGGTGGCGCCGTCCGCGATGAGCCTGCGTGCCATGGTGACCGGGATCGGCCCGAACCCGTCCAGCATCGCCGATTCATCCGTGGCGCCGAGCAGGGACATGATGGGCACGGTGACCAGGACCAGCGCCCGTGGTGACGGCACCCGCCCCGCGGCAGTTCCCTCCGCGTCCCCACAGAGGAGCAGGGTGGCGGCGATGTCGGCACGCCTCTGGGTCATGGTGCGGTCCTCGTCCGGGCCCTGCAAGGCGCGGGCGTCGGCGGTGGTCCGGTTCCAGATCCCGGCGGCCTGGTCGGCGGGCAGGTAGGCCGAGAGCCAGGCCATGCCGTCCCGGTCCGGGCGGTATTCCAGCCGACGGTCCGCAACACTTCTGGTGTGGCGTTTTTCGATGCTCACCGGGTGGTGGCGTTCGCGCCAGATCCTGGCCTTGTGCCGGAACCTGGAGGCAACGAGTTCCCCGGCCGGGCAGCCCCGGTTGGGGTTCTCCGCCTTGGGGTCCAGGAAGTGCGCCTCCAGAGCCTGAGCAGCAGAAGCCTCCAGGTTGATGGTCTCGTCCACCATGACCCGGGCGTGCTGCCAGGAGACCGAGCCGTCCGTCAGCGCGGACAGGGTCAGCGGCAACGCTGTGGTCAGGGCCTGGGATTCGGCCAGCAGGGCCCCGGCGGTCCGCTCGCTGACGGTCAGGGCACACGCGACCTCGGCCACGACGGCCATCTCCTGCGCCCGATCAGAGGTGTCGGGGGACGCCAAGGCCTGGGCCGTGCCGGCATACCCGGCTGCCGCGTGGACCGCCACGGCGGCGACCTGCGCATTGAGCCTGGCGGTCAGGGCCAGCGTGTCCAACCAGCCATCGGCTTCCCGGCGCAACGGATCATCAGCAGCGCACCCAGCCAGCCGGGCAGAGTCCGCGGGCCCGGTGAACCCGGTATGCCCGGCGACACCGGCCGAGTCCGTACCGCCCTTAACGACAGCGAGCAGCGCCGCGGCGGAGGCACAAACAGCCTCCGCCGCCTCAACCGCTGCCCTGTTTCCCATACCCACATCATCCCGCGGGGCACCGACAAAAACCGCGAAGCATCAGGCCTATGTGGACAACTCTGCGGCCCCGCGAATTGAGGCCTTATGCACCTGCCGGCGCCGGCTTCGCAGACTCTTTCTGCCACGGCCAGCGGCCGGTGATTTCCAGCTCGAGCGAGAAGCTCAGGAAGGTCCGGATCAGCACGATAATCGCCAGTACGCCCACACTCTCGAACGTGGGTGTCACCGCTACCGTGCGGATGATGTCGGCCGCCACCAGGAGCTCTAGGCCCAACAGGATGGACCTCCCCAGCAGCTGCCGGTATGCACGGTAAACCGAAAGCTTCTCAGACCCGGCGGGAAGCTTTCTTGGCTGGTAGCCGCGTAAGGCCATGGGAATCGACACAAGGGCGCCGATGACCATCACTGCCACCCCGGCGAAGTCCATGTATTTGCCCACGGCCTCAATGATGTGCTGGAAATCCACCGTGCTCCTCGTCTGCAGGGGTCAGTCGTTTGTCTGGCCCAAGCCTACGGGTGGCGGACTCCCGTGCCGGCCAGGACTTCCCGGTAGCCTTCACGGAACGAGGGGTAGGCGAACTCGAAGCCGGTCCCTCGGAGCAGCGCATTGCTGACCCTCTTGTTTCCGCCACGGGCCTCGCCGGCCGGACCAACCGGAGGTTCCGGATAACCCATCTCGGCTGCCAGGAAACGCAGAACTTCGCCCAGTTCGGCGGGATCGTTATCCACTCCGACGTAAACCGGTGCGGGGACGGAGTCCATGGTCGCCAGATGAACAATGGCAGCCGCGGCGTCGTCCCGGTGGATCCGGTTGGTGTAACGCGGTTCGTCGGGAATCACGGCGGTCCCGGTGCGGACCTGGTCGATAAGCCTGGTCCGTCCGGGGCCATAGATTCCGCCAAGCCGCAGCACAACCGGCACCGATCCGGTGCCGCGCAACCGCGCCAGCAAAAGGTCCTCCGCCTCACCGATGATGCGCCCGGAGAAACCGCCGGGTTCCGGCGTCGTACGTTCATCAACCCAGCCGCCGCCGGCATCTCCATAGACCGCTGTGGAGGACACAAACAGCACCCGGCGAGGCGTCACGCCGTCGCGCTCCAGGGCGTCAAGGACGTGCGCAAGCCCGCCCACATAGGCGGCCCGGTAGGCCGCTTCGGTGGGGGAGTCCGCCGCTACGGCGACGACGACGGCGGTGGTGTCCGCAGGGATGGCCGGAAGATCGGCGGAACTCAGGTCAGCCGCAACAGCTTCAATGCCGGCCGGCAGCTTTCCGGGTGAGCGGCGCCAGCCGACGACACGATGGCCGAGGGCGGCAAAGCGCAGGCCGGCTTCGGTGCCTAGATCACCGCAGCCGGCAAGAAGTACCGTCACGCGATCAGGGCGCCGGGACCGGGAAGAACACGCGGGGATCCTGCAGGAGTGCCGGGTAGTCGAACGCTGACCGGTCGATCACCTCGGTGACCGTGAAGTGGCGGCCGAAGCGGCCGTCGTCGAGCGTGATGGGCCTGCCCAACACCTGGCCCACAGCGAACTTTGCGCCATCCTCGAACATGACCGCCACTGCGGTCTTGCCCGGCAGGGTGGCGAAGGCGTTCTCCTGGGCCTGGCGCTTCCGCGTTGGCTTCTTCACCAACTGCTTCGGGGGAAGCTTGCGGGGCTGCTTGGACGGGCGGCGCGACCCATCGTCGACGTAGACCGGGGAGTAGCCGTCCGGATCGGCCACGGCGGGAGTTGCAGCGTGACCGCGGACAGGGGGAAGGGCCACCGTGTCCAGGGTCTGCGGGTCGACCTCTGCGTGCGGGTCGCGGAGGATCCAGAGGATGTCGTCCTCGGGTTCCGTGGGATAGAACTCGTGCTTGGGCTCGGGCCAGATGTAGTCCAGGTCCACGTCAGCGTCGGGAAACACTTCCTTGTAGAACTTCGGTTCCTTGTGGACCAGCTTGGCCCGGTGGCTCAGGTGGAAGTCCGGATTACCGAGCCATTCCGGCATGGGGATCTTGGCGGCGTAGTCCGGGTGCGCTGCCTGGGGCGCAAACTCGGTGATGTTGGCACGCGTGTTGTCGGCGTGGCCGCGGGCGGTCCATTCCTCCACCATCGCCAGGCCGTACATCGTCAGCGCCGGCACGTGGCCCATCCACATGCGGACGGCGGGGTGCGTCTGCCAGCCGTACTCGGGGATCACCAGCGCACGGAGGGTCTGCAGCGCTTCGACACGCTGTTTGCCAAGCCTGGCGGTGTCCAGTGCTGCGGCGCTCTGCCGGAAATCGGGGTACGGGAGGAAAGTTTGCATTCTTTCAGTCTGACGGCACTGGGCGGATGTGCCAATTGCAGTGCCGGCCGCCACACGAGAGGCGCTCGCCCCATCGCGCAAATGTTCACATACTGGACAGATGCATACAGCGGATAACGCTATCCACTAAGATCACCGAAACGTCCCACCGTCCCGGAAGCCCCCTCATGACAATTTCAGCTGATTTGACCCCCGGAAACACGAGTTCTTTTGTGCCCCGCTTCGGGCAGATGCTCAGTCCGGAAGCCAGGGGCATCCTGGTCCTTGATGAATTTACCCTTGATCCGGCGGCAGCGCGCAAGGAACAGCACGGCTTCCGGGCCGCGTTGGCGTCGGTGGCTTTGACCCTTCGCCGGATCGTGGCGCTGCGTGTGGTGATTGCCCTGGTGGCGATCGGGAACCTGCCCCTGTTTTTGCTGTCCAGCGGCTGGTGGATCTACGCAGTTTCCCTGACTCTGGTGGTGGCTGTCCACCTGGCCGTCTCCTGGCTAAACCGGCACGAGCCCAAGGTCCGCCAGCGCCAGATGCTCGAACTGCACCTGCACCGCGAGCGCAGCCCCAACTACCGCAAGGTCCGCGACGCCGTGAAGTACATGATCGACACCCCCAGCCGGATGAACGAGCACCTTTACCTCGAACTGCTGGCAGCCAAGCGCGTGGCACTGAACCTCGCCCACGGCACGGTGGCCCTCCTGGACACCAGCGACGACGCCGCTTGGAAGGTGCGCATCATCCGCGAAATCAAGGTTGCCGCCTAGCGCTGCGCACAACGACAAGCACAGCAACCAACGACAAACACAGCAACGAACGACGCCGGAGCTCCCCTTTGTGAGGGGGCTCCGGCGTCGTTCGTTTGGTGAGGGTGTGCATTCCCGGCTACATCAGGAACCGGGGAGCATGAACCCCTAGGCGGGAAGCTGGATGACCTGTCCGGCAAATACCAGATTCGGGTCCGCGATGGTGCTCATGTTGGCGTCCGCCAGCTGCTGCCAGCCGCCCGCGATGCCAAGTTTCCCTGCCACGATGCTCAGGGTGTCGCCGGCTTCCAGCGTGTAGGTCTCGCCGCTGAGCGCCACCGGTGCTGCGTGCTGCGGCACCGTCACAGGGGCCGCCACGACTGGGGCTGCCGGTACCTGGGCGACGGGCACGTTCTGGACCGGGGCAGCCTGAACCGGAACGCTCGCCGGTGCTGGCGCCGTCGCGCCCCCTCCGCCGCTCAAACCGAGCTGCGCGGCGCAGGACGGCCACGCTCCCCAGCCCTGCGAGGCCTGGACCTGTTCTGCAACGGCGATCTGCTGTTCGCGGCTGGCGTCGGCTGCGGAACCGGTGCCGCCGTACGCTGCCCAGGTAGTGCTGCTGAACTGCAGGCCGCCGGTGTAGCCGTTGCCGGTGTTGGTGGCCCAGTTGCCGCCGCTCTCACATTGCGCCAAAGCGTCCCACGTGGAGGTGCTGGCCGCATTGGCTCCGGTGGCGGAAAGTGCAACGCCTGCCAGGGAAATGGCGGCAACGGTTGCTCCGCGGCGCGCGGCAGTACGGATGGTGGTGTTGTTCATGGTGTTGATGCTCCTGAAGGCCACCTGCGCTCGGTCCGTCCCCGGAGGTTATCGCGCCACTGCCCGCCCCTGACGAATAGAGGTCATTTTCGGTGTCTGCCGGCCGGGCAGTTCTGGTGGAGGCAGCACCGGGCATTCATCGGCCCGTCTGGTGGGCCTCCTCCACGCTAAAACATCGCGTGTCCGTTATCAAACCGAGATATTTTCTGGGTGCGGGCTGGTGGCCGGCTGGGAGAGTTCCGCCGCCAGGTACGGCGCGGTGCGGCTGTGCGGGGAACGCGCGACGTCGGCCGCTGTTCCGGCGGCGATGATCCGGCCGCCGGCGTCGCCGCCCGACGGTCCCAGGTCAATGACCCAGTCCGCGGCGGCAACCACTGCCATCTCATGTTCGACCACCACCACGGTGTTGCCGCTGTCCACCAGTCCGTGGAGCTGGGCCATGAGCAGTTCGACGTCGGCGGGGTGGAGCCCGGTGGTGGGTTCGTCCAGGAGGTAGAGCGTGTGGCCCCGCTGGGCGCGCTGCAGCTCGGTGGCGAGCTTGATGCGCTGTGCCTCGCCGCCGGAAAGTTCTGTGGCGGGCTGTCCCAGGCGGAGGTAACCCAGGCCAACGTCCCCGAGGCTCTTCAGGCTCCGCGCTGCTGCCGGGATGTCAGCCAGGAACCCGGCGGCGGCATCCACTGTCAGCCGCAGCACCTCCGCGACGTTTTTGCCCCGGTAGGTCACCTCGAGGGTTTCCGGGTTGTAGCGGGAACCGTCACACTCCGGGCACGGGCCATAGCTGCCCGGGAGGAACAGGAGCTCCACGGCCACAAACCCCTCGCCCAGGCAGGTTTCGCAACGGCCGCCCGCCACATTGAACGAGAACCTGCCTGCGCCGAACCCCCTTGCGCGAGCCTGCTCCGTGGCGGCAAATTCTTTGCGCACCGCGTCGAACAGGCCGGTGTAGGTGGCCAGGTTGGAGCGGGGTGTGCGCCCGATGGGCTTCTGGTCCACGGTCACCAGCCTGTCGATCCGTTCAGCGCCGCTTACCGGCCCCACCGACAAGGGCGTGGCCGGGCCCGTCTCGTCCGGATCTGCCTGCTGTGCCGCCTTTGCCGACTGCGCGGACTTTGCTGAGGGTGCAGCCTGTGCAGCTGCCGCAGGTTGGTGGTTTTTCAGCCCGGCTCCCACCACTTCCCCGAGGACGTGGCTGACCAGGGTGGACTTGCCTGAGCCGGATACCCCGGTCACTGCCGTCAAAACGCCCAACGGGAACCGCGCATCAACGTCCTTGAGGTTGTGGCGGCTGATGCCGGCCAGCTCCAGCCAGCCGTCCGGCTCCCGGGTGCTGATCTTGCGAGCCGCACTGCCTCTGTCTGGTCCGCCGCCGCCGTCGGACGCGCCGCCGGCGAACAGGAAGGGGCGGGTGACGGACTCTTCGATGGCCGCAAGGCCGGCCACAGGCCCGCTGTAGAGCACCTCGCCGCCGCCTTCCCCCGCCCGCGGACCCACATCCACCAGCCAGTCCGCGCGGCGGACCACGTCCATGTTGTGTTCCACCACGAAAACAGAGTTGCCGGAGGCTTTCAGCTGGTCCAGAACCGCCAGGAGCGGCTCGGCGTCGGCAGGGTGGAGGCCGGCGGACGGTTCGTCCAGCACGTAAATCACGCCGAAAAGCCCGGAGCGGAGCTGCGTGGCGATCCTCAGCCGCTGCATCTCGCCGGGGGAGAGGGTGGGGGTGGCGCGGCCCAGGGCCAGGTATCCCAGGCCAAGATCCAGGAGCACGGTGACGCGGTGCAGGAGGTCCGTGGTGATGGCCACCGCCACCTCGTTTTCCTCCCCGGAGGTCTGCTTGCGGGACGCTGTCCCGGCCTCCTTCAGCCCGGCAGTGGGGCGGATGATCTCGGCCAGCTCCACCATCGGGGTTGCGTTGAGTTCGGCGATGGTCCGGCCGGCGAAGGACACGGCGAGGGCTTCGGCCCTGAGCCCGGTCCCGCCGCAGAGGGGGCACGGCCCCGACTCCATAAACGCCAGGACGCGCTCGCGCATGGCGGCGCTCCCGGAATCCGCCAGGGTGTGCAGGACATAGCTCTTGGCGCTCCAGAAGCGGCCCTTGTACGGCTTGGCCACACGGTCCCGCTCGGGGGTGACCTCCACCACCGGCTGTTCCTCGGTGAACAGGATCCAGTCGCGCTGCTTCTTCGGCAGTTTCCGCCAGGGCACGTCGACGTCGTAGCCCAGGTGGGTGAGGATGTCGCGGAGGTTCTTGCCCTGCCAGGCGCCCGGCCACGCGGCGATGGCACCGTCGCGGATGGTCAGGGCCGGGTCCGGGACCAGGGATTCTTCGGTGACGGTGTGCGCGACTCCCAGCCCGTGGCATTCCCGGCAGGCACCGGCCGCAGTGTTCGGCGAAAACGCGTCGGAGTCCAGCTGCCCGGCACCGGCCGGGTACGTCCCGGCCCGTGAAAACAGCATGCGGAGCGAGTTGGAGAGCGTGGTCACCGTGCCCACGGTGGAGCGGCTGCTCGGTGCGCCCCGGCGCTGTTGAAGCGCGACGGCGGGAGGCAGCCCGGAGATCATCTCCACCTTGGGATTGTGGCCCTGCTGGATGAGGCGGCGTGCGTAGGGGGCAACGGATTCGAAGTAGCGGCGCTGGGCTTCGGCGTAGATGGTGCCGAACGCGAGCGAGGACTTCCCCGAGCCGGAGACCCCGGTGAACGCCACGATGGAATCGCGCGGCACATCCACGTCAACGTTCCGCAGGTTGTTTTCCCGCGCGCCCCGGACGCGGACAAAGCCGTCCGAAAGATGGTCGGGAGTGGGAAGGGAAAAATCGTCAGCCTGCTGAGGGTTCCGCATTGATCCGACTCTAGCTGCGAACCGGCCGGCGGGCGATATCCTGACCCGATGGACAATTACAGGGACACAGCTGCCGGGCCGCTTTCAGAGACGGAGCCGCTCCCGGGGACAGAGCCGCTTCCAGGGACAGAGCCGCTTCCAGAGTCGGAGCTGGGCGGCGAACAGCCTGCCGAGGTGCTGCGGCCCCTGACCATCGCGGAACTGCACCTGCACATCGAGGGCACCCTGGAGCCGGAGCTGATCTTTGAACTGGCCGCCCGCAACGGCATCACCCTCCCGTATTCCGGGCTGGACGAGCTCCGCGCACTGTACGAGTTCACCGACCTGCAGTCCTTCCTGAACCTGTACTACGCCAACATGGCGGTGCTGCAGACCGAACAGGACTTCGCCGATATGACCCGCGCGTACCTGTCCCGGGCCGCAGCCGCCGGAGTCCGGCACGCCGAAATCATGATGGATCCGCAGGCGCACCTGTCCCGCGGTATCCCGCTGGAAACCTGCGTCAACGGCGTGGCCTCTGCCCTTGCCACCTCCGTGGAAGACTTCGGCATTTCCACCTTGCTGATTGCGGCCTTCCTGCGGGACCTGTCCGAAGACTCCGCGTTGGAGGTCTTGGACGCGCTTCTGGCCATGAATGCACCGATTGCAGCCGTCGGCCTTGACTCGGCGGAGGTGGGCAACCCGCCGTCGAAATTTGAACGGCTGTTCGCCAAGGCCCGGGAAGCGGGCCTGCGCCTCACCGCGCACGCGGGCGAGGAGGCGCCGCCGTCGTACATCATCGAAGCCTTGGACATCCTGGGCGTGGAACGGATCGACCACGGCATCCGGTGCATGGACGATCCCGATCTGGTGGAAAGGCTGGTAGAGGCGCGGACTCCGCTGACCGTGTGCCCGCTCTCCAACGTCCGGCTCCGCGCCGTGGACACCCTGGCCGACCACCCCTTGCCTGCCATGCTGGCCGCCGGCCTCAACGTCTCGGTGAACTCCGACGATCCGGCCTATTTCGGCGGGTACGTGGACGACAACTTTGCCCAGCTCAGGGCCGTGTTCGAACTGTCCGAGTTTGACGTGGTGCGGCTCGCCGCCAATTCCATCCATTCGTCGTTCGCCTCGGAGGAGCGCCAGACCGAACTCCTGAACGAGCTGAACGGCATGTAGCTCCTGGCCGCCTGCTCGCTTACACTTGTGCGCAGGCGTGTCCGGGAAGAGTCCGGCGGTACCCAGTTACCAGCGCGCGAAGGGTTGAGCAAACAGCCCCTTACCGAGACCCCTGCCTCAGTTCCGGCGTAATCCGCGTCATAGATGGTCACGACACGCAGAGTTAACCATTTCAAGTCGCGCGATTAACAAGCTGTTGGCAGGATGCCTAGAGACCGATCGCATTACTCAAGGGGAATCATGGCCAAGTCCACCGCAGATAACACCGACCTCCGACTCAAGACCGTACTGAGCGTCCTGACCGAAGGCGTGTGGTCCGGCGACACGTTGAACGCCGGGGAGGTCCTGGCGGAAGCCACCGCCCGCGTGCCGTTCAGTGACCACGAGGCGGCGTTGCTCACCGGCGGCATCCCGCGCGGCCACAAAGCGCTCACGTCCGCCACGGCCAAGCTGGTCAAGGCCGGCTGGCTGGTCAAGGGCCGTTCCGGCTGGACCATCACCGAGGACGGCATGCGCGCCACTGTCGCGTTCCCCGATGCGGCGTCCTTTGCCGCAGCGCTCGACGCCGGCACTCCCGTCCCGGCCGATGTCGCCGTCCCGCCGGCACCGGCCGTCAAGCCGGCCCGTGCAGGTGCGGCGAAATCCGGAGCAGCCAAGGCAGGCACGGCGCGGACCGCAGCGGCCCGCACAGCGGGAAAGCCGTCTGTTCAGGAAACCGCAGCAGCCGAAGCCGCGGCAGCCCAGGAGGACACCGTGACGAAGACTCCAGCGAAGAAAGCACCGGCGAAGCGGACACCTGCCAAGAAGGCAGCGGACGCCGTGGGCAAGGCAGCAAAGATCATCGAGGACGCAGTGGAGCCTGTGGTCAAGGCCGTCCGGTCCCGCAAGGCAACGCCGAAGGAAGACACGGCAGCAGGCGCAGCGTCGGCCAACGGCACGTCGTCGGCTAACGGCACGTCGTCCAACGGCACGGCGCCGGCCAACACCGCCGAGACCTTCCCCCAGCCAGAAGCTGTGGCTGTTGCCGGTGACTTCAACACCATCCTGGGCGCGCCGGAAAACTGGGCTCCCCAGTACGACGAGGCCCAGCTGACGCTGGACACCCTGGACCAGCTGTGGAAGATCAGCGCCGCACTGCCGGCCGGCTACTACACCTTCAAGATCGCCCTCAACCGCTCGTGGGAAGAGAACTACGGTGCGTTCGGCACGTTCGATGGCCCCAACCACGAACTGCACCACGACGGCGGCACGGTCACCATCAGCTACGACCACCGCACCCGGGACATCACCATCGACTGACAACAGTCTCTGGACAAAAACTCCATGGTGAAGCAGTGTGGAAACCGGTCATCCTGACCGGTTTCCACTTGTTTAAGGAGATGCTGAAATGACCCTTCCTTCTGGCCTTACCCCGGGCGTTTGGACGCTGGATATGTCGCACAGTGAGATCGGTTTCACGGTCCGGCATGCCGGCATCAGCAAGGTCCGCGGACGCTTCACCGATGCCTCGGCCGAGGCGCGCGTGGGCGAATCGCTGGCCGATGCCTCGCTGCACGCCACCGTGAAGACGGCCAGCTTTGAGTCCGGAGACGCAAACCGGGACGCGCACGTCAAGGGGCCGGATTTTTTCGATGTGGAAGAGTTCCCGGAGATGAAGTTCCGCGCCACGGGCGTTGAGGGCGACGGCGAGGACTACACGCTGACCGGTGACCTCACCATCCGTGGAATCACCAAGCCCGTTGAGCTCGAAGTCGAATTTACGGGGGTGGCTGTGGATCCGTTCGGTGCCACCCGCGCCGGTTTCTCGGCCGAAACCGACATCAGCCGCAAGGAATTCGGCCTGACCTGGAACGCAGCCCTGGAGGCCGGTGGCCTGCTGGTCTCCGACAAGGTGAAGATCAACGTAGACGCTGCGCTGGTCAAACAGGCCTGACCCGGGACCCCACCATGGACCCAGAACGCCCGCAAGCAGACGATGTCCGGCTCTCTGCCCGCGTCTTCGGCGTGGTGCAGGGGGTTGGATTCCGCTTCTGGACAATGGGCAAGGCTGACGAACTGGGTCTCAAGGGCGTGGTGAAAAACCTCGACGACGGCTCAGTTTCCATCGTTGCCGAAGGCTCCCGGCAACAGGTTCAAAAGCTCCTGGACTGGCTGAGGTCAGAGAAAGCTCCGGGCCGGGTGGAGCGGGTGGAGGAGTCCCTCTCCGCGGCCGAGAACTCGTTCCGGGATTTCAGGGCCCGCTGAGGTTGCCAGCCCGCTCGCCGGGGCTGAGTCCGATGAACGCTCCGAGCTCCTCAAGGACCGCCGGTCTGGTGGGCATGTAGTTGGTCAGCTCGGGCGAGCGGACCACCACGGCACGCCACTGGCCCCGGGACACGGCCACGTTGATCCGGTTCCGGTTCAGCAGGAACTCCGCACCACGGGGCGCCTCGGCTACGGCGGAGCAGGCCATGGAAACCAGCACCACCGGTGCCTCCTGGCCCTGGAACTTGTCCACGGTGCCCACCCGCATGCCTGCCAGCCCGGCCTCCTGCAGCGCCAGCCGGATGAGCTGGACCTGGGCATTGTAGGGTGCCACCACCAGGATGTCCTCTGGCTTCAGTGCCCGGGCCGGTCTGTCACCGCCAGGAATCCATTTCAACCCGATGTGCCGCTGGGCTTGCCGGACCACTTCCTTCGCTTCCTCCGCCGAGGACGTGGTGTTCCCACTGTGGTGAACGAAAACGGTCTCCACCCCGGCCGGCAGATCCGCCAGGCTGCGGAGGGAGGCCGCCGGAGCCGCCTCAAGCTTGCCTTCGTAGCTGAGGACGGACACGGCCCGGCACAGGTCAGGGTGCATCCGCCAGCTGTCCGCGAGGAAATAGCCGAGGCTTTCCGGCAGCGTGGCGTGGCCGGCCGCTAGCCAGCCCAGGGCCGATTCGTCCACGGGCTCGGGGTGTGAACCCTGGGTGACCTGCGGCAGCTGCTGCGGGTCGCCCAGGAGCAGGAGCCGCTTGGCGGACCGGGCCACCGCCAGGGTGTTGGCCAGGGAGAACTGGCCGGCCTCGTCGATCACCAGCAGGTCCAGGGACCCGGCGGGCACGGACTTCCCGGTCATGGTCCAGGCGGTGCCGCCCACCAGGCAACCGCCCGGTGAGGCCAGCAGCGCGGCGACGTCGGCCTCCTTGGTACGGGGCCACGGTACGTCGTGTTCGTTGACGAGCTTCTTGGCCACCCGTGCCGGGTTCACTCCTGCGGTCTCGATCGCAGTGCACAGCATGTTCTCCACCACGGCATGGGACTGCCCCACCACGCCGACCTTCCAGCCCGCCGCCACCAGCCTGGAGATGACGTGGGAGCCGACGTAGGTCTTGCCCGTTCCGGGAGGGCCCTGCACGGCCAGGTAGGAGCGGTCCAGATCCAGCAGCGAGGTGGTGATCGCCGTGACATAGTCAGCCGCTCCAGAGCTGTCGGGACCGACGGCGGAGGGAGCGGGCAGGGACCGGAACCTCGGCGGGACCTTGCGGAGGATATCGATGCCGGGGTGGGCCGGAAGGTACGGCACAGCAGCGCCGACCGCCTGGGCTAGCTCGGCAAGGGCCGCTTCGATGCTGGCGGTAGCGACGGGCTGGTCTTCGGTGAGGGCTACGGGAAGGTGCGGGTAGGCCGGAACCTTGCCGGTTTCCCGTTCCTCGATGGTGATGAACGTCCGGCCGGGCATACCGGGGTGGTCCTCCACGGCTGTTACCACGGTTCCGAAGGTAAAGCCGCGGCCCCTGGTGCCGCCGTTGGGATTTTCCAGTCCGTCCGGGACCGGTGCGTCGTAAAGCCGGCACCAGGTGCTTCCGGGTTTGAAGTCCGAGCCCTCGCTCATGGTCCCGGCGAGCCTGAGCGTACGCGTGCGCATCCGCTCCCGGGGCTTGGCAAGGACCCAGTCCGTCAGTATCTCGGCGGTGTCCACCACAAAGACGTTGCGGTGGTCTGACCAGGTGTCGATCTCGGCTTCTGTCCGGTCGAAATGCTCCCACCAGAACTGCTTCCGTTCGCGCCGGTGGTAGCCAACTGCTGCAGCCACCATCGCGATGGCGCGTTCATCGTCAGTCCAGGGCCGGTGGTCCGGCAGGACCACAAGGTACTCCTGCAGGCGCCGTTCCTCAGGCGAGGCCTCGAGTTCGGGGACTGCGGCCCCCACATCCGGCACTCTAACCTGCAGCGCCAGCCTCCCGCCGTCGTCGGACGTTCCAGCTGACCCCGGGGTGGAGGCGGCGCTGGCGGCGCCCGTGCCGCGCAACTCCAGCAGCCAGTCGCGAAGGCGGAGGGTGGAGAGGCAGTCGTACTCGTTGTAGTCGGAGATCGAGGCGAGGATCTCAGCGGCCTCCGCTGAATCACCGCCGTCACGGGCAGCGCAATAGGCGGCATACGCCACCACGGAGGCGCCGGCATCCTTGACGTCGCCCGACCGGAGGTTGTCTCCCATGTAGAGGGGTTCGAGCTTCTTGATGGAGTATGACGGCTCGGAGATCCGCAGCGAAAGGCGGGCCGTGGCATAAAGGTCAACCAGGACGCCGTCACGCAGCCAGTTGTCCACGATGTCCTCCCCGGCCAGGTGCGTCACTGACAGGTTCCGGAGCGCCGATTTTTCGTAGGCGGCGTAGTGGTAGACGTGCATGTCCGGGTACCTGGCGCGGCGTTCCTCCACATAGGCGAGGAAGTCCAGGAAAGCCTGCCGCTCCTCATGGCGGGAATGCGCCCAGAAGGGCCGGAACACGGGCTTGTCAGTGGTGCTGGTGTCAGTTGCCGGCGCCTCGATCACGCCGAAAAGATACTCCAGGCCCCACTTGCCTGTGGCGGGATCCTGCCACAGGGGATCGCCCTCGAAGTCAAAGAAGATGTCCCCGGGGCTGGGTGCCGGAATGGTGGCCAGGGCATTCTCCGGAAGCACCTTGTAGGCGACTGTGTGGGCCTCGCCGTCCTTGGTGAAGGTGCGGGAACCGTCAGGCTGGTCACGGCCCAGCTGCATCCTGGCCTGGTCGCGGAGGCGCACCACCGAACCCGTGGCGCGGGCCGCAGGAAGGTCGGCGAGCGCATCAATGGTGCTGATGCCTGCCGCGAGGAGCTTCTTCCGCCGCACTGATGTCATGCCGCCCACCATCAGGAGGTCGCGGTGGGACTGCACCTGCTCGGCGCAATAGTTGCACCGGCCGCAGTACATCACGCCGGGCTGCTGCCACTGGACCGCCGGCTGACGCTCCCGGTGGCCTGCGGTCAGGGCGCGGAAACGGTCGCGGCGCTCGCGGAAGACGGGCAGCAGGTCCGTGAGGGAGTGGACGCTGCGGACGTACTCGCCGTCCACCATGGCGCCGAGCACCAGGGTGAGCTTCGGTGATGGCTCCAGGCCCATCCGGATCAGCTGATCGCCGTAGGCGGCAAGCTGCAGGAGGGCTCCCACCTTGGCATGCCGGGCCAGCTTGGTGTCCCAGACCTCGTACCGGCCGGGGATCCCGGTGCCGGCGGCCTCGTTGACGATGAAGTCGGCGTAGCCCAGGAACTCGCCGTCAAAGAAGGTGGCCTGGAAGACGACGTCGGCCCCGGCGCGGAGCGCAAGCTCGGTTTCGGCCTGCTTGGCCAGCAATCCGCTGCGGGTGTTCTCTCCCCGCTCGATGGAGTACACCCCGGCGCCGCGGCCGGCGTCCCATGGCCCGTACCGCGCAACCAGGCCGGCCAGGACCTTGGCCTCGTGCCGGTCACCGAGCGCCCCGGCACGGCGCTGCATCTCGTCGTCGGGAAACTCCGCCTTGGGGGAGCGGCCCAGTTTCTCATCCAGGATGCGGAGCGTGCGGTACTCGCATTCGCTGGCCGCCACGAGGTCGGTCGCGGAAAACACCAGGTCCGGTTCGGCGCGGCCTGGATCAGCGCTGGCGGGTTCGAGCAGAAACATGGGTCCTCCCCATTGACGTGCCCGGCCGGGAACGGTTCCCCTGGCCTTGGTCTGAATCTAGCAACAGCCACCGACAACGCGGGGTCACTAGATGCCCTTCCGAGGCCTCCGGAGGGGCATCTAGTGACCCCGCGTTGCTTTAGTTTGGCGTTGCTTTGGCTGCGCGTTGCTCTAGTCCTGGGCCGCCCGCACCTGGGCTTTGTCGTGCTCGATGTGGGCGCTGCGCAGCAGGTCCATGAACTCGGTCTCGTTTCGGATGAGCCGCTTATACTTCTCCGGCAGTTTGCGGATCTGGTCCTCTTCCCGGACCATGTTGGCGAAGATCTTGTCCCGCTCGTTCATGTCCGTTTCGTAGTTGAGGTCCAGGTATTCTGTGGCGTGCCGCTTTGCCCCGGACACCGCATTCTTGGCCTTGCCCTTGGGGCTGAAGATGGAGGCCAGGACGGTGACCGCCAGGACGCCGAGGATCACGCTCAGGGAGACTTCGGTGCTGACCTCCACCACGTTGACTTTCTTGCCGTCGTTGATGAACGCCAGCGTGTTCTCGTGGAGGGCGTGCAGGATAAGTTTGACGCCGATGAAGCCCAGGATTGCTGCCAGCCCGTAGGCGAGGAAGATCAGCCGGTCCAGCAGCCCGTCGATGAGGAAAAACAGCTGGCGCAGGCCCATCAGCGAGAAGGCGGTGGCGGTGAAGACGATGAAGACGTTCTGCGTCAGCCCGAAGATCGCGGGAATGGAATCAAGGGCGAAGAGGATGTCAGTTCCGCCGATGGCCACCATGACCAGGAGCATCGGCGTGAGCACGCGTTTGCCGTCCTCCATGGTGAAGAGTTTGTCTCCGTCGTAGTGCTGCGACGCCGGGAGGTACTTCTTGGCGAGCCGGACCACCAGGCCCTCGGATTCGTCCTCGTGGCTGTCCGGCTTGAGCAGGTTGCCGGCGGTGATCAGCAGGATCAGCCCGAAGATGTAGAAGATCCACGCGAAGCTGTTGATCAGCGCGGCGCCCAGGAAAATGAAGGCGGTGCGGGCAATCAGGGAGAAGATGATGCCGAACAGGAGCACCTTCTGCTGGTCGGCACGGGGAACCTTGAAGCTGGCCATGATGATCAGGAAGACGAAGAGGTTGTCCACTGACAGGGCCTTCTCCGTGACGTAACCCGCGAAGTATTCGGTGCCCATGGTGGGGCCGCCGAACCACAGCACGCCGAGGCCGAAGAGCAGGGCGATGCTCACGTAGATCGCTGACCACGTCGCGGATTCCTTCAGCGAAGGCGTGTGGGCCTTGCGCACATGGAAGAAGAAATCGAAGGCCAGGAGGCCCACGATTCCCACAAGGGTCAGGGTCCAGACATAAGCAGGTACTTGCACGCGGCAGGCCTTTCCTCGGAGTCTCCATCCAGCCTACGGGGTGCCGCAGTCATGCCGCAGTCATGCCGCAGTCAATCCAATCCGGCCAGCCGCCGCAGGATGTCCGCGGCTGGTTCTTCGGTTGCGTCACGGAAGCCGGTCCCGGCCCACAGATTGATGGACTCCGAATCACCGGCTGCCGCAGCGGCCTTACGGAGGGGACTGGTCAGGTGATGGATCGCCGGGTACCCGCCGGGCGCCACCGGGTGGAACCGGTCCACGAACCGGTTGCGGAGGGCACGGGCAGGACGGCCGGAGAAAGCGGTGGTCACCACGGTCCCGTCCCGGGCCGGATCGGCCAGCCCGGCCTTATAGGCTGCGGACGCTCCGCTCTCAGGACTGCGCAGCAGGACGGTTCCCACGACCACCGCCTCGGCGCCGTGTCCCAGGGCGTCCCTGACCCCGGCAGGTGTGGAGATGCCGCCTGCGGCCCATACGGGCAACCGGACCGTTGACCGGACTCGGTCCAGCAGCTCCGCCAGCAGGATGTCCTGCACCGGGACAGCCGGGGTGAGGGTTCCGGAGTGGCCGCCGGCCTTGATCGACTGGACCACCAGCCCGTCGACGCCGAGCGAGGCCGCCAGTGCGGCTTCGCCGGGACTTGTCACTGTCTGGAACACCAGGGACCCGGCCTCCTGCAGGCGGCGCACAAGGTCAGCGGGGGGAAGGCCGAACGTGAAGCTCACCACCGGGACCGGGTCACTGACCAGCAGGTCTGCCTTGGCCTCCCAGCCGTCGTCGTCCTCGACGGGAGCCACCCCGTCCAGCGGGATGTCGTAGGTCCCGGCCAGTTCCCGGAGGGCGTCGGCGTAGCGGAAAAAGGCGTCGGGATCTACCGGTACCGGGTTCGGTGCGAACAGATTGACGCCGAATCGGGAGGCTCCGCCGCGCACTTCGGCAATCTGGGCGGCGAGCTGGTCCGGCGTTTTGTAGCCGCCGGCAAGGAACCCAAGCCCCCCGGCGTCGGCGGCCGCCAGCACCAGCGCAGGCGTGCTTGGACCCCCGGCCATGGGCGCCGCGACCAAGGGTATGGTGGCGCCCAGGCCAGCCAGGAGGCCGTTCATGCGCCTGCGGTCAGCAGACCGCTTTCCATCACGGCGGCGCGCGAGAGCGTTTTGTAGCCCTCCTGCTCGAAGAGGACCGTGATGACGTCGTCCTCGTAGCGCATCACCAGACCTGGCCCCCACGCCTTATGGGTTACCGTCGACTGAAGCGGGAACGGCATGTCGCCGTCATCCGGCTGGATGGCTGCCCCGCCGTCGTTGTTCCCCCGGGACTCCTGCGCGGCACCCTGCCGGGACGCGGCTTCGGCGCACACATCGCAATTGCCGCAGGGCTCCGGCAGGTCCTCCCCGAAGTAGCCCAGCAGGAACTGCCGCCGGCAGCCGTCCGTCTCGGCGTAGCCGCGCATCATGTTCAGCCGGGACTGGTCCACCCGCTGCCGCTCCTGTGAACGTTCGACGGCGAGCTGCACCAGGGCGGGCAGCTTGGCTTTGGAGGCGAGCCGGATGCCGCGCTTGCCGGTGCTCACGGCGCCCACCTCCTCGAGTTGGTTCACCAGCGCAGTGACCCTGCGGGCCGGGAATCCCGTGAGCTCGGCCAAGGCCGTTTTGGGGGCGGGCGCGCCGGCGGCCCGGAGGACCTTCAGCACCGCCAGCAGCGAATCCGGGTCAGCTGAGTGTGTACCGAAGAACTTCCGCAGGCCAAGGTCCTCGGAACGGTAGTGGAGCACAGCCGAGGCAGGCTTGCCGTTTCGGCCGGAACGGCCAATTTCCTGGTAGTACGCGTCCAGGGACTCCGGAATATCCGCGTGGATCACGAAGCAGACGTTGGGCTTGTCGATCCCCATGCCGAAGGCCGTGGTGGCAACCACCACGTCCAGCTGGTCGTCCAGGAACTGCTCGTGGATGCGCTCGCGGTCCGCCGCCGACCGGCCGGCGTGATAGGCCTCCGCGCGGAGCCCGCCCTGCGCCAGCTTCGCCGCGTAATTCTCCGTGTCCTTGCGCGTGGCGGCGTACAGCAGCCCCGGCCCGTCCGCAGCCAGCGCGGTGGCCTGCTCCAGCACGGCCTTAGCCTTGCCTTTTTCCTCGTGGTGGCGGACCACGTCCAGGCTGATGTTGGGCCGGTCGAAGCCGCGGACCAGCACCAGCGGGTCCTTCATTCCCAGCCATTCCGCGATTTCCTCGCGCACCGGCGGAGAGGCGGTGGCCGTCAGCGCAGCCACCGGGGGGTTGCCCAGCCTCCCGCGGACAGCGCCCAGCGTCAGGTAGTCAGGGCGGAAGTCGTGCCCCCAGGAAGAGACGCAGTGTGCTTCGTCCACCACCAGCAGGGGAACCCCCAGGCCGGCGATCCGCTCCACCGTCTCCGGTTTGGCCAGCTGCTCCGGGGCAAGGAACAGGAACGCGGCGCGGCCCTCCTCGACGGCCTGCCAGGCCTCCGCCACCTCGGCGTCGCTGCGGGAAGAATTAATGGCGACGGCGGTGTCCGGGCCCAGCCGTTCGTTCAACCCGTCCAGCTGGTCCTCCTGCAGGGCGATCAGGGGTGAAACCACGACGGCGGGGCGTCCGGTCTGCCGGTGCAGTTGCAGCGCCGCCACCTGGTAGATCGCGGACTTGCCGTAACCGGTGGGCATCACAGCCAGGACATCACGGCCGCTGACCAGGGCGGTCATGCCGGCGAGCTGGCCCTCTCGCAGTTGCGGGAAGGAGAAAGTGGAGGAGGCAAGCGCGCTTAGCGCAGGAGTCTCGGACATATAACGGCTCCGGGGAGTGGTTCCTACGGCCGCTTGCTTGAGCCGTCCGGAACAGCCTATCGCGTGGCGATCCGCCGCCGTCGCACGTTGTTGGAGTGCCGCCGCCTCATCATCAGCCTTGGCGGCGTTGTCCTTGACTTACGGCGCCCCCTGAACAACTGTGGAAACTGACCGTTCCGCCGGTGATGCCGGTGCGCCTGCGGTGTTGGCAAAACCAAGGAGATTTCATAGTGACGCGCAAGAACCCGCAGGTGGAAGAGGTCAACGAGGCTGACATCGAGGTCAGCGGCGAGCCGAAGTCGTGGGCCGCCGGCGTACCGGGTGTCTACCATTCCCTGGAGCCTGCCATCAAGCACATGGGGCCGGGCCGGGCCTCGAAGACGCTCCTGGCGCTGAACCAGAAAGACGGCTTTGACTGCATGAGCTGCGCCTGGCCGGACCCCGGGCACAGGAAGACCTTCGAGTTCTGCGAGAACGGGGCCAAAGCAGTCACGTGGGAAGCCACCCCTGTGGTGATCGGCTCCGAGTTCTGGGCCGCGCACCCGGTCAGCGCACTGCGTGAGCGGTCCGAGTACTGGTTGGGGATGCAGGGGCGCCTGACCGAACCCGTCTACAAGCCCGCGGGCGAGGACCACTACCGGCCCGTCAGCTGGGAACAGGCTTTCACCCTCATCGCGGACAAACTGAAGGCGTTGCCCAGCCCGGACCAGGCCACCTTCTACACCAGCGGCCGGACCTCCAACGAGGCCGCGTTCCTGTACCAGCTGTTCGTCCGGGCGTACGGAACCAACAACCTGCCGGACTGCTCCAACATGTGCCACGAATCCTCCGGCTGGGCAATGGGACAGACCATCGGGATCGGCAAAGCCACCATCTCCTACGATGACTTCGCCAAGGCGGACCTGATCATCGTCATGGGCCAAAACCCGGGCACCAACCACCCCCGGATGCTCACCGCGCTGGAGGAAGCCAAGGAAGCCGGCGGCAGCATCGTGGCCATCAACCCGCTGCCCGAGGCCGGCCTGAGGCGCTACAAGAATCCGCAGAAGGTCAAGGGGATCGTGGGCCACGGCACGCAGATTGCCGATCAGTTCCTGCAGATCCGGCTCGGCGGCGACATGGCGCTGCTGCAGGCAATCTCCAAGCGGGTCCTGGACGCCGAGGCCGCGAACCCCGGATCCGTGCTGGACCACGCCTTCCTGGCTGAGCACTGCCAGGGGCTTGAGGAACTGCGTGCACACCTTGCCCTTTTGGACGAGGCAGCCGTTCTGGAAGCCACCGGCCTGCAGGTCGAGGAGATCGACGAACTGGCCCACCGCTACCTCAAGGCGGACAAGGTGATCATCACCTGGGCCATGGGCATCACGCAGCACAAAAAGGGCGTGGCCACCATCAAGGAGATCATCAACCTGCTGCTGCTCCGGGGGAACATCGGCAAGCCCGGTGCCGGCGCGTCGCCCATCCGCGGCCACAGCAATGTCCAGGGCGACAGGACCATGGGCATCTGGGAGCAGATGCCGCCGGCTTTCATGGACGCGCTGGGCAAGGAGTTCAGTTTCGAACCGCCGCGCGAACACGGCGTGGACGCCGTCGAAACCATCCGGCAAATGCGCGACGGCGGGATCAAGGTCTTCCTCGGAATGGGCGGAAACTTCGTGGGAGCCATGTCGGACACCGACGCCGGCATCGCAGCCATGGAGAACACCGAAATGTCGGTCCAGATTTCCACGAAGCTGAACCGCTCGCACACCGTCACAGGTGCCGAAGCCCTGATCCTGCCCACCATGGGCCGAACCGAAATCGACATGCAGGAATCCGGTCCGCAGTTTGTCTCGGTGGAGGACACGGTCTGCGCCGTCCACGCCTCCCATGGCACCGTCAAGGCCGTGGCTCCCGGGCTGCTGTCAGAGGTGGCGATTGTCAGCAGGCTTGCCCACAAGGTGCTGGGCGATACGTTCCAGGCCGACTGGGCCGGGTTCGAGAAGAACTACGACCTTATCCGGGACCACATCTCCCACGTGGTGAACGGCTGCGAGGACTACAACCGCAAGATCCGCCAGGACGGCGGCTTCGTGCTGCCCAACGGGCCCCGGGACTCCCGCACGTTCCACACGCCCACGGGCAAGGCCATGCTCACGGTCAACGAACTGGAACACGTGGAGCGGCCGGCAGGGACACTGATCCTGCAGAGCATGCGATCCCATGACCAGTTCAACACCACCATCTACGGAAACAACGACCGCTACCGTGGCATCAAAAAGGGCCGCGAAGTGGTGTTCGTCAGCCCGGAAGACCTTGCCGAACTCGGCCTGAGCGACGGCCAGCACGTGGACATCCACGGCGTCTACAAGGACAACGTGGCGCGCGTACTCCGGAACTTCCGGGTGGTCTCCTACCCCACGGCGGCCGGTTGCGCGGCCGCCTACTACCCGGAAGCGAACGTGCTGGTCCCGCTGGAAAGTGTTGCCGAGGGCAGCCAGACCCCGGTGTCCAAAGCCGTGATTGTGCGCCTGGAGCCGCATCTGGGGTGATCAGCGGCCTCGACAAGGTCATGGTGCCGGCGAAGAATTAAGGCAGGACGCCTGACTGCCGTCGGAGGGCACCATGAGCGAATTCGTTGTCTACCTTGATACGTCCGATGTCCGGCCCGGGAAGCTGGCCGAACTGAAGGCCGCCATGGCGGAGCTCGCCAGCTTTGTGGACGCCAACGAGCCACGGATCATCGCCTACAACGTCTACTTTTCAGGCGACGGCACCCGTATGAGCGTCCTCAACATCCACCCGGACATCGCGTCACTGGAGTTCCACCTGAAGGTCGCCGGCCCGCGGTTCCCCCCGATCGCACCCCTGGTCACGCTCCGGACCATCGAAATCTTCGGGCCCGTCAGCGAGGGGCTGGCCAGACAGCTCGAGGGCAAAACCCAACTGCTGGGCGGCAGCGTGATTATCCGCGACCACCATGCGGGCTTCGCGCGGGTGCCCGCCGTGCCCGCGGCCTGAGCAGCGGTGCGGGACTACTGGGCAGTGTCCGCCCAGCCCTTGGCGGCAGGGCCGCCGTCGTGGCCGTCGCCGCACAGCTGGAACGCGACGTCGGCCGCTTTGGCAACTGACGCCGTCGACGCCTCCTTGGAGCCGGCGCTCCCGGTCCCGGCTTCGAGGCCGGCGGCGTACCCCACCAGGAAGGTGGTGACCGGGGCGGCCGCGTGGATCACGGACTCGGAAGACTTCCGGGCCAGGTCCAGCAGCATTTCCTGGTCCACCTGAAGGTCCAGGATCTGCAGCGCCTGGGCCAGCCGGTGGGTCCACTGGTCAAGGACCTGCGCTTCGTCGTCGGTGACAGCCATGTTTTCTCCTATGTTTCTGGTGCGTTTGGGTGGCGGAAACTCCGTGCCCACTGCCCCGACACTACAAGCCATGACGGAGTAAGTCACCGGCTTTGGGGCATTCAGCCCAGCCGGGCGTTGACCGCGGCGGCGGAAAAGACCTGGTTCACCAGCAAGGAGGACATTCCGCGGATTCCTGCATCCTCGCCCAGAGCCGCCAGCCGGACGTCCAGGTGGCGGGTGGCCCGGGGGAGGGACATGGGGTACAGGGTTTCGCGCATCCCGCCGATCAGTGACGACGATGCCAGGTCCCCGGCAATGAGCAGGACTGCGGGGTTGAGCAGGCACACCACGGTGGCCATCACTTCGCCGAGCCGCTGGCCTGCTTCGTGGGTCAGCCGCATCGCCTCAACGTTCCCTGCCAGCAGGAGCCGGTGCACGTCCCGCCCCGAAAACGCCTCGACGCCTTGCTGCTTCAGCTTCCGCGCGATGGCACCGCCGCTTGCTCCCGCGGCGAGGCAGCCGTAGGACCCGCATTGGCACCGCAGATCCGTGAAGGCGGGATGCCGGACGTGCCCGATGTCGCCCGCGCCGCCGTCCACCCCCTGGTAGACCTGGCCGTTGATCACCAGCCCGGTGCCGATTCCGGTGGAGACCTTGACCAGGCAGAGGGACGTGGTGCCGGTGAACCCGGCGCTGTACTCGCCCACAGCCATGGCATTCGCGTCGTTTTCCACCAGGACCGGAACAGGAAACGTGTCCTGGAGGAAATCGACGATGGGGTAGGCGTCCCAGCCCGGCATGATGGGGGGCTGGCTGGGCCGCTGGGTGTGGGGGTCCACGGGCCCGGGAATGAAGATTCCAACGCCGGAGACCTTGTCCATGGGCGTTTTGGACCGCGTGAGCAGCTGCCGGCCCGTCTCCGTGATGGCGTGCAGAACCTTCTCCGGCCCGTCCTCCACCGCAATGTCCAGGTGTTCGTCGGCGATGATGCTGCCGCTCAGGTCAGTGAGCGCGACCCGGCTGGACGTGGTCTCAACCGAAGCCGAGATGGTGTACGAATGCTGGAGGTTGAAGGCCAGGTCCGTTGGCCGCCGTCCGCCGGATGGCCTCGCGGTGCCCGCTTCCCGGATTAGCTCAGCCTTCAGCAGGGCGTCGACGCGCTGCGCCACCGTCATGCGGGACATGCCTGTTTCCTCTTGGATGTCACCGCGCGTCCGGGCCTTGCCTGAGCGGATCAGCTGAAGGACATCCCCTGGTCCCACGTACATCTGCGGCTCCTACTGTTGAAAGGCACTTTTGCAATCCTAGGTGTTCCACCGGCTCGCAGGCATAACCTGCACGTGCTCGTGTCGAATGACTCTTCAGCTAATGCTAGACAGCTAGACATCATTTGGATAGCCTTTAGGCATAAGTCCCGGCTATGTGACTACGCTCACGGTACGGGACGTTCGCCTGCACGTGTTCTGCCAGTCCGGCCGAGGTGGTCCGGACAGACCGAAACGGCGGCGGAGCACGAATGACGTGGCGCCGGATCCGGGGCCGCCTGAGACAGGAGCACCGAAGTGATGAGAACCAGAGACCGGTCAACCGTCGCCGTGATTGCCGCGGCTGCACTGGCCATGACAATGCTGGCGGGCTGTACCTCCAACGAAGGCTCGAATGACGGTTCAACCCAGAGCGGGGACGCCAAGAAAATCACGGTCTGGACCGCGGACACGCTGCCCGACCGCGTAGCCAAGACGCAGGAAATTATTGGCAAGTTCACCGCCGCCACCGGCGTCGCAGTCGAACTGGTAGGTGTGCCGGAGGACCAGTTCAATCAGGTCCTGACCTCATCCGCTGCAGCCGGGGACCTCCCGGACGTCATCGGCTCAATCTCACTGGCTCAGGTCCGTACCCTGAGCGCCAACGACCTCGTGGACCCGGCCACCAACAAGGCAATCATCGACAGCCTTGGCGAAAATACCTTCACCAAGCGGGCGCTGGAACTGACGCGCGACGGCG
This sequence comes from Arthrobacter sp. 754, assembly GCF_040548695.1. Lineage (NCBI taxonomy): Bacteria > Bacillati > Actinomycetota > Actinomycetes > Micrococcales > Micrococcaceae > Arthrobacter > Arthrobacter sp. 754. The sequence continues at coordinate 205,143 of NZ_JBEPSC010000002.1, forward strand.
ACAAGCAGCTCTCCGTTCCTGACTCGTCCTGGCAGCAGCTCCTCTACTACCGCAAGGACCTCTTCGACAAGGCCGGCATCGCGGCGCCGAAGACCTACGATGACATCAAGGCAGCCGCCCAGAAGCTGGACACCCCGCAGCTCGCAGGCCTGGCAGCAGCCAACAAGCCCGGCGAGGCGTTCACCCAGCAGACCTTCGAGCACATCGCCCAGGGCAACGGCTGCGAGATGGTCAACGATAAAGGTGACATCACGTTCGACAGCCCCGAATGCGTGGGAGCCCTGACCTTCTACCGCGACATGCTGACAAACTACTCCGTCCCGGGCGCCCAGGACGTGGACACGGTCCGCGCCTCCTACTTCGCGGGCCAGGCTGCCATGGCCATCTGGTCCACCTTCATCCTGGACGAGATGGCTGGCCTGCGTAACAACGCCAAGCCCACCTGCCCGGAGTGCGCCGCCGATCCTGCGTTCCTCGCCAAGAACACCGGCGTCGTCACCGGCATCCAGGGGCCCGACGGCGACCAGCCCGCCCAGTTCGGCGAGATCGTCTCCTGGACGGTCACCAAGGACTCGGCCTCGGAATCAGCGAAGAAGTTCGTGGAGTACTTCATGACCGAAGGCTACGTTGACTGGCTGTCCATCGCACCGGAAGGCCGGCTTCCGGTCCGCGCCGGCACAAAGGCCAACGCGACCGAGTACGCGGACAAGTGGAAGACCATGCCCGCCGGTGTGGACCGGAAGGAACCGCTGGGCAACTTCTACTCCAAGGAAGTACTCTCCATCCTGGAAAAGGGCCCGGATAACCTGAAGCGGTGGGGCATCACCCAGGGCCAGGGCGACCTGGTGGGCGCGGCCCTGGGCGAGCTGCCCATCGCCAAGGCCGTCAGTGACGTCACCTCCGGCGGCGTAGACCCCGCAACAGCTGCAAAGCAGGCCGCGGAATCGCTGAAGTCCATTAAGGGTTCGCTGAAGTGAGTTCGGTCAAAAAGGACGTTCCTGCCGGGCCGGCGGCATCAGCCGCCGGCCCGCGGGGGCGCCGCAAGCTTTCACCGATGGCCAGGGAGGAACAGCGGGCCGGTTTCACCCTGCTTTCGCCCACCCTGATACTGGTCCTGGTCATGGTGGTCCTGCCCATCCTGTGGACGCTGGTGCTGGCCTTCCAGCGGGTGAGGATCCTGAACATCAGGACGGCAGGGATCTTCGGTCCGTACACGCTGGACAACTTCGACAACGTGTTCTCACCGAGCTTCTTCACTTCGCTCACCACCACGCTGGCTTACTCCATCTTTGGTACGGCCGGCGCAATCGTGCTGGGGCTCATCGCAGCCCTGGCGCTCCGGAAACCGTTCAAGGGCAGGACCGTGATCCGCGCGTCCATGCTGATCCCGTACGTCTCGCCCATCGTGGCCGTGACGTTCACCTGGGCCACCATGCTGGACCCGCAGTTCGGCCTGATCAACCACTGGGGCAAGACGTTTTTCGGCTGGGAAGAGTCCGTTCCCTTCCTGAGTGAGCGTGCCAGGGAGGTCTCCTTCCTCGGGATGAACTTCGAGGTGCCCACAGCGTTGATCGCCGTCATCCTGTTCGAAATGTGGCGGTCCTTCCCGTTTGCTTTCCTGTTCCTCACCGCGCGGATCAACGCCATTCCGGAGAGCCTGGAGGAAGCCGCCCGGGTGGACGGCGCAACGCCCATCCAGCGGTTCTTCCACATCATCCTGCCGCAGCTGCTGCCCACCATCGCCATGCTGTCCGTCCTGAGGTTCATCTGGACCTTCAACAGCTTCGATGACATCTACCTGCTCACGGGTGGCGGGGGCGGCACCGAAGTGGTTGCCGTGACGGTCTTCAACTTCCTGACCGCCCGCGGCGATATCGGCGCAGCCTCGGCCCAGGCGCTGGTCCTGGCCGTCATCCTCGGCCTGCTGGTGGGCATCTACATCCGGTTCTTCGGCAAGAAAGAGGAGGTCTCCTGATGGCGATTCCCGTCGAAACCAAACGCCCGGCCTCCCCGGCACGGCCGCCGGAAGGATCCCGCTGGACGCGGGACGTCATCGAGACCCGGGTTTTCGGTGTACTCCGCTGGGTAGTGATCGTGGGCCTGGTGCTGGTCACGCTCTTCCCGTTCTACTACATGTTCATCCTCAGCATCCGGCCCCTGGACTCCCTCCTGCGGGATCCCGGCTCGCTGGTTATCCCGTTCGCCGAACTGGACTGGAGTGCCTACCAGAACATCCTCACGCCACAGGAAAACGGCGGACAGGGCTTCCTGAAGTTCATGGGCAACAGTGCACTGGTGGCATTGGGTACGGTGCTGATCTCGCTGCTCGTGGCCATTCCAGGCTCCTACGCCATCAGCCGGCTGAACTTCTTCGGCCGCCGCCAGGTCAGTGCCCTGTTCCTGGCGGTCTACCTGTTCCCGAGCATCCTGCTGGCCATCCCGCTGTTCACCTTCTTCACCCGGCTGGGCCTGCGGGGCCAACTGGTGGCGCTGCTTATTGTGTACGTCGCCCAGGTCATCCCGGTCACCATCTACATGCTGCGGAACTACTTTGACACCATCCCCACCAGCCTGGAGGAAGCCGCAGCCCTGGACGGGTGCAGCCGGCTTGGTGTGCTGCGCCGCATCAGCCTGCCGCTGGCCATGCCGGCCATCATTTCCAACGCCCTGTTCGTATTCATGATCGCGTGGAACGAGTTCCTGTTCGCCTTGCTGTTCCTGGTCAATACCCGGCCCAACTGGACCGTCTCCCTGGGCCTGTCGCAGCTGGCCGGCAGCATCGAAGTGCCCACCACCGTGCTGATGGCGGGCTCGGTCATCCTGACGCTGCCCATCATCATCATCTTCTTCGCAGCCGAACGGCTCCTCACCGAAGGCCTGACGGCCGGCGCGGAGAAAGGCTGATGGCAAGCCCAACGGACACTGCCGGTGGACTCACCGGCAGTGTCCACGGCCTGATGGAGGACCACTGGCGCCCGGACCACGGCTACTCCGTCCCCAACCCGGGCACCTACCCGCACCTCTGGCTGTGGGACTCCTGCTTCCACGCCATCATCTGGGCCCGGCTCGGTGACGCGCGTGCCGCGCAGGAGCTCGATGCGGTCCTGGCCGGGCAGCTGGACAACGGGATGGTGCCGCACATGCGCTACGGCGGCGCCGGCCCGGACACCTGGCTCGGCCCGCTGAGCCAGACGTCCTCACTGACGCAGCCGCCCATGTTCGGCCACGCTGCCCGCGTACTGTCCGACGCCGGCATTCCGCTTTCGGAGGGGACCCTCGCCAAAGCGAAAGCCGGCCTGGACTGGCTGTGGCGCGAACGCCGTACCCCGGACGGACTCATCTACGTGGTCCACCCGTGGGAGGCCGGAAACGACCACGCCCCGCGCTGGGACGATTGGGGCGCGCCCGGGCGCACCAAGGAGGGCTACAGCCGCCCCGCCCGCACCGCCTGGAACAAGGAGCGCATGAAGGAAGTCTTCTTCGACGACGACGGCGCGGCAAAGTGGTCCACCAGCTTCGTAGCCTGCCCGGCGGCCTTCAATGCCTACACCGCGTTCAACCTCCGCGAGCTCGCCGCCGTCACCGGGGATGCCACGCTCGACGAGCGGGCCACCGAGCTGGCGGCCGCCATGGATGATCAGCTGTGGGACAACGAAGAGCAGCTCTGGTCCGACCGGGCAGTGGTGGGCGGCGGGCCGTCGGTCCGGATTCCCATCAGCGACGGCGTGATGGGTGCCCTGGTGACGGCGGACGACGGCAAGGCGCGCGCTGCACTGCGGCAGCTGGCGGACCCGGCCCGGTTCGGGGCTGAGTTCGGCCCGGCCAACGTGGCCCGGGAACACCCCGCCTACGATCCCGACATGTACTGGCGCGGCCCGGCGTGGCCGCCGCTGAACTACCTCTTCCAGCAGGCCTTCCGGCGGCTGGGCATGGAGCAGGAGAGTGCTGCGCTCGCCGAGCTCACGGCCAAGGGTGCCGCGGCCAGCGGCTGGGCGGAATACTGGAACCCTGAAAACGGGCGCGGCCTCGGCGCCGTCCCCCAGACGTGGGCGGGACTTGTCATTGCCATGCAGCAGTAGCAGCCCCGACGGCGGCACGCGCCAGGCAGCGGTGGCCGGCATCGTTCGGATGCACGGTGTCCTCGTCCAGCATGGTGCCTGCGTCCCACCCGGCAGGCTCCACGACCACCACGTGCGGGAACCCTGCGGCCACCCGGCGCAGCTCAGAGTTGTAGCTGTCCACCAGGACGTTGGAGCCAAGGTTGTGCGGGGCATGGAGGCTGAAATCCAGCAGCGGGGGCTGGGCGAGGGCAACCACCAGAGCATCGGGCGCCGCCTCGCGGAAGGCAGCGAAGATGGTCCGCAGGGCGTCGGTGTATCCCTGTTGGGCCGACGCCGCGTCCCCGCCCAGTCGGAGATCGTTCAGTCCCGTCATGAGCAGGTAGAGGCGGGCCGGCGGGGGAGGATAGGCCCGGACCAGCGCCGCCGTCCCGGTGCTGCTGCTGCCGCCCACGCCGCGGTTGTCCAGCTCCAGGTCCAGTCCGGCAGCCACGAGCGCGGCCAGGCAGGACGTCGCAGCCGAGGCGCCGTCGCCGTCAACCCACGAGTGTCCGTACGCAACCATCCGCCGCACCCCGGCACCTGCCTTTCTCCTGTTGACCGCACTGCTGCAGCCCAACCCGGGTTCAGCCCACGCAGTCATTGCACGCTACCAAAACAATCCCGGATCGGAAGACCATGAGCCACATTCCTCCCAGCCGCTACGACAAATTCCCTACTGTTGCTGTTCCCGGCAGTCCAAGGGCGTGGTCCGGGCAGGATGTCTGGCGGGAAATCGCAGACAACGCAAAAGACACCATCGTGGTGGATACCTACCCGGGCGTGAAGCTGGACGAGCTCCTGGAATTCATCGCTGAAGCAATACCAACGCACCGGGTCCTGAATGTTGAAGAACTGGCAGCGCGCCCCATCGCAGAGATCGACTCCCTGATCGCGGCCAACCTCACGGACGACCGCGTCTTCGGCGTCATCAGCCACCACACCCTCACCGACTTTTACGACGTCGAAAGGCTGGCCGACCTCGGGCGCCAGGTAGCGGCGTCGGACGCTCCCGTTGTCCTGGTGGGCTGGGGAGCGGCACTGGTGCCGCTTCGGGAGCGGACACTGGTCCTGGCGGACATGGCGCGCTGGGAGCTGCAGCAGCGGCAGCGGGCGGGTGCCCCGAACTGGCGCTGCCACAACACCAACGAGGACAACCTGCGCAAGTACAAGCGGAGTTTCTTTGTGGAGTGGCGCGTGGCGGACCGGCATAAGCGGCAACTGTTTCCCGCGGTCGACTATGTTCTGGACACCAACCGCAGCGTCGCCGAGGCAAGGCTGATCACCGGGGATACGTTCCACCAGGGGATGGCGGCCGCCGCTGCCGCGCCGTTCCGCGTGGTGCCGTTCTTTGACCCGGGCGTGTGGGGCGGGCAGTGGATGAAAAAGGTGATCGGCCTGGACGCCGGGGCGGACAACTACGCCTGGTGCTTCGACTGCGTGCCGGAGGAAAACAGCATCCTGCTCGACGTCGGCGGGGACATCGTGGAGCTGCCGTCCGTGGATGTGGTGTTCACACAGCCCTCGGCGCTCTTGGGGCCGCAGACTTATGCACGGTTCGGCGCCGAGTTCCCCATCCGCTTCGACTTCCTGGACACCATGGGCGGCGGCAACCTGTCCCTGCAGGTCCACCCGCTTACCGACTACATCCAGGACCGCTTCGGCATGCACTACACCCAGGATGAGAGCTACTACATCCTTGACGCCGGCCCGGACGCCGTGGTCTATCTGGGACTGAAATCGGGTACGGATCCTGAGGCCATGGTGGGGGCGTTGAGGGAAGCGTCCGACGGCGGAATGCACTTCCCGGCAGAGGATTACGTTAACGCCTTCCCGGCTAAGAAGCATGACCATTTCTCCATCCCTGCCGGCACGGTCCATGCCTCCGGTGCCAACTCGATGGTGCTGGAGATCTCGGCGACGCCGTACATCTTCACCTTCAAGATGTGGGACTGGGACCGCGTGGGCCTGGATGGCCGGCCGCGTCCCATTCACGTGGAGCACGCCAGCCGCAACATCCAGTGGGACCGCAATACGGAGTGGGCCCACGAGCAGCTGCTGGACCAGGTGGAGGAGCTGGGCTCCGGGCCGGGCTGGACCGAGGAACGCACCGGGCTGCACGAACTGGAATTCATCGAGGTCCGGCGGCACTGGTTCACGGACGTGGTGGAACACCACACCCACGGCACCGTGAACGTCCTGAACCTCGTTGAGGGCGCCGAAGCGGTGGTGGAAAGCCCGTCCGGCAGTTTCGCCCCGTTTGTGGTCAGCTACGCCGAAACGTTCATCATTCCCGCTGCGGTTGGCCCTTATACGATCCGGCCGCACGGCGCCGGGGCAGGCCAGAAGCTGGCGACGGTCAAAGCCTCCGTGCGCGGGACCGAAACCGCGCTGCCGGCGAGGGTGGCGGGGGCGGCGGCCGCGGGTTCACGGCTCGCCGGTGGTTAAGAGTGGCTGGCGGCACGCTGTGCCCAGAAGGCGGCGCCGACCAGTCCTGCCTCCTCGGTCCGCTCCGCCTTCCGGATAGGGAGCGTTGCCAGCACTGGTGCCACGGCTGCCAGGCCTTTCCGGATGGCCGGTTCCACGATGTCCCATGACTCCGCCATGGAGCCGCCGACGATCAGGACTTCCGCGCCGAACCGCTCGAGGTATGGCCCCGCGGCTTCGCCGGCTGCGGCGAAAGCGTCGCCAAGCACCGCGGCGGCCAGGGCATCACCGGCCCGGCAGGCCTCGGCGATCTCGCGCACGTCCGGAGCGCCGGCGTCGTGATCTGTCATTGCCGCATCGGTGCCGGCCGTGTCGTCAGTGACGGCGGCATCTCGTCTGACGGCGGCGTCTTGTCTGACAGCGGCCGTGGCTGCGGCGTAGGCGCGGCGGATCGCCCGGCGCGACACGGTGTCCTCGAGCGGGCGGCCGCGGAATTGCAGGAGGTAGCAGTGCCCGTCGGGCGGAACGTCGGCTCCGGTCTTGACGGGGACGCCGTCGGCCAGGAAGACCGAGCCAACGCCCGTCCCGAGGGTGATGCACACAGCCCGGCGGCTCCCGCCCGCGGCACCCAGGACGTATTCGCCGATCCCGAAGGCGTCGGCGTCGTTGAGGAAGGTGATGCTGCGGGGCTCCCGGCTCAGCCTCTGCGCCAGGCCGGCGCGGACATCCACGCCCTGCAGCTGGTCGAACTTGCCGACGTGCTCGTACCGGGCTATCCCGGTGAGGTAGTCGAACGGACCGGGCAGTGCCACGCCCCACCGGCCGTTGTGGGCTTGGCCGGGCGGGTTTGCGGTGGTGGCGACGGCGTCTAGAGAGTTTGCGGCGGCGGCGACGGCGTCGAGCAGGGAAGCCGCGGACGCATGCGCGTCAAGGTCGCGGCGGACAAGGCTGTCCGGCACAACCTGCCAGCCACCTTCCCCAGCGCCCTGAACCAAGGCAGCGGTGACGTGCGTGCCGCCGATCTCCAGCACGGGCGTGGGCAGTCCATGGTCTTTCAATTTCAGCCGCCCAACAGAAGGCCGGCAAGGTTCACCCGACGTTGTTCCCGGGATGAAAGGGCGGCGGCCTCAACCAGGGCCTGCACGTAGAGGGCCCGCTCCACGTCCACTGTCACGGCTGAGCCCAGCCGGACGGCGTCGGCAAACTCGCGGCGGAGCACCGGCCAGCATTCCGCGTGGTCCATCCCTTCGGTGGTGTAGTCCAGGCTGCCGGCCGCTGAATACAGGCTGAGCGTGGTCCTGGCCGCCGGCAACCGCACAGAACCGGAGAGGGAAGCCTGCCCGGTGGCACCGCCGCTGTGGAAAGTGGTCAGGGCTGAATACTCCTTGCTGCCCTCGGCGCGGACGGCTTCGACCGGCCCGGCGGCGAGGTCCATCAGGTCCAGCAGGTGCGGGCCCAGATCGTACAGCGCGCCGAACTCGTCACGCCAGCCTGGAGCCCCGAGAGCGCCTTGGCCGGACTGGCCGGACTGGCCGGACTGGCCGGCCTCCTGGGCACTGCGGGCGCTGTCCACAAAGCCGCCGGCCAGGAACCCGCCGTGCAGGTAGGTCCCGGTCGCGCCCAGCACGGCGCCCTGGCTGCACAGTTCCGCCGCGGCCGCGAGGAAGCTGCGGGTCCGCTGGTGGTAGCGCTTGGTCAGGACGACGGCGTTTGCCACACCGTTGCGGAGGACAGCATCGGCTACCGCGGTTGCCTGCTGAAGGGAAGCGCCCAGCGGCTTCTCAAGCAGCAGGGCCAGCCCGGCGTCGGCCGCCCGGGGAGCGAGAACGGCCTGGACCGGGGGTGGCACCGCGAAATCCACTGCTTCGCAGGACGCCAGGAGCTCCTCGAACGACCCGAAGGCTGGCACCCCATGCTCAGCCGCCAGGGCCGCGGCGCTGCTGCCGCCGGCGGACCAGATCCCGGCAAGCTGGGTCTCGGCACCTGCGCTGTGCAGGGGTGCGTGCATGGTGGCGGCCCACTGTCCTGCGCCCACCAGTCCCACCTTCACGGGCGGATATCCGGCAGGGGATTGCCTCGGGGAGGCGTCGGAGAGCATGTGATGAAGATACTGCAGATTATGCCTAACGTCTATACACAAGTGGGCTAGCGGTTGTGCTAATGTCGGTTACATCACTATCTGATCCGCCCCACCCCCTTCGCATACACCAAAGGACCGTCCGAAAGTGTCCCGTTTCCTCCGCATCGCGGCGCCGCGCAGCGTCTCTGTGATCGACCAGCCGTCCGTTCCGCTCGAAGCCGGCCAGGCCCGGGTACGGACCATCTATTCCGGCATTTCAGCGGGCACCGAGCTCACTGCCTACCGCGGCACCAACCCGTACCTGACCTCAATCTGGGATCCCGAGTCACGGCTTTTCGGGCCCGGGACTGAAGCCCTCGGCTATCCCCTGGATGCCTGGGGCTACTCGGAAGTGGGCGAAGTGGTGGAGGTGGCACCGCCGAACGGACAGGCTGCCGGGCAAGGCACAGCGAACCCCGGGGCGGGCGCTCCCGCGGCTGGCGCTCCGGTCCAGGTGGGCGACATCGTCTGGGGTATCTGGGGCCACCGCGACGAGGGCATCCTGGCCGCGGAATCCCTGCGCGGCCACGTGCTGCCGGAGGGAATGGATCCGCTGGCCGGGGCTTTCGTCCGTGTCGGCGCGATCGCCCTCAGCGCCGTGCTGGCCGCAGACCTTGGTCCCGGCTCCACCGTCGCCATCTTCGGCCAGGGCGTCATCGGCCTGCTCGCCACCCGCTTCGCGGTGCTTAACGGTGCGAAGGTGATCGCCGTGGACGGGATCCCGTCCCGCCGCCGTCGTGCGCTCGAATGGGGCGCCCTCCACGCCCTCACTCCGGCTCCTCAACTGGCCGGGGACATCCGCCGGATCACCGGCGGCGCCGGCGTTGACGTGGCCATCGAACTCAGCGGCAACTACAAGGCGCTCCACGAAGCCACCCGCGCGGTGGGCGCCGACGGGACTGTCATCGCCGCCGGCTTCTACCAGGGCGAGGCAGCCGGTGTCCGGTTCGGCGAGGAGTTCCACCACAACCGCGTGCAGGTCCTCGCCTCCCAGATCGGTTCCGTCCCCAACCGGCTCCGCTCCCGCTGGACCGTGCCGCGGCTGCAGCAGACCGTCGTCGACCACCTCGCCGACGGACGCGTGAACGCGCCCGCGCTGGTGACCCACACCTTTTCCCTGGCAGATGCTGCCAAAGCCTATGAACTCCTGGACACGGACCCGGAGTCCGCGCTCCAGGTTGTATTGGAGTTCCCATGACCCTCATTACCGTCCAGGAGCAGCACCTGCCGGGCACCAGCCTGGAAGAAAAATTCGAACACGCCCTGGCCTGGGGCTTCGACGGAATCGAACTGCGTTCCGCCGGCGACCTGCAGTTCAAGGCGCGCCTGCCCGAACTCCGCCGGGCCCGGAACGCCGGCGTCGTGATGCCCACCGCGTGCGTGGACATGCCGCACTTCGTCGGTGCGTTCGATGACGCACTGCGGAAGGACGCCGTCGTCCAACTGAAGTCGCAGCTGAGCGTAATGGCCGAAATCGACGGCAGTGGCGTGATGACACCTGCCTCCTACGGCATGTTCTCCAAGCGGCTGCCGCCCTTCATCCCGCCCCGCACCGGTGAGGAGGACACCGCCGTCCTGGTTGAAGCGTTCACCGAACTTGGCGAGCACGCTGCCGCAGAAGGCCTGGAAATCTACCTGGAGCCGCTGAACCGGTACGAGGACCACATGATCAACACCCTCGCCGACGGCGTGCGGCTGCTCAAACTTGTGGGCCTGGATTCAGTGCGCCTGGCGCCGGACACGTATCACATGAACATCGAGGAAAGTGATCCTGCCGCGGCCATCCAGGACGCCGCCGGCTACATCGGCCACGTCCAGGCCAGCGATTCGAACCGCCTGGAACCCGGTGCCGGAAACATCGACTGGGCACTGTTCGGCGCCACCCTGAAATCCATCGGCTACCAGGGGACCGTCGCCCTCGAGTCCCGGCTGTCAGGTCCGGCCGAGGACGTCCTTCCGCGGGTGCCGTCCCTCCTGGGGCGGTACCTGTGACTCCCGACGGCGGCACTCCGGACGGCGGCACTCCCGTGACGGCGGCGCAGATCGCCGCACGTTCCACGGCGGTTCTTGAGGCCAACTGGCGCAAGACCCACACTGTCCCCGCTGCCGGCCTGTACCCGCACCAGTGGAGCTGGGATTCGTCCTTCATCGCCATGGGGCTGCGCCGGATCTCGCCCCGCCGCGCCGGCCAGGAAATGGACGCGCTCTTCGCCGGGCAGTGGGATGACGGCAGGCTGCCGCAGATCATCTTCGATCCGCACCGGGACCAGGACTATTCACCCGGAGCGTCGTTCTGGCAGTCGCCGGGCATTCCCGGATCACCGAAGCATGCGGAAACCGCCGGCCTGGTGCAGCCGCCCAACCACGCCTGGGCCGTCTGGAAAATCCACCAGGCCGACCCCGCCGAATCCCGTCGCCGGTCCTTCCTGGAGCGGAACTATCCCAAGCTCGTGCACTGGCACGAATACCTCTCCGGCCGCCGGGACCGCGGCGGCTCCGGGCTGGCCTGCATCGTGCACCCGTGGGAGTCCGGCACGGACAATTCGCCGCTGTGGGACACCGTGATGACGCGGATCCCGGCAGACTGCAAGACGGTCCTGGACCGCCCGGACCTCCAGCATGCCGACGCGGGGGAGCGGCCCAGCCAGAAGGAGTATGGCAAGTACTTCTGGATGGCTGAACGCTACCGGGACCACGGCTGCGACGACTCCGACCCCGATTACCCCTTCCTGCTGGAAGACCCCATGTTCAACACCCTCCTCGCGGTCTCCGAGCTGGCGCTGGCGGAGATTGCCGCCGAACTGGGGCTGCCCCATGAAGCGCACCGGGAGCGGGCGGCGCGGGTCACCAAAGCCTTGGAGGCCCTGTACGTGCCGGAACTGGGCTGCTACTCGGCCCGGGACGTCACCGACGGAACCGTGGTCCGGAAAGCAACCATCAACGGCCTTATCCCGTTGCTGCTGCCGGAACAGGCCCACACCGCCGAGCTGCTGGAAACCCTCAACGGTCCCCGCTTCATGGACGGCCGGGCCCTGATGGTGCCCAGTTACGACGCCACGGCGGAGGACCACAACCCGGCCCTCTACTGGCGCGGCCCGGCCTGGTTCAACATGTCCTGGATGGTGTCCGAGGCGCTGGAGCGGCTGGGCCGCACTGCGCAGGCGGAGTTCCTCCGCGGCAACATCGGCAGGCTCGCGGCGCGGCACGGCTTCCCCGAATACGTTGACCCCTGGACCGGAACGGCGCACGGCACACGCAGCTTCAGCTGGACCGCCGCCCTCGCCCTCGAAACCACCTACCACCGGAGCACACCATGACCGCGATCGCACCCCCGTCAGCAGTCTCGGTCCTGGTGGCCCATGGGGCGATGATGCGCGGTGCCGCCGACGGCAGCGTCGGCCGCACCGACGCACCCGCCCAGGGCACCGAAGGCCTTTACGTGGCGGACACCCGGCTCCTGTCGCGCTGGATCCTGGAGATCAACGACTCCACGTTCTGGGACGTGGGCAGCGTCCGCGAACCGGGCCGCCGCAACACCGCCCTCAGCCCGGCCGCCCGGCGGAACCAGACGCACGATCTGTTCGTGTTCCGTACCCAGGAGCTCGACGCCGCCGGCCTCACCGAAACCCTGCGCATCCGGAACCTCGGGCTGGAGACCATCAGCGCCCGGCTGGTGCTGCGTGCCGGCACCGACTTCGCGGACCAGTTCACCGTCCGCACCGACGGCCGGGTCTTCGATCTCAGCGGCGCCGCCAGCAGCCTGGACGTGCTCGACGACGGCTCGCAGGCGTTCCACTACACGCACACTTTCCGGGGCCGCACCTATGAGGCCGGCGTCCGCCTTTCGGCGAGCATCCCGCCGGTGGTACGCCGCGAACCGGCCAACCGCGAATCCGACGACGGGCGCTTCGTCGGCGCCGTGCTGTCCTGGGAACTGCCGGTGAGGCCGGGGGAGACGCAGGCCCTGACCATCTCAGCCGTTTCCACCAGTGCGCAGGCACAGCAGCCGGTTCCCGCCGCCGTCGTGCGTTCAGGCAATGGTTCGACCGATGACGGGCTGACGGCCCTGGCGCGCCAGAGCCTCAAGGACCTCGATTCGCTGCTGATGCCCTGCCCCGTCAAGCCCGAGCTGATCATTCCCGCGGCGGGCCTGCCCTGGTTCCTGACGCTGTTCGGCCGCGATTCCCTCCTGACGTGCATGCTGACGCGGAAGGAGAGCCCGCAGCTGCTGGGCGACGTCCTCCGCGCACTGGCCGCAACCCAGGGCACCGTGGATGACCCGGCCCGCGTTGAGCAGCCCGGGAAGATCGTCCACGAGGTGCGGATCAGCGAACTCGCCCAGCTGGGCGCCGTTCCCTACGGACGCTACTACGGCACGGTTGATTCCACGCCGCTGTTCCTGATGGCGCTGGGACACGTGGAGGACGCCACGCTCATCAAGGATATGGAGCAGCCGGCCCGCGCCGCCGTCGGGTGGATTCTCGGCGACGGCGGCCTGCGGGACACCGGTTTCCTGCGCTACACACCGGATCCCGCCGGGCTCCTCCACCAGGGCTGGAAGGATTCGTTCGATGCCGTGGCGGGGGCCGACGGAAGCCAGCCGGAGGGTGCAATTGCCCTCGCGGAAGTGCAGGGCTACGCTTGGCGCGGCCTGCGGGAATGTGCCCGCCTGGCAGAGGAGCATTGGGGCGACCAGGCCTGGGCCGACACGCTTTACGGGCTTGCGGACGGACTGAAAACCCGCTTCCGGGATGCTTTCTGGATGGCGGACCGGAACTTCCCCGCCCTTGCTGTGGATGGCGCAGGACGCCAGGTTGAAGCGCTCGCCTCCAATGCCGGGCACCTGCTGTGGGCCGGGATCCTCGACCCGGCCGACGCCCGTGCAGTGGCCACCCGGCTGCTCCAGGACGACTTTTTCACCGGCTGGGGGATCCGCACCCTCGCCGAAGGCCAGCACTATTACCACCCGATGTCCTATCACAACGGCTCGGTGTGGCCGCATGACACCATGCTCGCCGCCGAAGGAATGGCAGCGTACGGGCTGACGGACCAGGCCCGGACCGTTGCCGAGGCCATCCGCGACGCCGCCGCCCACTTCGGCAACACCCTGCCGGAGCTGTTCGGCGGATTCTCCCGGACGGATTTCCCGGTTCCGGTCAGGTACCACCACGCGGGATCCCCGCAGGCGTGGGCAGCTGCCGCCGGCCTGACCGCCGGCCGCCTCTCGTAGTCCCGGGTTACGCTGGCATGAGCAGCTACCCAGGAGATTCCCGATGACTGAAATCACAGTCCGCCACAACCCGGCGCGCGAGCGCTTCGACGTGCTCGTGGCCGGAAACGCAATTGGCAAGGCGGCGTACAAGTCGTACGACGGCGGCGGCTCACCCCAGCGGATTTTCTACCACACGGTGATCAACGAGGAATACGGCGGCCAGGGCCTTGCCGGGAAGCTCGCCGCGGCGGCCTTGGACGACACCGTGGCAGCAGGCCTGGGGATTGTGCCGGTGTGCCCGTACATCAAGAAGTACCTGGCCAAGCACCCGGAGTACGCGGCCAGCACAGCGGCCGTCACTCCGGCGCATCTGCAGTTCCTGGAGGACGCGTTGGCTGCCCGGGCTTCCAAAGCCTAAGGGCCTCGGGGGTTCACGAAGTCGCAGTCGGGCGGCCGTGTGCACCAGACTGTTTCCGTGAGCAACAATCCACGGACCGGCCTGGCAGTGGCCGGCCTCAGCCTGGGCACGGCACTGAACCCGCTGAATTCGTCCATGATCGCCGTGGCGCTGGTGGTGCTGCGCGCGGATTTCGGGCTCGACGTCGCCACGGTCACCTGGGTGGTCACGTCCTTCTATCTGAGCTCCGCCGCCGGCCAGCCGCTGATGGGCCGGCTCGCTGACCGGTTCGGGCCGCGGCGGATGTTCATGCTCGGGATGGCGCTGGTGGCCGTGACCTGTGCGCTGGCGCCGTTTTCGCCGAACTTCGCGTTGCTGTGCGTGGCTCGTGCCGTGATGGCGCTTGGCACTGCCACGGCCTACCCCAGTGCGGTGGTGATGGTGGGTGCCATAGTTCACCGGTCCAGGCTGGAGTCGGCCCGGCCGCTGGGCAGGATCCAGATGGCCAACACCTCCGCGGCAGCGGTGGGGCCGGTGCTCGGCGGGCTGCTGGTGGGTTTCGTGGGCTGGGAGGCGCTGTTCCTGGTCAACGTCCCGCTGTCCCTGGCGGCGCTGCTGATCGTCAGGCAGACAGCGCCCGCGGATGAGGCCAGGGAACGCGGACGTTTCGCCGAGCTGCTGCGCGACTCGGACATCCCCGGCATCCTGGCTTTCGTCAGTTCCCTGCTGCTGGTGATGATGGCCCTGCTGGACGTCGCGCCGGGCTACCGCTGGTACCTGCTGGGGGCAGGAACCGTGGTGGCCGCGCTGTTCGCCTGGCGGGAGCTCCGCTTCAGCCCGCCGTTCCTGGACCTGCGCCTCCTGGGCCGCAACCGGCCGCTCATGCTCGTGTACGTGGGATTCGCCGTGTTCAACGGCGTCTACTACTTCGTGTTCTTTGGCCTGCCGCAGCTGCTGCAGGAAGCCGGCGGCTACGATCCCGGCCTGGTGGGCCTGCTGATGCTGCCCATGGCGACCCTGTCCGTTCTGGCGACGCCGTGGGCTGTCCGGGCCATGGGCCGGTTCGGCGTGCGGCGGGTGATGATTGCCGGCGTCGTACTTCTCACGGGGGCGGCCGCCCTCATGTGGCTCCTCACCGCCTCACTGGCCATCCCGCTGGTCCTGGCCCTTACGGCGCTGATCGGCATCCCGTACGGGGTGGTGAGCATCGCGTCGAACCAGGGCATGTACGTCTCCACGCTGCCTCAGGAACGCGGCGTGGCCGCGGGCATCTTCCAGACCTGCCGCTATGTGGGTGCGATCACCGCCACCGTCCTGATCGGCGTGTTCGCCGGCAGCGGCGTGGACCAGGAGAGCTGGGGGCTGATGGTGCTGGCCATGCTGGTGCTCAGCGCGGTGGTGTTCGGCGTGACCTTGCTGTGGCGGGAGCGGGCGGACTAGCGTTCCTCCGCCTCCCCCGCCTCCCGCGCGTGCTGAAAGCTACAGCTGCGCGGGGTTTAGCGGCCGGGGAACAATCGGCTGGTCGTTGGCCGTCAGGTCGATGCCCAGGTCCTTGGCGAAGACGAGCCGTGTGTCCTTGTAGATGCCGGGGCGGTTCTCATCCAGTTCAAAGACACGCGCACCGCGAAGGCGGTTGCGCTCAGGACCGGACAGCCCGTAGGCGCCGAATCCGGTGCCGGGTGCGTAGCCGAGCTGCACGCCGTAGTAGTTGCCCACATAGGTGTTCACGTGGTCGTGGCCCACGAAGTAGCCGCGGACGTCGCCCCGCTCAAGGAAGGCGCTGAACAGGCCTGAGTTGATGGGGCCGGGGCACTCGTCCTCGTTCCGTTCGCCCACGATGCTGTGCTTCGTGAGGGCACGGGCGTGGTCGGCATCCGTCCGAGAGTCGAGGCTGGCGAACCACATGTTGCGGTGCTCGTGGAGCGCTATATGGCCCCACATGAGGGACGGGATCTTCTTGCCGTACTTCTGCTCCGTAGCAATGGACGTGTTGCGGTACCAGGTGACCTGGTCCATGCGTACCCAGTCCCAGTCGGGGTAGCCCTGGAAGTCCTGTCCGTCGATGGTGTCCGGAGCATCCGGGCCTCGGTCATGCCGGTCCGGGCCACCGAATCCTCGTCGTGGTTGCCGAACGTGACCGCCCAGGGGATCTTCCGGCTTTCCATCGGCTGGACCACGTGGTTCAGCGCCTGCTTGACCTCCAGCTCTGAGTCGCAGCCGCCGTTGATCACGTCACCGTTGATCACCACGAAGTCGGGCTTTTCCGCGTCCAGGGTCTTGTCCATGAGTTCGATGGTGCGGCGATCGGTCTGCTCGTCGTCCTGGGTGTCGTTGAACTGGACCACCTTGAATCCGCCGTCCGGACGAAAGGCGAGGGTGGGCTTGGGTACCTTTGTTCCCGGGGCTGCATTGCCCGCCACGCCGGAGGCAACGGTGAGCCCGAGCGCTCCAAGGGTTCCGGCCGCGGCGAGGGCCGCCCGCCTGCTCAGTTTGGTCTGGTGGATTCCGGTAGTCATTGCTGCCTCTCGTCGCTCTGGCGGCCGTGGTTCAGGCCGCCGCTCAGGCGAGCGTAGAAGAGCGAAGCGTCCCTCCTTGAAACAGCCGGTGAACGGCGGATGCGGGACATGTTGTTTGAACCCGGGCGAGCCTATGATGGCCGCATGTCACCTTACGAAGTAACGCGCAGCGCCCTCATTCCCGCACCGGCGGAAGCAGTCTTTCCGCTGGTCAACAGCTTTCACGAGTGGACCAAGTGGTCCCCGTGGGAGGCCGTCGACCCCACCATGGACCGCACCTATTCCGGCAACGACGCCGGCATCGGGGCAAAGTACGCCTGGAGCGGCAACCGCAAGGCAGGCAGCGGCAACATGGAGATTGTCGAGTCTGATTTTCCGCGGAGCATCAGTGTGCGGCTCGAATTCACCAAGCCCTTCAAAGCCGTCAATCCCACCACATTCACGTTTACACCGGCCGACGGCGGCACACGGGTGACGTGGCGGATGACCGGCGAAAATAAGGGACTCGCGAAGGTCTTCGCCCTGTTCATGAACATGGACAAGATGGTCGGAACAGACTTCGAGCGCGGGCTTGCCTCCCTGTCATCCGCTGCGAAGGCGAACAAAGCCTGACCCCCCCGCGCGGGACGGCGCGTCCGGAGCTTAGCTGCTGAGGATCTGCTCGCGCAGGATGTCCGCGTGCCCGCAGTGCTGGGCCAGTTCGCGCAGCATGTGAAGGTACACCCAGCGCAGGGGAAGCGGGCCGCGGCGGTTGCCGGGCAGCTCGTCGTCGAGCATCAGCTGGGACGTGGCCCTGCGGGACGCGTCGCAGGCCCGCTCGTGTGCCGCCTGGACGGTCGCGATGGTGTCACCGTCCGTGAGGATGAACGACTCATCGGGGGTGGCCGGGATGCCGATCTCGGCGCGGGACCGGCAGGTGATGGCCTCATTGAACCAGACCTTTTCCACGAAAATGGCGTGTTTGACCAGGCCCAGAAGCGTGGTCCGGGATGGCACCAGCTGCCGCCGCGCCTGGTCCTCGGTCAGGCCGTCCAGGCAGGCGTTAAGCATGTTCCGGTGGTCATCGAGGAAGGCCTCGAACTGGGCGCGGGCAGGCTCATGGATGACGGTTTCGGCCAGCGGGGCGGGGTGGGCAGGCATGGACGAAGTATTCCATGGCCATCGCCGCGGCCCGAGCCTATGGTGGATCCATGGCTGATACTTTTTCGTTCCTGGTGGAAGCAATGAAGAACGTCGGCGTGTCCAAGGCCTACGGCCAACCCCGGCAGGTGGGCGGGGAAGAAGTCATTCCGGTTGCCCTCGTTTCCTTCGGTTTTGGTGGCGGCAATGATGCCGAGGGCGGTTCATCCGGCGGAGGGGGAGGCGGCATGGTGCTGCCGCTGGGTGTCTACCGCGACGCCGGCGGGCACGCGGTGTTCCGGCCCAACACCATCGTCATGCTGGCGTGCCTGGTGCCGGTCATCTCGGTGATCGGCTCCGCTGTCCGCCGTTCAATCCGTGCAGCCCGGTCCTAGCGGCATTCAAAGGAAGGAACCTGGCATGGGACTGATCCACATTGACCTGTTCACCACGCTCGACGGCGTCGCGCAGGCGCCCGGCGGTCCGGACGAGGATCCTGAAGGCGGGTTCACGTTTGGCGGCTGGCAGGCGCCGCTCATAGACGAGGTGGTGGGCGAGCAGATCGACGCCGGGATGGCGGGGATGGACGCGCTGCTGCTGGGCCGCCGGACCTACGACATCTTTGCCGGATACTGGCCGCACGCCCGCGGGGACATCGCAGAGCTGTTCAACCGGCTCCCGAAATACGTTGCCTCGCGCCGGACGCCCACCCTCGAGTGGGCAGGGTCCACGCTGCTCGGTCCTGATGTCATCGCTTCCGTCCGCGAACTGCGTGAACGGCACGAGAACATCCATGTCATCGGCAGCCTCGACTTCGTGCAGACCCTCTTTGCGGAGCGGCTCTTCGACCGGCTCACCTTATGGGTGCATCCGATCCTCCTCGGCAGCGGAAAGAAGGTCTTCGCCGGAGGGGTGGTCCCGACCAACCTGAGGCTAATCGAGCCGGTCATCGCCTCACCGAAGGGAGCGGTTCTGCAGCGCTATGCGCTCGCCGAGGGCACGCCCGGCGTCGGCGACATGTCAGCCGTCGACCAGCAGGGCTAGGGCTTCCTTACCGCTCGGCGCCCGCCCTGTTCGAAACGGTTCCTAGCTTGAGTGGCGGCGGGTGCGGGCCTGCCGCACCAGCCGGATGAACGCAAAGATGAAGATGGCCTCGATCACGGCCATGAGGGCGAGGAGCAGCCACTCGCCCTGGGCAATAAACACCACGGCACCGGTGATGACAAGCGTTGTTCCCAGGACCAGTGCGTAGACGGCGAACCCGATGGCAACTTTCGCGCTGCGCACGCCGGTCCGGAAGCCGAAGCCCACTGGCTCCCCGCCCGGGTAGCCCTCAACACGGTCCGGAGCTGCGGGCTTGAGCCGGTCGAACTCCTCCCACGGGTCCCGGTCCTGATCCTGATAGGTCATGGTTCCATTATCCCGCTGTGGGGCCGCCCCACTGATGGTTCCGGCGCATAGAGTGTGGACAGCATGACCCGTCGCGAAGAATCGGCCGGGACACAGGACCTGCTAAGGGGCAGCCATGGCTCACGCCGAAAATGAAACAACCATCAACCGCACGGCTGAGGACGTTTACGCCTTCCTCGCGGACGGTTTGAACAACCCGGCATGGCGTTCAGGGGTGCAGGCCATCTCCCTGAAAAGCGGTTCAGCAGGGGCCCTTGGTGCCGTCTACAGCCAGACCCTGTCCGGTCCGGGCGGCCGGCCACTCGCGGGCGACTACGAGATCACCGCAGCCGAGCCCGGCAGGCGGCTCGCCTTCCAGGTGGTGGCCGGTCCGGCGCGGCCCAAGGGTGAGTACTTCCTTAGCCAGGTCGACGGCGGGACGAGGGTCCGCTTCAGCCTGGACCTTGAGCCCAAGGGCCTGATGAAGATAGATAGTGGGTCCCCTCATCTCCCGCACCATGGAGGCCGAAGTGGCGCAGCTCGCGAAGCTTAAGGCCGTCCTCGAGGCTGCTTAAGGCAGGAGCGGCCGCCGCCTCGCAGGCTAGAGCAAGCGTGCGAGGGACCGCCCGGCGGTCCGGCCGGTGAAAATACAGCCGCCCAGGAAGGTGCCTTCGAGGGCGTTGTAGCCGTGCGCCCCGCCTCCGCCGAACCCTGCTGCCTCGCCGGCCGCGTAGAGGCCGGGGATGCGGGAACCGTCCTTGGCGAAGGCCTGCCCCGTGAGGTCGGTCTGGATGCCGCCCAGCGTTTTGCGGGTGACGATGTGCAGTTTCACGGCGATCAGCGGTCCGGCAGCGGGGTCCAGGATCCTGTGCGGCTTCACGGTTCGGAAGAGCCTGTCCCCGAGGAAGCGGCGGCTGTTGCGGATGCCCATGACCTGCACGTCTTTGGTGTAGGGGTTCCTGATTTCCGCATCGCGTTCGGTGACCTGCCGGTGGATTTCCGCGACGTCGAGCAGCGGTTCCGCGGTGAGGCCGTTCATCCCGCGCACCAGATCCGCCAGGTTGTCTGCCACAACGAAGTCGGCGCCGTGTTCCTTGAACGCCTCGATGGGAGCCGCTGCACCGCGGCCCAGCCGGGTCCGGAGCAGCAGTTTCATGTCCCGGTTGGTGATGTCGGGGTTCTGCTCCGAGCCCGAGAGCGCGAACTCCTTCTCGATGATCCTCTGGTTGAGGATGAACCAGGAGTGGTCATGGCGCTGGAGGTCACGCGTGCTCCGCAGCAGACTCAGGGTGCCCAGGGTGTCGTAACCGGGCAGGGCTGGGGTGGGAAGCCGGCGGCCCAGGGCGTCGAACCACATCGACGACGGCCCGGGCAGGATCCGGATGGCGTGGTCCGGCCAGATGGGGTTCCAGTTCTTGATTCCCTCGGTGTAGTGCCACATGCGGTCGCGGTTCACCAGCCGGACGCCGGAACCGTCGGCTATGTCCAGCATGCGGCCGTCGACGTGCCGGGGGACCCCCGTGATCATGGTGTTCGGGGCTGTGCCAAGACGCTCCGGCCACCACCTGCGCACCTGTTCGTGGTTGCCGCCGATCCCGCCGCTGGCGATGATCACAGCCTGGGCACGCAGCTCAAACTCCCCAACAGCATCCCGGTTCGAGGACACTCCGCGCGGCGACGGATCCGCTGCGAGGACCGTGCCGCGCACGCCGGTGACGGTGCCGCCGTCGACCGTTAATCCGTCCGCCTGGTGGCGGAAGTAGAACCGGACCTGGCCGGTTTCAGCCGCCGCACGGGCCTTGTTGGCGAACGGTTCGGAGATCCCGGTGCCGGTGCCCCACGGGACGTGGAACCGGGGCACGGAGTTGCCGTGACCGCCCGCCCTGCCGTCGCCGCGTTCCGCCCAGCCCACCAGCGGGGTGAATCTGATGCCCTGTTCCTGCAGCCAGGAGCGTTTCTCGCCCGCCGCGAACTCGACATAGGCCCGGCCCCACTGGCGGGCCCACTCGTCCTCCGGATGCTCACCCGTGAGCCGGTCCCATTGCGCGGAGCCCTGCCAGTCCTGCCAGGCAAGGTCAAACGAATCACGGACCCCCAGCCTGCGCTGCATGGGGCTGTTGACCAGGAACATGCCGCCGAGGGACCAGAACGCCTGGCCGCCCAGGTTGGCCGGGTTCTCTTGGTCAATGACGGCCACCCGCTTGCCGGCCCGGACCAGCTCGTTGCATGCCACCAGCCCGGCCAGCCCGCCGCCGATGATGATGACGTCCGCGTCCATCCCGTACCTGCCAGTCAGTTTGTGCCCCCGGTGAAGTATCAACATAAACATGGCTCGGGGCGAATGGCCCTCGGCACCGCGGGCAATCGTGGGTACGGTAGCCACATGCAGAAAATATCGATCGAAGCCCTCGCCCGCCAGCAGATCGCGGCCGCTGTGGCCGCGCCCAGCGGACGCGCCGCAGACACAGCCTTCGGCGGGCACGAAAAGAAGCTCCGCCAGACTGTGATGGCCTTCCGGGCAGGGACGCAGCTGAGCGAACACCAGAACCCCGGCGAAGCCACGGTCCTGGTACTGAAGGGCACCGTCTGGCTGAAGGCCGGCACCGAAGCCTGGCAGGGCAAGGCGGGGGATCTGCTGATCGTGCCGAACGGGCTGCACAGCCTCAAAGCTGACGAGGATTCTGCTGTCCTTTTCACTGTGGTCAAGACCGACCGGTAGCGGTCACTCTGCCGGATGCCGCCGTCGTGATTTCCGACCGGACTGTGCGCCTACCCCGGCGGGACCTGCAGGAATACAATCGCTGCATGGGTGCCGTTGACGATTCCCTGGCCGGACTGCCTGAACCGAACCGCGGCTGCCTGCAACGGGTGATCCAGATCGCCCGGACGGTGGTGCCTGAGGCTGAGGAGGGCATGAGCTACGGGATGCCTGCCCTGAGGTTTGAGGGCAAGCCCCTGCTCGGCGTCACGGCAGCAGCCAAGCACCTCTCGGTCTTTCCGTTTTCGCCCGCGGTGATTGACGCCGTCGCGGACCGGCTGGAGGGGTATTCGCTGTCCAAGGGGACCATCCGCTTCACCCCGGAGCATCCCCTGCCCGAGGACGTGCTCGAAGAAATAGTCAGGCTGCGCCGGGCCGAGATC
This sequence comes from Arthrobacter sp. 754, assembly GCF_040548695.1. Taxonomy (NCBI): domain Bacteria; kingdom Bacillati; phylum Actinomycetota; class Actinomycetes; order Micrococcales; family Micrococcaceae; genus Arthrobacter; species Arthrobacter sp. 754. The sequence continues at coordinate 227,560 of NZ_JBEPSC010000002.1, forward strand.
CTGAAGTAGGGCTCCCGGAATGCCCGCTGGACGGCGCAAGGAATCCCCTATTTCGGTCTGCCCCGGATCGTTCCATAATGGCCACATAAGCTTCGGGGACCCTCGCGCCAATGATGGCTGGCGGGGCGTCGCAGAGTCCCAGGTAGCCGCCCCGGCACTTGGCGCATGGGACGGCCACGCGGGCCGCGCAGGGAAGTTCCGGACCGCACCAGGGGGAGAGCACCGCCATCAATGCGAAAGCAATGCACAGAAGGAAATCAACATGCTCAAGGATTCAGCGCTTATGGCTGTCCTTCCCGCGAAGGACATCAACAGGGCAAAGGATTTCTACCGGGACAAGCTGGGCCTGGAACCCTCCGAATCCATGGAGGACGGCCTCCTCTACCGCGGCAGCGACGGAACGGGCTTCCTGATTTACGAGACAGAGAATGCAGGGACCGCCAAGAACACCCAGATGGGCTGGCTCACCGACAACCTTGAACGCGAGATGGAGGAATTGAGGGCAAAAGGAGTCACTTTTGAGGAGTACGACCTGCCCGGCCTGAAGACGGAGAACGGCGTCGTCGACAACACCTGGGGCAAGGGAGCCTGGTTCCTGGACAGCGAGGGGAACATCCTCAGCCTCTCGCAGCGGACCTAGCCTCCGGCCGATACGCCCGTGCGGGCAACGTGCCCGCACGGGGTTAACCCGGGGTAGGGGACGCATGGGCGCCTTTGAATATTCAGAGTGGATCAAGGCCCCGCCGGAGGATGTCTGGCGGGCCTACGTCGACCCGTCCCGCCTGCCCGAGTGGCAGACCGGCTCGCCTGTCATCGCAGATATTCAGGGTCCCGCAGACCGGCCGGGCTCCACCTACACCTCGACCCGCAAGCCCGGGACCGCCCGCACCACGGTGCTGTCGGCAGATCCTCCGCACCGGATTGTCACCAGTACCGTGGCCTACTTTGGGCTGAAGTTCGACGTCGACAGCAGGCTTCAGCCCGAACAGGACGGCACTTTGCTGCGCGTCCGGGCCGAGACGCACTGGCCCCGCGGGCTCGGCCTGGTGGGCAGGCTGGTGGAGCGCGCCATCCTCAGCGGATCGGAGGCCCGGAAGGAACTCGCCAACTTCAAAGCCCTCGTGGAGCGGGAGGCCGGGGAGCCTCCCGTCCACCCTTTGCACTGACAAGGTTGTGCAGCAGCAGGCGCAATACATGCGGGCCGGGGCTAGCATGGGGCTCACCGACAACGCCTAGCACCGCACAGCGAGGGGACCCGATGAAATCCAACGAACTGCTGCTGGATGCCTTCGGCCGGATCCGCGAGACCGTGGAAGCCGTGCTGGAAGGGGTCGACGACGACGCGATGGTCCGCCGGCCGGGCGGCACCGGAAATTCGATCACGTGGCTGGTCTGGCATCTCAGCCGGGTAGAGGACGCGCAGGTGGCCTCCGCCGCCGGCCTGGAACAGGTGTGGACCGCCCAGGACTTTGTGGGGCGGTTCGACCTGCCGCTGTCCAGGCGTGACACCGGCTACGGCCACACGGCGGACCAGGTGGACTCGGTCCGGGCCCGTCCGGAGCTGCTGGTGGAGTACTACAATGCCGTCCACCGGCAGACCGCCGGCTTTCTGGAGACTGTTGCGGACGCTGATCTGGACCGCGTCGTTGACGAAAGCTGGGACCCGCCGGTGACCCTCGGTGTGCGCCTGGTCAGCACTCTTGCTGACTGCCTCCAGCACGTGGGGCAGGCCGCGTATGCCAAGGGCCTGAAGCCGGAAAGAAGCGGCAAACCTTTGACCGGCAAGGCCGAGGCGGTCCTGCATGACGGGACCACCATTCCGCTCACCATCAGAGGAGACGGCCCGGCCATCCTCCTGCCGGTCAGCCTCGCCCCGCACACCGCGGCGGAGGCGGAGACGCTGCGCCAGTGGGGCGGGGACCCCGACCTGGGGCCCAACCTCATCGAGGGATTGGCCGGGACGAACCTGGTGATCGCGGCCGACTACGAAGCCCACCGGATGGCGCACCCGGCGCCGGATACGCTCACCCCTGAAAACATCGCAGCTGACCTGCTGGCCATTGCCGACGCCGCCGGTGCCGAAACCTTCGCCTACTACGGCTACTCCTGGCTGGCACTGAGCGGCCTGCAGCTTGCACTCCGCACAGACCGTCTACGGGCGCTCGCCATGGGCGGCTTCCCGCCGCTTGACGGCCCGTACCAGACCATGCTGACGGTCACCCGGGCAGCGCATGTGATGTCGGTCCAGGCCGCCGGCGAACCTGCCGCGCAGGTCCCTAAACCCGAGCCGGGGGACTGGGACTCGGTGTCCGTTCAGACCACCGAGGACCAGACGCAGCAGTTCGTCACCCTGTACGAGGCGCTGCAGGACTTTGATGACATTGCCGCAGTGCTTCCCGCTGACCTGCCGCGGCTCGCTTTCGCCGGCGCCGAGGACAGCATTGACTACAAACCCGTCTGGGGCGGAGTCCAGGTGAAAATCGGAGAGCCGCTGGCACGGCACCGGGGCACGCTGACCAAAGCAGGGTGGGACGTCCGTGTCCTCCCCGGCCTGGACCATCTGGGTGCGATGCACAGCGCCGTCGTCCTGCCCATCCTCAGGGATTGGCTGCAGAAGGCGGGCTGGGTGAAGTAGCTGTACTTAACCTGACTATTCCGCGGGCCCGGACTTGCGGTGCCGGTGGTGGAGTTCGTAGCTGTCGAACACGTCGGCGGACGTTGTTCCGGCATGGCCGAACCTGCCGCGGAGGACGTCCGCGAGCCCTTCCAGCGCTGCGTGCAGCATCCGCCCGGCGAACTGGAGTTCGGGGTTTTCGCTGTGCTGGGCCTGGGATGAGAGTTGCTGGGCGTAGGCAATGGTTGCCGGCAGGGAACCCCGCTGCTCCACTTCGCGGAAGTAATAGCTTTCGTGGAACGCGAGCAGGTCGATGCTCACCGCCGCCACGCTTCCGGCCATCGACTCCAGCAGCCCGGCGGCATGCCGGGGTTCCAGCGAAGCCAGGCCGTCGGGCCCTGCCGCCTCCTTGAACAGGTTCAGCTGGTGGGCCAGGGCACGGCGGCGGTTCAGGGCCGGGTAGGTCTGCAGGATCCAGGTGACTGTTGCGGTCAGCAGCCCGAATCCTGTTACCGCCTGCAGGGCGGCGACCAGCCTGAGCAGCGGATGTGCCGGGACAATCTCCCCGAAGCCCACGGTGGACAGGGTCACCAGGGAAATGTAGAGGGCTTCGGCAAAGTCGCCCCGTTGCGGAACGCCGGCCCCGAAAACAAAACCGTCCGGCAGGTGGGGCAGGTACAGCAGGGCCCAACCGATGGCTGCCAGGGCGGCCCATGCGGCGATCACGGCGGCCATGGCCAAAGGGGCTGCGATGAAGGGTCCGCGGCCGCGCAGTTCCCGGGACAGCAGCCAGAACCCGCGCATGATCGCCCGTCCCACCGGGCCGGAGCCGTGCGGATACAGGAGGGTTTGGAAGACGTCGGCGATCATCAGCAGAATCAGCGCCGCCCCCACAATCGTCCAGAGCGTACCCACGAAGTCCATGCCTCATCTTAAGGGCGGCGGCGGGGCCACCAGGACCAAGTAAAAGCCCACAGTGCTGGTCCGGTAGTCCATCGGCGGAGCCCGGCTTGCGGGACTCATGGCGCCCAGCGTGCGACCATCAGAGTGCCGGCGCAGTTTGCACCAGCCGGCAACGGCGATCAGGGGGAACGTTGTGCGCAGGGAATCTCGGCCGGACAAAAGATCAATGCCCCGCTGGGCGAACACCGCCGTCGTAACTTATTTGTCAGTGACAGCTGCCGTTGGTGCCGTTGCGCTCCTGAACAGCGCGTTCATCCTGGGGCTGGACCAGCTGTGGCTGCTGCGGGCGCTGATGCTGCTGACGCTGCCCGTTTCGGCCGCATACCTGGTGGTCGGCATCCTGCTGGATCTCCTGCGTCCGCCGTGGCCCCGCGAGTTCAGCTTCGGCGGGTTAACCCCGACGGCGCTGCTCTACTATCTGGGATACCTTGCCCTTGCGGCGGTCAACGCAGCGGTGTTCCGGTGGGTGGTCCTCAGTACCCGGAAGCGCGCGCCTGCTCGCGCCAGGGCCGCCGTCACCGCTGCTCCGGCCACGCCGCCAGAATCAGCCGCCGATCAGGTGGCTAGGCCCCGCGGGGTCAACCAAAACACGAAAAACCTTCTGTGGGCGGTGCCCCTGGCTGTGGGGCTCAGCCTTCCGCAGTGGCTCGTGGCGCGCTTTTCCTGGTGCGGGATCAGCGGGTGCAGCGGCGGAGGTTTCGGGGTCTCCACCGGAAGCGAATGGGTGGCGATCCTCCTGAGCGTGGTGAACGGCTTCATCCTCGCGGTGGCTGTGTTCGCCGTGCGCTGGCTGTATCCCGCCCGGACACGGGCCCTGATTGCTGTAGCGGCCGGGACGCTGTTCGGGCTCCTGGGGGCGGCAATCACCCACGGCTAGCACCCCGGTGAAGCGGCGGCCGGCGGACAACGCCTCGTTGCCCGCCAGCCGCCAACAGAGCACTTCTTAGTGGCTGGACAGTTGCCTGGTCAGGGACTCAGGAAGGAGTCCGAGCTGTGCCATGTAATCCAGCTGGTCAAAGTAGAAGTGGTGCGATTTGATCTGTCCCGCTTCCACCTGGGCGATGTCGCAGCTCCGGACCCTGACCTTCTTGCCGGTAGGCGGCAGGGTCTCTCCGGACGGCAACCTGATGGGGCCGGTGTTCGTTGCCACAACGTAGCCCTCATCGATTGCCACGTCCCCGGCATCGTACTTGGCCGTGTACTCATACTTGATGTCCGGGAATGCCTCCCAGAAGTGGTCAAGGTAGCTGGTGATCTTGTCACGCCCGGTGATCTGCCCTTCATCCGGGGTGAAGAGCACGGCCTCATCGGCGTAGGTTCGAGCCAACGCATCCCTGTCCTGAGTGTCCATGGACGCGGTAAACCGGTCCATGACCTCGCGTGCCTGTCCCATTTTCGACCTCCATGTGGTTAAAGGCGGCCGCACGGAAGCGTGGGCCGCTTCGTGGTTTTTTGGCTCTACTTGGCGAGCCAATTTAAGTACATGCCCGCCGCCCCGGGGTGTCAACGAACCGGGCTACCCTCCCTCAGAACGGCAGGGCGATCAGGGCCGGCAGGGCAGGGACCCCCGCGCCGAGGGTGTCTGGGGGCCTGAATGCCCTGCCCGGGCCGGGTGAAGATGCTGGCTAGGCTGGGCTGATGGACTATCGCATCCGGCAAGCCACTCCCGAGGACGCAGAGGCTTTGGTGCTCATGCACACCCTGGTTCACGAGGAGTGCTACGGAGACATGTTGTCGGCGGAGTTCTTCCGCAGCCGGCGTGCCAGCATTCCCGAACGGGTGGAACGCCGTCGGCCCTCCCTGGCAGGCTCCGACCCAAGGATCATCGCCTTCGACGCGGACGGTGAACTGGTGGGGTTCGCCGACGCCGGGCCGGGACGGGATGAGGACGGACCCGAGGCGCTGGAGCTGTACTCGCTGTACACCCTTCGGCGGACGCACGGCAGCGGGCTGGGTGCCGCCTTGCTGCGTGCCGCCATCGGCGACAGCCCGGCCTATCTCTGGGTGCTGGAGGACAATCCGCGGGCGCTCGCCTTCTACCGCAAGCACGGCTTCCGCCCCGACGGGAAGCGCGGGCTGCTGCCGCCCGAATGGGAGGAACTGTCCGAATTGCGGATGGTCCGGCCCGCGGCCGACAGGTAGGATCGGAAGCGTTGCCGCAGGTCGGCAGCGGTTTTGGGGGAAACTGATGAACAATTTGCTGCTGCACCGTGCGCTCCGCACCTTGCGCGCCGGGACCGCGCTGCTGGTCGCCGCGGGGCTCCTGCTGGCTCCCGCCGTCGTCGCACTACCAGCGTCGGCCGACGACGCCACGGCCACCGAATCAACGGCCACCGAATCAACTCTGGTCGACGCCGGACTCCAGCCCCTGGGGGTGGTGTCCGCGCCCGACGGCACGCTGTACGTCAGCGACTACCACTGGGCGGGCGGCGTCGCCGTGTTCAAACCCGGCGAGACCCGGGCATTGCGCACCGTCACCGTGGGGCGCTTCCCGTCGTCGCTGGCGGTGACGCCGGACGGGACGCTGTACGTGCGGCAGACAACCGACTCGGGACAGGCGGAGATCGGCGTGGTTCCTGCCGGAGCAGCCACAACGGACTTTGCCATCGCCGTGAGCGCGGGCATGCACTGGCTCACGGCGGGACCCGACGGATCACTGTATGTGGCCAATCCGGCGGAGGGGAGCGTCTCCGTGGTCCCGCCGGGTGCGTCCTGGACAGAGCGCACCATCCAGGCGGGGCCGTACCCGGTCCAGGTGACGGTGGCCAAAGACGGGACACTCTACACCGCCAACGAGTATGAGGGCACAGTCACGGTAATCCCCGCGGGATCGCCCAGCCCGTCCCACACCATCAGCGTGGGGGCGAAAGCGCACCCGCACGGCATCGCGGCCGCGCCGGACGGAACCGTCTATGTGGCAAACATCCTGACGAACGACGTCGCGGTCATCGAACCCGGCGGCACTGCAGTGGCCCGGCGGATCCCCGTGGGCGGCGCACCGCAGGAGGTGGTTGCCGCCCCGGACGGCACGGTCTACGTGTCAAACAGCACGGACAACACGGTCTCGGTCATCCCGGCCGGCGCTGCGGCCGCCGCGGAAACCATCCCCACCGGGGAGGACCCGGGGCGGATGGCAGTCCGGGCCGACGGATCAGTGGTGGTGGTCAACAGGGGCGGCAGGTCCCTGACCGTGATTGGCCCGACGCCGGACGGGTCCGCCCCGGCTACCGCAGGGGTGCCGGCCGGCGGCGTTGCGGCTGACGTTGGTGCCTCGGGCGACGTTGGTGCTTCGGGCGCCGTCGCCTCACCGGGACTTCCGGCAGTTGCCGCCGCGGCAGCGGTGGTGTTCCTCGGCGGTGCCGCTGCCCTGGTAGCGGTGGCACGGCGCCGGCGGAAGGACCGGCCGGAGGTTCCGGCGTGGACTCTCAGCCAGGGTCCGTGACCGAACGCAGCTTCTCGAAGGATTCTGTCCAGCCGTCCCGGTGCAGCGCAAGCCGCTCCTCGGTCCGGAACGGCCCCTGCGAGAGCACCAGCCGGGTGCCGGTTCCGGCGCTCCCGAGCGAGAGGTCCACCACGGTTTCGGCGTCGTCCGGAGTGGGCTCCTCCCAGTTGAACGTGTAGACGAGGCGCCAGGGCGGGTCGATCTCCAGGTACTCGCCGGACAAGTGGAAGGGCTCGCCGTCCGGCGGCGTCATCCGGAACCGGTAGCGGCCGCCCACCACGAGGTTCACATCGGCTGCGGGGATGATGAAGCCGTGCGGCCCCCACCACTTCACCAGTTCGGCTGATTCCGTGAGCATCCTGAAGGTGCGGTCCGGGGGAGCGGCGAGCATGTACTCCAGATTAAGGACCAGCCCGCCGGTTTGCTCAGTCATTGTCCAACTGTGGCATCCGCCGGACAGGGACGGAAGGCCGCAAGGCTGGTTAACTGTCAGGTGAACTGAGAGAAGGAGCCACCCATGCCCGATCTGGCCAAGTCACGGAAACTGCGGGTCAGCCTGCCCGATCAGAACCTGCTGGCGGCACTCGAGCCGCCGTCCGGCGTCGAACTTTTCCTGTGGGACCTCAGCGGTCCCGCCCCGGAGGGCAGGATCGATCTGCTGGTGCCGCCGTACATGGGCAAGCCGGACGGGCTGGCCGCGCTGAAGGGCGTCGATGTGGGGCTGGTGCAGAGCCAGTCCATTGGGTACGACGGCGTGGCGGACGTCCTGCCCGAAGGGTGCGTTTTCGCGAACGCGGCCGGAGTGCATGAGACGTCGACGGCGGAACTCGCCGTGGGCATGATGATCGCCAGCCAGCGCGGCATGGCCGAGTTTGCGCGCAACCAGGCCGCCGGGACGTGGGACAACCGCATGCGGCCCAGCCTGGCCGACAGGCGCGTGCTGCTGGTGGGTTACGGGGGAGTGGGGAAGGCGATTGAGGCCAGGCTGCTGCCGTTCGAGACCGAGGTGACCCGGCTGGCCAGCCGCGGCCGCGACGATGAGCGCGGCAGGATCTACGGTCTTGAGTCCCTGTACGAGCAGTTGCCGCTGCACGAGATTGTGGTGGTCAGCGTTCCCCTGAGCGAGCAGACCCGGCATCTGGTAGATGGCCGGTTCCTGGCGGCGATGGCTGACGGCGCGTTGCTGGTGAACGTGGCCCGCGGGCCCGTGGCGGACACCGAAGCCCTGCTGCGGGAGACTTCTTCCGGCAGGCTCCGTGCGGCTTTGGACGTGACGGATCCGGAGCCGCTGCCGCAGGACCACCCGCTGTGGAACGTGCCGGGCGTGCTGATCACCCCGCACGTCGGCGGTGCGAGTTCGGCCATGCTGCCGCGGGTGGCACGGCTGATCCGGAAGCAGATCGGGCTGCTGCAGTCCGGACAGGAACCGGTGAACGTGGTGCTGGGCGGGGCTGCCGGGCGGTAGTTGATCAGCCGAGGGACGCAAGGAACGCCGTCGTATCCGCTGCCACCTGCTCCGGGCACTCCCACAGCATCAGGTGCCCCACATCGGGATAAACCTTCAGCACTGAGCTGGGGATCCGAGCGGCAAGGGTTTCCTGGCCGCTCAGTGGCAGCAGGGTGTCCCGGGCGCCCCAGAGAATCAGCGTTGGCGCACTGATGGTTCCCGCTTCCGTTGGCGGCGCTGCGTTGCACAGTCCGTTCAGGATGCCCTTCCAGGCGTGGGCGGGCATCCTGAGGCCGTCGCGCACGCGGTCCTGGATGTACCACGCCGGGACCTCGTGGTGCATGGGAAACCAGGACAGGGAATCCCGTACCCAGTCCTCGTCCAGCGGGTCCGTCAGGCGGTCCACTTCGTCGGCGAAACCGGGCCGCCCCTGGAGGCTCAGCGGACAGCCGACCAGCACCATTGCCGTTACCTTTCCGGGATGAGTAACGGCCAGCTGCTGGGCGACGTAGCCTCCGCTGGAGGAGCCGACGACGGCGGCCCGCGGCACGTGGAGGGCGTCCAGGACCGCGGCGGCGTCCTCGGCCTGTTCAGCCAGGGAATAGCCGCCCTCCGGTTTGTCCGCGTCGCCCTGCCCGCGGAGATCCGGCGCGTAGACCCTGAAGCCGGTCAGCAGGGGATCAGGCGGTCAAAGCTGCCGCGGGATTCGCCCCACGCGTGAAGCAGCAGCACCGGTTCCGCGCCGGCATCGCCGTCGGTGCGGCAGGGCACGGAGATGCCGGTGCGGAGCGTGAGGCCACGGACCTCGGACTCCATGGCCGCTCAGCGGGTGATCTGATAGCGGATGTGGGTGACCAGGCCGGTGCCGCTCACTTCCGTCGGCTCAAGCGTGAGGTTCCCGACGCCGTCGAGCAGCCGCTCGCCTGCCCCCAGGAGCATGGGCGCGATGTGGAGCCGCAGCTCGTCGATCAGCCCGGCCGAAAGGAATTGCCGGGCGGTCTGCGCCCCGCCGGCAACCGCCACGTCCTTGCCGCCAGCCGCGTCCCGGGCCTGGGCAAGCGCCGAATCAATCCCGTCCGTCACGAAGTTGAACGTAGTGCCGCCCTCCATCTCCAGGGGCGCCCGCGCATGATGGGTGAGGACGAACACGGGTGCGTGATAGGGCGGCTCCTCGCCCCACCATCCCCGCCAGTCTTCAGCCCACGGTCCGGGTCCCGGCCCGGCGTACATGTTCCGGCCCATGATGAAGGCGCCCGCCTCGAGGATGCCTGCGCGTGCGGCCGCGTTGGCCTCGGCTTCTTCGAACTGCCACCTGTGCAGGCGCTCTCCGCCCTCGCCCAGCGGTTCGGCCATGCTTTGGTTCGGGCCGGCGAGGAAGCCGTCGAGGGAGATGGTCAGATCGCACGTGACTCGGCTCATGGGCTCATCATGCCACCCGTTCATGGCCCTGAGTAGGGCCCGGATGCTCGATCGTGACGGTGCCGGCGTCGCCGTCCACGCGGATCTGCCGGCCGCTGGTGAGACGCTGGGTGGCCACGCCGGTGCCGAGCACCGCGGGGATGCCGTACTCGCGGGCCACGATGGAGCTGTGGCTCAACGGCCCGCCCACATCGGTCACCACAGCGGAGGCCATCGCGAACAGCGAGGTCCACGCGGGGGTGGTGATGCGGGCCACCAGGACCTCACCGGGCAGCATCAGGGCGAAATCTTCCGGCCCCCTCAGGACGCGGGCCGGAGCAGTCACCCGGCCTGAGCTCGCGCCCGTGCCTTTGATCACGTCGCCCGGCTTCTGCTGCGGGCCCGCAGGCATCATCGATCCGAACGCCTTGTCCATCCACCGGTTCTCGGGGAGCATCTGGGGGGCAGCGGCCTTCAGCTGGCCCCGCCAGAGCATTTTGCGGTCCTCGACGGCGGCGGCGCGGACGGGCCGGTCCGCTCCGGTAATCGCCACGGCTGCAGTTGCCCCCGGTGCGGCCAGGCCGAACTCGACGGCGCTGCGCAGCTCATGGTGCCGCAGCCAGAACACGTCCGCGGGCTCGGCGATGACAGCGGAGTCCGCCAGCCGCCGGCCGAGTTCGAGCAGCATGCGCCGCAGCAGCGGCCACGCCAGCCCGACGTCGGCCAGTGCATCCTCTCGGATCGGGGCGGTGGTCTGCGCCCAATGGAGCAGCCGGAGGAACGCGGCCCGGCGGCGGGGCCCGAGGCGGGTGCTGACCAGCCGGGTTTGGTTCTCCCTGCGTTCGGCGGAGCGCCGCTGCCGCTCGTAGGGGTCAGTGCCCTGCCCGCGCAGATAGAACTTCACCGTCCCCAGCAGCGCCGACGGATCGTCGGCCGGCACCGGGGTGGCGAAGTCCAGGTTGTAGACGGCATGGCCGAACCGGTCCGGATGGTCCTGGAAGCGGGGATGCCACTGCTGCCACAACGCCGGATCGAACCCCGCAGGCGGGGCGCCGGTGCGCTGGGACCCGGCCAGCGCCGTCGTTGGTTCATCGAGGAGCGACGCCGCCAGCCCGGGAACGCCGCGGGCCCAGCTTGCGAGGTCGTACAGCGACTTTTCCGCCCGGATGGGTTCGCTGTCGTAACCGAGGATGAACGTCAGGGCCGGGGGGTCCCCATCGCGCCGGACGAACCTGTCATAGAACGCCCGGAAGGACAGTTCGCTGCTGGCGGCGAGCGGAATGACCGACTGCACGGCCGTGTAGTAAACGGTGCCGGCATCCAGCAGCGCCTGCACCCCCTCGAGCAGCTCCTCACCGGAGAGCTCCGCGACGGGCTTCGCCTGCCAGTCCGTAATCTCCCGTTCGTACTTGGGGTGCGAGTATTCGCGCCAGCCAGCCACGCCCATGTGTGCCTGGCCGCGGGCAAGCGCGCGGACCGCCGTCGGCGTCATGCCCAGCATGCGGAACATTCCCGCGGTGCGGTAGTAGTAATAGGCGTACCCATTGATGGTGGGCATTTTGACGTCGTCCTCGCGGATGATGTTCTTGCCCAGGGCGCCGGCCAGCAGGGCTCGCAGTGAGCGGGGCACCGAGCCGGCAATGAGGTCCGCAAAGAGCGGCGAGAGCGGGTCGGGCAGCTGTTCGACGATGCTCGCCCGGAAGTAGAGACCCTTCGGATAGGGCACGGGCCAGGTGTCCGGAGTCTCGGGCGCCGGCTCCGGGAGCGCGGTGATGGGCCGGGACTGCAGTATAAAGAACCTGCCGCCTGCCCGCGCCCACTCGATGTCCTGCGGCGCCCCGAAATGATCTCCAATCCGTTGTCCATAGCCGGCCAGTTCGGCGGCGGCGCGGTCATCAAGGACAGGCGAACGACGGCGGTCCGCCGGCACGGGCTGCTCCCGGGTGCCGTGCTCTGAAGGGACAGTCATGATTGCCTTGTCCGCCGTTTGCCGCGACAGCACATTGCCGGTCCCGGCTTCGACAACCAGGTCATCGGTGGTGACAGTTCCGCTGACCACGGACTCGCCGAGGCCCCAGGCGGCGCTGATCGAAATCTGGTCGCGGCGCCCGTTGGCCGGATTGGCCGTGAACATCACCCCGGCGGCTTCGGCATCTATCATCTGCTGGACCACGGCGGCGAGGCGCACCGTGTCCGGCGCGATGCCTTCCCGGGCGCGGTAGGCCATGGCCCGCGCCGTCCACAAGGAAGCCCAGCAGCCGATGACGGCCGTGGACAATGCCCCGGCCCCGCGGACGTTCAGGTAGGTCTCCTGCTGCCCGGCGAAGCTGGCCGCGGCGAGGTCCTCGGCCGTGGCGGAGGAGCGCACCGCAACGGCCGTGTCCCCGCCGTCGAGAGCCTCGTAGGCGGCGCCGAGTTGCGCTGCCATGTCGGCCGGCATGGTGCCGCCTTCGAACAGATTCCGGATCCGCTCCGAGGCGTCCGCGTAGTCCTGCGGCGCCGCATCCTTTGGGAGCGCGGCGAACTCCTGGATGCCGGATTCGAGGTGGTTTTCCTCCACGAAAGCCGAATAGGCGTCGGTGTTCAGCACAAACCCCGGGGGCACCGGCAGCCCGGCCCGGATGAGGCCGCCGAGCCCCACGGCCTTGCCGCCTGCCGCGGCGATGTCGCCAGGTCCTACTTCGCCCAGGTTGTTGACGTAGGTCATGATTCCGCGTCCTCACTGCCCCGCCTTTGGGGCGTTTGAGCGAACCTGATTCTCCACATACTGGCACTGCCGCCTGAAGGAGGCCATAGCCCAGCGTGTCTGAGGATTCAGTCCCGCCGTGGCGCATAGGGTCAATCCATGGGCAAGGAACAGTGCAGCGAGTTGGAAGGGCAGACCTCCATCAACGAGCTGCTCGACAAGCCCATCGGCGACACCCATATCCAGCTGGTGCTGCCCCTCCACGTCCAGCTCCGGCCGGGCGAATTCCGCCGCGTCTCCTGACGCCTCGGAGCGTCTGGCGGGTCGGGGCACGCAGGCAACAGCCGCCGTCGGAATTACGACGGCGGCGCACGGGTGGCAGCGCCGGTCGCCTTAGCGCTTTCTGGCAACTATTTTCCAATAATTAAAGCCGTGAATTCCTGGATGACTTATTACCTCAAGATCAGCTCAAGTCTCAATCAATGTTGTGCCAGGATCAGCCAAGAACCGCTGTTCCCCGCCGCGGGAGAAATAGGATCCTTTTTGACGCAGCTTTCGACAGGGTAATAGAGCCCGGCAAATTGTCGGGCTTTATTATTGGGGAAAATAATGTCGAACAATGAGGTTCCAAGTGCTCTGGGACTTGCCGGTTCCAGGCCAGTGCCACCAGGCAGGCCGCATGTTTCCACAGCGTGGTTCCCGGTGAAGCGCGCAGCAGGGACCATTGCCCTTGCTCTGTCCCTTGCCCTCCCGTTAGCTGGCTGCCTCGCGCAGCCGGAGGCCACTACGGGAACTTTCCAGACAGGCTCGCCGGACAGCGCAGCGGTTTCCGCGGAGGTGACGGCCTCGCCGTCGTCCGCTCCAACGGGCCAGGCGACGGGCGCCCCGCTCGACCCGGAGAACCCTTCCCTGGTTGGGAACGGCGCAGCGGCTCCGAAGTCGCAGCCCGCCTTTGTCACCACAGCGATCGACCTGCTGGTTGCCCTTCCCATCAAGGGCCGGGCACCGAAGACCGGATATGACCGCTCGCTCTTTGGGCAGGCCTGGGCGGACGTTGACCGCAACGGCTGCGACACCCGGAATGACACCCTCAAGCGCGACCTGACCGGGATTACTTACACCAACAGCGTCCCCTGCAAAGTGCAGTCCGGGACGCTGGCGGACCCCTACACGGGCGCCACCATCAGCTTCCTGCGGGGCAACGCAACCAGCAGCGCCGTCCAGATCGACCACGTTGTTGCCCTCAGCGACGCCTGGCAGAAAGGCGCGCAGCAGCTGACCACGGAGCAGCGGACCGCGTTCGCCAATGACCCGCTGAACCTGCAGGCGACGGACGGCCCCACCAACATGAAAAAGGGCGACGGCGATGCAGCCACCTGGTTGCCGCCGAACAAGGGCTTCCGGTGCGAATACGTGGCGCGGCAGATCTCGGTGAAGGCAACGTACAGCCTGTGGGTCACGCAGGCGGAGCATGACGCGATGGCCAGGATCCTGGCCGACTGTTCCGGCCAGCTCGCACCCACAAACGGGCAGGCACCGGCTGCTCCGTCGCCGGCACCCGCGACTGAGAAGGCGCCGTTCGTGGCGGCGGCCCCGGCAGTTCCCGCGCCGGCGGCTGTGGCACCCGCACCTGTTGCTCCGGCGCCGGTTGTGCCGGCACCTGCTCCGGCAGCGCCCGCCGCCGTCTACTACGCCAACTGCACGGCGGCCAAGGCCGCAGGCGCGGCGCCGATCTTTGCCGGGCAGGCCGGCTACCGGACTGCGCTGGACCGCGACGCCGACGGCGTGGCCTGCGAGAGCTAGACCAATTCCATCACTCCAATGTTCCAAACTTTCCAAGGGGGAAAAATGAAGAAGACTCTCACAGTGCTTGTGCTGACCGGCCTCATGCTGACGGGATGCGGTGGCAAGCAGTCGGCAACGCAGCCAACAGCCACCCCAACTGCTGTTGCAGCTGTTGCAGAGACGGTCACGGTTCCAGACGTGATGGGCCTGACGCTGGATAAAGCGACGGATCAGCTGGAAGATCTCGGGTTCGAGGTAAAAGCCGTGGACACCGCCAAAGGCAAGTCCATCATCATCAAGAAAAATTGGCAGGTGACCTCCCAAGACGGCGCTGCAGGCGCGCAGGTGGCGAAGCGTTCCGCCGTGCACCTCGGCGTGACGAACCTTGATGACAAGGCCGCTGCGGAAAAGGCTGCGGCGGATAAGGCCGCCGCAGACAAGGTGGCAGCTGAGGCTGCTGCTGCAGCAAAGGCGTCGGTCGCCAAGGCCGCGGCAGATCAGGCAGCCGCGCAGCAGATGGCCGCCCAGAAGGCCGCCGAAGCGGCCGCACAGCAGGCTGCCCAGCAAGCTGCTGTGAAGCCGGCACCCGTAGTCCAAGCACCGGCCGAGGTTTACTACGCGAACTGCACTGCGGCCAAGGCTGCCGGCGCAGCTCCGGTTTACGCAGGTACGCCCGGCTACGGGACGCACCTCGACCGGGACCGCGACGGCATCGGCTGCGATAAGTAGTCACGACGTGACTTTCAGCGGCAGGGCTGGGCGAAACCAGCCCTGCCGCTGAAAGTTCGGGATGGCAGGCCTCCGCGGGCCTGAACACATTTCGGTAAGCATCCACACCGTCCGCGGAACCGGCCAGATGATGGCGAGCGCGAGAACCGGCACTATCGAAACGCCGACGTCGGGAAACTGGCGGATGATCACGGTCAGGTGGGTGTCGAAACGTGCCGGGGCGTAGATGAGGCACAGCCACAGGGCGAACGCGTCGAGGGCGAGGGCCGCGGCTCCGAATGCGAGGGGAGCCCCAAGACGCCCCGCAGCAGAAGGTTCGCGCAGCAGGAACCGCAGCGCCAACCACAGGCTCAGCAGTTCCGCGAGCAGCAGGGCCAGCGACACAGCCCAGCTGTACTGCTGCAGCCAGTCCTCGTGCACCACAGCCGGTATGGGGGAGTGCCCGTGGAGGATCCGCAGCAGGTTGGTGTCGATGGCCTTTAGCCGTGATGGGGCGGCAGCGTCGTTGCCGTTGATGACCAGGGCGATGCCTAAACCTGAGGATGGAACCAGGCCCAGATACGTGTGGCTGTTGCCCCATTCGCCCTGGTGCTCAAGCAGCAGCGGCAGTGCAGCGGAATCGGACGCCGCTGCAGGATCCACCGACTCCACCAGCGGCCGCGTGAACCAGCCCATGGCATACTGCTTGGTGCCCTCTACCCGCACCCGGGGCTCGAACATCGCCGCAACGCTCTCGGCCTGGAGGATTCGCTCGTCACCGTACCGGCCGCCGTCGAGCAGTGCCATCAGCACATGGCCCAGGTCCTCGGCCGAGGCGTACATGGTGCTGGACGGCATACCCGTGGTGGGCGCCGGAACCTCCGTCTGCTGCCAGAACGAGCCGAACCAGCGGGAGTAACCGGCGGCCGCGCCGTCCGCCCGTGCGTCAACCCGCGCCGGGTGGCTGTGGGACATCTGCAGCGGCCCGAGGACGTTCTGCTCCATGTACTCCGCGAAGGGCTGGCCGGAGACGGTCTGCACCAGGAGCCCCAGGACGTTGAAGTTGGCGCTCGCGTAGCGGAAACCCTGGCCCGGTGCTCCGGCCAGAGGCGAATCTGACAGGGCGCGGACCCCTTCTTCGAGTGCCTCCGGATCCTGGGCGAGGGAAGCTTCGAAGGCCGTGTCGCGGGACGACATGCCGCTGGCCTGGTGGAGCAGGTGGCGCACCGTGATCGCCCACGAGCGCTTGTCGTCCAACGTGAACCAGGGCAGGTAGGTCTGCACCGGCTCATCCAGCCGCAGCCTGCCGGCCTCCACCTGCTGCATCACGGCGATCGACGTCAGGGATTTGCTGGTGGAGGCCAGCAGCACCGGCGTCTGCGCTGTCATCGGCCGCCCGGCGTCATCGGCGCGGCCGAACGCCGCGGAGTGCACCTGGACCCCATCCCGGACGACGGCGACAGCGGCGCCCGGGACCCCGAGCACCTCCAGCTGCTCCCGCAGGAACGCGTCCACTGCAGGATAGGTCTGCTCCGGGTCCGCGGCTTCCGTCGACGGCGGAACACCAGTAGCCGGTGCCGACGTCGGGATGGCGGAGCCACCAAGAATTCCCACAGCCATGAGGCACATCAGGAAGCAGCGCGATGACCAGGAATTCGCTCGCATGCCCGCACCTGCACTTCAGCCGACCGTCCCTACACGGTAGGGCCTCGGCAGGTGGAACACAATGCGTTCAGGCCCTGGGACGAGCCCGCCTCCCTCACACCTCGGCGCGAAGCCTGTTCAGCGCCAGGGTTGCCAGGAACCGTGCCTGGTCCGGCAGCACACTGTCGTCAAATACTGCCCGTGCCGAATGGATCGGTGCCCAGTCCTTCGGGTCCATGTCGGGTGAGCCTGCCCCAAGGTGGCCGAAGGCCCCCGGGACCTGAAGGAGGACGCAGGAGAAGTCCTCGGAGCCTGCCTTCGGGTGGGCGAGGAGTTCAAATCGGTCCTGCCCGTAAAGCGCGGTGGCCGTCTGCTCCCAGAACAGGGCTTCGTCGTTGTTGTTGATGGTGGCGGGCAGCTTCGGCGTGAAGGAGACATTCGCCGTGAGCTGGTGTGCCTCGGCCAGCCCGCGCAGCATATCCGGAAGTTCCTTATGCAGGCGCGCTCCCACCCCCGGGCTGAAGGACCGCACCCCTGCCGTGAAGGCAGCTGTATCCGGAATGATGTTGGCCGCAGTTCCACCGTTGAACTTTCCCACCGTGAGGATGACTGGATCGAAAACGTTGAACCGGCGCGTCACGAACGTCTGCAGGGCACCCACCATCTCGGCGGCAACCTGCACGGGATCCAGCGTCTGGAAGGGACGAGATCCGTGTCCGCCCCGTCCCAGGACCTCCACCTGCAGTTCGCCCATGGCTGCCATGTACGGACCCGGGCGTGTGGTGAACAGGCCGGCCGGGGCGTCGGAGGCCATGTGGACTCCGTAGGCCGCGATGGGATGCGGCCCCGCAGCGTCGAGGACACCTTCGGCGATCATGATCTCGGCGCCGCCGTGCCCTTCCTCGCCCGGCTGGAACATGAAGATGACGTCGCCGGGGAGCTGGTCACGGACGGAATGCAGCAGTTTGGCGGCCCCGATGAGTCCGGCGGTATGGAGGTCGTGCCCGCAGGCGTGCATGGCCCCGTTGGCGGAGGCGAAGGACACACCGGTTTTCTCCGTGATGGGAAGGCCGTCCATGTCGGCCCGCAGGAGAACAGAGGAACGCCCGACGCTGGGTGCGGACGGCAGGCCGCCGCGCAGTACCGCCACTACCGAGGTGGAGTTCGTGCCGAGGGTGATCTCCAGGTCCAGGCCGCGCAGGGCTTCCAGCACGCGGCCCTGGGTGCGGGGCAGTTCCAAACCCAGTTCTGGATCGGCGTGCATTTCCCGCCGGAACGCAACCAAGTCGCCGGCCAGCGATGTGTCTTTCCCTAATGCCTCTCCGATGACGTCTGTGGGCGTGCTTGCAGTAATCGTGCTGGTCATGGGGAATTTCTCCGGTCTGATGTTGACGCTTGTCGATCTAGAGGAAGCGCGCCAGGAAGCTGCGCGTCCGTTCGTGCTGCGGGTTGCCGATGACCTGCTCAGGCGTGCCCTGCTCTACCACAACGCCGCCGTCCATGAAGACCACGCGGTCGGCTGCCTCGCGGGCAAAGCTGATCTCGTGGGTGACCACCACCATGGTCAGGCCGGTGGCTGACAGCTCGCGCATGGTTGCCAGGACCTCGCCAACAAGCTCCGGGTCCAGGGCCGAGGTTGGCTCATCGAACAGCATGAGCTTGGGGCGCATGGCCAGAGCGCGGGCGATGGCCACACGCTGCTGCTGTCCGCCGGAGAGCTGGCGGGGATAGGCGTCTTCTTTCCCCTCAAGGTTGACCTGGGCCAGCAGTTTCCTGGCCCGAAGTGTCGCCTCGGCCCGGGATTCCCTCTTGATGCCCACAGGGGCTTCAATGATGTTCTGCAGGACGGTCATGTGGGCGAAGAGGTTGAACTGCTGGAACACCATTCCGATGTCCTGGCGCCGGCGGGCCACCTGGCTCGGGGCCAGTTCATGGAGCCGGCCGTGCTTCTCCTCGAAGCCCACGTCTTTCCCGTCGACCAGGATCCGGCCGCCGTTCAGGTCCTCCAGGAGGTTGATGCACCGCAGGAAGGTGGACTTGCCGGACCCTGAGGGCCCAAGGATGACCACGGTTTCACCCTGGGTGACTTCCAGATCGATGCCGGACAGGACCTCGGTGTGGCCGAAGCTCTTCCGTACTGCTTTCGCCACGAGGACGGGAGGGTTGGTCAGGGCTGGTGTTTGGCTGGGCGCTGTCACTGTCTGGCTCACAGTATTTCTCCGTTGTCTTTGGCGGGAACCTGCGCGCTTTGGGACGCGGCGGGTGCGGCTGCAGGCTTTGCGGGACGCTTGAACCCGCCGGTCAGGAACTGGAAGAATCCAGGTTCGTCCCGCTTGGAACTGCGGGAATAGTGCCGTTCAATAAAGGACTGGCCGATGTTGAGCAGTGTGGTCAGGACGAGGTACCAGATCACGGACACGAGCAGCAACGGAATGGTTTCGAAGGTCCGGTTGTAGATGGACTGCGCGGTGTAGAAGAGGTCCGCCATGGCGATCACGCTCACCAGGGAGGTTGCCTTCAGCATGCTGATGACCTGGTTGCCCGTGGGCGGAATGATGAACCGCATTGCCTGGGGGAGGATCACGCGCCGCATGACGCGGTAGTTCGTCATTCCCACCGAATAGCCGGCTTCGCGCTGGCCCGGGTCGACCGAGAGCAGCCCGCCGCGCACAATCTCCGCCATGTAGGCGGCCTCGTGGAGTCCCAGGCCCAGGATGGCCACAAGCATCGGAGTGACCACGGAGTTTGTTTCCGTGGACCACATCGGCGGTGCGAACGGGATGCCGAAGGAGAGCTGGGGAACCAGGGCCGAAAGGTTGTAGAAGAAGATGAGCTGGACCAGGAGCGGTGTTCCGCGGAAGAACCAGATGTACCCTGCCGCGAAGCCGCTCAGGACCGGGTTCTTGGAAATGCGGCAGATGGCCAGCAGGACGCCCAGGACGGTGCCCAGGAGCATCGCCACTACGGTGAGTCCAAGGGTCATCAGCAGGCCCTTGAAGATGACGTCGGAAAAGAGGTACTTGGCGACTGTTCCCCACGCGAACCGCTCGTTGGTGATGAAGAGCTGGAGCAGTTGCGCCGCGAGTACTGCTATGACGCCGACGGCAACGAGTCGCCAGGGGTGCTTGCGGCGGGAGGCGTTGGAGACGTCGAGCTGGGATTCAGTCACGGGGGTCGTTCCTGTCAGTGTTGCCATCAGGAGACACCCAGATTCAGTCCGGGTTCGTCAATCATGTTGCCGTCAAGCTTGTGGTCTTTCATGATCTTTTCGTAGGTTCCGTTTTCGTACAGAATGTTGAACGCCTTGAGCAGGACGTCCGCCATCGGCGAGTCAACGGGGACCACGGCGCCCTGGAAGAGGTCGTCGAAGCCGTTCTTCTCGCCGGTGCCTGTCAGTTCCAGAGCGCCGTTGGACTGTTCCACGAAGTACGTCAGGGGTGCCTGTGAAGAGAAGAAGGCATCAGCGCGGCTTGACTGGACGGAGAGGATCGCCGTCGGCTGGTCCTTGTAGGACTGCACATCAATGGCGGGGTTGCCGGCCGCCGTGCATTTCTCCGACTGGGCCTTGATGACCTTTTCGGCGGAGCCGCTGGCCATGACGGAGACTTTCTTTCCACACGTCGATTCGAGATTCGAGATGCCGGCGGGGTTTCCCTTCCGGACGGCGAAGACCACGAATTCCTGGACCCAGTCGACGAACGTTCCCTGTTTCTGGCGCTCTTTGAAATCGCCGACTGGGCCGAGGTCCACGTCATACCGGTTGGCCGCCATGCCGCCGAGGACGCTGGCCAGCCCATCGACGGTGACGTGTTCGATCTCGACGCCCAGGAGTTCTCCCATGGCGTTGGAAATGTCCGCTGTTGCGCCGTCCATTTCGCCGTTGGCACCGACGATTGTGTACGGGGGGAAGGAGCCGTTGTTGACGGCCACAATCTTCTTGGCCGTTTTGATCTTGTCGGGCAGGGCATCATGCAGTTCCTGGCTGAAGGCCTGGGGTGCGGCCGAGCTTGCGGCGGTTCCGGTGGTGGAGCCTGCGGGGCTGGCGTCGACCGCACATCCTGTCAGGGCAAGGGCGATGACGGCCGCTGCGGCACCGAGTTTGCTTGATGTCATCATGTTCACGGTTTTCATTTTCAATACCTGTCTGCCTTGGGGATTCATGGGCGAAGAGGCGGCGTGGGGGGTCGCCGCCGGGGTGAGTCAGGACAAAACTTCGGACGGTTCGGGCTTGAAGGGGAAGAGGGCGTCGTCGGCCAAGGGGCTTGCCAGCAGACCCTGGGCGATCATCTCGGTCTGGAGGTCATTGATCATAGATTCGTTGTGTTTCCAACCGGTTGCCATCCAGTTAGAACCAAACACCCGGGTGGTCTCGGCAAGGGCCTCGTTCTGCCACGGCGTGATGTCCTGGAGTTTCCCGCGGCGGCTGTCGCTCAGGATCCGGGAGGACTCAAAAAGGTCCACCAGCTCCTGGGCGGCCAACGGGTTTTCCTCGAGCACCCGGGTCTGTACTGCCAGCAAGTGGATCCCGGGCACGTAGCCCGTTGACCGGTAGTAGTCCTCTTCGGCGGCGCGGGAGTCCCGGAAGAGCGTTCGCAAGGGAGAGCCCGGTTCGTAGAATCCTGCCGGCATGAATGGCGTCATCACGGCGTCCAGTGCCCCGCGGAGGAGCATGTCCACCATGGGCTCTTCGTTTTCACACGGCTGCACGTTGTCCGGCACCGCGGTGCCGATCCTGTCCTGGATCGGGTGACCGGCGGTGAGCCGGCCAACGCGCCATTCGGCGTCCGCGATGCCCACGCCGGCCCTGCGGAGGACGGCGCGGGTCCACGTGTTGCCGGTGTCCACCCATCCGGTGAGCCCTATCAGTGCGCCGCGGAGGTCCGCGGCCGTCTCGAACGGCGATTCGGTTCGGGTGATGATGCACCGGTGCCGGAAGCCCCGCATGATGAAGACGGGCAGCGCGGTGACCGAGTAATCGCCGGCAGCGCGGGCCCTGATGTAGCGGCTGAACGAGGTCTCGCCGCCGTCGAGCCCCGGCTCGGACCAGAGGTCCGGGGTGATCTCCCGGCGCTCAAATGCGTAACGTTCCTGGGGCACGTCGCCCAAGGCCAATGGGATCATGTGGTCCCAATTCCGGGTGGCCAACTGAATTCGTTTCACTGGAGTTTCCTAACTGCGATCTCTGTTGCCACCAGACCGATGCGATGTGGGTTATGGACAACACCGTATGTTCAGTTGCGCAACTGGCACAAGAGGGTATATGTTACTGAACATAACTAAAGGGGTTTGAATGGAATCTGTAGAGGTGACCGCCGAAGGAACACACCTGTCGGCGGCGTGGCTCAGCGCCCAAATTTCGGAGGCGTCGGCCACGGGAATTGCCAGCACCGTCACGCAGCTGATCCGGGCGGGCGAGGTAGCAGCCGGAGTCCAGCTGCCCACGGTCAGGGCCCTTGCCGCCCGGCTGGCCGTGAGCCCCGGAACGGTCTCTGCGGCGTGGAACATTCTGCGGAAACAGCGGGTGATCGAAGGGTCAGGACGGCAGGGGATCCGCGTCCTCGAGCGTCCAGCCCTGCTGGCCCCGCAGAGGTTTGAAAATGTCTCCAGGTACTGGCAGGGCGACGTGCTGGACCTGACGCTGGCCGCGCCCGATCCGCTGCTGTTGCCAGATCTGGCGCATGCTGTTGCCAACGCGGCCCCGGATCCTGACCAGAATTCCTACCGCCGGCCGGGAATCACGCCTGCCCTGATGAAAGCCGTGGCGCCCACGTGGGGATGGGAACCGGACAGCTGGCTCGCAGTGAACGGCGGGTATGAAGGCATCCTGCTGCTTGTGTCGTCGAGCATCCTGCCGGGGCAGCATGTTGCGGTGGCGGACCCGGCAACCCCGCGGCTGCTGGACATCCTTGAGCTGGCCGGCGTCGTGGTTGTTCCGGTCGCCACCGACGCGGACGGTCCTGTCCCTGACTCCCTGAAGCAGGCGCTCACCAAGCAGCC
This sequence comes from Arthrobacter sp. 754, assembly GCF_040548695.1. Taxonomy (NCBI): domain Bacteria; kingdom Bacillati; phylum Actinomycetota; class Actinomycetes; order Micrococcales; family Micrococcaceae; genus Arthrobacter; species Arthrobacter sp. 754. Next base: position 250,244 of record NZ_JBEPSC010000002.1, read on the forward strand.
CGTCGCATTCATCTACGAACCGTGCGCAAACTCCCGGTCGGGGACCAACATGACGCCCGCGCGTCGTGATCTGATTGCTGACGTCCTGCGGGACACGCGGGTTCTGATCATTGAGGATGACGGTCTGGGGGACCTCGCGCTCGGTCCGTATGCGGGCCTGGGCGCGCTCCTTCCATCACAGACCGTGCTGGTCCGCAGCTACTCCAAATCCCACGGCCCGGACCTCCGGCTTGCTGTCGTGGGCGGTCCGGCCGAGCCGATGGAAAGGGCCAGGCTCTACAGGCAGTTTGGGGCAGGCTGGACCAGCCGGACGCTGCAGAATGCGCTGGCATGGATGCTGACCGACGACGCCGTCAAGGCGCAGGTACAACATGCGCGCACGGAATACGCCAAGCGCCGGACCCAGATGGCGAAACTTCTCGCCGACCGCGGGGTGATGGTCGAAAGCCACGACGACGGGCTGGGGCTGTGGGTGCCGGTGCTCAACGAGCAGCAGGCACTGTTGGTGCTCGCATCGCACGGTGTCGCGGCCGGCGGTGCCTCGGGCGGGGCGATCCGCGGCGGCCACCGGCAAAGCATCCGCCTGGCGATCGGCAGGCAGCTGGAACGGCCGGACGAGGTTGCCGACCTGTACGCCATGGCGTCCCGGGCGCTTTAGGCGTTCGCTTCCCCGCCCGTTGCAGGCCGCTTCCACAGCGCCACGGCGAGGACCGCGACCCAGAGCAGAAACACGCCGATGCTGATTCTCTCGCCGATGCCCAGGACGAGGTTAGGTCCCGGGGCCGCCATGAACGCGACCATGCCCATCACCGCGGAAACGGCCAGCGAGGCGATCGAGTACCAACGCATCCGGCCGTGGAACCCGGCAGCCACAAAGGACATTGCCGCGACCATGAGGGCAAGCTGCACGTTGGTGGCCACGATATGCATGGGAACGGAAGCTTCCTCACCGAGCGTCAGCGGATAGAAGCCCCCCACGATGTTCCACAGCCCGTAGGCGATGAGCAGGCCGCCGCCGGTCCGCAGGGCGCGGTTGCCGCGCGCGGAAATCCAGACGCCGACGCCGAAAACTGTGAACAGCAGCGTGTACAGCCATGTGAACGGGACCAGGACGTCGCGGCCGGGGGAGCCGACGGCGAACAGTTCGCTCACCATCTGTTCGGTGCCGCGGTAACCCTCCCACCGGGATGCCGCCAGTACGTCCGTGGCAACCACGTAGGACAGGGAGGACAGCGCCCCCGCGGCCAGCAGCCCCTTGCGGAGCACGTCCTGACGTCGGCTTCCGGGCTGGGCTGCCCGCCTGAGCTGCGGAAGCCGGTGCTTATCGATTGACATTTCCGGATGTCCTCAGAGCCCGCGGCCTGACAGGAGATTGGCGCCGGGGCCCGCGGGCGTCCGCCCCACGCGTGTGCGTCCTACCCGTTCAACCTGCCCCGCGTCGCCGGGTGCCGCTAGGGGCAAACGGCCTTGGCCTGCCGGCCCCAGAGTTGTCTTTGGGGAAGCTTTCGGGTGCGGCGGGGCGGTGGGAGGATGAATCCGTGGACCAGTTCTTCGACTTCCTTCGCCACTACTGGTGGCTCGCCTTCCCCCTCAGCGGACTGGCCGGCGGGTGGGCACGGCAGTGGTCCAGAGCCAGCGAACGCCGGCACCGCCGCCGCGTGGAGCTCTACAAACTTAAGAACCAGACGGTGCAGGCGGAACGGGCCAGCCAGGCCGAGGTTGCCGCCCTGATGGCATCGCACGACGCCGTGAACCGGCGGTGGCTGGACTACGAGCTCGACGTCGGGAAACTCATCGATTTCCCGGTTATGACGGATGTACGCGAACCCCTGACTGTCGCCTTCCTCCGGGCCAAGAAAGCCGCGGACGGTTTGCGCCCGGCCGCCCCGGCCGACATGACGACGCCGGCCCGGCTGGCGGAGTACCGGACTGCCGTTCACGGCTTTGAGCTGGCCTTCGACGTTGCGGAGCGCGAAGCCAAACGCATCAAGGACCACAACTTCACTGAGCCGGAACGCCAGCGCCTGGCGAGGGCCAGGAAGCTGCTCAACATCGCCTCCGACAACGCGGCCACACCTGCCGAACGGCAAACCGCGTACAAGCGCGCCCGGCGGGAACTGGACGGTCTCATCGTCCTGCCCGAAGCCACGGTGGCGGCGCTGGAAGCGAAGATTGCAGGCGAACTGAACGCACCGCACGCCACGGACTGACCGCAGCGCTTCCGGCTCAGGTGTACATCAGGGACCCCGGGGTGGTGAGCAGTTCGCCGGTTTCCAGCCAGGTCTTCAGGCCGGAGAGGATCATCGGCCAGCCGCCGTAGAGCTGGTCGTTGGCGCCTTCGCGGAGCTGGTCGTGGGTGACGGTGAGGTGGCAGGAGTCGCCCACCGGCTCGATTTCCCAGGTGATGCGTGAGGTGCCTTCGGCTTTGACGTCCTCGCCCCAGAGCGCGGTCATGGTCTGGACGAGCTTCCGCGGCGGGTCGACTTCGATGTTCTCGCCCTCGCCCAGCAGCGCGCCGGCTTTGGGGTTGCCCATCTCGAACCTTCCGCCCGGCTTCCATTCGGAATTGATGGAGTTGCCAAAGTGGTATTTGCTGCGGATCTCGCTGTCCGTGATGGCTTCCCAGAGCCGCTCCGGAGTGGTCTTGATATAGATTTCGAAGATCTTTTCCATGGGACTTTCCAATCTGGTTTTGAGGTCGCTGAGGCCAGCGGCCCATGGTTCGGCGTATTTGCTCACCCAGCGGTCGTGGACGAGCCGGATGGGCACCGGATTCAGGAAGTGGAGTTTCTCCCGGCCCCGGCGGCGGGTGACCACCAGGCCGGCGTCCTCCAGCTGCCTGAGGTGCTTCATGACCCCGTAGCGGGTCATCTCGAAGCGCACCTCGAGTGCATGGAGGGTCTGCCCGTCTTCCCGGAAAAGCTCATCGAGGAGCTCCCTGCGGGTGGGGTCGGCGAGGGCCTTGAATACGGCGTCCACACCTTCAGAATAGGTGACTGATTGGTCACATGTCCAGCGTTTCCGGCAGGCCGTCCGGGACTTTGCGGAAGCTGTTGTCAGTGCACAGGACAGGGGCCTAGGCTATGGCCACGGCCCCGCTTTGGGACCGGCCAGGACCCTCCCTCACCGGTCGCCAGGCAAGCTGGGATGCCCGTGTCCTGGACAACACGGGACAGGAAAAACCATGACCAAGTATCTGTTCGAAGCCAACTATGTGGGTGACGGAATCAAGGGACTCATGCAGGAAGGCGGCACCAGGCGCCGCGACGCGGTTGTCGAGGCCCTCAAGTCCGTCGGGGGAACGCTGGACAGTTTCTACTATGCCTTCGGGGACATCGACGTCCTCGGAGTCTTTGATATTCCCACCGCCGCGGACGCCGCCGCCCTTTCCCTGATGATCAACTCCACAGGCAACGTCGACGTCCGCCTGAAGCCGCTCATGACCGTCGAGGACATCGACGAGGCAGCCAAGAAGACACCGTCCTATCGGGCGCCGGGACAGTAGGCCGGCTGCGGCACCTGGCCAGCGGCCGCCGTCGGGAAGTACGACGGCGGCGCGCGGCCCGGGTGCCGCAGGTTGGGTCTGGCCTCTCCCTCCGGAGCGGCGTAGGGTCAACAGGACCATGACTGAGCAGCAACCGTACGAACTGGTGCGCAGCTACCCGCACTTCGAGCTGCGGCGCTATCCCGCGCATGTTGTCGCGGAGGTCCACGTCAACGCGACCTTTGACCGTGCCGGCAACGCTGCGTTCCGGCACCTTTTCAATTACATCAGCGGCAGCAATACCGCCCGGCAGAAGCTGGCCATGACGGCCCCGGTTGTCCAGGAGGCGGCACAGTCGCGGAAGCTGGCGATGACCGCCCCGGTGATCCAGAGCGGTCCGCTGGCAGGAAGCGACGGGCCGGCTGATTTTGTGGTCGCCTTTGTGCTCCCCGCCGGCCTGACCGCCGAAACGGCGCCGGCCCCGATCAACCCCGACGTCAAAATCCGGGACGTACCCGGCTCCCTCGCAGCAGCTGTCCGCTTCTCCGGCACTGGCTCGGAGAAGGCGTTCGCCCGGCATAATACGGGGCTGCAGGTCGCGCTGACCCTCGCCGGACTGACCGCCGTAGGGCCGCCGCGGTTTGCCCGCTTCGATCCGCCGTTCAAGCCGTGGTTCCTGCGGCACAACGAGGTAGTCCAGGACGTGCAGGAACCTTCCGAGTCCTGAACGGCAGGTGATTCACCGTCCAAGCGTGCAACGCGGTCGGGGTGCCCCCTCTGCAGCACCGACTAGGGCGGGCATTGTCTCGCGGGGCGTGCTAATCTCCCCGCTATGGCCGTGGATCCCGCCCTTCTTGACTGGATGCTTGACTCCGACCCCGCGCTGCGCTGGCAGGTCGAACGCGATGTCGCCGGCGAGCCCCCGGAGGTGTGGGAAGCCACGCGGGCCCGCGTTGCGATCGAAGGGTTCGGCGCGAGGCTGCTCGCGCTGCAGGAACCCGACGGTCAGTGGGCCGGCGGGGCTTATTTCCCCAAGGACTTCGACTTCAACGGCCCGGAAGCTGCGGACGACGCCGGGCAGCCCTACACCGCCACCACCTGGTCCCTGAACGCTCTCCGCGACTGGGGCCTGGACGCCGCAGCCCTCACCGGTACCGCCGAACTCCTCGACGCCAACAGCCGCTGGGAGTATGAGGACCTGCCCTACTGGGGCGGCGAGGTGGACTGCTGCATCAACGCCTTCACGCTGGCCAACGGCGTATGGCTGGGCGCGGATGTAACCGGCATAGCCCGGTGGTTCCTGGACCATCAGATGGCCGACGGCGGCTGGAACTGCGAGTGGGTGGAGGGGTCCAGGCGGTCCTCATTCCATTCCACAATTAATGCGCTGAAGGGGCTGCTCTACTACGAGGCCGTGACCGGTGGCAGCAGTGAGCTCCATGCCGCCCGGCGCATCGGCGAGGAGTACCTGCTGAAACGCCAGCTGCTTTACACCCGGTCCACGGGGGAGTTCGTGGGCCCGTGGGTGACCCGGTTCGTGTACCCGTTCCGCTGGTTCTACAGCGCGCTCAATGCGGCGGACTACTTCCGGGCAGCGGCCCTGCACGACGGCGGCGGGCCGGACCCGCGGCTGGCCGCGGCCATCGAGGTGGTGCGGTCCGGCCGGGAGGCGGACGGGACGTGGCTGCAGGAGCGGCGCCATCCCGGGCGGGTCTGGTTCGAGGTGGACGCGGCCCCCGGCGAACCGTCCAAATGGCTCACCTTCCACGGGACACGCGTGCTGGAGTGGTGGGACAGCGCTGTTCCCTCCTCAGCCCGGTGGGGTGACTGAGGCGGCGACCGCCACCCCGGCCGCACCTTTAGCGTGTGCCTTCGCGTTCCTTGATCGGCCTCGGCTGCTTCCAGACGGACTCGCGGGGGCCGGGCGGGTAGGCGGCCGTCTTTCCCGCGTAGGCGATCACCAGGGCGGCAATGACCGGGAGGGCCGCGGCGGCCGGGACCAGCAGCGGACCTGCCACCACCAGGGCGGCGGAGCCGTAGAGGGCCCCGATGGTGATGCCCAGCTGGATGGTCAGGACGGTGAGGCCGTTGGCGGCGTCCTTGTTTTCACGGCCGGCACGGAGGATGGCTGACTGGTTGTAGATGCCGATCGCTCCCAGTCCGGCGCCCCAGACCGTCATCAGCACCAGGGCGAAGGCGAGGCTGCCGCCCACGAACGGCAACGCGAGCATCGAGGCGGCAATTGCCGCCGTCGTGATCAGGAGCGAGCGGCGGGGGTGGGAGTCGACGGTGAGTCCGGCGATCCAGATGCCGAGCAGGCCGGAGACGCCCAGCACGGTGAGGGAGAGGGTGATGGCGTAGTCGGGGAGGCCGGCCTCGCGGATGTACGGGGCGATGTAGGTGAAGAGCGCGAAGTGGGCCAGGACCAGCAGCGGCCAGGCGATGGCAACGGGTTTGACGCCGGGCTGGGCGATGGCCGCGCGGAGTGAAGGCCGGGCCTCGCCGGCGACGCGCCGGACCGACGGCAGGAGGAAGAACCCTAGTACGGCCAGGAGCAGCCCGAAGCCGGCGAGTGAGAGGAATGCCGCGCGCCAGCCGAGGAAGCTGCCCAGGGCGGTGCCGATGGGTGCGCCGATGGCCAGGCCCAGGCTGTTGCCGCTGAAGACGATGGCCAGGGCCTTGCCCACCTTGTCGGCCGGGACCACACGTGCGACGTACGGTGCCATGGTGGTCCAGAGCAGGCCGTGCGCCAGGCCGCCCACCAGCCGCGCGATCATCGCGGCGGTGAAGTCGGGGGCCAGGCCCACCAGGGCGTTGCTGATGGTGAACGTCAGGACGAGCGCCACGAGCAGTGGCCGCCGGGGGACTTTGCCGAGCAGCCGGGCGGCGGGCACCACGGTGACGACGATGACGGCGGCGTACGCGGCCGCCAGGTAGCCGGCCACCGGTTCGGAGACGTTCAGGCCGGTGCTGATCTGGGGGAGCAGGCCGGAGGGGAGCAGTTCAGTGGTAATGGCGGTGAAGGCGATGGTGGCCAGGACCATCATGGCTGCCACCGGGAATCGCTGGGGCGCGGGCATGGGCGTCGCGGAGGACATGGGGAAGGGGTCCATTCAAGGAGGAGGGGGATGGAACCGGGGCCGCTCGCCCGTCGATTCCTCCCTTAAATTTACCCGATAAACGAATTGTTAACGTGCGGGGCGTGCTTTGCGACAACCGGGCGGCAGCGGCCCGCCCTCAACCGTTCGCCGTGAATCTCCTACCGTTCAACGCATTAACCGTACGTTTGCTTAGTATCTGCACCATGATTGCCGGAGGCATTGGTCCATTACAGGGTCTTTCGCCTCCAGATCGCTGGACACCGACGTCTTTGACAGGCAAGAGGAGCAAATATGGGCTGGCTGGACCGTGAACGAACTGTTGCCCCGCCGGGATTCAACCGCTGGCTGGTGCCGCCCGCGGCGCTCGCCGTCCACCTCTGCATCGGCCAGGCCTACGCCACGAGCGTGTACAAGACGGCACTGGTCAAGCACTTCGGGGCCAGCCTGACCGAGATCGGCGTCATCTTCTCCATCGCCATCGTGATGCTCGGCCTTTCGGCCGCGATCATGGGCACCTGGGTGGACAAGAACGGGCCGCGCAAGGCGATGTTCACCTCGGCCGTGTTCTGGGCCAGCGGCTTCCTGATCGGCTCGCTCGGCATCTTCACCAACCAGCTGTGGCTCGTCTACCTTGGCTACGGGTTTGTGGGCGGCATCGGCCTGGGCATCGGCTACATCTCACCGGTTTCCACCCTGATCAAGTGGTTCCCGGACCGGCCGGGCCTGGCCACCGGCATGGCCATCATGGGCTTCGGCGGCGGCGCCCTGATCGCCAGCCCCGTCTCCACCGCACTGCTGAAGATGTACGATCCCAACTCCGGTGCCAAGGGCTGGGTGGCCAGCGGGGACTCCGTGGGCAAGCTCTTCCTGACCCTCGCCGCCGTCTACCTCGCATACATGCTCTTCGGCGCCTTCACCATCAGGGTTCCCGCCGAGGGCTGGAAGCCGGCCGGGTTTGACCAGTCCAAGGTCAAGGCCGCCACCCTCGTCACCACGGAGAACGTCTCCGCCAAGAACGCCATCAAAACCAAACAGTTCTGGCTTGTCTGGATCGCCCTGTTCTGCAACGTCACCGCGGGCATCGGCATCCTGGAACAGGCCGCGCCGATGATCCAGGACTTCTTCCGCCAGTCCGACGGCGTTTCCCTCGTCAGTGCCGCGGTGGCCTCCGGCTTCGTGGGACTGCTTTCGATCGGCAATATGTCCGGGCGGTTCGCCTGGTCCGCCACCTCCGACGTCACCGGCCGCAAGCGTATCTACATGGTGTACCTCGGTGTCGGCGCCGTGCTCTACACCGTGCTGGCCCTGGCCGGTTCCACCAGCACGGTCCTCTACGTGGCGCTTGCCTTCGTTATCATCTCCTTCTACGGCGGCGGCTTCTCGACCGTCCCGGCCTACCTGCGCGACCTCTTCGGCACGTTCCAGGTGGGCGCTATCCACGGCCGGCTCCTGACCGCCTGGTCCGCCGCCGGCATCGCCGGACCGCTGATCGTCAACGCCTTCCTGGACGCCCAGGGCAAACCCGGACAGCTGGACGCCGCGTCCTACCAGCCGGCACTGCTGACCATGGTGGGGCTGCTGGTAATCGGCTTCGTAGCCAACCTGCTGGTCAAGCCCGTCGACGCACGATTCCACGAACCCCGTACCGACCGTGGTCGGTACGAACCAGCCATGGAGGCCTGAGATGAGCACAGCACACACCCCCGGCGCGCATACGCCGGTGAAACCGTCCACCGGCAGGCTCGGCGTGGCCTGGGCCCTCGTAGGAGTGCCGCTGGCCTACGGCGTCTACGAAACCCTGACCCGGGTGGCGGCGCTGTTCGGCTGAGCCAATACGCCCGAACGGCCGCGTGCCGCCGTCGTGAATTCACGACGGCGGCACGCACTTTTCCCGCTCCGGGCCGGGACGGGGCAGTCGCCCGACAACCGCGGCTGATCCGGTCAGACCATCCAGCGCCACCAGCGTGGCCGCTCCGGTTCCGGCGTCGGTTCAGGCTCAGGCTCCTCGCCCAGGGCCAGCGCGGCCTCGACGATGTCGTCCCCGGTGAGCGTCATGACGGCCTCACGATCGAGCGCGTCGAGGCTTTGTTCCTCGTCGCGCGACAGCCGCAGCGCCTGACGGTTGAGCGCCTGCTCGAACAGCGTGCGGGCGAACCGCGCGTTGCCGGAGTCCTCGCCCGCGTGGAGCCCGGTGAAGATGCGGCGCAGCATCTGGTCCGCACCCGGCTCCAGAATGTACTCGTGCTGGGCCAGCATCCGGTGGAAGATCATCTGGAGTGCGTCGACGGAGTAGTCCGGGAACGTGATCTCGCGGGCGAACCGGGAGCGCAGCCCGGGGTTCGAGAGCAAGAAGGACTCCATCAGCCGCGGGTACCCGGCCACGATCACCACCAGGCGGTGGCGGTGGTCCTCCATCCGCTTGAGCAGGACCTCGATCGCCTCGGGGCCGAAGTCCATCCGGCCGTCCTCCGGGGCCAGCGCGTAGGCCTCGTCGATGAACAGGACGCCGTCCAGCGCACGCCGGATCACCCTGTCCGTCTTGATGGCGGTCGTGCCGACGTACTGCCCCACCAGGCCCGAACGGTCCACCTCCACCAGGTGGCCTTTTTGCAGCAGACCGACCGCGCGGTACATCTCGGCCAGGAGCCGCGCCACGGTGGTCTTGCCCGTGCCCGGGTTTCCGAGGAACACCAGATGCTGTGATGTGGCCACCTCCGGCAGGCCGTGCGCCTTACGGCGGGCCTGGACCTGGAGCAGTGCGACGAGCGCCCGCACCTGTTCCTTTACTGTCTCCAGTCCGACCAGCGCGTCGAGCTCGGCCTGCACCTCGGATAGCGGCCGGGCCGGCCCGGGCCTCGCAGCAACGAGATCGCCCACCAGGTCGTCCACGCGCTCCGAACCGGGCAGCTTGATCTGATCGGCCAGACGGCCGATGGTTTCGCGCAGCTCCTCGAGCGGATTGCGGCTGGCAGCCATGCATCCACTGTAGTACTCGATTCCCGACCGGGATGGGGCTGGCCTCACCATTTCCGCGGTACAGGCCCTCAGGCGGCGGCATCTGGCAACCGCCCGCTAAAGTCATGAAATGACCACTGACGCTCTTCGGCCTGTCTATTTCCTCTCGGACAGCACCGGCATCACGGCGGAAACGCTGGGCAACACGTTGCTGACGCAGTTCCCCGGGAACAATTTCGACCGCATCACCATCCCGTTCATCACCACCGTTGAGCAGGCCCGGTCCGTTGTGGGGATCATCGACGGCGTCGCAGCCACCGGCCCCACGCCGCTTGTCTTTTCGACGGCGGTCAGCAGCGAGATCCGGCAGACCCTCTCGGCCTGCCAGGGGATCATCGTTGACCTCATCGGGACGTACGTGGACCAGCTGGAGCAGGCGCTGGGCAGCCACGCCAGCGGGGAACCCGGGCGGGCGCACGGCCTGGGGAACGCCGAGCGCTACCAGTCCCGGATGGCCGCCGTCGAGTATGCCATGGAGCACGACGACGGCCAGAGCCTGCGTGCCCTGGAGAAGGCGCAGGTCATCCTGGTGGCCCCGTCCCGCTGCGGGAAGACCCCAACCACCATGTACCTGGCGCTGCAGCACGGGATCTTCGCCGCGAACTTCCCGCTGGTGGAGGAGGACTTCGAACGGGAAGGGCTGCCCAAGTCGCTGAAGCCGTTCGTGTCGAAATGTTTCGGCCTGACCACCAACCCGCTGCGGCTGAGCCAGGTCCGGACCGAGCGGCGCCGGGGCTCACCCTACGCCTCGCTGCGGCAGTGCGGATTCGAGCTGCGCAGCGCGGAGCGGCTCTACGAATTACACGGGATTCCCTACCTGAACTCGGCCAGCGTGTCCGTTGAGGAGATGGCGGCCACCATCCTGCAGAGGATGAACCTCAAGCATTAGGGAAAACTTTCACAAACTGGGTGTGGCGCATCTCATGTGGCGCGCCTCCCCCCGGCCTGTCAATGTGGAGGGGATTTGTGTCCTCACGCGGTCACCGCCGTGAGCAGGGCCCCTGCACGCACCCTCTGCAAAGGAGCAGTAACTATGGCAACAGACATCCTGTGGTTCTCGGAACTCGGACTCAAGGACCTGGACCGCGTGGGCGGCAAGAACGCCTCGCTCGGGGAGATGGTGCAGAACCTGACCTCCGCCGGCGTCCAGGTGCCGGACGGGTTCGCCACCACCGCGGATGCCTACCGCAGCTTCCTGGCCGATTCCGGCCTGGACCAGCGGATCGTCGACAGGCTGGTGGGCCTGGACACCGACGACGTGACGGCCCTGGCCGCTGCCGGCCAGGAGATCCGGACCCTGATCCGCGAGACGCCCTTCCTGCCGGACTTCGAAGCGCAGCTCCGGGACGCCTACCGGGAACTGGTGGAAAAGCACGGCGGCACCGACGACCTCTCCTGGGCCGTGCGCTCGAGCGCGACGGCGGAAGACCTCCCGGACGCCTCCTTCGCCGGGCAGCAGGAAACCTTCCTGAACGTCCGCGGGATCGAGAACATCCTGGCCGCCATCAAGGATGTGTTCGCGTCGCTCTACAACGACCGCGCCATCGCCTACCGGGTCCACCACAAGTTCGAGCACGCCGACGTGGCACTCTCCGCCGGCATCCAGCGGATGGTGCGCTCCGACGTCGGGGCCTCCGGTGTCATGTTCACCATGGACACCGAATCGGGGTTCCAGGACGCCGTGTTCGTCACCTCCTCCTACGGCCTCGGCGAGGCCGTGGTCCAGGGCGCCGTGAACCCGGATGAGTTCTATGTCTACAAGCCGGCGCTGCAGGCCGGCCGCCCCGCCATCCTCAAGCGGGGCCTGGGGGAGAAGGCCCTGCAGATGACCTACACGGACAACCAGGAGATCGGCCGCACGATCGACTTCGTCCCGGTGGAGGCGTCCCTGCGGAACCGCTTCAGCCTCAGCGACGAGGACGTGGAGCAGCTGGCCCGGCACGCCGTGGCCATCGAGAACCATTACGGCCGTCCCATGGACATCGAATGGGGCAAGGACGGGATCGACGGCGGCCTGTACATCCTGCAGGCACGCCCGGAGACGGTGCAGTCCCGCCGCGCTCCCGGCAGCCAGAGCCGCTTCCGCCTCAACGAGACCGGCCCGGTCCTGGCCGAGGGCCGCGCGATCGGCCAGCGCATCGGCGCCGGCAGCGTCCGCATCCTCACCGCCATCGACCAGATGGCCGCGTTCCAGACCGGCGACGTCCTGGTGGCCGACATGACGGACCCGGACTGGGAACCGATCATGAAGCGCGCCTCCGCCATCGTCACCAACCGCGGCGGCCGGACCTGCCACGCGGCCATCATCGCCCGCGAACTGGGGATCCCCGCCGTCGTCGGTACCGGTTCCGCCACGGACTCACTGTCCGACGGAGTTGAGGTCACCGTCTCCTGCGCCGACGGCGAGACAGGAACCATTTACGCGGGCCTGCTGGACTTCACCGTGGAGGAAACCGGGATCACCAAGATGCCCGATGCGCCGGTCAAAGTGATGATGAACGTGGGCACCCCGGAGCAGGCGTTCACGTTCGCCCAGCTGCCCAACCACGGTGTGGGGCTGGCCCGGCTCGAGTTCATCATCAACCGGCAGATCGGCATCCACCCCAAGGCCCTGCTGAACCTGGACACCGAACCCGCGAACGTCCAGGCGCAGATCCGGGAGCGGATCGCCGCCTACGCCAGCCCGCGGGACTACTACATCAAGCGCCTGGCCGAAGGGGTGTCCACCATCGCCGCCGCGTTCGCGCCCGAGCCGGTGATTGTGCGCATGTCCGACTTCAAGTCCAACGAGTACGCCAACCTCCTGGGCGGACCGGCGTACGAGCCGCACGAGGAGAACCCGATGCTGGGCTTCCGCGGCGCGTCACGCTACCTGGAGCCGTCCTTCCGGGACTGCTTCGACCTTGAGTGCGAGGCCCTGTCCTTCGTCCGCAACGAGATGGGCCTGACCAACGTCAAGCTGATGATCCCGTTCGTGCGGACCCTGGACGAGGCCCGCGGCGTCATCGAGCTGCTGGCCGAGAACGGGCTTCGGCGCGGCGAGAACGGCCTGGAAGTGATCATGATGTGCGAGCTGCCGTCCAACGCGCTGCTGGCCAACGAGTTCCTGGACCACTTTGACGGGTTCTCCATCGGCTCCAACGACATGACCCAGCTGGCGCTCGGCCTGGATCGGGACTCGGCGATCGTGTCCGCAGGGTTCGATGAGCGCGACCCCGCGGTCAAGAAACTCCTCAGCATGGCCATCAAGGCCTGCAAGGCGCGCGGCAAGTACGTGGGCATCTGCGGCCAGGGCCCCAGCGACCACCCGGACCTCGCCGAGTGGCTGGTGGAGGAAGGCATCGAGTCGGTCTCCCTGAACCCGGACACCGTGGTGGACACCTGGCTGCGGCTCGCGGGTGTTGCGGCTGAGGCTGAAGGCCAGGCCGCTGCTGTGGCGCACTAAGCGCCTTTGACCCGCTGAGCTGCGTGCCGCCGTCGGGAATCCCGACGGCGGCACGCTTTACTGCGCCTTCGACAGCGTCAATATCCCGTAGCGCATCGCACCGGTGCGGTAGGCCAGGATCAGGCGGGGAATGCTCAGAACGAAGATGCGGTTGCGTGCGCCAAGGGCGAGGCGGCGGGTCTGCCGGTCGGCGAGCAGGGCCTTCACCAGCAGACGGGCGCAGATGGTCCATGTCCGCGCGACGCGGTGGCTGACATCCTCATAGCCATTGACCGTAAAGCCCGCCGCCCTGGCCATCGCCTCATACTCCTCGCGCGTGCCCATCGAGGGCAGGCGCCCTTCGCGGCAGATCGGCTCGAGCAGGTGGCGGACCTTCCAGCCGCTGGCATCAGTCTCGGCCAGCCACGCGCAGACCACGAAGCGGCCGCCGGGCGCGAGGACTCGATGCGCCTCGGCGAAGAACCTGGGCTTGTCCACCATGTGCTCGCTGGACTCGATCGCCCATGCAGCACTGGCCGAGGCGTCGGGCAGCCCGTTGACGAGCCAGTCGCGGAGATGGATGTCCACGCCGGGTGCGGGGTGCGCTGCGGCGTAGCGGGCCTGCTCAGCGGAAAGCGTGAAGCCGGTGACGCTGACCCCGCGTGTCAGTGCGAGCTGCCTTGCGGTGGAGCCATAGCCGCAGCCGATGTCCACGCACGCCTCGCCGGGCATCAGGCGAAGCCGGTCGTCGACCGTGTCCACCAGCGCCTCGACGGCTTCGGCGGGCGTCTCGCGGCCCGTCGTCCATAGCCCGTGATGGACATGCTCGCCCCACACCCGCCGGTAAATCGGATCGAGCTCGTCGTAGTGATCCGCAACCGCTACGGCGTTCTGGGAAATGTTGGGGACGATCACGCCATCACGTTATACGCCGATCCATGCCATCGGAAGCACCCCTGTATCCTGACAAGGTAGGTTCAAGGGCTCCAGCGGCCCGTATCCGAGCCCCAATATCTTGGAACGGAACCTCTATCAGCAGCGAATCACCAGCCCCCGCGGGAATCCCGACGCCGGACCCCAAGGCCCCGAGCACCGCTGCGGTGGACGGGCCCGCCGTCGTGACCTGGATCGAGGGTGGCGAGAGCCGGGCCGCGCGGTGGCGTTCGGCGAACGGCAGGCCTGCCCCGACACGCGTCGAAGTGGTCTCCGACTCCCTCACGGCCGATGAAGCGTACCGGATGGCGTCACAGGGGATCGCGATGCTCTGGCACGGTGACTTCCACAACGCGCGGCAGATCCTCAACGCGCTGGACCGCCGGGTGGGCGCCGGAAAGAAGATTGCAGGAACTCCGGCCGAGAAGTTTTACCGGCACCGCCAGTCGCGCTCGCACCGTGCACGTATTCTCGGCCTGCTGCTGATTCCGCTTGATCCGGGACCGGTGGTGCCACTGCGCCGCGCACCGGATATCCGGGAAGCCGCCGCCGAAGCGTACGGTGACATCGGCGAATCCTCCGTGGTGTCCCTGCTTGAGCTTGTCGGGGCAATCGGGGCCCACGAGTGGCGGCGGAACGGCGTCTACGTCGATGCCCTCCAGGGCCGCATCCATCCGCATTACGGCACGTTCTTCCCCACCAGGAGCGAGTATGTGGATCTCGTGGCGGCCGCTGCGCTGCCCTCTGACACGCTGGCGTTCGACGTCGGAACCGGCACCGGGGTGCTCGCTGCCGTCCTCGCCCGCCGTGGCGTCCGCCGCGTGATCGCGACTGACAATGAACCGCGTGCCATCGCCTGCGCCGCTGAAAATTTCCGGAACCTCGGTGTCCAGGACCGTGCTGAGGCTGTCCTGACCGACATGTTCCCGCCCGGACGGGCGCCGCTGATCGTGTGCAACCCGCCCTGGATTCCGGCCACGCCCCATTCCAGCCTGGACAACGCCGTCTACGACCCCGGGAGCAGGATGCTGTTCCGCTTCCTGAACGAACTCCCAGACCATCTGGAGCCTGGCGGTGAGGGCTGGCTTGTCCTTTCGGACCTCGCCGAGCACCTTGGCCTGCGGTCGCGTGAGGACCTGCTGGCCGCCATTGAGGCGGCCGGGCTGAAGGTGGTGGAACGGCTCGACACCAAGCCAACGCATCCGAAGGCATCGGACCGAGAGGATCCTCTGTTCGCGGCGCGCACGGCCGAGGTCACGTCGTTGTGGCGGCTTGTGCCCCGATAGACACAAGAGAGATGTGCCACACCAGGCCCGGCTGCGGGGCCAGGGACGGGACCGCTACTTGGGGGCGACCCCGTACTCGGTCAGGCCGTTCCTGATCGCGAACAAGGTGGCACCCACGCGGTTGGTTGCACCGATCTTGGTGTAGATGTGCTCCACGTGGTTGCGGACGGTCTTCCGGGCAAGAAACAGACTGGCGGCGATCTCGGCCGGAGTCATTCCGCGGCACAGCATGCCGAGGATTTCCACTTCCCGCGGGGTGAGTCCCGCCGCGGCAGCATGCGGACGGCGGGGCTGCTGGCCGGCGGCCACGAGCACGGCCTCCACGGCTTCGGTGCCGAGCCTCCCGGCCGAAACCTCCTGCCGGAGCCTGGCGGCCGCATCAGCCGGGGTGAGCGCTGGCCGGTGCGGGCGCGGCTCCAGGGAGACATGGTAGGAGTCCGCGGCCGCCAGGATCCGCTGCTTTATCCCCAGCTCCGTTCCGCCGATCCCTCGTGGGTAGCCGGACCCGTCGAGCCGCTCGTGGTGTGAGCCGGCGAGGGCGGCCTCGCCCTTGAGTCCGGGAACGCGGCTGAGGATCCGCTCTCCCAGGAACGGATGCATGCGGATACGTTCCAGCTCCAGCCCGGAGAGGGGTTCCTTCTTGTCCCACACCTGGTTGGACACGCCCAGCCGGCCCAGATCGTGAACCCAGCCTGCGCGGCGGAGCTCCGTGACGTCGTCGGCCGGCAGCCCATGCTCCTCGCCCGCGGCGGCTGCAAGGGCCGCTACTGCGCGGGAGTGTCCTGCCGTGTAGGGAGACTTCAGGTCTGCGAAGTCGCCGATCGCGCGCAGCACCGCATCCAGCTGGCCGCCTGTCAGGGGAGCGTCAGTGGGGGCCAGGTCAAGGGCCGCCTGCCAGCAGTCAACGTCGAGGAGGCCCTCGGTGAGTGCCTCGGCCTGGTCGATGAACAGCCCGGCCAGTGCCGGATCGAACTGGCTGCCGCGGCGCGCCCGCACCATGGCCACCGCACCGGCCACGCCTTCCCTCCGCAGGAAGACCTCCGCCGTGTCCGCGAGATGCATGATCCGCATCTCCAGCGGAATTTCCGGCCCCGCCACACCCTCCGGCAGGCCCTTGCCGTCCCACCGCTCGAAGGTGTGGGTGAGCAGTCCTGCCACGCCGTCGTCGAGCCCTACACTGCTGGCCAGGACCCCGGCGGAGACGCAGTGCGAGGCAATCATGGTCCGCACCGCCCCGCTGCCCGTCGCCGCGAAACGCGTCCACTGGGCAACACGGGCCAGCGGCGGGAGGCCGGCGCCGGCGTGGCTGAACATGCCGGCGTACATGGGCAGGCCGTGCTGGTCGCGGTTGTAGTAGTCGGCGCGGAAGGCGATATCGTCCGTGAACAGCGCGGCGAGTTCAAAGGAATCCGCGTGGCAGCCGATCCAGGCCAGCTGGTTGGCGTAGTAGATCCTGCCCTGGCCGGCGGCGTCAACGCCCGCGGCCCCGGCGATCCGTAACGCCAGCAGGGACGCACGCAGCATGTGCTCCATCGGCTGCCCCAGTCCCAGGTCAATGGCGAGCGAGATTGCGGCCAGGACTTCGCTGCGGCGGGGGTCAGCCGATGACTGCTTCACACCTGCCATTCTAGGAAGCCGCCAGCCAAGGCAGTAGGGACCGCGCCGGCCGTTATGCCGCCTGGTTCTTCCCGGTCCGTGCCTGGACAAGATCTGGCCCGGCGGCATGGGCCGTGGACGGGAACCTGACGCCCACCTGCGCTCCGAACAGTCCACGTTGCGGAAGCCAGAAGTCCGCCAGGTGGTCCTGTACCGGCAGTGCACCCGGAACCCCCGCGTCCTCACCCCTGATGGTGGCCTGGGAATCGGTCACGAGCCACAACTGCCGCGGCTGGGCCTGGAACGTCTGGCCGTTGGGCACCACACCCGAGACCTTCATCCTGCCCGCGCCGAGCAGCGGACCGGCGAATGCTCCCATGGCCCGGAGCACCAGCTCGTTTCGCCACAGGCTCTCCGGCATCCGCACTGCCATCGCGGTCAGCATCGTTGTGGCCGCGGATGCGCCCAGCTGCAGACGCCAGTCCACAACGCCCGGAACCGTGATCACGGCGGTGAACGGCCCGCTCCACTGGATGTCGACGTCGGTCTCTACCGTGTGGTGGACGGCTGTCCCGAAGTAGCGGGCGCAGCTGAACTCGGGCGCAGCGTTGGCATAGATGGTCCACTCGCCGCCGGGCGTGCGGTGCCAGACGGAGCGGTAGCCGGGGCCAACGGAGTTCACCGGGAAATCCCGGAAGGCCAGGTAATGGCCGCTGGTAAAAGGCAGGCCCAAGACGGCGTAGCCGGCGAAATGCTCGGCAGCGTCCTCGGGAAGGTCGGCAAGTTTCGGTGTTGCCTCTGCTGATGACTGCGGCTGGTAGATGGTCATGGCCGCCTCCTTTTCTCGATGACCCGAGCCTATGACCGGGCCGCAGCAAGGGCATGAGGCAACTGCCCCATTTTTCTCGGCTGGCCGGGCGGCAGCTGGTGCAGGCCCGTTTCCGGTGCGGTCATGCGGTCGGGGATGAACGAATGTCCGGGGGTGGCTCCTCCGCGGTTGAGGGCCGGGGGTCTGCGAAGAGGCCGATCAGTCCGTCCACTTCCCTCGTTGCTGCGGCCGGGTGCCGGAAATGCTGGTGGGGTTCAATGGCATAGCGGGTCCGTCGTCCGTCCCGGCTGCGGTGCACATATCCGCCGTCATCGAGATCCTTGAGAATCTGCAGGGTTGCGCGTGGAGTGATCCCGACCTTCGCGGCGATGTCGTTCACGCGGGCGTCAGGGTCTGCTGCCACCGCCAGCAGGACATGCCCGTGATTCGTGAGAAACGTCCAGGTTGGGCGTGAAGGTATTGGCGGTGCTGGAGGATGCGGTGGCCTCGGTCCCTCTGCCGAACCGGGTGGTGGGATTGTCATGGTTTCTCCTTGCTGATGGCTGCGATGGTAGCGGCATCATTCCTGACGGGAGCAGGCGCCCCCGCCCCGTCAAGTATCAGTGCCGCCACCGGGCGGACCGCTTCATCTTTCACGTGCGTCACTCTTTGTAGGTGAGTGCGGATCCGCGTCTGATTTCCCGGCATCGCCCTGTTGGGGTGTTGAGGTGGCTTTCGTCCCACGGCGTCTGCACCATAGTGGTTCCAGGGCCGCGATTTCCGCAGGTGTTGCGGTTCCGAAGGGGGAGTGCGCCGGGCCCTCGGGAGCCCTGCGTTCTTGGCCGCGGGTGGCCCAGAGGCTGAGGCCGATGGACGCCCCGAGGATGGTGGCGATGACGGCCAGAGACAGTGGGGTGGGGATGTAGTAGATATCGATTTTGAGGAGCATTTTGATGCCGACCCAGATCAGCACGAGCGCCAGTCCGATCTTGAGGTAAATGAAGCGGTGGATCATGTCAGCGAGCAGGAAGTACATCGCCCGCAGGCCCAGGATGGCGAAGGCGTTGGCGGTGAAGACCAGGAACACTTCGTCGGTGACGGCGAAGATCGCCGGGATGGAGTCCACGGCGAAGATGATGTCCGTGACCTCGATGAGGACCAGTACCGCGAGCAACGGGGTGGCAAGCAAGACACCGTTTTTGCGGATCAGGAAATGCTGGCCGTGGAAGTCGTCCGTCATGGGCACGCGTTGGCGGAAGAGTTTCAGCGCCCGGGACTTTTCCGGGTCAAGCATGTCGTTTCGGTGGCGGATCATCCGGTAGCCGGTGATGAGCAGGAACGCCGCGAAGATGTACAGCACCCACCCGGCGCCGGCGATGATGGCGGAGCCCGCAGCGATAAAGACGCCTCGGAAGATCAGGGCGCCCAAGACCCCGAAGAACAGCACCCGGTGCTGGTATTCGCGGGGGACGGCGAAGTACGTGAAGATGATCGCCCAGATGAACACGTTGTCCACGGCCAGGGATTTCTCGATCAGGTAGCCAGCGAAGTATTGCTGGCCAAACTCCGCTCCATAGACCTGCCATATCAGGACGCCGAAGCCGACACCGAAGGCGAGCCAGACTGCAGACCACAGTGCCGCTTCCCGCACACCGATCACGTGGGCCTTGCGGTGGGCAAAAAGGTCAACAGCCAGCATCAGGACAATGACGGCTAGAACGGCCAACCAGGCCCAGAAAGGAACATTCATCAGGGAGCACCCGCTTCCAGTCAGTTCAAACCAACTGGAGGTCTTTCCCGGTCCCGAAGGACCTGTCCCGCCGGGCCGCACAGGGTCGGCCGTAGTGACGACGGGACATTCAGGGGATACTCCCCTCCGCACAATTAGTGAAACATACTTCACCTATTGTGGCAACGGGTGCTTCCGACTGGTGGGTGACAACATCATTGAGACACCGGGCCGGTGAGCTAAACAGCTTTCAAACGGCCGGCCAGTTCGCGGCGCCCGGTCCGTCGAACAATGCGCTGGTGCTGCTCTGGGGCACCACCACGTGGACGGCGTTGCGCTGGATGGTGAAATCGGTCGGGGTGGTGGTGGCGATCTCGCCGTCGAGGTTCACCGGCAGCGGTGGCTCGGTAACTACCCGGACGCTTCGGCTGGTCAGGTGGTAGACCCGATCGTGTTTGATGAAGCTTCCGTCCTTGAGCAGCCGTGCGATACTCACGTGCTCCCGGAGCGGCCCCGCCACAATGGCATAGATGTCGAGAGTGTGATCGTCGATCCCTGCTGTGGGGGAGACCGTGTTGCCGCCGCCGTAGTGCCGGCCATTGCCGACGGCCACCTGAAGCAGGTCCTCAAGCTCCAGTGCCTCGTGGTCGCCGTCCGGGAACTCGAGACGGGCCCGGAACGGCTTGTGCCGGGCATAAGCGCGCACTGTAGCAAGGCTGTACGCCAATGGGCCGATGTACCGCTTCAGGCGGGGGCTCAGGGCCTCCGTCACAGCCACCGAGAGGCCCACGGACGCAACGTTGAGGAAGGGCTGACCGTTGGCCCGGCCGAGGTCGATGTCCACCACCTTCCCGTCTGAGATCGCTGCGCACGCTTCGGCAAGATCGCTCGGGATCTCCAGCGTGCGGGCGAAGTCGTTGGCGGTGCCCAGCGGAAGAACGCCGAGAACGACGTCGGTGCCGGCTACCCGGCCGGCGGCGTAGGACACCGTCCCGTCGCCACCGCCGACAACCACGAGGTCGTGCCCGTCTGCAATCACCCGATCCAGCGTCCCGGCCAAGTCTGCCCCTGACAACACGTGGTGCACGGCGGCGATAGGCACGCCCGCCTTTCGCAGGGTGTCTACCGCAAGTTGGTGCGCCGCGCCTCGGCGTGATCCGGCGTTGATCACAACGGCGGCGGAGCGGGCGTCGCGGGCAGCTTTCATGTGGGCCATGTTAGGCGGCGGACCTGTGGGTTACCTATGGCGCCGGCTCAAGATCCGTTCCGTTCGTCCTGCTCCGTGCCATCGTCGTTCGTCTGAGGTATGTCTGTTGGTCACCTTGGCGGCATAGGTTGAACGCACCGTCGGCAGTACGCCATATTTTTGCTGCCAAGGAGTCACATGTTTACGAGACGCCCATTCACCGCTGCTGCCACTGCTGCCGTTCTCGGCAGCCTCGCCATTGGTTTCGGCGGGGCTCCGGCAGCCGCCGAGCCCCGAAAGGACCACACTGTTGACCTGCGGGTCGCCAGGAGGCGCGGACCGTTGCCGAGGTCATCCAGCGCGCGGACCCCGACGTCATCCTGCTCAATGAGTTCGACTATGTGCCGAACATGCGTGCCGCTGACCTGTTCCGCGAGAACTACCTGGCGATCGGGCAGGGCGGGGCTGAGCCCGTTGACTACCCCTACGCCTACGTAGCGCCGTCGAATACCGGGATCCCCAGCGGATTCGACCTCAACAACAACGGCATCGTCGCCGGCGGCGACGATGCCTTCGGCTTCGGCGCATTCGAGGGCCAATACGGCATGGCCATCCTGTCGAAGTACCCCATCGACACGGAGAACGTGAGGACGTTCCAGAACTTCCTGTGGAAAGACATGCCAGGGGCGCTTCTGCCGGACAACCCGGCGACGCCCGAACCGGCCGACTGGTTTTCCCCGGAGGAGCTCGAGGTGGTGCGCCTGTCGAGCAAGTCGCACTGGGATGTGCCGGTGAAGGTGGGCGGCGAAACGTTGCACGTGCTCGCCTCGCACCCCACGCCGCCAACCTTTGATGGCCCTGAGGACCGGAATGGACGCCGCAACCACGATGAGATCCGGTTCTGGGCCGACTACGTCACCCCGGATAAATCTACGTACATCGTGGACGATGAGGGCACGGAGCGCGGGCTCCGGCCGAGCGAACCGTTCGTCATCGTCGGTGACCAGAACGCCGATCCGTTCGACGGCGACTCCGTGGAGGCCGCGGTCAACCAGCTCCTGGACTCTAAGCGGATTACCGACCCATTGCCGGCCTCCGAGGGTGCCGTGGAAGCGGCTGCCCTGCAGGGCGGAGCCAACGCCACCCATGAAGGTGATCCCCGGTACGACACCGCCGACTTCGGCGACACCGCGCCGGGAAACCTGAGGGCTGACTACGTGTTGCCCTCCCGCGGGACTCCGGTGCTCGGTTCCGGGGTGTTCTGGCCGACCCAGGCTGACACTCTCTCCCGGCTGACGGGCGTCTATCCGTTCCCCAGCAGCGACCACCGTCTCGTCTGGGTGGACATGCAGGTACGCGGCTGACCAACCCCTGTGTTTGGACCAGTTCAGATGTGGGGTGCGGGCCTTCATCCCCAGGTGGCAGCGAACCATTGACTGTCGATTCCATGGGTCTAGCATGATGCGCATCAGGACATTTCAAGGAGGAGATGTGTGATGTCACGTGCCGAAGTAGAGCAGCTTGATGACCGTGGGATGGCGGCCTGGGACCAGCATGATACGGCGGCTTTCGCCGACCTGCTGGCCGATGATTTCACCTTTACCGATGTGATGGCCCCCGAACCGTTCCGCACCCGGGAACAGGTCCAGGCCTACATGGACACCTGGTTCATGGCCTTTCCGGACATGCGCATCAAGGCCACTCGACGGGTGGTCAGTGATGATGAGGTGGCTGCGGAAGTGGAGTTCACCGGCACCAACACGGGGCCGATGAGGATGGGGGACCAGGAAATTCCGGCCACGGGCAAATCCGTGGTGGGAACAGGGACCTATTTCGCGTCCATCAGCGACGGGAAGATCACCTCGTTCCGCGCCCATCCGGACGCCGCCGCGCTGATGGGACAGCTGGGGCTGATGCCCGGGATGTGACGCGGCCTCAGCACGCCCAAGCCAGAGTATCTTGCAGATTAGTCGATGCTGGCAGACGCGGGGCCCCGTCACTCTGCGTTGAGTGTGGCCTGAAGAAGCCGGTCGAAACTGGCGGTTCCATAATCGGGTGCAGTGGCCGTGACAATGATTCTTGTTGTCCCGACCCTGTCATCCGTTCGAGCGATCGCTGCTATGCGCTCCCCACCCCGGCTGTCGCTGACTACGCCTAAATTTAGGCCTGATACGCCGTTGACGGGCAATGGAATTTCCACTTCGTTATCCCGCAGAGCCGCCAGATCTTTCACCGACAGCCCTGTATTCGAGTTGTCCGTGAGCTCACTCATCACGTCGTTCACATCTGCCATGAGGTCACTCACAAACGCGTGTTGGGGCCGAGGCCGTCGCGCAAACCTGATCAGCACTATGACTAAGCCGATAAACGCCAGTACCATCACCACCCTCAGGAAAAATCCGAGGAAGCAGAGGAGGACGAAGGCGATAATGGCAGCCCACAGCCGCTTCCCACGGAATGGGGCAAAGGCGTTCACGGGTTTGGGATTGCTTCTCCCATCCCATTGGGCAGAAGTGAAACTCCTGATGACGACCTTGTTGGAATGGGTCTGTGTCACCGTCATTTCCCCTTCAGCTCAAGGAGCGCTTCGGCCAGGACAATGGCCCGACGGGCTTCGTTGAGGTCATCGCGAAGGCCCGGGTCGGATGATGCGGCGCTCGCTCCTTGGGGTGTCCCGGTAACACCTGCCATTGCCTTGCCGAGATTCTCGCGATCACGCATCATCATGCGGGACGAATGGAGTTTGATCTTGCTTCTGTCCAAATCGAGAAGCGACTTGTTGATTTCAGCTATGTGACCATTGACGGTAGATTTTTTCTCTTCGACGCGTTGACTGCGGAGCAGGAACATGGATTTCATCTCGAGGGCAATTTCATGGAGCTCCCGCAGCGAGTTTGCCTTGTCCGGAGAAATCGTTTCGCTTGCAACTAACCCGCTAAGTTTGATGCGTCGTTCTTCCCAGAGTTTCAGGCCGTGCACGTTCTGGTTGAACAGCACGGTGACTAATTCAAGTGTTCGGTTCAGTACGTCGCGGCGGGCCTGCAGATTGGTCGAGGCGGCACTGAGTTGCCTGATAAATTGCACATAATTGTCCGTGAGTTCCGGTGCTTGATTGCTCCGTTTCATGAGGCGAAAGCCTCCTTTCCGTGCATCCAGAGCATTGGTCATCAAAGTACTGCGCGGTCTCTACCTTGGTGAGGGCGGCAACTACTTCGTTACGTGAACTACTACCGCCTTGTCGACGGCCTGCTCCACCCCGGCATTGTCTATCCCGGTGACCGTCCAGTTGCTGAGCAGCAGAACGGTCTTGCCGGTGTCGGAGTTGTAGACGACTTTCTTGAAGCCTAGAGCCGAGAGGTCGTCGTCGAGTGCCTCGGCGTTCATTCCGACAACGTTGCCGGGAATCACCGCCGTCGTTGGAACAGCAGCAACTGGCGTCGGGGCTGCCACCACAACGGGCGCAATAGGCTCTGCTGTGACTGTCGCGATGGCCGTCACGGTGGCGGTGGCTGTCTGCGTGACGGTCTGTGTAACAGCCGGAACTGATTGCGGCGATCCTGCAGCACAGCTCGAAAGGGTCAGACACACGAGTGCGCCGCTGATAAGAGTTGTTGTGAGCTTCAAGCTATTTCCCCCCGGTGAATTCACGTCAGCAAGGCTGAATGCTTTATCGAGCCTGCCTGATGAACCAATTCTTCACGTGGACAACGTGCGTACAAGTGCATTTTCCGAATGCTCGGTGAAATTTGCGTCGACCTTGAGCAGGTCTTGATTAGATCTGCGAGACGGCTATATTCCGCAGTACCGCCGCAGCATCATAATTACCAACGGTAAGGGGGACGATCACGCGGCCTCACCGCGCTCAGGTGCGTCAGGAACGGCGGCACTATGGCGACGAAGGGAGCCGGGCGCTTAGGAAGAACCCCCGGTTCCTGGGCCCCCATTCGATGCTTCCCCCGGCGACTTCCACCCTCTCCTTGAGCCCCAGGAGCCCGTAGCCCGACGTACCGTCAAGATGGTTCTCGGGCCTGCCGCCGCCGTCGTCGGAAATGTTGAGGGTCAGCGTACGGGGTTCCCAACGAAGATCGATGAGCGCGTTCGTTCCGGATCCGGCGTGCTTGGAGATGTTGGTCAGGGACTCCTGCACAACGCGGTACGCAGCGTGGCCTACGCTGGGGTCAAGCTTTCCAGCCTGCCCGGATGCCCTCACGTCCACCTGCACTCCCGCTGAACGGACAGGCTCGATCAGCCCATGAATGTCGCCCAGCGTCGGCAGCGGGCTTTGCTGTTCTTCGTCCGCCGTTCCACCGTGAGGCTTCAGCAGGCCCAGAAGGCGGGCAAGTTCCTGCGCCGCCTCAGTGCCAACGGACTCGATGACCTCCAGAGCCTGGGCGGCCCGCCGGGGATCGGAATCTATCACTTTGCGTCCACCGGCGGCGTGCAGCGTCATCACGGTGACGGCGTGGGAGACGATGTCGTGCAGTTCGGCGGCGATGTGGGCGCGTTCCCGGGCCACGGCCGCTTCAGCTTTGCGCCGCTCCTCTTCCAGCGAGCTGATGCGAAGACGGTTTCGTGCCACAAAGCGGCCGAATGCCCAGGCCCCGCCCAGCCACACGGCTCCGGTCCCGATGAACCACAGATCCTCATCCAAGGGCCTGCCGGGCGAAGTAACCAGGACAGGAAGGGCGATGGCGGTGATGCAGGCTGTCAGGGACTGCCGCAGCGGCTGATCGGATGCCACCGCCGCCAGCGCCACCAGGACAGCCGTTATTGGCATGTAAGGGACGCGGTAAACCTCCGAGAAGGTGAAGTAGTTCGGAGTGAGGAAGACTACGAAGATCGCCTGATGCAGCAAGAGTCCGGCGAAAACCATCATGGGGGCGCGGTGCCTCCACAGCAGTGGAACAAACCCCGCCGCCACGTAAACAATAGCCGCCACGGCCAGGACTCCCGAGAGCGAGCCGGAGGTAGCCGGAAAGAAGCTGGCGAGCTCGAGGGCAAATGCCAGCAGCACGACGGTGAAATCTGCCCTGGTGAAGCGGTGTGACCTTTTCACCTCAGGCCCAGAGTGTGGCACCTTGATCATGGAATATTTTTGGACCACTGCGCACCTCACACGGGTTACCAGTCAAAGGCTGTGCCTATGTCCCTAGTGTGCGCCCGGGCACGGCTACCGTCATCCATCCTTCGTTTGAGTGATGGCATACATCCCCGGGTGGACTATTGCGGTAGGCGGGGGTCCCAGGCCGGAATGCTCAGCCACGCCCGTCCGGCCTGACGAGGCCCAGACGGTAGGCCGCCGCCACAGCCTGCGCCCGGTCCGCCACCCCAAGTTTCATGAGGATCCGGTGCACGTGCGTTTTCACGGTCGCCTCACTGAGAAAAAGGGCTGCGGCGACATCGGAGTTACTCATTCCGCGGGCAATCGAGGCGAGCACTTCACGTTCACGGCGTGTCAGCTCATCCAACTCTGCAGGGGTGGGGAGAAAAGGCTCCGGTCTGTTGGAAAATTCCTCGAGGAGCTTGCGGGTGACATTCGGGTCAAGCCAGCCCGCTCCCTCGGCTAGGGCGCGGATGGCGGATGCCAGGATGCGTGGCGCCGAGTTCTTGAGGATGAAGCCGGAGGCGCCGGCACGCAGGGCGGCGTGGACAGCCTCGTCTTCGTTGAAGGTAGTCAGGATGAGCACCGGTATCGCTTCCCTGCGGCCGGCGTTGAAGTCTTCGGACGTCAGGATGCGGGTGGCCGCGACGCCGTCCATGACTGGCATCCGGATATCCATCACCACGACGTCGGGCTGCAGCCCGGCGACCACTTCAACGCCGGCGCGGCCGTCACCGGCCTCCCCGACGACCACCATGTCCGGCTCGGACTCCAGCAGCAGAGCCAGGCCTGCCCTGATCAGCGCTTCGTCATCGACAAGGACCACACGGACGCGGCCGTCGGTCTCACCGGCCGTCACAGCCGGCACGCCTGCCGCCCCGGGCTCACCGCTTCGTGTGCCATCCATGAGTGGACAATATCCATCCCCGCGCTGAAAAGCCACGGCCAAAATGAGCCCGGGGGACCGGGCGTGCTACGTCGTGGGATGTAGCTGGTGAGCGCGCAGAACCCCCTGCCGATGTACACGGGAATGGCTACCGGGGGCCGACGCGCCACATACGTTCCGGGATCAACACTGATGGCTATCAACTCCATGAAAAAGCAGGTCATGGACGAGAAAAACCAAGGAGCCACCGATGGCCCGGAAATCCAGACAACGAACAGCATGGCTGACCATCACCATCATCTTCAGCCTTGGCCTCATGGGGACGGCGTCCTCCGGGAGCGCACGGGAAAGCGCAGTACCTCCAACGTCAACGTGCTGGCGGAACCACCCAGGTCAACAGAATGCTGCGGTCATACCGCTGAAAGGCTCACCGGAACTCTGGAAGTTCCGTTTCATCATCGACAGGTGAGCCGGCATAGGTCCGGCCCATCCACACCAAAAGAAAGGAACCATCATGAAGAACCGTCCAGACCCAGCAAATGGAATCCAATCCGGGGGCCACGGAGGCTCGGTGCAGCCGGGGCCGCGACGGGCCATGACCGCCGTGGACCGGGTCGGAGCCTTCAGCGGAGCAGCCTACGTGCTGCTGGCTAACATCGGAAGCGCGCTGGTGGGTGAGGGTTCTGCCCGTGGGGAATCGCCCGGACAGCTGATACTGGATGAGCAACAGAGAATCGCCGAGAACCCGTGGGCTCGCGTGGCGTTTGCCATGTTGATCCTGGCTCAGCTGGCCTTGATAATGTTCGTTGGCTACCTGTACACGCGGCTGCGGAACGCCGGCTGGCTTGCGGCCACTGCGCTCGTTGGAGGGATCGCCGCGATCATGGCGTATCTCGTCTCCCTAACGATGGTGATTGCCGTGTTCGTCCTCCGGGAAGACATGTCACCAGAGCTGGCCAGAGCCCTGATGGACGTTGATGGAGCCGGGCACCTGGTGCAACTTCTGCCCTTGGGTGTATTTGCGCTGTTCGCTTCCGCCGCGGCTCTGGTGACCGGCGCGCTCGGACGGGTGCTGAGTTGGGCCGGCATGGCGATCGGCACGACGAGCATTGCCGTGCTCGCCGCAACCGGCCTTCCCGCCAACGAGGATTTCTTCGTCTGGCCCTTCCTGCTCGTGGTGCTGTGGATGGCTGTGATCAGCCTGCGCTGGGGCTTCGCCCGCAACCACCCAAGGGTGCGGGCCGCCGCACTCAGCCCGGCAAACCCCGTCACCAACTAGGACCAGTGACATGTCCAAGGGAGCCAGCAGCGGGCTGCCATGGCCTCCCGCAGCATGTTTCGTCAGTCTTCTGCCTTGCTGCATGGTGCTGTGCCTGGATCTTTATCCAGGCACCACCTGCATGGATCACGTGTCCTCGGCCGTCGGCCTTTTCGCTGCGGGAACCCTTCTGGTTTTGAAACCATTACCTGCCCGGGCGCTGCCCTCCACCCTGCCGGAGGAACACCGAGAGCATGTGAAGTATGCGCTCCGCTCGGGAGTCCTGCCACTGGCCAGTCTGTTCAGTGACTGGCGCGATGAACTCGCACAACGCCGGAGGGCGTACTCGCTGGCCATCCGGGCCCTGCCGGCCGGGACAGCGCTGGTCATCGTCATCGATGGCTACGGGATCCTCCGTGATCCCGCTGGGTCCCTCTTTTTCCTCTGCTGCGCCGTGGCCACCGCAATATTGGGTGTTGCGGTGTTTGCAATCTCAGCGGTCCGGCTGACGAACATTGACGCCGTGGAGCGCAAGCTGCGCGAACAGATCCGCCTACTGGATGCGCGTCTCTGACCCATGTGAACGCACATGGGGGAGGCTCCGGTGGCCACTCCTGATTCCACTGTTGCCACCGTGCGGCAGCGGCAGGATGATCGGAGTGTTGGGCTGCTGCCGGTCAGGCGGGCCGGAGGAACGACGGCGAGTGCCCAGCCAAGGACTGAGGCGGCGGTGAGCGGGCCATGACAGAGCACAACCGGCAGCAGCGGCGGCTGCGGGTATCGGACATCAACGTCGTGAACAAGCGCACGCTGCGGAAGGCGCTGGGCGGGACCATCGTGGGCAACACGATGGAGTGGTACGACGTCGGCGTGTTTGGTTACCTCATCACCACGATGGGGCCGGTGTTCCTGCCCGAAGCGGACCGGGCCGTGCAGAACCTGTTCCTCTTGGGAACCTTCGGCGCCACGTTCATCGCCCGGCCGCTGGGTGGTGTCTTCTTCGGTTGGCTCGGCGACAAGATCGGCCGACAGAAGGTGCTGGCCATGACGCTGATGCTCATGGCCGTGGCAACGTTCGCCGTCGGCCTGCTTCCGGGGTACGCGGTGCTGGGCATCTGGGCGGCGGTGCTGCTGGTGGTCCTGAAGCTGGTACAGGGCTTTTCGACCGGCGGCGAATACTCGGGTGCCACCACGTTCGTGTGCGAGCATTCGCCGGACCGCCGCCGGGGCTTCTACGTCAGTTTCCTGGACATGGGAAGCTACCTCGGCTTTGCGGCGGGCGCGGCCGTGGTGTCCGTGCTTCAGCTGACCCTGGGCCAGGAGCAGATGGAGGCGTGGGGCTGGCGGATCCCGTTCCTGGTGGCCGGCCCGCTGGGCGCCGTTGCCGTGTACTTCCGGATGAAGATCGAGGAGTCGGCCGCTTTCAAGGCCACGCTGGAAGCCGAAGCCGTGGCGGCCAAGCACCCCGAAACCGGGGAGGAGCTCCGGCCGGTGGGACCGGTCGGGATCCTGAAGGCGCACTGGCGGCCGATCCTGCTGGCCATGATCCTGGCGGCGGCCGCCAACACGGTGGCCTACGCCCTCACGTCCTACATGCCCACGTACCTGACCAGCAACAAGGGGTACAGCGAGGTGGAGGGGACGCTGCTGACCATCCCGGTCCTGGTGGCCATGGCGTTGTGCATCCCGTTCACGGGGCTGCTCTCGGACCGGATCGGCCGCCGTCCCGTGCTGTGGATCGGGGCCGCCAGCACGTTGGTGCTCGCGGTTCCGGCGTTCCTGGCGATAGCGGCGGGCAGCGTCCCGATGACATTGCTGGGCCTGGCCCTGATTGCCTTCCCGGTGGCGTTCTCGGTGCCGAACCTGGCCTCGGCGCTGCCGGCGCTGTTCCCCACCGAGCACCGCTATTCGGCCATGGGGATCGCCTACAACCTGGCGGTGGCCATCTTCGGCGGGACGGCCCCGTTCATCATTGCGTCCCTCATCGAACTGACCGGCGACGACATGGCGATTGCGTACTACCTCATGGCCGTGGCCGCGGTTGCCGCCGCGGCTATCTGGTTCCTGCCCGAATCAGCTCGGCGGCACCTCCCCGGGTCCATGCCCAGCGTGGACTCGGAGGAAGCCGCCCGCAAGCTGGTGGAGACCCAGGATACGAACCCGCTGCTGGACCTGGACTCGCTGCCGTTCGAAAGCAGCTTCGAGATCGCTCGGGCGGAGCACAAGGGACGGCCCGGGAAGCCGACGGTGATGTGAAGCGGGGACGTACGACGGCGGCACTTGGGGGAGTGCCGCCGTAAACGTTGGTGGGGGTTAGTGCGGCAGGCCTGCCCTGATCTGGACGAGGGTGAGGTCCAGCAGCGGTGTGGGAACGTTGAGCTCCCGGGCCCTGCGCGCGAGGTCGCCAAGGATGTGCTCAGCTTCCGACGGCAGTCCCGCGCTTAAGTCCCGGTACAGGGAGGACGTGAAGGC
This sequence comes from Arthrobacter sp. 754, assembly GCF_040548695.1. Classification (NCBI taxonomy): domain Bacteria; kingdom Bacillati; phylum Actinomycetota; class Actinomycetes; order Micrococcales; family Micrococcaceae; genus Arthrobacter; species Arthrobacter sp. 754. Next base: position 280,523 of record NZ_JBEPSC010000002.1, read on the forward strand.
CGACCCCCGCTCGGTGAGTATGCCGATGGCTTGCGCATGAGCGGCGTCGGAAACGGGATGTCCTGCCGCAGCCGCAACCGCTTCGGTTTCACTGATGGCCTCCAGAATCCTGGACTCACCGCCGGCCTCGATGATCGGTCCCACCGGCGCCCGGAACAAACAATTGACGATCCCCGCGGCAGCGATGAATGCCCATTTATCCCACAGAGCGCCCAACACGTCGTCGACTACCGAGAAATCGACGCCGGGCACGTTCAGGGCCGTGGAGACATCCGTGGGGACAGGGTTTCCATTCAGTCCGCCAACCATGAGCGAAGTGAGGGGAACCTGCTGGCGGACCACATCGCCGTCGAGTGTGGCCACGATCCGGGCCAGGCCGCCGATCACCTGGCCCGGGTACAACTGCTCAAGCCGGTCCACATGGGCCATGCCGTTGAGGATGGGAACGATGCTGGTTCCAGGTCCGACGAAAGCGCCCAGCTCGCCGAGTACGCCCTCGAACGCGGTGGCTTTGACCGTGACGAGGATCAGATCGAAGGGCTCCGACCCATCCGAGGCGGTAATGGTTTGCACCGCGTGCGTCCGGTCAGCGGTGGGGGAGATGAAGCGCAATCCGTCGCGGCGGAGGACCGCCTGCTTGCGCGGCCGCACAAGATACGTGACATCCCGTCCGGCTTCCTGCAGGAGAGTACCGAACGCCCCGCCTGTGGCTCCGGCTCCGACGACGAGGATCCGCATGGGTGCATACCTTTCAGGGGTGGTGCTCAAGATGTTGACCGGGGAGCCGTACTGGTCCAAGTTCCTTGACAGTACTACTCAGGCAGTTAGCTCTGCTGCGGCAAACGATACTGCGAAGCGCGCGCACCAGATACTGACCGACGTATAGTCAGCAAGATTCGTACCGGCAGGGATCGCGTAGTTCTGATCGCCCTTGTTGGCTTTGAGTGCGCCCAGATCCAGGTGTCCACCGTCGTCGAAGACGTGCCAGCCTGCTATTCCCTCAATCACCGGGGCATCGGTGAGCCATACCCGCAGGTCCGGGCCATCGGAGGTATCAAGGCCTTCGAACCGGAGGATGTGGGTCCCGTCGGCGAGTTCGATGATCTTCACACTTCCCTTGCTTGCATGTTCATGGCTGATGAGTAGGCCTGTTGCCACCTCGCGGGGAACAGCCACAGTGGAAGGCTCAGCCGAGGATCCCGGCGACGGGGTGGTGGACTGCGCAGCGGCCGGAACGTCCTCGGTCACAGTGGAACTCGTGAAGATCCGCCACGGCTGGAACAGGTAGAGTCCCACGGCCACCACCATGGCGGCCACAAGCAGCACGGCCGGCATGAGGACGCGTTTGTTCATACCACCTCAACGCGAGGACCGGCGCTGATGTTCCGCGCCGGCGCTAAGCTACCCTGCCACCGGTTATCTACCCCGCCACCGCCGCCTTCGCCGCCCGCGAGGCCGCCATCCACTCGCTCAGCCACGGGGCCCGGACGCTCGACGTGATCCGGCAGTCGGCCACGAAGGTTCCCTTGGCGCCGGCATCGATCCAATCCGTGAGCGCGGAAAGGTCCGACAGTGTGCGGATGATCGCCGACTCGAGAGGGTATGCCGGAATCAGCCCAGGGACATCCGGAGGCGCTGCACGCCGTCTGCACCTTCGGGCACAAGGTCCATATGCTCGGGGGTGTTTTTCAGGTAGCCGAGCATGTGTGCGAGGTGATCGCGTTCTGCAGGCTGATAGGTGACGCCCCGCAGGTCACCCGCACCCACGACGGCGGCCAGCGTCAGGAAATCAGTGATGTGCCGTTCTCGGAATTCATCATTCACAATCTTCAGGGCGGCGGCTTTTCCGATCAGGCTGCCGAGTAGTGACGGGCGGTTCACCTGACCTGTGACCGCCCCTGCTATGACATCGACCGTTTCCGCCCTGTCCAGGGCATGCTGGGTGGCAGGAGCCGCGATCGTAGTCCCGCCTGTCACGCCAATGCGGCCGGCTGCACGTTCCCCCAGATGACGTGGGATGAGGACATCCACAACGGCATTTCCCCGGAGCCATCGGTGCTGGTGGCCTTCCAGAGACTCGCCCGCCGATTCGAAGTCAAGCTTTTTCAAGAGCGAGGTGAAATCGTGGAGCATCCTAGGGTAGGCGCGGATGTCGAGGGCAAAATCGGCATCAGTTGTTGCCCTGACAATCGGCGCACTTCGTTCAACTGCGTGCAGGTAGACGGCCTGTCCGCCCACCAGGACCCAGCCTTGTGACATGCGCGAATGGATTTCGAGCACCGCCTGCCGGGCTTCCTGCTGCTCGGCAGGCATTGCCGGGAATTCAATCGGCACGGATGCTCCTGACAAGTTCTCGAGCGGCTTCCTGTTCCCGGGCGCCTGGGCGTTCAGCCAGATCCGCAGCTACCACCAGTAGCGGAAGCTCCTCGGGGACGTCATCAGCCGCGTGCAGAACAACGTTGGCCCGCTGCCCGGGCTTGGCCTCGACCAGGAACCAATCCCTCACCAGCGCATCCACGTCACGCCGGCTGACATAGGCCTCGAGCTCGGAGTTTGCGAGCAGGCCCGATTCGGGATGGGAAACCCCGGATGGCCGTAGACGAGGATCCTGCTTCAACTCTGGGATGTCGCCCGGGCCGGCGGAGAACTCAAGTCTGTCGGCCCGGTTGGCGAGCAGGGACAGGAGGAGTGGGAAAGAGAAGGCTGCGTCCTCCCACCGCTGCAACCGCTGTCTGAGGCGGTACCTCTCAACGGGCGAAACGGGCAAAAGGAAGTCGGACTCCGCGCCTTCCCGGGGATTGCCGGCGGCCATGGCGAACAGCCACGCGTTACGCTGCGAAAGGGGCCGCCCAGCAGGTGCCCCGGGCCGATATTGGGATACGTCCGCTTCATCAACCAGCCATCGTCCGCCGATTCTCTGCCCCCGGATGCGGCCGGTTTGGACAAGGTGCCGGGCGCGGCTGTCGTTCAGATTGAGGCGTTTCGCCAATTCGGGGATACTCAGCGGCATATCAAAATTGTAGCGGTATCGCTATGAATATGAAATGTGCGTGGGGTCGCGGGGGCCGGGAGGTATCTAGCCTGCCACCGCCGCCTTCGCGCCGTGGGAGGCCTCCATCCACTCGCTCTGCCACGGGCGCACGGGCGGAGCACAAGGGACGGCCCGGGAAGCCGACGGTGATGCGACGCATGGACGGACGACGGCGGCACTTGCGTGAGCGCCGCCGTCGCCGTTCTCGTCGGCGCTACTCGCCGTCGTCGGTGTTGTTGTCGTTGTCCTCAAGCCACCTTGCTATCCGCTGCCCCCGTTTCGCGATGAACTCCAGCGTGGCCTCGCGATACATCACGTATTCATCGGTTGTGGCCGGTGTCCCGCGATGCTTGAAGTTGTCGAACGGCAGGAAGAACAGAACCTCGCTGTAGTCGGGCGTCACGAGGTCTTGGAAGTGGAAAAAGTCCACGAACTCCTTGAATCCGTCGAAGAGCGCGAAGAAGTCCGCGTAGGCGGTGAGGACATCGGCGAGGGGGCTTTCTGGCTCTCCTGCGTAGTGGCGCCGGATGCATTCCAGGGTGAAGTCCATCCGGTCGGCGATCAGCGGCCTGATCCCACGTGCCTGGTTTATGGTGGGCCGGTCCTTCGCCCTGACGGGCCAGATCATCGCACTGCCGATGGTGTACGGCGGGTTAAGGTAACGGGCCCGTTGCTCCTGGTTGAGACCGGCGATAGCGCCGACGAGAGCCTTCGGGCGCAACCAGCGGGTGTAGGAGTTCGTGATGGCGTCGCTGCCGTACCAATGCCTGGCCCCGGAAGCGTCGGTGAAGATCAGGTAGCCGTCGCCCCGATTCGGCGGCATGGTGGGGGCGAAAAGCACACCTGAGTTCAGCCGCTTTGTCCACAGGACCTGATGGAGCGACCGGAGCTTCGGACTGACACTGTCCGGGTCTTGGCTGCGCCTCGCTGGCTGGTCGGTCATGAAGTCGAAGGATGGATCGAAGCCCCGCACCTCGGTGCAGTGAGTCTGCCAGCCCCGGACTTCGTCCAGCACCCGGATGGGTTCGTGCGTGCGATAGGACCGGGCATGATTTCCCGAAAGCCCCTCGTCGCTCAGGTGGGGATGGTTCTCGAAGGGGCCGGTGGGTTCCACCCGGTAGATCCTGCCTCGTCCCTCGCCTGCGCAGAATTCAGCATGCCGCCTGGCCGCATCGAGGGAAGCTGTGACGAAGATTTGGGTGGCCGCTTCCCGTGCCTCGAAGCCTGAGCCGTCGCCGGGGACCAACAGGTTTCCGGCCCGCAGGTTCGCCCTGGTGCCGTGGTAGAACGGCCCTGAATCGGCGGGACCGTGGGTTGCCTCCGTGAGACCAATTGCATTCATCTTTTCCCCATTCATTGTGCGGCTATTGCCGTGATGCTAGTTCTCCAAACGTTGCAATGATTCGTTCTTGAGGCAATTTTGCGCTGATCTTTATTCCGGTACCCCCGTCAATGCGAAGATCCGGAAGTACACCCCGTCCAGTTGTAGTTATCGCCCGGTAATTGGGTTAGTGTCGCGGCAAGCTAGCCATGTCCTGATGAGGGGAACTCACTTGGAACCGTCAATCACCGCGTCCAGTTCAATTGTTGGAAAGCTCCTTGAGGAAATCTCGTGGGAGAAGGCCAGGGACTACAGGGCCGGCGGGCAGGGGCGCGAAAATGTCCTAACCGCGGAGGTACTTGTCGGTCTGGACTTCCTGCCCCGGACCCACTTCCTCGGAGCTGTCATCGAAGCGGCACAGGGTGCCGATGACGCCCGGAAAATACTTGCTTCAGAGGCCGAAGAATTGCGGATGAACTTTCTACCGGGGGATTTCAGCCCCGGGCCAGAAGGTCACAAGGCCAAATTGGTGGTCCAGCCCGACGCCATCCTTGAGACCCCCAGGACCTACACGCTGGTTGAGGCCAAACGCATAAGATATGGCAGTTTTCAGCCCGAGCAACTGGCCCGGGAATACGTCACCCTTATGTCCAAAGCCGGTACGGCCACGCCAATTCTCTTCCTCTTGGGTGTTACCCCGCCCGTTCGGGTCAAAGGCAACGGCCAACTGGGAATTGCGGAAGCTGTGGGACGTTTCCTCGGCCCGGTTTTGGATCGGGTGGGCGACCAAACTTTTCCATCTGAGTCCGAGCTTATGGAACGCATCCCGGAAGTCTTCTGCTGGCTGTCTTGGCCGGACTTGGACCAATGTGTCCGCGAAGCAGCCAACACGTACGTCAGTGGCCATGATTCTGGAGATGCTTCCGTCCGGCGCATTTCTTCCTTTATCCAGAACGCGGTCGCCTGGCATGCCTGATTCCTTCCGGCTCGCCGGAGTAGTTACCCCGCCACCGCTGCCTTCGCCGCCCGCGAGGCCGCCATCCACTCGCTCAGCCACGGGGCCCGGACGCTCGAGGTGATGCGGCAGTCGGCCACGAAGGTTCCCTTGGCTCCGGCGTCGATCCAGTCCGTGAGCGCGGAAAGGTCTGCCAGTGAGCGGATGATCGCCGACTCGGCACCAAGCGCGCGGGCCACGCCGCTGAAGTCCACCTCCGGTATCAGCATGGGCTTTTCGGTCAGGCCCTGGGAGCCGTACTGGTGGATTTCGGCTCCATAGGCGGCATCGTTGTAAATCACCACGATGGCGCTGCTCGCCGCCCCGATCAGCGATTCGAGGTCTGACAGGCCCATCAGGAAACCGCCGTCGCCGGAGGCCAGCACCAGGGTGCGGCCGTCCTCCACGGCGCGGGCCACCCCGACGGCGCTGGCAAGACCCAGCCCGATGGACTGGAAGGCGGTCCCCACCATGATGAGGTCCTGGGGCCGCGGGATGTTCCAGTACATCGGCGCCCAGCCGACGAAGTGCCCGCCATCCTGGACCACCGTGCGGCGCTCCGGCAGCACCGCATCCAGGGCCGTGGCTAGGGAGCGCGGGTCCAGCCGGCCGTCGGAAGTTTCCGCTGAGCCAGCCTCGTGGCCCGGTCCCTCGGCCAGGCGCCTGCGGGCTTCCGCGCGCCACGCTGATCCGCGGCCGGCATCCGGAGCCCCGCCACCCAGCAACTGAAGCAGGTGTCCCGCAGCAGACTTCACGTCCGCGCTGACGAACGTATCCACCCGGGGGTGCGTTGGCTGCAGGGCGGCATCGATCTGGATAACGGTGCTGTCCGGGCCGAGCAGGTGCCCGAACCGGATGGTGAACGGGCTCAGGCTTGCCCCGGCCACCAGGACCACATCGGCCTCGCCCATGAGCCCGGCCGCGGTGTCGGTGCCGAAACCGCCGGCGACGCCCAGGTACCCCTCGCCTTTGAGGAGGTTGAGCGCTAGGGCGGTTCCGGCGGTCAGTGCGCCGAGGCGGTCGGCGAGCTCCCGGAGTTCCGGGCCGGCTCCGGCGAGGTGCGCACCGCGGCCGGCGAGGATCAGCGGCCGCTTCGCCCCGGCGAGCAGGCGGGCTGCCTGCCCAAGGCCGCCGTCGACGTCGTCCGTCACCTTTGGTGCGTGCGGCGCCGGAAGCTCCTCGTCCCCGGCCTCGAGTGCCGCGAGGTCGTAGGGGATGGCAATCACGACGGCGGTGCGCCGGGTGAGTGCGTACTCCACCGCCTGCCGGGTGATGGAGCCCGCGTCGTCGCGGGTGACGGTGAAGGTGGCCGCGCCGAGGGCGGCGGCGATGGCCGCCTGGTCCACGTCCTGGGGCCGGGCGCCGCTGCTCGGGGCGTCCCCGGTGACCAGCACCACGGGGATCTGCGCCTGGACCGCCTCGGCGAGGGCGGTGAGTGCATTGGTGTAGCCGGGCCCGTAGGTGGTGGTGCCCGCGGCGAGGCGTCCCGACGTCCGGTAGTAGGCATCGGCCGCGGCGATGGCGGCGCCTTCATGGCGGACGGGGGAGAAGCGGAGGCCCAGCTTCTCTGCGGCGTCCAGGAAGTAGACATTCCCGTTGCCCATGACGCCGAAGACGTCGCTGAGGTAGCTGCTGAGAACCTGCGCCACGCGGCCGGAGACAGTGAGAGTAGTCATGCAGGAATCTTGTGCGCTGGTTCACAGATCGGCAAGAGAGTGGAGTCGGGTTGGGAGATTTGGCAGGAGAAGCAGGTTAGAAGTGAAAATATGCCCACTTGTGGCGTGCATCACCCGCCTTTAGGTGGAGGGGCGGGATTCCTGCTCCGACAGCCGGTTCAGGAGGCCGTCGTACCGGGGCGGCATGAGTTCGAGTACGGAAATGGCCGTGCTGGTCCGCTGGATCCCCTCGATTTCCAGGATCTGGTTGGTGATGCGGTAGAGATCGGCCGTACCGCGCGCCACCACCTTTGCCATGAGGTCCGCGTCCCCGGTGGTGGCATGCACCTCGATGACCTCCGGGATCGCGGCGAGCCCGTCCTCCACCGAACCTGTCCGGGTCTGGCTGATGGACAGTGAGAGGAAGGCCATCAGGTCATAGCCAAGCGCGGCGGGGTCCAGCCGCCGGCTGAAGGAGCGGAGGGCGCCGCTGCGCTCCAGCCGTGCCAGCCGGGCATGGACCGTGTTCCGTGCGACGCCGAGCGTGCGGGAGAGTGCCAGGGCGCTGGCTTCCGGATCCTTGTCCAGGGCAAGGATGATGCGGCCGTCGAGGGAATCGAGGGTGCGGGGGTTCGCGATGGTCATATTTTCACCACATGCAGTAGAAGTTGAGCAGAAGTCCCAATAGGTTGAGTGTATGTTGCAATGTGCTCCGGGTCACAACCATGATCGGTCTTCATGACCATCACTCAGTTCCGGACAACACCGGAAACCGCGCACCCCACCCTTCGTGACGCAGTGACCGGCCTTCCGTCCTACGTCCCGGGCCGGCGCAGCGCCGGCATGGACATCGCAGCCCTCGCCAGCAACGAAAGCCACTACGAGCCCCTGCCCGCGGCCATCGCTGCGGTGACCGCAGCGGCAGGTGCCATGAACCGCTACCCGGACACGGCCGCCGTCGAACTCCGTGAACGGCTCGCCACCCACCTCGGCGTCACCGCTGGGGAAGTCGCGGTGGGGCCGGGCAGCGTGGGCGTCCTCCAGCAGATCATCACCGGATTGTGCGACGCCGGGGATGACGTGATCTTCGCGTGGCGCTCCTTCGAGGCCTACCCCATCCTGGTTGAGCTGGCAGGCGCCCGGCCGGTCCGCATCCCGCTGGACAGCACTGAGGGCCACGACCTCGAGGCCATGGCCGCGGCCGTCACCGACCACACCAAGGTGATCCTGCTGTGCACCCCCAACAATCCCACCGGCGTGCCGATCAGCCATGAGCGCATCGAGTCGTTCCTGCAGTCCGTCCGCTCCGACATCCTCGTGGTGATCGACGAGGCCTACGTGGAATACGGCGAAGCGGGCAGCGGCCCCGATTCCCTGGCCCTCTACCGCGAGTACCCGAACGTCTGCATCCTGCGCACCTTCTCGAAGGCCTACGGGCTGGCCGGCCTGCGCGTGGGCTACGCCGTGGCGGCGCCGGCCATCGCCGAGGGACTGCGTCGGACCGCTCTTCCCTTCGCCGTGAGCGCGCTGGCGCAGAAGGCTGCCATCGCGTCGCTGGACGCCGGCGGGGAGATGGAAGCACGGGTTGCCACCGTCAAGCAGGAGCGCGCCCGGATGGCCGCGCAGCTGGAAGCCCAGGGCTGGAAACTGCAGGAGAGCCAGGGCAACTTCCTCTGGATCCGTGCCGATGATCACCTCATCGCGAGCCTGGTGGACGCGTTCGACCACGCGGGCATTATGGTCCGCGCTTACCCGGGCGACGGCGTGCGGATCACCGTCGCCGGCCCCGCCTCCAACGACCGCGTGCTCCGGGTGTTGGAAGCCCACGCAGCCTGACAACTAACTGACCCTCAATCCCCAATCCGTTCCACCGACAACCAGAGGAATCCTCATGGAACAACAGACAAAGACGTCTGCCCGCCCACTTGGCGCCGCACTCAAGCCCCGACAGCTCACGATGATGGGCCTCGGAAGCGCCATCGGCGCGGGCCTCTTCATCGGCTCCGGTGCAGGCATCCAGGCGGCCGGCCCGGCCGTGCTGATCTCCTACCTCGTGGCCGGCACCCTCATCATCCTGGTGATGTGGGCCCTCGGCGAGATGGCCGCCGCCAATCCTGACAGCGGTGCCTTCTCCGTCTACACCGCCAAGGCCTACGGGCCGGTGGCCGGCGCCACCGTGGGCTGGCTCTGGTGGCTGCAGCTTGTGGTGGTGATCGCGGCCGAAGCCCTCGGTGCGGCAGGACTGCTGGCCACCATCTTTCCGGCCCTGCCTGTGTGGCTGATGGCCTTCGTATTCATCGTGGTGCTCACCGCCGTGAACCTGACCAGCGTGAAGAACTTCGGTGAATTCGAGTTCTGGTTCGCCCTGCTCAAGGTGGTGGCAATCGTCGGGTTCCTCCTCGTGGGCGTTGCCCTGCTCTTCGGCTGGCTGCCGGGCGTCCAGTCGCCGGGCCTGGCCCACTTCACCGGAGGCGGCTTCGCGCCCAACGGTTTCGCCGGAATTGCCACGGCACTGTTCGTGGTGGCGTTCGCATTCGGCGGCACCGAGATCGTGTCCGTGGCTGCAGCTGAGACCGCAGAGCCTGCCCGCAGCGTGAAGAAGGCAGTCCGGACCGTGCTGTGGCGCATCCTGGTCTTCTACATCGGTGCGATCTTCATTATCGCGGCTGTTGTTCCCGTGGGTTCGGCGGGGCTGAAGAGCCCGTTCGCCGCAGTGCTGGACGCGGCCGGCATGCCCGGCGCAGCCACCGCCATCACCCTGGTGGCCGTCGCGGCACTGCTTTCCGCCCTCAACGCCAACCTCTACGGTGCCTCCCGGATGGCCTACTCCTTGGCGGAGCGGGGTGAGGCACCACGCCTGCTGGCTTCCGTGTCCAAGGCGCGGGTCCCGGTTGTCGCAGTCCTTGCCAGCGTCGCTTTCGGAGTGGTCACTGTTGTGCTGGAGCTGGCATTCCCCGAGATGGTCCTGCCGGTTCTGCTCAACATCGTGGGCTCGACCTGCTTGCTGGTGTGGACGTCCGCGCTCCTCGCCCAGCTCGCGCTGCGCCTCCGTGCCGACCGCGAGGGAACGGCGCTTCCGCTGCGGATGCCTGGCTTCCCGTGGCTCACGGTGGTTGGCCTGGTCATCCTCGCTGCGATCTTAACGGTTGGCTTCATCGGCGAGGATTCCCGCCCCCAGCTCCTGAGCACCTTCGGACTTGTGGCTCTTCTGGCGGTGGCGAACTGGGTGAACAACCGGAACCGCAAGGTTTTGCCCGTTGTCGAATCATCGGATGATGCCAAGCAGCCGGTGCTGATCGACTGAACATGGTGTTTTGACCCACTTCGTGGGTTCCGTGCATGCGGCGGAGGGCGCGTCCGGTTTTGGCCGCGCGCGCCCTTGCGATGTGTGCCGGAGCAGCCTCCCAAGGGTGCAGGGGCCTTGAGATGTGGTGCCAAAACTGGCACCACAGCAATGCGACAAGCCATCCCTGGGAGCAAGGAGAAGTAGATGTCCATCCGAAAAGCAGCTGCCTTACCGTCGCCGGTGGCGCAATATCGTTACTCGGTCCAGTGGTCGCCGGAGGACCTAGAGTTTGTAGCCACTGTTCTTGAGTTTCCGTCCCTCTCCTGGCTGGGTGAGGATCAGTTCGAGGCGCTCCGCGGCATAGAACGCTTAGTGTCCGATGTCATCGCCGAACTCGGCAAGTCGGGCGAACCTGTGCCTCAGCCAATTGCAGCCCAAACGTTTAGTGGCAGACTCAACCTTCGCGTCCCCCGGAACTTCACCGCAAGCTGGCTATCGAGGCCGCCAATCACGGAGTGCCCCTCAACAAGTACGCAACGGAGCGGCTGACGGCCTAAAGCGGCTGGTTGTGTGCCGTCGTTGGTCAGGGCTCCACGTGCCAATAAGCGGTAAACCGAGGCGCCGCCGTTCGAGTAGAGGCAGCGCTGAAGTCCGAGTCGGTTGCGTGGATAAACTCCGGATGGTCCCAACTTTTGATGGTGTCCGGGGCCTTACCTTGCAACCAGACGCGCAGGCTCTTGAGGACTGGCTGCGTCGCCTGGTCCACCAAGTCCTCCATTACTGAGATCAAGTCCGAGAAGCTCTCGGCAATTGCCAGAGGCATCGGATGAATGATCGAGATTCCACTGACCTTAACTCCGCGCCCCTCAGCATCGAGGAAGGCAACGGGTAGCGGCAGGGTCAATCTTGACTGTGAGTGCGCGACGGTTGTGTTTCGATATTTCCGTATCTTCTCGTGCACCCCAGCGAGGGTAGGCGGCAACGCCGGGATTTCCGGCATTTTGTCGAGGCGTGTCCGAACGCTCGAATCGATGAACGGGCGGATGTAAGCCGTGACTGCATGCGAAGTCAGTGGGAGCCATAGCTCGGAACCTTCACCGGCCTCGAAGGCATGGCGCAGGGTATGCGCGGCTTCCGAAAGGTCGGAAGCATGACTGGTTAGTGCTACCAAGAGCCTCGTTTCGGGCGAGTCCGGCAACACTGCTATTCGCTGATCAGGGGTGGTCACGAGGTTTCTGCTCCTGTTTCCTCTGTAGCGATGTCGGGCTTAGAACTTTTTGTAAGTGGGCAGAATGTCTGTGGCCAAGGCTACGTTTCTAAGATGGCGGAGAACGGAAACCCCAAACGAAAAACTGCGACAAGACGGTGCCCGGTGTGTGGGCACGAGGCCTGGCGCATCATCTACGGCATGGTTATGCCCGACACAGTGGAGCAATATCCGAAAGCGGAATTTGCTGGCTGCGTCATGATGCACGAACAGCGCATCTATCCCGCGACCGGCCAGGTTGAATGGGGCCTGCCGAAGTGGGCTTGCCAAGATGACGAGTGCCGCCACCGCTGGTGGTAAAGCCGCGCCAACTCACCTAGACCGCGCTGATCTCGTAGATACTTCCCAGTGCTGGGAAATGGATTAGCGTTCGCACCACGGGCTTTCCGGTGGCAGCCAGTACCGCGCTCCTGTAGGCAGCCATCTGGCCCAGGTACTTTTCGCGGATATGGCCTCCGGGGTTGTTACCGGGGTATGTCTTGTGGTCGACGAGCACGAATCCTTCTGGTCCTTCCAGCAGAAGGTCGATCCAGCCTTCCATGACCTGGTTCTCCGGCCGCCAGCCTATCGCTGCCTCCCGATGGCGCACCCACCCCGGGAACTCCGAGTCGAGATAAGCCTCGAACCGGTCCCCGGACGTGATCAGCAACAGAGGATCAACGGTTCCTTCGACGTGCCAGCGTTCGACGATCCGTTCCGCCAAATCCTGCCGGTCAGCTGGACTGAGCGCCGAGAACTGCGTTCCCAGGTAAGCATGGACTGCGCTGCCCACCGCACCCCAGTCATCGGAACCATGTTCAGCAAGACGAGAGCCGAGCTCCGCCACCGCGGTTACGGCCGCGTCGTGTCCCGAAGAGTCCAAGGACGACGCCGCGAAGCGGGCTGGCAACGCAGCAGCTCCGGAGGGGGACGACTCGGCATCAGTGAACCTCGGAGTCCAAACGGCAGCTGTCAAAACCGTATCCAGCGGCTCAAGTTCTGCTACCAACGCGCGGAAGCCGTCATTATCCGCCACCTGAATAACACCGTCGGTGCTGTCTTCGTCTTGGTTGACCCACGAGACCAGCGAGGCAACACCCAGGTTGTTCAGCAGGTCTGGCTTGCCGTTCTTGGCTGTAAGGACCGTCGTTTCTACCGCCCGGGTCATGCCCACGTACATAAGCCGTGACATGTTGCGGCGATCGCGTTCCTGCGCCCGTTCCGCCACGTCGCTCGTCTTGCCCTTGGCGTCGAGCGGGGAGCCACCGTACGGGAAGGGGCTGGGCCAGAAGCGGATCCAGCGGCCGGCCAGCGGCTGCTCCAGATCGAAGCTGCCGTCCTGCTCCACTGCGGCGCCGAACGCTGCGAGTCGCAGATCTTTGTCCAGCCCCTCCAAGACCACAACGGGCCATTCGAGCCCTTTGGCCTTGTGATAGGTCAGAACGTTGACCACGTCGTCCCCTGCGTTCTCGGCCGATTGCTGCTCCTCACTGCCGAAGAAGGCGAGGAAGCCCCGCAGTGTCGCTGGCGATCGGAGCGCCAGACACCGCTCGTAGTATGTATGGATCGCGCCACGGGCGGCGTCGAGATTCCTCAATCGGGTAGCCGGCGTCGACCAGCTGCTGATCAGACGGTTCAGCCTCAGTACACCGGTCACCGCCTCGAAGACCTCGGTGGGAGTAGCCCGGGCTGCACGTTCGCGGAGACCATCGAGCCCTGCGATCAGTGGGTCGGCATTCCACGACTCCAGCACGGTGGCGGCCTCCGGGGCAGCAAGGAGCTGCTGTTGCCAGATCGCGTGGGCGGAGTGGTCAGGATGGAGTGCAACGATCTCGGCCAGCGCCACCGTGTCATAGCCGTCAGCGACGAAAGCCATGCCCGCCCGCGCGAGCTGCACCTCCCGTGCATCGGACAACTTGCGTGGGTTGCGGCTGGCCCGGACCCCCAAAGCATCCAGTGCTGAGGAGAGTGATTCCACATCTGCGTTTGAGCGGGCAAGGATGGCTACGTCGCCGGCTCTCAGTTCCGGCCGCCTCCCCAGCAGAGACGCCACGCCTGCTGCGGTTGCCTTGAGCCGTTCACCGTCGTTGGTCTGGGGCCGGGTCCAGGCCTCAAGCGTGCCTGCGGACCAGTCCGCGTGTGCATCCGGAAGCATCAAGTGGACTGTCTCGGGCGGCATCCCATGTCCTTGGAACACCGGCTCGAAGACAGCATTGCTCAAGTCCACGACGGCCTGATGCGACCGCCAGGTTTCGGACAGCTGTTCCCGGCGGCTGACCTTGGCAACGACCGCTTCCATAAGTTCAGGGTCAGTGCCGCGGAACTCGTAGATGGCCTGTTTGGGGTCGCCCACCCAGACGGCCTCATTTACGAGACTGCTGAGCTGCAGGAAGAGTTCCAACTGGAGGGGGCTGGTGTCCTGGAACTCGTCGACGACAAGGAACCGGACGCGTCCGGGGAACGAGCGTCGGAAGGCTTCATTGTCGCGTGCCAGCTTGAGGACCAGGGTCTCCTGGTCAACAAAGTCCATGAGGCCATGAAGCCGTTTGAACTCGGAATAGGCATCAAGGCAATCTGCCGCGCAAGCGAAGATTCGCCGGGTGTATTGCTCCAGATCGTGATGGAAGGCAGGGTTGGACAGTAGACCTTCCTTGATGGCATCCGTGGCTAGTGCGAAGAGTGCTTTGACAGCCGAGGGAGCCCCTGATCCCACGACGCCGCGCCACTCTTCCCAGGTGATGCTTTCGATTTCGCCCATCTTCGCAACCTTGTGAAGGATCTTTGGCGCATGTTCCGTAAAGGATGCTGAGGTGACGCTCACCGTCTTCCCGGCAGGCGTCTTGCCGTCCCGAGCCGTCGCTTCAAGGTCGGGCACGATAGCGCGCAGGTCCCGCAACCACTTCTCCCGGTCGTCTTGACTGGGGGTATCGAGGAGCTCGCGGAAACCGTTCCAGGACCTTTCTGCGCAATCGGACAGGTCCTCCGCGTCCAGCAGGTTTGTGCGGGCAGCGTCCACAACGGACCGGACCATCTCCTGCCACGTTTTGGCATCCCGGGCGCCAGCGTCGTCGGTCCCCATGCGGCGGGCGATGGGGAGAATGGCCGGAGCGTGTTCGGCCAGGATTTCGTCGGTTGCCAGAATGAAGATGCCGGCAAGCTGTTCCTCGCCTATGACCTCGAGGGCGGGGGACAGTCCCGCGTCGATCGCATGTTCCTGGAGCAACTGGCCGCAGACACTGTTCACGGTGCCGATGAGGCTAGCCGGGAGCTGTTGGGAAGCGAGCCGAAGCGCGGCCGCAGCGGATTCGTCGCCCGCTACCCCAGCCTGTTCCAAGAGCCTGGCTGCGATGCGCTCCCGGAGCTCACCGGCCGCTTTCTTGGTGAACGTGGTAGCCATTACTGCCCCGGCAGGCAGTCCTCCCGCGATCTGGTCCACGATCTTGCCAGTCAGCGTGTAAGTCTTGCCGGTGCCGGCGCTGGCCGAGACCATGGTGACGTTGTCCAGCAAGTTCACGAGTAATCCCCTTTTAGTCCGCACAGAGTTCCAAAATCGCAGTACCGGCAGTTCGGCTTCCGGTGCAACCGCTCATTCTCCGCAGCCAGCCCGGCGGCGGTGGGCTCACCTTCGGCTAGAGCGGCTTCGGCCGGCTGCGCGGCCGTGATTCGCCCGGTGAGTACTTCCTCCACCGTGAACTCCACGGCACGTAGAGCTCGGCGCCACAACTCCGGTGTGTCCTGCGCGGGCTGCAGGGCTGTGCCGAATTCCGTATGGGAGGAAGCAAATGTTCCCTGTTTGAGCAGGAAATACGCGGCCGGGAAATCGGGAGGTAACTCCCCTTCGTTGAGAGCCCACTGATACAGCGCCAGCTGGAGAGCTTCTCCCCGCTGGACGTCCTCACGGTAATACTTCTCTGTGTTGCTCCACTTAAGGTCGACGACGGCGGTTCGGCCGCGGGCATCGATGCCCACGGCGTCGGCACGGCCACCGACTGAAACAGTCAGCTCGGAACCGTGCACATTTAGTGTCAGGTCTTTACTGAACTCTTGCTCCATATCCTGCAGCACAATTCCGCCGCGTTGCAGCTGCTGGAAGAACATCATGACGGTGGCTTCGATGGTTGCACGGACACCAGCAAGCCGGTGCAGCTGGCCGGGCAGTAGCAGTTCCGATGCAAGCTGTGGGAGGAGACGGTCGACGACGGCGCTCACCTCGGATGCTGACGGCACCGCCCGGTGTTGCGGCCGAAGTTGACCGTGCAGGACCTCTACAACCTTGTGGGCGAAAATGCCAAGCATTTGGTTTTCTGTGGGCACGCCCGCGGCGTCTGGCACCCGAAGCTGGGACCTGTGTTTGAGCGTCCACGCGAACGAACAGCCGAGCAGAGTGGAGAGCTGGGTGTAGGAGAGGCGTTTTGGTATGAGCGCGGCATTCGGACCAACCTCGTGGACGGGAGGTGGGGCAATAGGGCGGTGCTGTGCAACAGGAACGAGCTGGACGTGCCGTCCCGCCAACGACCAGCGGCCGCTGTTGTTTGTCAGCTCTTCGGGGGCGACAGTCAACGCGGCGAGGCGATCTGCAACAGATTCCGATTCTGTCTGCGTGCTCGGCTGGGCGGCTACGAGTGCCTCCAGGAGCGGGTTGCCCGCTACCCGTTCCCCGTCGCGCTGTTGTATTTGGACGAGCACCAGATTGCCGGTCCGGTTTGCTCCGGCGAGGGTTTGGGTGACTTCGAGAGCACTCAGCTCTTCGGGAGCCGGTAGCTGCACACCAACCTGGGCGAGGGTTTCGATGTCATGGGAGTCCCAGCGGCGGCGGCGCGGCATTCCTGCGCTCTGAAAACCCCACCAGAGCACCTGATCGACGTCGTCGGTCAACTCGGCTAGATGGCTGAGCCGCAGCCAAGGTGTTGATTCAGCGTGGATCAGGGATCCGGGCGAGGGAGTGATCACGGCGGCGATGATCCTGCGAAGGTCCCTGCGGGATACACGGGGAAGCGGCTTGATCAATGCGAGGATCCGTTGGAGCAGCACCCCCGTTCCCGTCGCCGTCTCGTCGTAGGCTACGCGGGCACGTAGCCGCGCCGCCAGCCATTCGGCTTTTTCAGCCAACTGGGTGCCGCTGACATTCGTTTCCTCAACAAGCAGGCCTGCACTGAAAACGTCGTCCAGGACGCCAGACACGTCGGGGCCGAGCCGCTCGTCGCCTTCGATGTTTGCGATTGCCGCGGCCCAGGCGTCACCGCCGACTCCTGGCTCAGCCTTGAGCGCACCCAGCAGGTGCCTCGCGGGGCGCCGGCGGACCGGCGACCCTGGAAGGCTGAGCAGTTCGGCGAGGAGCTGTACGCTTACCGGTGACCAGATGACTTCGAAAAACAGCGGAATCGACTGGTCATGCGGCCGCCACGCTGAGGGGGCGCCAACGCCGATGGCTGGCATTCCGTGCCCGGCTAGGTAGCTGTCGAGAAGGGCGCTCCTGTCAGAACAGACGACGGCGGTGCTGGTGTTGTCGCCTGAGGCGAGCCATCTGGCGCTTATCTCGGCGGCGTCCCATTCCGTTTCAGCGGAAAGGATTGTCAGTTTCGGAGGCGTGGCAGATGGAATGACTTCGCTGATGTTCACCCCGCGGTCACGGAGCTTTGCGATGATGATCTGCCAGATCTTTGGAAAGCTGCACTCAGGGTGGTGAAGCACGAGCTCGTCGATGCCTAGCGGCAGCGGTGAGTCAAGCGCTGTCACGAGCTCCGCGATGTCATCGGCCAGGGACGGCGCGAGCCGTCCTTGCGCTTGTTCCGCCGCCGCAAGTGTCCGCAGCAGCGGGGACGGCGCTTCCGAGTCTGGCCGCTGGGCGGGAAGCACACCGATCCAGCCGTTTGCCACTGCGTCGTCGCGAGCGGCCAGTAGCTCCTGGGCAGTGGACCAAGGGTCGACCTGTAATGACTCGTGGAACCATGCGCCGGGAGAGTCGAAGGACCGAAGGCGGTCCAGATACTGGCTGACGCGTTCGGCGTGCCCCGTATCCGGACGGGTGATTCCCAGACGTGTCTGCAGCAGGGCGGTGAAGTTCTTCCGCCCTACCCGGATCTGGTTGAGGCCGGGCCGGGTGTAGGCCCAAGGCGCGCGGTCCAGATGCAATCCGAACTCAATTTTCATTCTTCCCCCATGCTCTGACCGGTGGTCGTTTCCATCACGTTAGCGGCAGGGGCTGACAATCGTTGCCCCTGCAAGATTCACTGCAAAGGCAGCGGGTCAAAGCCGCCCGGCTGATAGTCGCGACGTGGGCTATTGAGCCAGAAGTCGGTTGGGCTCCCAGGACGGGACATGCGGTCATCTTGGGAAGTCCAGATAACGATGTCCAGCAGTCGCAGGTCCGTTACTTTGCCGATATCGGATACCGCATGGGCGACTTGTTCACGGATTTGTGTGAGTTCGCCCTGCTGTTGGCGGAGGACGCAGCGAAGTGTCAAAAGAGTTTGCTCGATGCGTCCCCAGCGAGGTTCCTTGCCGGAACGGAAGCCGTCCCTCCTGAAACCCATGGCCATCGCTACGTGGCCATCGAGAACTGGTACGGCGTCCGGCCTGTAGAGGGCAAGCATCTTTGTGACCTTCGGTGCCCACAGGCCGCTAAAGCCGGACCTGCAAAGAAGAGTCAGGCCCTTCACCTCGGCATCGTCCATTTCGGCTAGGTCTTTGGCGGACAGCGAGGTGAGTCGTTGCACCAACTCAGTTCTGAATTCGTGGGTGAAGCCTGCCACGTCTGACGCGGACAGTCGTCCAGACAGCGCAGTGGCCCACAGCAGCGACCAAGGGGCGATCTGCTTAAAGTGGCCATCTCGCCGGGCTACCAATCCTGGCATGTCGTATGTATGCCAGCCGCTCCTCGGGTGTGTGCAGTAGCCGACGACTCGTGCCACAAGGTCGTGTATCGGTACGACCCCAATTCCTCCGGGCATGCCGGGGGACAGATCCATTTGAACGTGTGTGCTCATCGTCTTCTTCCTAGAGTGATGGATGATTCACGGCGCCGGATGGCGATGCGGAATCCAGAGAAGTCGCCATCTGGCTTTACCTCAGTTCGCGCTCTTTGGTCCTAATGCTGCGCCGGCACCCAGGCCTGCGCCCGCCCCAACACGGCCTTCAGCTCCCGTCCGCCGGCTTGCTCCAGCAGGTCAGAGTCGCCAACTACTACCAATAGGCTCCGCGCCCGGGACAGTCCCACGTAGAGCTGCTCTGCCGCCCGTTCCATGTCCTTGAAACCGTTGACGCAGAGCACCACAACGGAGCGTTCCAGGCCTTTGAAGCCGAGGACGTGGCCGTAGAATTCGGCTTCCTTGGCGTGGAATTCCCGCCAGTACTCTTCGGTGGCATCGCGTTGGTAGAAGTCAAGATGTATCGGGTGCCGGTCCTTGGTGGTCAGCAACGCGATCTGATTGTTGGCCCACCCTTCGGCGATGAGTGCGTCCACGCAGTCTCCGGCGATGTCGAGCGCATCCTCGGTTGTGCACTCCACCCGTCGAACGGGCAGCCCGGTACTGCCGCGGGGTGTGAAGTGTTCGCCCGCAAAGGGTTTGAGCGTCTCGGCGATCCTTCGGGTGTTCCGCAGGTTGTCGTCGATGTGAATGGGAAGAAATGTCGCGGTCGGGCCGTAGGCGAAGTCGGCTGTTGCCCCTTCCCACCTGCGGTAAACGTCCTGGCGGTCGTCCATGAACGCGTAGACCTCACCGCCGTCGGGGTCATTGGTGCATGCAAGCAGGGCGTCCCACCACAGCGGGGCGAAGTCCTGGGCTTCATCGACAATGACGGCATCTAGCTTGTCCTCAGGCTTCATTCCCGCGGCCAGCTGCTTGAACATGCGGGGCATGTCCACGTCAAAGTACTTCTGGCCCGCACCGTCAGGGACGCCTAAGCCACGAACATACTCGTGAAACTCACCGGTGAACACCGGCTTTGCCTGGCGCCAGGTGGTGACGCGGTCCTGCAGGTATTGGCCGAGCCCCTTGTTATAGCAGAAGAGGCCTACGCGTTTGCCGTCCTTGCTTAGCAGGCGCGCCTTTTCGACTGCCAGCCAAGTCTTGCCGCTGCCCGCGCCACCGGTGAAGCGGATGCGGGGGAGCGACCGGGTTGCTTGAAGCAGCACTGACTGGCGCTCAGTGAGATGATCCTGAGCGGCTTCGTCTTCCTGCGGATTCCCGGAGGTCCCGACGGCGCCAGCCAGATTTCCGCCCAGCTGACGGACAATGCGTTCCAAGAATGCCGGCGCCAGCGGGGCGGCTCCGCCGCCCTCGTTCTCTATTGCCCGGCGCACCAAATCGGCGGGGGACTTGCTCTCAGCTTGGTCAAGGATGAGGGTCCGGGGGCAGCCAGCCATGGCCCACTCGGGACGTACATCGGTGTAAGGCAGGCTGACCATGTAGACACAACGGCTGCTGAGACGGGAGCCGAGCTGGTTCTCAAGCCAGTTCTTGAGTGCGTGCAATGAGCTCTGTGACTGCGCCACCGGGCTAAGGATTTTGCGCTTTTGGCTGCGGTCTGACTGATACCACTGGCCGTCGGTAATGCTGACTTGGCCGCCTTTGACCTCAATAGCCGCCATGCCGACATTGGGCCAGAGGACGAGCAGGTCAATCTCGTATTCGTTCCGACCGTCGCGGATGTGGACCGAATGGGCCAGCACAGCGTCTTCCGGGAGACTGTTTTTCAAAGCGGTCCAGACAGCTTTTTCCGCCAGCTGTCCCTCGCCGAATTCCGGTTTTTCCGGTATGCACCTCATTGTTGCCCCCATACTGATCAACCGGCCGTTCGGTTTTGCACTCTTCCCACGTTAGCGGGGCGCAACTCTTTCGCTGGTGCGACACCAATGCCGTCCGATCTCCAGTTTTCGTAGCTGTGGAGTCACCGGACCCGGTCCGCTGGGTACGGAGGCGCCTTAGCATCCGTTCTGACAAGCCGTGTAATGGTCCGAGTGCCCCACGGAAGCTCTACTTGGCGAACGCCGAAACGGGCAGCGAACCGTGCTGCGTCGGCGACAAGGCGTGGCTGGTCTCTGACAAGGCGTTCCTGACGTCGGAGCGCCTCCATAAGCGATCCGCGGGTCCACTTAGTGCCACCATCCTGAAAGAGCAGCCAGTGAACGGCGTCGTTGTCCAAGGGATCGTCGTTGCGCGGATTTGGGTAATTGGCCGGGCTCACGGGGTCTTCGTTATCTTTCATGCCGACCTTTCCTGTGTTAGTCGCTGCGTGCGAACCGTTGACCGCGAAATTACGAAGCATTCTGCAGTGTTTGGACCACTCCGTGCATCGCGTCATGCACGCTGACTCGGGAAGGGCCGGGACCATCAGGGATGCGTCCCGACATTCCACCTCAGTTCCGTCGCCTCGACCGGATGTCCGCCTCGTTGGATGGCCAGGAGAATTTGGGCAGCGGCTTCCGTTCGCGGTACCCCTTCCTTGAGCCAATTGTTGTTTTCGGAGCTGGGAGCCGACCAACCGTTGGCGGAGAGCCAATGCGTGCTCACGCGCCACTCGTGAGAAGGAATACCCAGATTGGAGACGATTTCGCACATAACTCCGTTGCTGCCAGGCGTCGCCCGGGCATAGGGCGCGGCGGTGTGACTGTACTGGATGTGCAAAAAGGAACCCGATGGCAGTGCGTCGATTGCTTCGCCAACGAGGTCCTCGACTACCCGCCATTCTTCAAATTCCCTAGCTTCCCATTCATTGAGCTCCTCCAGCGTTCCCCAGCCGGAGTCGTAGTCAATGTACGTGGGCTCGCCGGTTGCCTTCGTCGTTTCCTCCTGCTGGTCCGACGGGAGAATCATCTCAATGGCCGCTTCCCAATTTCCGTAGTGTCGCAGCATCTCGATGGCCGACGGCCGGTCGGTGCCCATGGCAGAGTCGGCCACGACCCAGCGATCGTAGGTCCCAATGTCCATCTGAAAACCGGCGCCAATGCATTCCTCGGTGAAGTCGTCGAGGGCGTGGAAAAAGTCTTCCGGGCTAAGACGGGCTTCGCCGGAAGGGAGCGACATGCCCACTGCCGTAAGGGCATCTTCCCAGAACCCCCGGCCGAAGCGGCCGCGCAGGTTAGGTGCAGGCACCGGCCATGGAGCGGCTTGGTCTCGCGTGATCATGCCCAGTTCATGAGTGATTCTCCGGGCGGTGTCCTCATAATCCTGATAAGAGAGGGTCGTGATCCTCCCCGTTCGGATAGCGCGCGCGGTGGCCTCTATGACCGCCAGAATGTCCGCAGTGTGCCGGTACGGGACCTCCGGGCGCAACAGGACCCTGAGTTCGGCCACGGCATCCAGCGACATCTTTCCGAGGGCAAGCTGGTAGTCGGGTTCGATCCCGTGATGCTTCCCCGCCACGTAGAGAAGGCTCAGCTTGTCCCCGGCGCGGCGAGGTTCAACGGGTAAAGGCCCGCTGGGTATGCCCAACAATTCGATCGCCATCTCGGTGTCGATTTGGGTGCCGAGCGCAGTCAGGATCGTCGGGATGTCAGTCCGGGCTATACCTGAGGCAGACAACCGATCGACCAATTCTTCTTGGGCCTTGAGCGCGACGGCGGCGGCCACGCTTCGCCGTCGGACGGACCGGCAGCGAGCCAGTTCGTCCGACGCGTCGACGATGCTTGCCAACGTTCTGCACACGTCGGAGATGTCCGGGCCATGGATACTGGCCATGGCCCGCAGCGGCTCACCGTTCCGGTAGGCCGCCTTCATCCCAGCCTCGGTTTCATCGGGCATGCCCAAGAGGGCAGCCCAGAATTCAGCGTCGGGCCCATCATCGGCTTCCCCCAACGCCTGCACCTACTCTTGCACCGAACGGACTGCATCGGCCCAGGTGCCGTAGATGTTCCGGACCGAAGCTCCGGATGGCCTTTCGCGACCTGTAGCAATCTCCTGCTTGACCCAAGTGTCGTACCCGGAATAGGTGGCCTTCGTTTCGGCGGCCGAAGCAAAAAAGCAGAAGTCGCGCACGGCGTGTTCGTAGTCTTCGTGCGTGAATTTCAGCAGTCCCTTTGGGCGTCCCTGTGTTGTGGTCCCGATTCCCATAGCTTCCAATGCCTCGTTCCAGCCACCGAAGCGCTTCATCACGGTTTGCCGGGTGGGCGGCCAAGGGAAGGCTCCTTGCCTGGACACCAGACCTAGCGCCCCAACCAGCTCTTCGCGGAGATCCTGGTACCGTGCGCCGGTGATACTTGCCGTTGGATTTTCCGTGACGAGCTTCTGGGCGGCACCGATGACGCCCAAGATGGTGGCCACATCGCCAGGAGACGCATCGGCGGATTCCAGGGCTGCACGCAGCTCGTTCATGAGGGACAGATCCAGGTTGACCGCTGCCCACTCGCGGTCTGGTGACAGATTCCGGTCCGAGCCCGGCAGGAACCAGATGCCGGCGGCCAAGGCCTCCTTGGAGAAGATGTCATCGATCTGCGCTTTCGAGAAGAGAATCGCCGACTCCTTCAATGCATCCTCGGCCAAGTCGACGTCGATCGTCGGGAAGAGTGCTTGAAGCTTCAGCACGGCATCGGGCCGAGTCACGCCGCGCTTGGCCATCTGGCGGGCAAGGTCACCGTAGACACCCATAAAGGCATCATGGCTTGCCTTCAGGGCCGCCTCCCTGGCTGCAATCCGGTTGCTGCGGGATTCCTCGGCGTTCGTGCCGCCGACCTTTGCGATGATCTGTCGGACGCGCTCGCGTGTAAGGCCGAAGCTCTGGCCGATGGCGTCGAGCGTTTCGCCGTCCGAATAGCGCTCAACCATTGCAGCGTCGCGCTGTTCCCGGCTGAGTTCAGGGGTTGTTGTCATGGTCATATTCCTATCAGCAGGCCCGGACATTTGTTGGCAACCGGTGGCGTGGCTCCAATGGCTTCGCCAGACTCGGTCAAGCCGCCAGGCCCAGATGTCCCTGTTCGACTATGCCGGCGGCCATCCGCCACGTTTCGTCTGCTGGAAGGTCGGCCTCCTTGTGTCGGCGGGCCATGACCGCGAGCCGGTCAGCAAAGTTGTTTAGCCGGTGATCCGAGTGGCCTTTGACCCAGCGGAACTGAACATTGGCAAAGGTAACCAGCGTCCGGATCCGCTCTACTTCCTCCAGGCACGCCAACGTTGACTGTCCGCGGTGGAGGCCGCCCGCGTTGAGCATGTTGACGGCGGTGAGGTTATCGGATGAAACGGTGACGGCGCAGCTTCCGTCCAGGACGCCGGTGTGGGCGTTCTTACCAGCGTTGAGGGCGAGGCGGATTGCCCGCAGTTCGCTCTCCAAAATGCTTCCGCCGCTCACCGCTTTCAGGCCTGCGCGAAGCGGCAGGCCCCTTCCGAAATCCAGCACCCAGCCGTGCCCAGCCCAAGCGGTGCGGTGTCCCACCGATGCATCGGTGGCGATCTCCAAACTGCTGAACAGTGCAGCAAGCACCTCGGCTACAGCCCTATCAGTGGCCACGACGCCGGCCGCCGGCGGATACGAAAAGTCCACCGGCAGCCCCAGTCCCAGCAACCGTTCGCCCACAGCATCCAGTACGGAATAGACGGGTTGGTTCCGCCCCGGAGCCAGCTCTGAGACGGCTTGGACGGCAGCGGCGTAGGCCTTTCCCCAGCTCGGACCGGCTTCGGCCTCGGGCATCCAGCCGGATCGAACTCCAAGGACGGTCGCTTCGGCCGTTCTTGCGACGGCCCATATGACGAGGCCCCGCCGCGGCACGATGAGGACCGTCAGTCCGGAACGCTTTGCGACGGCTTCTGCGGCGGATATGGCTCGGCGAAGCGGCGGGGCGGGAAGCGGCATTGTGGTCCTCCTTGCAGCGGATGATCGGTTACTGGGAAGGTTACAAACGACCACTGACATTTATGGCGCCCGCTGATCTGCCAGCACCCTCATGAACAGCTCATTCGGCCGCGCCCCGGGCAAAACCCGCCGCACATCCTCCAACGCCTCCATCGGAGACACCCCGGCAACCGCCGCCCCATAGAGCGCAGCCACAGTAGGTGTGCGGGACTCCGCCCGGACGCAGTGAAGCAGCACGGTCTTTCCTTCCGCCCGGTAGCGTTCGACGGCGGCCGCCGCCTCCTGCAGCGTAAAGGCGGCGTGTGCGTTGTCGCCGTCAACAGCGGAGTCGATGACCCAGAACGAGGCATGGTCTTCCGGGGCCACGCCAGGAACATCCAGCGTCCCCAGCCGGCACAGCGACACCACCGCGTCGATCCCCAGTTCCGTAACCCGCGCAAGCGAGCCGACTCCGCCCAGCCACACGCCGTCGTCGTGCGGGTGCTGGACCAGCACATCGGTGCGGCTCCACATGCTGTACTCGTGGCTGTCAGCCCGCGGCCAGGAGGCCGGCCGGCGGCCCTCGCCACGGCCCAGCTCCATGCCCAGGACCATCAGGTCGCGGGCCCGCATCCCGGGCCAGCCGTGAAGGCGCTGCCGCCACTCGAACGGCACCGCGGTGTAGCAGTAGGCAGCACCCAGCAGGCCGCCGGCGATCGCAGCAACCGTATCGGTGTCCCGCCCACCACGCACGGCTTCCTCCAGCGCGGCCCGCAGGTGCGCCGGGCCGGACGCCGACAGGCCCGCATAGTGGATGGCGCTCCACGCACCCTGGAAGGCCTCCACCACCCAGCCGTTGTTCGTGAAGTCCCGCGGCCGGGACCGCCCGGCCGTCTCGATCCGCGACAGCCACACGGCAGCCCGCTCCGAAGGCAGCAGCGGCAACCCTGCCCGGACGTCGAGCCGTCCGGTCAGCACCGCGCTTCGAATGGCCACGCACCACAGGCCGCAGGCTTCCTGCGCATCAGGATCGGCATGGGTCAGCGCGCTCATCACCCCGGCGGCTGCCATCAGTTCGGCAGGCTCACGGTTCAGGTACGCCAGGGCAAGCGGGGCCGTGCGCATCAGCGAACCGTTGCCGGCGCTGCGGCCGGTGCGGGCGTGGAAGTCGGCGGAGGCGGCGGTGAAGTCTGCAGCGTGGACCTTGCTCCGCCCGTCAGTGGAAGCCAACCGGCGGGCAGCCCCGATGACGGAGCTGGTCTGAGCGCCGACGTCCTTCGCCTCCGACGCCCACGCAGTCCAGGCACGGACAACCATGGTGAGCGCCGCGGGCGAGGATGATCCGGCGCCGGAGGCGGACTCCAGCAGCGCCTGGGCGATCGGGATGGCCATGGATGTGTCGTCGGTCCACTCGGCCGGCGCGAACCCGAACGGTCCGCCGCCTTTCATGGTGACTTCGGTGCCGTCCGGCAGCGGTGCGCCGAACTCGTAGCCGGCTCCGAGGGCGTCGCCCGCGGCCAGGGCGACGAGGACGCCGGCCGCGCGGTCATTCTGCAGGGGGTTCAGTTTCATGCCATCTCCATCAGGGGGTGTTGGGTGTTCCAGCCGGTCAGGTGGGCCAGCTGGGGGCGGCGCTGGGGGAGTTCGACGGCGATGCCGGCGGCGGTGACCGCTCCGATGGCGCGTGCGAGATTGCGGCTCCGGATGGAACCGTGGTTGCGGACCTCGACGGCCGCCGGGCCGCCGTCGAACGTTCCGAAGTCCATCGCCTGGACGTGGGCTGCGAAGTCGCGGGCGCGCTGGCCGGGCATCGGCCCGGATGCCAGCACCTGGGGTGAGAGGAGCTCAAGGTCCAGCAGTGCGGCCTCGACCAGCTGGCGGTAGTGGCGGAGGAACAGCGTGCTGGTGCCGAAGACCTCCAGGAGCAGCGGCTGCCGGCCGAGGCCGATCACCACACCGCGCTGGCCTTCCAGCGGCTTCGGTGCGTCCGAGGCGTCGAAGCGGTTCCTTTCCTCCTTGTCGTCCTTGAACCAGTCCATGTGCTGGACCAGGGAGCTGGTGGCGGAGGCGCCCTGGGCGCTGTCGAAGCGGCTGACCCGCTCCCAGATGCGGCCCTGCCGGTTGCGGCCGCGCTCGCCGTGAAGGTCGGTGGCCAGCTCGGACCACACGTTCAGCGGGGCACGGCGGGCCTGCCTCCGGTGGCTGGTCTCGCGCGCTTCCCAGCGGCCGGCTTCGACGCAGAAGGTGTCAATGTCGCGGGTTTCGCCGGGACCGAGGACGACGTCGCGGGCACAGGTCCGGTGCTGCTGCCCGCCTTCGAGCAGCTCGCCTTCCAGCAGAAGTGCGGGGTGCGGGCCGTTGTTGGTGACGGTGAGGCGGGCCACCTGGG
Source organism: Arthrobacter sp. 754 (assembly GCF_040548695.1). NCBI lineage: Bacteria > Bacillati > Actinomycetota > Actinomycetes > Micrococcales > Micrococcaceae > Arthrobacter > Arthrobacter sp. 754. The sequence continues at coordinate 307,207 of NZ_JBEPSC010000002.1, forward strand.
CGCCGGCGGCGAGTTCGGTGACGGCGACATCGGCGTGGGTGCCGGTGCTGATGCCGAGGCTGCCGGAGCCTGAGGTCCAGACGGGAAAGATGCTGAGGGGGCCGAGCCTGCTGCCGGCGCCGACGTGGAGTTGTGGGACTTTCATGGTGACCTCCGGTTGATTTAATGCATTTCTGCGCTAATTGATACCAGTATGCATGGCTTGCATATTTAGCGCAAGACTGCGATAAATGAGAGGTGAAGGTTTCGAAGAACAGTCCTGGCGCGTCCCTGCTCGACTACCCGCGGCCGTCGGTGGCGGTGGATACTGCGGTGCTGACCGTTGCGGACGGGAGCGTGTGCGTGCTGCTGGTGCGCCGGGCGGAGGACCATCAGCACGGAAAGTGGGCCCTCCCGGGCACGTTCCTGCGCGAACACGAGACTCTGGCGGACGCGGTGCTGCGGTGCCTGCGCGAGAAGGCGGGGATCTCCGGGCGGGTGCCGCGCCAGCTGCAGGTGTTCGACGAACCTGGGCGCGATGACCGCGGCTGGGTGCTGTCGGTGGCGCACGTGGACGTGGTGCCGCTGGCGGCGTTGGCGGAGGCGCTGAAGTCCGACGGCGTCCGGCTGGCTTCGGTGACCGTGGAGCCGGAGCTGATCGCCGGGCTGCCGTATGGGCATGCGGATATTGTGACCAAGGCGGTGGAGTGGCTCCGGGCTGCCTATGCAGAGGCGCCGGATCCTGGGGCGCTGCTGGACGAGCCATTCACGCTCAAAGATCTACGCGAGCTGCATGAGACGGTGGCGGGCGAAACGCTCATGCGCGACACGTTCCGGCGGTACATGGAGCCGCAGCTGAAGGGGACCGGGCAGATGTCCGACGGGACGAGGGGGAGGCCGTCGCGGTTGTGGGTGCGGGGTTGGGAATAACTGTTGCCCCGCGAGGCGTTCGTGCCGGGTCGGTCCTCTGCATAAAGAATGGTCTCAACGACGAGGTGACTAAGGCAGTCGCCGTCACGAAGGGAGTGCAATGATCCACGCAGAACGCGGGACTCTTGGGTATCGGCAAATCAACGCCCTGTCGTGGCGGGTGGCGAGCGAGTTGAGTCGACGGGACCCGGGTCTCTTCATCGGGCTGACGGGTGACGGGGGATCCGCGGCCCACGCTGACGCCTTGATGATGACCAGCGCCAGTGGCCTTGAGTACCAGGCACGTCGTTGTGGCCTGGGCTTCACTGCCGGATCCACTGGGGACTTCCAGATCCCATGGGACAGGGCTTTGGCCATGCCCAGCGCCAGAGCGATTGCGATAGCCCTGGAAGAATTCCAAGGCATCCATCGTCCAAACAAGTCGCCGGCGACAACGCCCCGTGCGCTGGGATACCGCGTGATGGCTTCGATGCTCGAGCTCACGGTGGGAGACCGGGCGGACTGGGCAACGGGCGAATACATTGGCGGACCGTTGGACTCTGCGTCATTGGCTTCGCGCGACCGTCTCCAGCCATGGGAAGACACACGCTGGGCGCTGATCCGGGACGGTGAACCCGTTGCACGCATGGACAATTTTGGCTGGCTGGAAATCCAGGAACGCACGATTGATCTTCATTCGCGGTACCGTGCACTCGACGGGCGGATTTACCCGCTAATTCTGGAAGTTCTCGGCGACATCTTGCCGAAGTAGAGAACTCCTAAAGCCGTTCCGTTTCTAATCCAAGGAAGTATTTTGAAACTAAGTACTGTCGAAGGCGGCCTGGAACTAATGCCTGTGCCGGCCATTCAGCGCCGAGTGGTGATGTTCGTGATCAGCAAGACCTACCGGGAAGATAAGTCCCAGGCACGGCTCTACGACGCGACTCGCGGTAACTGGCGTATCAGCGAGGGAAGTCGGAACCGAGCGGAAATTGCCCTTGGAATTGCCGACGGTGTGGTTCGCGCCGCCTACGAGATTGACAGGTGGGGCAGAGCCGACGACGGGGCGGCGCCGTGGGAGGCCGCGGGATCGTCGAACCGTTGGTACTTCGAAGGCCGCGAGACCGACGAGACGCGGTCGTGGCTAAACGCATCCGTTCGGCACTTGGCGCCGGGGAAAGGGGCTGCCAACCCTGTCCGCCTATTCTTGGAGGGTGTGCCCGGCCCGGCTGACGAAAGTGCCCAAGACATCTCGGGTCTCCTGCAAACCGAGGCCCTTGGCAGAATCATGTTCGGCAACAGTGAGCTCTTTCACAGCAACCTCTTGGCATGGATTTTCGAGACTTTTCCGGGGCAGGCGGACGAAGTGTTCGGATCGTTGGTCGCTGGCGGGGCTGCGGGCTCGGGAGACAGACGTGTAGAGCGCGAGCGGGAGAACCTCGACCTGGTCATGCATTGGCCGGACCGGGGATCCTTGGTGATCGAGAACAAGGTCTTTTCCGTCCCGCACCGCGATCAACTCAATAATTACGCCGGCAAGATGTCGAAATGGAATTTGAAAGTTGGCGGCGCTTTCCTGCTGAGCCCGACCAGACACTCCTTTTTGGAGCGCGGATACTCCACAGGCCTTCGATTCAAAGACGGCTCCCCGATTGTCTGGCATCACTTTAGCTTCGAGACGTTAGCCGAATCTTTGGAGTTGGCATTCGACGGAACCCCAGATTCGTACGAGGTTGAGACGGTGCGTCGCTACTGCACTGTGCTCCGCGCTTTGTCAGCGCTGATGGCGCATGCATTGATTTCAAGCACCGAGGAGGAGGCTTTCCCTGACGCCTTATCCCTAGCTCAGGCACAACCCAAGCAGGCCGTGACAGGACTGATGAAAGCGCGCGCCGCCCACGTTGCCGGTGTGCTTAGCGAAAAAGTGGCAGATCGGGGAATCGACCCATCCGGGGTTGAGAGCGGCATGAGCCATTCGCTTCCCCAAATTTCCTGGTTCACGCGGACCATGGCAGGTGACCAGGAAATCGTCGCGGGATGGCAGTATCAAGAGGGAGTTCTGCGCCTTGCCCTCGTACTCGACCATCTCAATGGCAAAGGACAACCGGCGAAATCGAAACGGGCAGAGTTCGCACGAGCACACCCGGAATTCTTCTCGTTTGAGCATCTCGACGAGATCCTCGGGACGACCGGCGTGGCCATATCGTCCAGTTCCAAGTCAGAAGGCCCGTTCGGCCACTTCGATCCCGACTTTATCTACCGGTATAAGAAGATCGCGGGCCTGACGGTTCAGCAGCTGATTGACCTAACGGTTGCCCAGGACCGACATCTCGAACGACTTTCGAACGCCGTCTATGTGAATGAAGTGAGCTGATGGTTCGTCGAATGGGAGGCGGATTGCGTCGGGACGGATAGATCCAGGAAGTGGGGGCGTTGATCTACGCGGAACATCGAACGCTGCAGTACAGGCAAATCAATTCCGGTCTTGGCTGGTGGCCGTACGTACGGCTTCCGCTCGAACGAAGGGCGGACGCCCTAGACACTCACGAAGCGCTTTCCTCGTTGTTGGAGCCGGAATGACCCAGCCGCTCGAGTGTCTCATCGAGCAAGGCCCATACTTCTTCAGTTCCGGGCGGTCGCGGCTGCACGGCCAGTTTAAGCAGTTGGGCGCGCAACTGCGTCTCAGCGTGATTCATGCCGGCGTCATAGGCAGGTGCCAGCAAATACGAGTGATTGTCGGTGGCGTAAGCGGCCAACATGTCCAGGAAGATTTCGAGCTCTCGTCCGGATGTCGCTAGCGCAAGCCTTGATTGATCGGCGTTCCCGTGTTCGGCGCTGGACTCCGCAGGCATCGAAAGGATATCCAGCTTTCCTTTCCAGACCATGGACTGAAGTGGTTCATGGAAGAGGGACAGCACCGTCCCCATGTGGTGGCCCTCGGACAGTCCCTTCGGTAGAGCTCGCCTTACATCGTGGACGATCTCGTGGAAGTGGTCGTCTGCCAGGCCGAAACCCACGAAGAGTAGATGGTGTGTCAGCAAATGTGCTTTAACCAAGGCGGACAGGGCTTCGCGGTTGCTGTTGTAACCAAGGTAGTCGTCACGCGTCAAAACAATTGACGCAGGCTGGCTTACAGATCCGTGCAGTTTCAAAAGCCAGCTGTTGCCGACTGCAGGAATGTTCTCTGGCAGGACGGTTCGCGGCCTTTGGGCATCGTGGCACGCCAACTCGAAAAGTCGGTCATAGTTCAGCGTGATTGCTCCCGAAGAGGGGACGGCGGCCAGCAACGCGGGGGCGAGGCCATACCTCTGAAGGTCTACGGCCCTCGCCACGGCTTCGCCAAAGGCTGCCCGGGAACCGTGCTGGTCAATGTAGAGCTGCTCCAGCACACCGGCTTGGTCGAGTACTGCCAGCTTCTCGAAGGCAGCAGCTGCGCCCTCCTCTAACTCGACGCCTGCGCGCAAAGCGGTAAGCAATTCTCTCCAGCTCGGCGCTCCGGCGCTGACGCTGACCCCTGCGCCAAGAAAAGGCACCAAATGGCCCGATCGCGCGAGCTCGCCGAGCTCTTGCGCTTTGGCATGCAATCCGTCACCAAGCGAAGGCCAGCACGCCGAGCCGCCCGCGTCCCGGCGAAGCTTCTGGGCCAGAGAGAAGGCTGCCTTGTCGCGGAGCACAATCACCAAGTCGACGGCGAACTCAGAAGCTAGATTGGCGCAGACGTCCAGCAGCCCGCGCAGCATGGCCCCGAGGTGGTTTCCTGCGCCGCCGCCGGCCGTCCCGAAGAACGGAACGGCCAGCAATCTGTAAGGCCGCAGGGCCGGACTGGAAGCGGCACTGGTGGCGGCACGCACGAATGCCTCCAGTCGAAGCGCAACAGTAGTGGAATCCCAAGTGCCGTCCAGCGGAACCGCAGTCAGAACGGGGAGTGGATCCGCCAGTTCCCAGGGCGCCACAGGCTCCGCGAGAACTGTCCCTGCTCGGAAATCTTTCGAAGCCGATGCCGCAGCGATTCCTCGGAGGTCGGGGTTCGCCCTCAGCCAATGCTGTTCGATTCGGACGGTGGAGTCCGTCGGAAGCAGCCAGGCATCGCATTTGAGGTTGAGCATGTCTGCCATAGCGACGAATACGTGGGGCCGGGTCATGAAAGTGCCCTCAGAATTCGGACGCGGTTCCACCCAAACGCAGCAGCACCATTGCCGTCGGGCGCTGGGATGCGGATCAAGGGCGGCTTGCCCATGGCAGGAATTACCAGATCCCGCAGAGAGTCGTTATACGCTCTCTGGCGCTGTCTGCCGCCGGGGCCGAAGCCGGAGGCTGCCTTATTGAGGCGGTACGCATCCGCTGTTCGACAGTACTTTTTGCATAAGTTCACGTACTCGTCAGAGTCGAAACCCAGGCTGGCGTCCGCTGGATAGCGGGCGAAGGTCCGCATTCGGTAGCTCGTGAAATGCTGAACCTCATCGATTTCGATCATCGTCCCAGTGGGTGGGTGGATGAAGTCACCGGGCAGGGCGGTTGTCCGCTTAGCTGATTGAGCTTCATGGTCGCCGCCAAGATCGTGGAAAATATCATCCAGGGGACCAAATGCCGCTGCCGCCTCATGGGGCAAGCCGAAATGCCCCCGCTGATTCAGCCAGGGCTGTTTGTATCTGATCAGCTGGATTCCTTCATGGGCAGCTGCTTCCAAGAACGCGTTTTCACAATCTCCGACGGGCATTCCCACATCCTAGGGCCGCTTGCCGACAAAATATCGCTTGACCGGTCCGGGCGCATAGCGGTTTGAGGCTCTGAGGCAACGGCAACCTCGCTGTTGTTGACACCGGAATACATCCGCGGGGGCCCGACTAGACAAGACTCAGCGGCAGGCAAGATTTCTGAGGATGCGCGAGCGTTCTTTCTAGCCCATCGACTTTTCGACGATGCGGATGTCCACTTCTGATGGGTCGTCATCGAGATAGAGTCGCCCAGCCCTGTGAAGTTCCAGCCCAGCGTCGAGGTACGGGCGCATAGTATTCCGGGGGATGCCTGCCTCGCGTTCCATCAGACGGCGGTTGATCTCTCCATTTCGAAGTCTTGACGGGTCCAGCGCCATTCGAGTCCAAACACGTGCGAGCTTCACGATCGCTTTCTTCCGAAGTAACTTTGGGGACGTGGATGGGTCTGGGCTGTCCCAACCGGTGCCGTCATCAACTGCATGCGGTCCGAAACTGACCATCGCCAGGAGACCGTCCACGGTTTCGGGCATGTGCCGACTGTAAGCGTCAGTTGCGTCCTTCTCACTTGTTGCGGTCTGGGACGCCCGGAGGAGTTTCAACTCCTCTGATGCTGAGTCAAGGCGCCGAGCCAACTCTTCGAGAAGCTCTTCGTTGGAAAAGTCTGCAACTCGGACGTCGCGGCTTTGCACTTCATGATCGTTTCCGTCTGTTTTCCGATTCATTCGGTCACAATATCGAGAACGGGCGTAAACAAGAATTCTGAATATTTGATGGGCCGAACACTGCCAATGAGTTGGTTCCTGTCCCTCCCGCCAAATAGCCTGGCGTAGTGACTAATTCCATTGGGGGAGTGGCGGCCGAGCAGCTGCCCGAGGGCTTGTACGAACTTCTCAACACGGAAGCACTCGGCAAAATGCTCAACAGCGAGGCAGAACTGCGGCCAGTCTTCGCAGAGATTGAAGACGAAGACTCCCCTGATATCCTCTCCCGCCACGTGGCCGACGCCGTCCGGCGAGTACTAGCCGCAGCCAAGCCCAACGAACGCGTAGCTCTCGCGAACAAGCTCCTCCACGAACTGAACACCCGAGACCGAATCGCAGCTGGCCCCACCCAACTGCAATCCCTTCACCGCCCGGACGCGCTCAAGCGCCGACACCTCCGCCGACCCACCACCAGGCTCAGTGACTCAGCGCTGCTGACCAACAGCAAGGACGAGCCCAATCTCGCCGCGGAGCTCCGGGCCGAGATCGAGTCCGCCGACACAGTGGACCTGCTCTGCGCCTTCGTCCGCTGGACGGGCCTCCGCCTGCTGGAGCCGGCCCTCGAGCAGCTCAAGGAGCGCGGAGCCCGGCTGCGAGTTCTCACCACTACGTACATGGGCGCCACGGAACGCCGCGCCATCGACGAGCTCGTCAACCGCTACGGGGCTGAGGTGAAGATCAATTACGAAACCCAGGCCACTCGCCTTCACGCAAAAGCCTGGCTGTTCCGCCGCAACTCCGGCTTTGATACCGCGTACGTCGGGAGCTCCAACCTCAGCCAGGCCGCCCTCCTCGATGGCCTGGAATGGAACGTCAGGCTCAGTTCTGTCGGCACCCCCACGCTGCTGCAAAAGTTCCAGGTCACGTTCGACAGCTACTGGGAGCAGCGCGCCTTCCAAAGCTATGATCCGGAACGGGACGGCGAGAAACTGGATGCTGCCCTGGAGCGCAACGGCGGCCGGCGCACCGCAGCGCCGGACGCAGCCACGGGGCTCGAAGTCCAGCCGTACCTCCACCAGGAGGAAATGCTTGAAGAGCTGGAAGCCGAGCGGCTCAAAGGCTTCAACCACAACCTCCTGGTCGCCGCCACGGGCACCGGCAAAACAGTCATCGCGGCCCTGGACTACAAGCGACTCTGCGAAGCGGCTGGCCGCGATCTGAAGCTGCTCTTCGTTGCCCACCGGCAGGAAATCCTGAAGCAGGCCATGCGCACCTACCGGGATGTCATGCAGGACGGCGCCTTCGGCGAACTCTACGTGGGGGACCACAAGCCGAAAGAGTGGAAGCATATCTTCGCATCCGTCCAGTCGCTGTCATCGCTCGGCATCGAACAGCTGGAGCCGGACTTCTTCGACGTCGTCGTCATCGACGAATTCCACCACGCCATGGCACCCACGTACCGGCGCCTCCTGGACCACCTCCAGCCGCAGCAACTTCTCGGCCTCACGGCGACCCCGGAACGCGGTGACGGCGTCGACGTCGCCAAGCAGTTCTTCGATGGCCGCACCGCCAGCGAACTAAGGCTGTGGGACGCCTTGGACGCTGACCTGCTGGTACCGTTCCACTACTTCGGAGTGTCCGACGACGTTGACCTGCGCCAGCTGGAATGGAAGCGCGGCAACTACGACGCCGCCCAGCTCAGCAACCTCTACACCGGCAACGACGCCCGCGCCGCCAAGGTGATCCGCGAACTCCGCGACAAGGTCACCAGCACCGACCAGATGCGGGCCATCGGCTTCTGCGTATCTGTCCAGCACGCCCACTACATGGCCGAGGTGTTCAACCGCGCCGGCATAGCGTCCGTTGCCGTCGACGGCAGCACCAACGACGCAGACCGGGCAGCCGCGCTGGAACGCCTCCGCCGGCGGGAGATCAACTGCATCTTCGCCGTCGACCTCTTCAATGAAGGGCTCGACCTGCCTCAGGTGGACACCATCCTGCTGCTGCGGCCCACGCAGAGTGCCACGATCTTCCTCCAACAGCTGGGGCGGGGGCTGCGCCGTGCCGAGGGCAAGGCGGTGCTGACGGTCATGGACTTCATAGGCCAGCAACGGCGCGAGTTCCGCTTTGATCTGCGCTACCGGGCACTGACCGGATACGGGCGCAAGGAGTTGGAGAAAGCCGTCGAGGACGAGTTCCCCTACCTGCCGTCGGGTTCCCAGATTGTGCTGGACCGTGTGGCGCAGAAAGTGGTTCTGGACAACATTAGGGCCCAACTGCGGTTCAACCGGGCGCAGTTGGTCCGGGACATCGCATCGTACGCGGAGACCGAGCTGGAGGCCTACCTCGAGCAGTCCGGGAACGATGTGAAGGCGATCTACCGGTCGACTAAGGATTCGTGGACGGGCTACCTTCGGCAAGCCGGGCTCGTTGAAGGGTTATCTCCCTTGGAGACCTTGCTCCGAGGGAACATAGCGGAGCTTACGGACGCCGAGGAGAAGAAGCTGCTGGGCCGGATGGCGGCTCTCATCCATGTGGACGATCGGGAACGTGCCGAGGCGTACTCGATGCTGGTCAGCCCCGACGCGCCCCGCTACGCGGAGCTTGGAATGCGTGAACAAACGTTCGCCCGCATGTTGTTCTACACGCTGTGGGACGACGGCGGCGGTTTCCAGACGTACGACGCCGGACTTGACTACTTGCGCGGCTACCAGTTTGTGTGCAGCGAGATCCGCCAGATTGTGAGGTTGGGAGTCGCTGCCTCCAAGCATGCTGCCAAAGGTCTCGGTGCCGGGCTGCAGCATGTTCCGCTACTTTCGCATGCGACGTATCGCCGTGAAGAGGTCCTGGCGGCCCTCCAGTACGGCTCGCTGGAGCTCGGCAAGAACGTGCAGCACCGGGAGGGTGTGGCCTGGTGCCCGGCGACGTCCACCGATGCGTTCTTCGTCACGCTCAACAAGGATGACAAGAAGCACTCGGTGACGACTATGTACAAGGACTATGCCATCAGCCCGGAGCTGTTCCACTGGGAGTCGCAGAATGCGACGTCGCCACGGAGCCCGACGGGCCGCCGGTACCTGGACCGGGCATCGCACGGCTCCAAGGTTCTCATCTTTACAAGGGACACTGCAGACGACGAGACCGGGCTGACCGTTCCCTACACGTGCCTTGGGCAGGTGGACTACGTGCAGCATGCGGGTGAGAAGCCGATCGCGATCACGTGGAAACTGCACCGGCCGATGCCGGCGGACGTTTACGCGACAGCGGCGGCGGTTGCCCAATAAATGTGGTGCCGAACTGTGCATCTGTGAGCGGAAGCATAGCTGCGACGAGCCTGGGAAGCTACATCAGACGTTTGGCTTCATGTCGTTTCTTTGTTTCCTGGCCAGCGGCCGAATCTGGTCAATACTAGCAACTTCCACCCAACTGCGAGGGCCTTTCGCTGGCGATCCAGCCATTTCTAATAGGTTAAGGACATCGGCACTTGTAATTCGGAATCTTGATGCAACTTCATGGACACGCAGTCGTTCAGGTGTCAGGTGGTTGAGTTCTCCGATAATTCGTTCCAAATGAGTGGGATTGGCGCGCCTCGTTCGCACGACGCTGAAAGACATCCACCCTCCTGATTCCACCGATGAGCGTTCGAGATGAAGCATTCCCCGGCCATGCGAGGTGGTCAGCTCTGTGCCTTCGAAAATTCCAAGAATGACATCGGGCTGCCCCTGGGAAACCGGCCACCCTGACGTTGATTCCCGGTAGTTGCGGCTCGAAAAGACGTTAACTACTTCAACCCCTGTCATGGGGATGTTATTGAGAGTCAGGGCTTGCGGCGCATTCCAAGATTTGAATAAAGGAGAAACATTCAGCTGTGTAACGACGAGACTCCGCTCGGCTAAATCGAAGACAAGGGACGGTATCTCGTCAATTTCGAAGTAGGTGCCCGCCTTCCGCTGCCGCTCAGCGGCCCAGCGCGCCGATGACGAGGTCGTGAAGGTTGCAGCGTTTGTCCTGTACAAATTGGTCGTTGTGCTGTGCCATGCGTTGTGCCGGGCAGTCAGTATGTGTACCGCTGACCTGCGGACACAGGTTACGTGGTCGGCAAGCAGATGCAGGTCTTCAAGGAGCGAAACGGGCTTTATGAGCATGTTCTACCGCTTATGAAACGCGATTTGGCTGCCGATGTGGCACCGTGCAACCCATTCGATACTCGCCCAAGCACAACTTCGACTTGCAGTGCTGATCCCGGATGTGCTCCGGAATTCCAAAATACGAATACATCTTCTGGCACGGCAGATCCCCCAATATTCCGACGCTGGAAAGTAATACCAAATTTTGCACATCGCGCGACAAAATGGATCCGATTGATCACCACTGTCGTTCACCCGTTGTGCCATTGGACACGCACCGTCGTCCCGAACGGCAAGTAGGATTCTTTTCATCAACGCTTGAGAGGAAACCGCGTGCTGAGCTATAGGACTTTGCTGACGATCAATCCACAAACTGGAGATGACGTCGTCGAGGGCGTCGTGCAGAAGACCGTGGACTGGCTGCGCGGTAAGAATCTCGATGTAGACGCTCTCCGGGCGAATAGCGAAGTGGCCGTCTCAGAAAGTGCGCGAGTCAAGTGGCTTGCTCCCGATACAGCAGACTTGGCGGGGACTCAGCGCCTGATTCTCACGGAAGAGACTCCTGGTGGCGATTGGGTCTCCACACTTACGGTGCGGCAACCCGTCAACGGACGTCCATGGTTCTGGATGGACGTCGAAGGACCAGAATGGGCTGGAGCACCCAGGCTCGTGAGCCAGCTGATCGATGAGTATTCGTGTTCAGATCGCGGCGTCAGGCTCACGAAGCGTCCTGTAATAGTTCGCCCCCAGCAGGTCGACGAGCTTATCCGATTGCTTGGCCGTGGAGGACGTCGAACACTATCCTTCATCGCCGGGAGTAGCGCCGGGCTGCCGATGAGAGAGTGGAAGGACTTCGTCGGGGAATTACTGAAACAGACCGTCGGTCAAGCGTCCGGCTACGTGCTGGACCCTGTTGCCACGACTCTATTCAATCAGCGTGTGGGGGATGCCTTCGGCGTGCGCCCGGGCATGCTCAGGACATATCTTCCGGAGCTCGACGTCCTCGACCCGCAGGACGCGGCGCGCCACAGATTCCTGACCTCCGAATCAATCGCGACACAAAATGTCGGGCGACTTCGCAAGACACTTAGTTACAAAGCGAGAGAGATCACTCAGGCAGCCCTGCTGGATGACAACGTTCGCCTATTGGACCGACGTTTCGATGAAGCTGAGCTCCGTATGGCGCCCATACTCTCGCCTGTAGAAGAGCCCGCACTCCCCGCGCTAGAGCGTCTGATGCCGATGTCTCCAGAAGGAGTAAAGACAGGCACAGTGACCGGCGACGCCGAGCCGACTACGCCGGAAACGAAAGAGGCCGACAGCCGCTCCCACTCCGAAATTGATCGGCCTGGTGAGCATCAGGTACCTAAAGAGACTGTCAGTGACGAGGCCGACGTTTATCTCGCCCTCCGGGCGCTGGTCGAGGAGTTCACGGGTAGCGGGCCATCGGCGGCTTCCGTCGAAGCAATCAGGCAGCTTTTGGCGGCTGAGCGCGCGGCCGAAAGGTTGAACTCCCGGCTACTGGCAAGGGTTGACCAGGACGCGGCGGATCTTGACGCCGCTGTAGTGGAACAAGACAGGCTCCGTCACCTGATTGAAGATCTCGAGCTAGATGCAGGGGAAACCTGGGAGCTTTTCGAGGCCCAAACCGCGGTCGCCCGAGGAGCACAAGACGCCGAGTTGAAGTTGCGGGCGATGCTTGCCAGGTCTGGCGGCGACGTGGACTGGTCCGAACTTGATGAATCCAGACCGGCCGAATTGGCTGTGCCAGAGAACTTCAACAGCCTTGTCGAATCGTTCGTGGATCTCCCATTTGTGTTGTACACGGGGGACAAAGACACGACCGCTGGCCTAGATGATCACGATGCTGTTGGCCGGTGGTGCGGGATGACTTGGAGCATCTTGACGGCTCTGAATGACTATGCGCGGTTCAAAGCTGAGGGCGTGGCTGTAGGAAGCGTGCACACATATCTGGAGTCGCCACCGCCCGGCGGGCGCACCTATCCTCCGGGGCGTCACGCCCGTGATGAAAGCGAAACGGTGAAGAACAATCCTGGGTTTTCCGTCCCGCGAACGCTCCCCGTGCCATTCGAAGTTGATCCGCGCGGACAGGCTTTCATGGGCGCCCATTTCCGTATTGCAAAACATGGAATGGTGTCCCCCCGCTTGCATTACATCGACGCTACAGCCATTGCTGGAAGAATTGTGGTGGGGTACATCGGGCCGCACCTGCCGAATGGTCAGACAAACTAGACGTCTGGGGTAGCCTCTTCAATCTTGTCCCAGAGGACGTCGACAACGCGCTGCTGAACGCTGGGGCTCACCTCCCGCAGGACGTCGAAGAAGTCGGATGCGATACCCTGCGCCATTCGTTCCAGCATGGGCTTAAGACCGCTGCTGGACCCGGCGGGTGTCACGTCCGTCTCAGCATCTGATTCCCGGGCCTGAGAGTCATTGTCCTGAGGGACACTACTGCCCTCGTCAGACCCCCCATCGGAGTCGTCTTGATCCTCCGATTCGGGAGATACTTCCCCCGGCCAGTGATCCTCGTTCACATTCGTTGTGCCGTCGTCGAAGGTGTCAGGGAATTGAATTTCGGGGCCTTCGTCATCGACATCCTTGTCGTCGGCCTTTTCGACGACTGCCGACTCTTGAGGCACGGTGTTTGAGATGAATTCTCCAAGCATCGCCGGAATCCGGTCGGATCGAAGCACCACGTCGAGGTGATGGACGGTCCGCGTCAGGGCGATGTACAGAAGCTTGGCTCCTTGGGCCATATGGAGAATGGCTTTCGGTTCAACGACCACGACGGCATCGAATTCCAGCCCTTTTGCCTCCTCTGGAGATATCAAGTTGATACCCTGCGAAAGACCACCAGTGGCCGACTCGCTGAATTTCATGCCGGCGGCCTTGAAGGCACCCTGAACTGAGTTCATTTGGGTTGGAGGGACGACAACACCTACGAACAGTCCACGTGAACTATGTGCCATTACTGCCCGAACGACAGAGTCCATCATTTCGATTTCCTCGGCGACGTGCCATTGAGGTTCCTCCTCAATTGGGCGAGGGAATGCCTTAGGGGGAGCCAAACCGGGGGCCGCCGTTTCAAGGACTTTGGCAGCGACAGCTAGGGCAGGGGCGGGAACTCGATACCCGACGGTAAGTTCAGTTTCCGTGTAATTGTCTTCGTCGCCTAGTGTTGTAAGAACCTGATTCCAGTCCTTCCGTGCGTATGCCGATGTTGCCTGCGCAATGTCACCGACGACAGTCATGGAGCCATTCTGGCTACGGCGTCGAACAGCGCGGAGCTGCAGGTAGGAGAGGTCCTGCGCTTCATCGACAACGATGTGACCGTACTTAAGGGGCGTACCGTTGATAGAGTCGGTTGCGCAATCAATAACGCCGAGGTCAGCCATCGTCCAAGCCTCTTCGCCCGTCTTCGCCGCAGGTCGGCGGTACAAGAGCTCTGCCTCGGCTGCGGTTGCACCCGCATGGACGAGCCTCTCCTTTGATCCATATAGGTCCCTCACAAACTGCTGAGGCGACAGCCGGGGTAAAACCCTGTCGACTTGCTCCTCAAATGACTCTTGATCGATTAGCGCGAGGGGATCGAGGCGCCCAGCGAAATTCTTTGACAACAAAACTGCTTGGAGGGCAGTTTTCAACTGGGCTCGACGTCGGTTGTGCTTGCTAGAGGACAGGCGCTCCAATGCGTCCTTAATCTCGAAACTTGTGATTTGAAGTGTTCGGATTGTGGAGTCACTACGCCTCACAGAGAGTCCATTGACTGGGATGCGCTCACGATCTTTAAGCCCTTTGTGCACAATGGACTCCATTTTGGCCGAGCCCTTTTTGCGAGCGATCTCATTGCTCTCTTGACCGCGCGGGGCCAGATTGCCAGCCAGCAACTGCGCGAGTGACTGCTGCACTACATCGACATCGCCTAAGGTGGGCAATACGCGTTTTATGTACTTCGTAAAGGTCGGATTTGGTCCCACAACTAATACGTCCTTGGGCTGGAGCTCCTCCGCGAAATTGAACAAGATCCACGAAACGCGGTGAAGGGCTACCGCCGTTTTGCCGGTACCTGGACCGCCCTGGATAACGAGCAGCTGCTCTCTGGGCGCGCGAATGATCCTATTCTGATCGGCCGTGATGGTGCGAACAATGTCAGCCATGAACTCACCACGGTCGCGCCCAAGATCCTCAAGAAGGGGATCCAGACCGACGAACGTCTCGGCTTTGAACTCATCAGAGAGCTCTTGGAAGATTTGGTCCGTGAACGTATCGATCCGGTTGTACGTGGTAGCGAACACGCGCTTCCGGGAGACGCCGTGAGGGTCTTCAGGTGTCGCCGCGTAAAAGGAACTGCCGATTTCTGACTGCCAGGGGCAGACCAGGAGCTCATAATCATGGTCGCGGATGGCAATGCTACCGAGATAAATGGTCTCGCCGTTGTCTAGATCCATGCGAGCAGTGGCAACCGCTTCTGTCGGCTCAAGTCGTTTCCGATTCTGCAGCGCCGCGCGCTGTGCTGATCGCTCGTGGGTGTTTCCACTGACGACGGCTTTGGCCGCATCTTCGAGATGTTTGTCGTAAACCAGCTTCGTATCGTCGAAAAAGCCCTGCTCGACGGCCTTCTCGGCCTCAAACGCTTCCCGGTCGGTGTCCTGCAATTGCGCCGTCATGCTTCCCCCTGTGCCTTATCGAACAAATTAAAGCAGAGCAGTCCGACATTCCCGGACCAGTCCGTGGCATTCAGTCGGCGTTGTAGGTTGACTACGGCTCGTGAAGGCGACTCCTTGCATCGGCGGCCTCCCGAACTACTAGCCAAGAAGCCTTCGTCCTATAAGATCGGGCCTATGCCGCAAACATCCGAGTCGCATTCCAGTTCTAATGGCTGAGCCGTGGTCTTCAGTGGACGACGTAGCCGAGCACCTCGGCGTTAGCAAGGACACTGTGTACGCCTGGCTCGCAAAGCGGGAAATGCCGGCTCATCGCGTCGGCAGGCTGTGGAAGTTCAAGATCAGCGACGTTGATACGTGGGTTATTGCCGGCGGGGCGGCCGAAGGTGGACCGTCGGATTGAGCGACGAGACACGTTACAAGCTGTCCTTCACCACTGGCGGACTCCTGGCGAACGAGTGCCGAGTCCTCGCTGCGGAGTATCTGCGCCTCGGTGACTGGCGGGAGGCCAGAGCCTCGGTGAGAGCCAACAACCTCATCCAGAAGCGCACCGCGTCCGCCGTCGCGCGCATTAGCCGCGAGGCGATGGACCGTGTCCGCATGCTGACTGACGCCGAGCTGGAGATCGTGGTCGGCGGCAACGCCCCCGAGCGCCAACAGCTCGTTTGGCTGGCTATCTGCCTCCAGTACCCCTTCGTCGCTGACTTCGCCGAAGAGGAAGTCAGAGAGAAATACCTATCCATGAGCAACGAGCTGGGCCCCGCTGCTCTGGATACATTCTTCGTGAAGAAGTCGTTCTGGCACGGTGAGTTGGAGGACCTCAAGCCCAGCACGAAGAACAAGCTTCGGCAGAATTTGTTCAGGATGCTCCGGGAAGCGCAAATAGTGTCAGAGGCAGGCCATATCCTTCCTCAAGTGATAGGAGAACGGGTGGCCGAAGCCTTACGCCGACGCGGTCCGGGGTCTTTCCTGGTTTTCCCCATCACGGATTTCGAAATTGAAAGTTTGATGCATGCATAAGAAGGTCTCAGATATGCCCCTCGCTAAGCGCGAAGAGCACCTCCTCAAGGCGCTCACGAGCCGGCGTTTCCTTGACAACAAGGTGCCCGGGAACGAAGTTCCCTTCTTTATCTGTCCCTTCGCGCCAGCTGAGGCTCTCGCGATGGAGAAGGTTCAGAAGCGACTTCAGAGCCGTCTCAGAGTCGACGGCATCGAAGTCCTGGAGATCAATCTCTACGACCTTACAGTCGAGATCCTCCAAGAACGGGAGCTGTGGGACAGTGTTCTGGAGGCGGAACCCCAGCACTCCAAGGACGAGTTTCGAGAGTTGTTCCAGCAGATCTTCGATCCAGCGCACGAGCTCGCTCCGCGCGTAAGGGAGAAACTCAAAGCGCCGCACGACATCTTCTTCCTCACCGGGATTGGCGAAGTCTTTCCTTACATCCGGTCGCACACGGTGCTCAACAATCTGTTGAGCATCTCGAAAGACAAGCCAATGCTGATGTTCTTTCCAGGGGAGTACCGCCAGTCAGCTTCGCAGGGGTCCTCGCTGGTGCTCTTTGGGCAGCTCACGGATGACCAGTACTACCGCGCGTTCAACATCTTCGATTACCACGTTAATTAGGGGGAACCATGAAACTTCATGACATCTTTGCGAAGGACATTTCGCGAACGATTGAGGGCGTCGTCAAAGCCGACGATGAGTCCCAGATTGGCACAGAAGTTAGTGAGTACGTGCTCACTAACGAGGCAAGCCAGCGGATGGAATCCCTCCTGGACGCCTACAACAACTACGCCGGCGCGAACGGTGCCTGGGTTTCTGGATTCTTCGGATCCGGTAAGTCCCACATGCTCAAGATGCTGGCTCACCTACTCGGCGACGTCGACGGGCAAAAGGTCTCGAGGGACCAGGTAGTCGAGAGTTTCATCCAGAAGACCGCCGGCAACGGCATCCTCCGTGCGGCGATAGAAAAGTCCCGGCAGATACCGGCGAAGAGCATCCTCTTCAACATCGACCAGAAGGCGACCTTGCAGAGCAAGGACCAGCCGGATGCGCTGCTCAGCGTCTTCGTGAAAGTCTTCAACGAGTCCTGCGGCTTCTACGGGCAGCTGGGCCACGTGGCAAGGTTCGAGAGGGACCTCGTCAAAGAGGGCATTTTCGGCAGCTTCAAGGGCGTCTACCAGGAGATTTCGTCCAAAACATGGGAAGAGGGGCGCACCCTCGGCATCCTCCAAGAAGGCAACATCGCCAAGGCGTACGCGCGTGTAACGGGCCAGGACGAAACAGCGCCCACACAGATCCTTTCAAAGTACCGTTCCGATTACAGCGTCTCTATCGAAGACTTTGCGAACGACGTTAGGGAGTGGCTGGATAGCCAGGACGGAAACTACCGGCTCAACTTCTACGTCGACGAGGTCGGGCAGTTCATTGCGGACAACACGAAGCTCATGCTGAATCTCCAGACTGTCGCGGAGACGCTCGCCACTAGATGCAATGGCCGGGCATGGGTACTAGTCACTTCCCAGGAGGACGTCGACGCCGTCATCGGCGACCGGACGAGCAAACAGGGTAACGACTTTTCCAAGATCCAGGCGCGCTTCAAGAACCGGGTAAAGCTCACAAGCGCGGATGTGGAAGAAGTCATCCAGAAACGCCTGCTGGAAAAAACCGCTAGCGGAGCAATCCAGTTGGGCGGAATTTACGCGGCAGAGGCGAACAACTTCAAAACGCTCTTCGATTTCGCGGACGGATCACGCAAGTACCGCATCTTCCAGGATGAAGAGCATTTTACATCGAGCTACCCCTTCATTACCTACCAATACACCCTGTTCCAGGACGCCCTCAAGGGGCTGTCCGCCCACAATGCGTTTGAGGGCAACAACCTTGCGGTCGGAGCACGGTCCATGCTCGGAGTCTTCCAGGACGTCATCCAACAGCTGCAAGATACCCCGGTCGGCGAACTCGCGACCTTTGACCGCATGTTCGAGGGCATCCGGCACTCCCTGAAATCCCAGCTTCAGGGCGCCATCATCACCGCTGAGGATCACCTCAGCCAACAGAACCTTTTTGCGGTGCAGGTGCTCAAAGCGCTCTTCCTAGTGAAGTACGTGCCAGATTTCAAAGCCACGCCGCGGAATCTCACCATTCTCATGTTCAGCCGCTTCGGTCTGAACATGGTTGAGTTTTCCAACAAAGTGAAGGACGCTCTCAACCTGCTGGAGCAGCAAACGTACATCCAGCTCAATGGATCCACTTACGAGTACCTGACGAGCGACGAAAAGGACATCGAGCACGAGATCAAGTCGACTCCTCTGGACTCAAACAAGTTCGGATCCGATTTCGCGGCGTTCCTTACCGGCGACATCCTGAAGTCATCGAAGGTGCGTTACGTCTCCAATGGCCAGGATTTCCCGTTCGGGGTACGACTTGACGACAGCCCCTATGGCCAGCAGAAGGAGCTGACTCTTCACTTCATCAGCCCTGAATACGAGTACGCAGACTCGCTCGAGACCCTGAAGGCCCACAGCTCCGGCAAGGATGAGCTCCGCGTAGTCATCGCCGACGACGGCAGACTCATGGCAGATTTGCGGCTGTATCTCAGGACGGAGAAGTACCTCAAACTGAAAAGCTCTAGCCAGCAATCCGACTCTGTGCGGCACATTCTGGAAGTCAAGGGGCGGCAGCTCGCCGAGAGACGGAAAGAAGTGGTCGACCGACTTCGGAACCTGGTTGCGAAAGCGACCATGGTGGCCAACGCCTCGGAGATCGCGGTGACTTCAGAAGACGCAGCCGCGCGGATTGACTTGGCATTCCAGGACCTTATTGCCCGGACATACCCGATGCTCTCGATGCTTGGCAGTGCGAAATTCACTGAAGACCAGATTCAGCGGAACCTTAAAGTCCTCGACGGCGCACTCGAAAGCAACGCTGCCCAAATGGTCTCGGCTGGCGAACAAGAAATCCTGAACTGGGTCACCCTGCAGAATGCCCAAGCTGCCAAAGTCACAGTTAAGTCGGTCGACGAACACTTCGTGCAGAAGCCGTACGGGTGGTCGACCGTTGCAATGCAGGTGCAGCTTGCAAAGTTGATCGGCCTCGGCAAAGTTGCTGTGAGCCGTGACGGCGTGAAGTTGGCCCGCACGGAGGCGGGATCAGACCTGAAGAACACTGCCCGTTTCCCCGTCCTGGTTCTCACCGTCCCCGTTGCCTACCGGTCAGCGGACGTCCGCGCGCTGGCGGATTTCTACAAGGATTTCTTTCTCGAGCCGCAGCCGACTGCTGACCCCTTGGAATTGGCCGCTGCCACCAAGGCCCGTTTGCAGTCCCTGCAGGACAAACTCACGTCGGACCGCGACAAGTTCAACTACCCGTTCATGAGCTCCCTCTCGCACGCCACAGAGGCGCTGGCCAAAGTGTGCGGTCAGGCTGACGATTGGTACCTCACATCGTTCCGGACCCACATGGACGAGCTTCAAGACTTTAAGTCTGATGTCATTGACCCCATCGAAAGCTTCATCAACGGACAGCAGAAGAGGATTTACGACGACGCCGCCGCCTTGCTGAGGGGTGAGCAGTCAAACCTGACGCAAATTGACTCGGAGCTGCCCGGGGCTATCGAGAAGCTCCTGGATGATCCGACGATCTTCCGTGGTGGAAAGACACCCGCGCTAAACATGCAGCTCCTGCAGCTCCGCGAGGTGCTGGAAGGGGCCGTAAATGCAGCGCGCTCAGATGCCCAGGAAGCTGTCGGAAAGGCAGCAGCGGCGATTACCGGCGGTGATCACTTCCTAAAGGCAACGGACGCGGCGCAGGCAGATGTGCTCAAACGTGTTGAAGGCTTTGAAGCCGGCATCGCGGCGGAAAAACAGATCGTCACCTTGAAAGGAAAAGCAAACGCTTTCCAGGATGATGTGAAGCCCGCGTTGTTCCAAATCCTGGCTCAAAATCCAAAGGAGCGGCCCACTGGATCGCCAACCGGTCGGAACGGCGATCCCGAGCCCAAAAAGACCGTCAGGATTGTGCCTTTCGTCTCCCTTGAGCTGGACTCGGACATCCAGCTCATCGAGACGATGGCTGACATCGAGGATTTTGTGGATGCTGTTCGCCGAGCCCTGAAGGCCGAGATCTCTAATGGAACCAAGGTGACCCCGTAATGGATTTGTCGTTGTTGCGTGGGTTTGCTGCGGGTGTTCGGGTTGAGTTGCTGGGTGTTGTTGGGGCGCGGTTGGCTGGGGTGTTGTTGCCTGGGTCGGTGGAGCGGGTGGAGTTTCCTGACGCGGTGCGGCGTCTTGATGGCGTGGTGGCGCGGTCGGGTCGTGACGTTGTAGTGGATCAGGTGGCGTATACGTGGTTTAACCGTTTGGTGGCGTTGCGGTTTATGGACGTGAATGGTTACACGGGTGTGGGTGTGGTGTCTCCCGGTGGGGGTGCTGTGGCGGGGCAGCCGGAGGTGTTGGCGGATGCGAAGGCCGGTCATGTTGATGTTGGTGTGGTGGGGGAGAAGGTCCGGGACCGGGTGATCGGTTTGTTGTCGGGTTCTGTGGTGTCCGGGGATGCTCAGGGGGAGGCGTTTAAGCTTCTTTTGGCGGCGTATTGCAATCATTGGGCGGGTCCGATGCCGTTTATGTTTGAGCGGTCGGGGGATTTCACGGAGTTGCTGGTTCCGGATGATCTGCTGTCGGACCGGTCGATTGTGGCGCGGATTGTGCGGACGCTGACGCCTGAGGTCTGTTCGGATGTTGAGGTGATCGGGTGGTTGTACCAGTTCTATATTGCCGCGCGGAAGGACGAGGTCTTCGCGGGGTTTAAGAAGAACAAGAAGGCGACTGCGAAGGAGATCCCGGCGGCGACGCAGTTGTTTACGCCTCACTGGATTGTTAAGTATCTGGTGGAGAACTCCCTGGGCCGGTTGTGGCTGCTGAACAACCCGCACTCGGCCCTGGCTTCGCGGATGGAGTATTACATTGCCCCGGGGGAGCCGGAAACGGACTTCCTGCAGATCAGCGGCCCGGAGGAGTTGAAGGTCCTGGATCCGGCGTGCGGGTCTGGGCACATGCTCACGTATGCCTTTGATCTGTTGTTCCTGATGTATGAGGAGGCAGGTTACGCGCCCTCGGACATCCCGGGCCTGATCCTGAAGAACAATCTGTTTGGTGCGGAGATTGATCCGCGGGCCGGTGCTTTGGCGGCGTTCGCGCTGGTGATGAAGGCCCGTGGGATGCAGAAGTGGTTCCTGAACCCGGGGAAGGGCACGGAGCCGAATATCTGTGTGCTGGAACCGGTCCGCTTCACCGCGGATGAGCTGGACACCTTGCTGACCCGTGGCGGGGACAAGCACGCGGAGATTGCGTTTTGGCAGGCATTTGAGGACGCGGACACGTTCGGGTCATTGATCCGCCCGAACCAGGACCTCATCGGGCCGCTCACTGCGCACGTGGAGTCGCTGGGGGAGGCGGAGACGCTGTTCGGCGGGGATGTCCTGGACCGGGCCCGGACCGTGCTCCGCCAGTCCGAGTATCTCTCGACGCGGTATCACGTGGTCGTCGCGAACCCGCCCTACATGGGCGGCCGTAACATGGATGCCCTGACGGCATCGTTTGCCAAGATCAATTATCCCGATGGCAAGACTGACATGTACGCAATGTTCGTACGAAGAGGCATCGAACTCGTTGTGACCGATGGGCACCTCGGTTTCATGACACCGTACACTTGGATGTTTATATCGACATTTGAAAAATTCCGGAGACGGGTTCTCGAAGAAACTCCATTGACGTCGCTGGTTCAGCTGGAGTACTCGGGCTTCGAAGGTGCAACTGTCCCAGTGTGCGCATTCACGATTCGGAAGAAGCCATCGTTGGGTCATCGAGGGGGATTTATTCAGTTATACGCGTTTAGGGGGGCGCAAAATCAAGGGCCGCGTACACTGCAGGCCATAGCTGACGAGGATTGCGGATGGTTCTATCGGGCGTCTTCTGAAGATTTCTTCAAAGTCCCTGGAGCGCCAATTGCTTTTTGGTTGTCCGGTGCGATGAAACGAGTTTTTAGCGAAGGCAAGCCGCTAGAGGACTATGCGACTGTGAAGCATGGGCTGTCAACTGGTAAAAACTCTGAAGTTGTTCGTTTCTGGGCTGAAGTCAGTGGCAGCGATCTCGGATTGGGGATCCCGTCCCGCCCGGAGGCTCTATCGAGCGGCAAGAAATGGTTTCCCTATAACAAGGGCGGCGACTACCGCAAATGGTACGGGAATGCTGAATTCGTCCTGCGCTATGACGAGTATGGTAATAAGCTAATGTCCACATTCCCTGGGCACCGTCATGATGGAAAGAGTCACTATTTTGTCCCCGGAATTACGTGGACATTCATATCAAGTTCGTACTTCGCGGCCAGGTATTCCCCAGCTGGCTTTGTCTTCGACGTTGCTGGTTCATCCTTGTTCGTGGTGCGTCCGCTGCAGATTTTGGCTTTCATGTGTTCTCGGCTATGTTTCCAACTTCTTAGAGCTATGAACCCGACGCTCAACTTTCAAGTTGGAAACATAAAATCGCTTCCGATTCACAAAGATGCGCTGGATAACATTGGCGACGAACTTGAATCGATCGCGACAGAGCTCGTTTCCATGCACGCTCATGACTGGAATTCATATGAGACGTCTTGGGAATTTCAACAAAACGTGCTGATTGGAGAGTCGCAACACAAGGAGTTGGGCAGGGCTTGCGTTGAACATATGGACAAGTCCCTGGCATCGACGTCGCGAGCTGCCCACCTAGAGGAGAAGATCAATCGGCTTGTAGACCGAGCCTATGGTGTGGAAGATGGGGCGGATTCAGCGGTAAGCCGGGAGATGGTCACGTTGAAGCGAGGCGACTTCGGTGATGGTCTGTCCGCGGCTGGGAAGGCTTCCGAGACTTCAGGTCTTGTAGCCGAGCTTGTCTCGTTTGCTGTTGGCTGCATGTTTGGCCGTTACAGCCTGGACGTGCCCGGCCTCGTGTTGGCTGACCAGGGCGATTCGTTGGCGGAGTATTTGGCGAAGGTGCCGTCGCCGTCGTTCATGCCGGATGAGGACAACGTATTGCCGGTTCTGTCGGATTCCTGGTTTGAGGATGACATCGTTGAGCGGTTCCGGGAGTTCTTGAAGGTTTCCTTCGGGGAAGAGCATTTTGAGAAGAACCTGCAGTTCGTCGAGGATGCTTTGGGTAAGGACGTTCGGAAGTACTTTGTGCAGGACTTCTTTAAGGACCACGTTCAGCGGTATAAGAAGCGGCCGATCTACTGGATGTTCTCCTCGCCGAGGGGCTCGTTCAACGCGCTGATCTACATGCACAGGTACCGTCCGGACACAGTGAGCGTGGTACTGAACGATTACCTGCATGAGTTCCAAGCGAAGCTACGCGGCCGCCGGGCGAACCTGGACCAAACCGCTGTGTCGACGTTGTCGACGGCGAAGGAACAGACGGCCGCCCGGAAGGAATCAGAACAGATCGGGAAGATGCTGCTGGAGCTGGAGGAATGGGAGCAGAGCGTGCTGTACCCGCTGGCGACGGAGCAGGTCGCAATCGACCTGGATGACGGGGTCAAAGCAAACTACCCCAAATTCGGAGCCGCGCTGAAGAAGATTGTGGGGTTGGAAGCCAATGAGTGAGATTCATCAGCATCTCAACGAGGCGTTGAAGAAGTCGCGCATTGTTGTCTGGAACGACCCGTCTGGAGAGTTCCAGGCGGACTTCGACACGTTTGAAGCGCACGGCGTTGAGAAACGCAAGATCAAGAACGACGAGTTCGCGCGGAAGTTCGAAGCCCTCCGAAGCAATCCCGCGCCGCGCTACGTCCTCTACCGCTCAGGTCCTGTCAAGGAAGGGATCGACAACTGGCTCTACGATGTCGAACTCTTCTACGCAAAGTTCAGCGCCAACAAAGTTGACCTCGCCGCGGACGTCAGCGGACTCCCGCAGGACCTCAAGTACTTGGTGGCCCAGCATTCAGGCTTTTTCGCTGACGATTCAAACCGGCAAGCCCTGAAAGCGATGCTCAGAAATTCTGACTCCCCGGTCGACGTCAAAGCGAAGATGCTGGCGGTCTGTTGCGATGCCGCGGACCACCGGCTGGACGAGATCGTAGGGATTCTGCTGGATGACTCCGCAAAGAACAACGTCGCTCGGATTAAGAAGATCGCGGACTGTGATCTGACCGGCTTCTTATTCGAGGGACTGCAGTCGATCTACGGTTACGATTCGGTTGAACCCAGTCTTGAGGATTTCGCTCTTTGGCTCTTCAAGTCCACCTTGCCGGGATATGAGCCAAAGGCGAGCCATCAGGCCCGCAATGCGAGGCTGTTCTTCGGCTCCTGGAGCCACGACATTAGGCATTCCCAAGCCTTCACCACGCTGTCGGGCGATGCGTCCAAGATTCTCCTAATCGACAAGGCTATAGAGAACACTCCGTACCCTGATTTGCTCGAAAATCTGGCCTTCGAAGTCGTGGACCAGAAGATCCTCTCGGAGACCGCCCGTCTGGCGGCGGACAAGACTCTGAACGGCAAAGACGCCGGTGCCGTCTTGCGGCACCGGCGCCGTTCGCTGTGGTGGACAAACTACGAGGACCTCTATCTCGCTATCGAGGCCGGGGTCGCCCTTCTCGAGGAAGTCGACGCCTTCCAGGTGCAAATCAACTCCTTTGACGACGGGCTGACGAAGTACTCACAAACGTGGTGGCGGATTGACAGTCTCTACCGACGCTTCATTTATCGGGTCCGCAAGACTGAGTTCAGTCAGCCGCTTGAGCAGCTCCGCGACGTCGTCGAGAGCCACTACTCAAACAAGTTCCTGATTCCGTTGAACGATGCGTGGCAGGTGCGAGTGGATGCTCTGGACGTGTGGAAATCCGCTGTCGTCCCATCACAACGCGACTTCTTCGCCAAGTATGTCCAACCTCAGCTGGCAAAGAAGAACAAGGTCTGCGTCATCATTTCCGACGCCATGCGCTATGAGATCGCCGAGGAGCTCGGCTCCCGCGTGCGCCAAGAAAGTGGCTATGAGGCTGTTCTGGACGCGCAGCTGGGCGTCCTTCCGAGCTACACCCAGCTGGGCATGGCGTCGCTGCTGCCGCATTCAAAGCTGGAGCAGCAGGCCGGAAAGAATGCTTTGGTCCTACTGGACGGGGTGCCGTCCGGGGGCACCGAAAATCGGTCCAAAATCCTGCTGTCCGTCGGTGGCACGGCCATCAAGGCGACCTCGTTTGTTGATCTGACTCGTGATGAGCAAAGGGCCCTTTTCAAGGACAACGCGGTCGTCTACATCTACCACGACACCATTGACCACACCGGCGACAAGCTCGCCACAGAGACGTCCGCATTCCATGCGGCAGAACAGGCGTTGGTCGATCTGGTTTCACTGGTCAAGAAGACGGCCGGCGCCAACGTCAGCAACATGCTGGTCACGGCGGATCACGGGTTCATCTACCAAGACAAGCCCATCGACGCCAGTGACTTCCTGTCTGAGGCACCTCAGGGTGACGAATTCTTCTTTGAGAACCGTCGCTTCGTGCTCGGACGAAACCTGAAGCCTTTGCACGGTCTCCGGATGTTTACTTCGGCTCAGCTGGGTCTCGAGGGCGAGATCGAAATTCAGATCCCGAAATCCATCAAGAGACTGAAGCGTCAAGGGGCAGGTGCCCGCTTCGTGCACGGCGGTGCATCGCTGCAGGAAGTTGTTGTCCCCGTACTTCGGGTGAATAAGAAAAAGGCAGGGGACGTCTCGCTCGTCGACGTCGAAATCATGCAGGAGAAGGACTCCATTACAACCAATCAGGTCGTAGTCGGTCTGTTCCAGAAAGAACCCGTCAGCGACAAAGTCCAGGCGCGGCAACTGAAGGTGGGCCTCTACTTCGGCGACCGGCTCATCTCAAATGAGGTGATCCATGATTTCGATTTGACTAGCCTCGACAAGCGCGAGCGGATGGCGTCTCTGCAGCTCGTTCTTAGCAAGGACGCAGACGACCTCATGAAGGAGAACGTCGAGCTCCGACTCCTGGCAAAGGCCCCCAAAACCACACACTGGGGCGTGTATGCATCGAAAACACTTAAGCTCAGCCGCTCGTTCACCAGCGACTTTGATTTCTAGGGGATAGGCATGGATTTGTCGTTGTTGCGTGGGTTTGCTGCGGGTGTTCGGGTTGAGTTGGTGGGTGTTGTTGGGGCGCGGTTGGCTGGGGTGTTGTTGCCTGGGTCGGTGGAGCGGGTGGAGTTTCCTGACGCGGTGCGGCGTCTTGATGGCGTGGTGGCGCGGTCGGGTCGTGACGTTGTAGTGGATCAGGTGGCGTATACGTGGTTTAACCGTTTGGTGGCGTTGCGGTTTATGGACGTGAATGGTTACACGGGTGTGGGTGTGGTGTCTCCCGGTGGGGGTGCTGTGGCGGGGCAGCCGGAGGTGTTGGCGGATGCGAAGGCCGGTCATGTTGATGTTGGTGTGGTGGGGGAGAAGGTCCGGGACCGGGTGATCGGTTTGTTGTCGGGTTCTGTGGTGTCCGGGGATGCTCAGGGGGAGGCGTTTAAGCTTCTTTTGGCGGCGTATTGCAATCATTGGGCGGGTCCGATGCCGTTTATGTTTGAGCGGTCGGGGGATTTCACGGAGTTGCTGGTTCCGGATGATCTGCTGTCGGACCGGTCGATTGTGGCGCGGATTGTGCGGACGCTGACGCCTGAGGTCTGTTCGGATGTTGAGGTGATCGGGTGGTTGTACCAGTTCTATATTGCCGCGCGGAAGGACGAGGTCTTCGCGGGGTTTAAGAAGAACAAGAAGGCGACTGCGAAGGAGATCCCGGCGGCGACGCAGTTGTTTACGCCTCACTGGATTGTTAAGTATCGGGTGGAGAACTCCCTGGGCCGGTTGTGGCTGCTGAACAACCCGCACTCGGCCCTGGCTTCGCGGATGGAGTAGTACCTTGCCCCGGGGGAGCCGGACACGGACTTCCTGCAGATCAGCGGCCCGGAGGAGTTGAAGGTCCTGGATCCGGCGTGCGGGTCTGGGCACATGCTCACGTATGCCTTTGATCTGTTGTTCCTGATGTATGAGGAGGCAGGTTACGCGCCCTCGGACATCCCGGGCCTGATCCTGAAGAACAATCTGTTTGGTGCGGAGATTGATCCGCGGGCCGGTGCTTTGGCGGCGTTCGCGCTGGTGATGAAGGCCCGTGGGATGCAGAAGTGGTTCCTGAACCCGGGGAAGGGCACGGAGCCGAATATCTGTGTGCTGGAACCGGTCCGCTTCACCGCGGATGAGCTGGACACCTTGCTGACCCGTGGCGGGGACAAGCACGCGGAGATTGCGTTTTGGCAGGCATTTGAGGACGCGGACACGTTCGGGTCATTGATCCGCCCGAACCAGGACCTCATCGGGCCGCTCACTGCGCACGTGGAGTCGCTGGGGGAGGCGGAGACGCTGTTCGGCGGGGATGTCCTGGACCGGGCCCGGACCGTGCTCCGCCAGTCCGAGTATCTCTCGACGCGGTATCACGTGGTCGTGGCGAACCCGCCCTACATGGGGTCCGGGAACATGGGCCCGAAGCTCGCCGAGTTCGCCAAACGCGAATACCCGGACTCACGTACAGACTTATTTGCCATGTTCATAGAACGCTCCGGCGAGGCCGCGCTAAGAGCCGGCAGCGTAGCGATGATAACCATGCAGTCTTGGATGTTCCTCACGTCGTACAGCCGTCTTCGTCAACGGCTATGGTCGCGCAGCACTATGCTGACGATGGCACACCTGGGTCGTGGAGCATTCGACAGCATCGGGGGCGATGTTGTAGCGGCGACTGCATTTGTCCTGTCCAACTGCCATTTGGCTGCCCATACGGGAGACTATCTGCGGCTCGTTGAGGGAAAATCAGAATCCGAGAAGGCAGCCGTTCTAAGGGACGCCTCCAATAGGGGCGCAGGCGAATACTTATACAGAACGTCGTCCGACGCCTTTCGCCGAGTCCCCGGGGCTCCAGTCGCATACTGGCTCGCGGAGGAGTTATTGGCCGCTTTCGAACGCGGGCGGCCTTTGTCCACGGTGGCAGATCCAAAGCTAGGTCTGTACACGGGTGATGACCAAAGGTTTATGCGAGGGTGGTCAGAGGTCAGTTTTCACGGAATCGCAATGAATGTTGATTCACGGAATTCAGCCGCAGCATCGTCGTGCACCTGGTTCCCATGTAATAAGGGCGGCGGTGGCCGTCGTTGGTATGGAAACCACGATCTCGTCATAAACTGGAAAAATGACGGGGAAGAGTTGTACGGCTTTCAGCCGCGCTCTGGTATTCGAAATCCTCAGTTCTACTTCCGTGAGTCGGTCTCGTGGTCCTTGGTAGGTACGGCGTCTCCCGCCTTCCGATTCTATCCTCAGGGCTTCATATTTACGGGCAAGGGCCCCTCCATATTCAGCAGCTCACGTGAAGTTGCTTTGGATCTCCTCGCCTTCGGCAACTCGGCGGTTGCAGATGCAATGCTTGGAGCTATGTCGCCGACCATGGGATTTGAGGTGGGGCAGATCTCCCTGTTGCCGATTGTGGACTTGGAAAACGGGGTCTCGGAGAAGGTCGAACAGCTCATACAGTTTGCCAAAGAAGATTGGGATAGCCGCGAATCCTCCTGGAACTTTGCCGCCCATCCCCTCCTTACAGAGGGAATGCGGGCGAGTGCCATCCAACAGGTTTTGGCGGGCGTCGTGGAGAAATGGAACGCTGCGACCCTACGGACGCATGCTCTGGAACAAGCAGTGCGACGTCGTGTGGGGGAAGCGTACGGCCTTCGAGAAATCGAAACTGAGTCCTACTCGATGGCGGGAGTGACGCTCCATAGAAACCCGCAGGCCGAGTATGGACTTGAGGTGGGGACCGAAGCCGCTGACCGAATGCTCGCGGGAGATGCGATTCGCGATCTCGTTTCATACGCAGTGGGGTGCATGTTTGGTCGATACAGTCTCGACCTCCCGGGCCTAGTATTGGCCGACCAGGGGGACACGTTGGCGGATTATTTGGCGAAGGTGCCGTCGCCGTCGTTCCTGCCGGACGAGGACAACGTGCTTCCCGTCCTGTCGGACGGATGGTTCGAGGATGACATCGTCGAACGGTTCCGCGAGTTCCTGAAGGTCTCCTTCGGCGAGCAGCATTTCGAAGAGAACCTTCGTTTTGTGGAGGAGGCGTTGGGAAAGGACATCCGGAAGTACTTTGTACAGGACTTCTACAAGGACCACGTGCAGCGGTACAAGAAGCGTCCTATCTATTGGCTGTTCTCCTCGCCGAAGGGCTCGTTTAACGCGCTGATCTACATGCACAGGTACCGGCCCGACACGGTTAGCGTGGTGCTGAACGATTACCTGCACGAGTTCCAAGCGAAGCTGCGCGCCCGCCGGGCGAATCTGGATCAGGTGGCCATGTCGACGTTGTCGACGGCGAAGGAACAGACGGCTGCCCGGAAGGAATCGGAGCAGATCGGGAAGATGCTGCTGGAGTTGGAGGAGTGGGAGCAGAGCGTGCTGTATCCATTGGCGACCGAGCAGATCGCTATCGACCTGGACGACGGGGTGAAGGCCAACTACCCCAAATTTGGGGCGGCACTAAACAACAAGTTCACGGGGTTCTGATGGATGCTGAGACCGTCCTCGATACGGAACAGGAAAAGGGGCATACCACTGTGTCGCTCGATCAAAAGATTAACGGCGTCTTTGCGGGCTCTGTGGTGCGTAAAGACCTCGTCAAAACGGTCAAAGGCAACGCGATTGTGCCCTCATACGTCTTGGAATATCTGCTTGGACAGTACTGTGCCACAGATGACGAGGCACAGATCCAGGGCGGTATCGTATCCGTGCGAAGGATCCTCGCCGACCACTACGTGCACCGCAACGAATCCGAGCTCGTGCGCTCGACCATCCGCGAACGTGGACGCCACAAAGTCATCGACAAGATCAGCGTGACGCTTAACGACAAGGACGATGTCTATGAAGCCAGCTTCTCGAACCTGAAACTGAGCAAAGTGCTTGTCGACGCGGGGACGGTAAAGCAGCACCCCAAGCTGCTGGTCAGCGGAGTATGGTGCTTGGCAGACGTCGAGTACGAGCACTCGCCCGACAAAGGCCAGAGCCCGTGGATCCTGGCCTCCCTCAAGCCAATCCAGCTCTCCAGTTTTGACCTGGACGCCTATTTGTCGAACCGGTCTGAGTTCACCACCAACGAGTGGATTGACTTGCTCATCCAGTCGATCGGGTTCAATCCGGAGATGTTCGACCGCCGCGCCAAACTCATCCAGCTGATTCGGCTCATTCCATACTGCGAACGCAACTTCAACCTAGTCGAGCTGGGTCCCAAAGGCACCGGCAAATCCCACATCTATTCGGAGTTCTCGCCGCACGGGATGCTGATCTCCGGTGGAGAAATCACGGTCCCGAAGCTTTTCGTGAACAACGCCAACGGGCGGCTGGGACTCGTCGGCTACTGGGACGCCGTGGCATTCGACGAGTTTGCTGGCAAGACAAAGAAGTCGGACAAAGCTCTGGTCGACATTATGAAGAACTACATGGCGAACAAGACGTTCTCCCGGGGCGTGGAGACACTCGGTGCAGAGGCTTCAATGGTCTTTGTGGGCAACACTCAGCACACGGTTCCCCATATGCTGAAGCACTCGGACCTCTTCGACGAGCTGCCGCCGTCGTACCACGATGCTGCCTTCCTCGATCGATTGCACCACTACATCCCCGGCTGGGAAGTGGACATCATCCGCGGTGAGATGTTCTCCGCCGGATACGGGTTCGTAGTCGATTACATCGCCGAGATCCTGAAATCCCAGAGGGCCCACGACTACTCCGACCGCTACACGGAGTTCTTCACGCTCTCGGCGGACATTTCCACTCGAGACCGCGACGGTATACATAAGACATTCTCGGGACTCATGAAAATCTTGTACCCGCACGGTGATGCCAGCGTAGAGGAGATCGAAGAGATACTGCGCCTTGCAATTGAGGGCAGGAAGCGAGTTAAGGACCAGATCCTCAGAATCGATAAGACAATGTCGGCCGTGAAGTTCGGCTACGAGACGCTCGAGGGCGAGTGGAGAGGCGTTGCGACAGCCGAGGAACTTCGGTACCCCAGTATCTACAACTGGCTAGGCGGTCAGCCGGAACCTGGCGGTGGCAACACGCAACAAGGAGGCCGTGGGACAGACAACGGCGGAATCCCGTCGACGTCCCATACTCCATCTGAAGAGGAAGCTGCGACGGGTGCCCCGCGGCCGTCGTCGCAACCGTTGGGGCAGACCCTAACGTTCCAAAACGGAGAAACTGGGGCGAGCTACGAGAGGATATTCGGCCCCTATCTGGCCGGCGCGACGAGTGTCGTCTTGGAAGATCCGTATCTTCGCACCCCGCACCAAATGCGCAACCTGGTCGACTTCATCGCCACGTGGGCGAGGCTGATCCAACCGGGTGATGAAGTGAATCTCTTAGTGAAGACAGTGCAAGATGACGACCCGGGCTACGCACAGAGACAGCTTGGAGATCTCGTGCAGATCAAGGGATCGGTCGAGGCTGCCGGGATAAAGATGGACGTGCAGCTCTTGAAGCCGGCGGAGCTACACGACCGTTGGGTGAGGGCTGACACCGGCTGGGACATTTCGCTTGGACGTGGGCTGGATATGTTCGAGAAGTCAGAGAAGCAGCTCTACCTCGGACAGAGCGTTCAGGAGTTCCGCAGGGTCAAGTCGTTTAATGTGATCTACCAACGCACTTCATCCGTGGGAGCACCGGTCACCTAGCCAATGCGAACGGCGCGCCGCACACCGCCTCCAAGAGGTCTCCTACACCGATAGCTATGTTTATGAAGGTTCCTCGGCCGGATGCGGTCAGAGTTCCGCAATCTCCGACCGCTCAAGTTGAAAGCGAAAGTCATTGGAAATACAGCCGGAAAAGCAGAACCTTGACCAGACTTTCTCCAACACGGTGTTTCACATCGACTTCTATCAGCGGAGCTACAAGTGGGGCGAGGAACCGGTCCAGCGACTCTTCGATGACATCCTGTACGAGTTCGAAGAGTCCTGGAAGAAGAATACAGATCTCGATCCAAATCGTGCGAACATCGACGCCAACTATCCCTGGTACTACCTCAATACCTACGTCACCAATACCGTGGAGGGTCGGGTCTTTGTTGTGGACGGGCAGCAGAGGCTCACTACGCTCACTCTGACGCTCATCAAGTTGGCCCACATGGCTCAGGGCTTCAGTTCTCCAACCGGCCCGTGGCTAGAGAGCAGGATCGCGGGCTACTCGGGTATGGAGCGCTCATTTTGGATGAATCATGAAGGGCACCTCAGTGTCCTGAAGGCGCTCCTCGACGGGGAAGACCCCTCGACCATCGATGTTAGCTCGGGGGTGACGGCCGAGAATCTCGTTGCCAACTTCCAGACGATCAGTCAGATCCTCGATTCTAAGATTCAAGGCCAGCGCAAGTTTGAAGTATTTGTGCACTACTTTCTGTACCGCCTGGTGTTGATCAACCTATCCGTAGATACGACGCATGTCCCCATGGTGTTTGAAGTCATCAATGATCGGGGGGTCCGCCTCAAGCCGCATGAGATTCTCAAGGGCAAGCTCCTGGGACAAATCGACAAGCGTGAGCTCGCGACCGGCGGATACAACGAGCTGTGGGACGGACAGGTTGAAAAACTCAATCACTTCGGACCTGACACCATTGATGCCTTCTTCCGCTCTTGGCTCAAGGCAAAGTTTGCCGCTACCAGGGGCCTGGGCGTGCGCTTTGACATGGACTATCACCGAGAAATCTTCAAAAAAGATCTGAATGATCTTTTGAAACTGGATCATAATCCTCTTGGTGTAAAGCAGTTCCTTGCCGGAGACTTCCACTACTTTTCATCGCTTTATCACAAAGTCTTGACCCTCGCAGGCGAAGAAACCTCGCAGTTCCCGGCAGTCTTCTTTAACGGCAGACTCACTGAGATGAATAGCCAGATGCAGCTGATCATGTCCGCATGCGTCGTTAATGATCCAGAGGAAGACGAGAAGATCGCCCTAGTGTCAGAGGGGCTCGACCGCGCATTTTCGCTTTTACGCCTACAAGGCCAGTACGACTCCAACGAGTTCGTCGGGCGAATCTACGAGATGAGTTCAGCCATCCGGGATCAACCCGCAGACAAGATTCGGCACCTCATGGATCAGCAGCTTCTTGCAGAGCTTGAGGAGCGCAGGAAGACGAGTGCAACGGAGCCGTTCAGCTACCAGCTCTTCCGCCCCATGACAGTGGATAGACTTACCAGTCGCTTCGCACGTTACTTCTTCGGACGAGTGGAGCGCTATCTGGCTGGAGGCATGGGACGGGAGTTGAAGCACCCCATATATGACCTCGTTTCGAGGACGGGCACCCGTAACGGCTTCCACATCGAGCACGTGCTGTCTTATAACGAAGTCAATTTGGCCCAGTTCGATGGTAATGAAGAGCTTTTCGAGGTGGAAAGAAATCGGCTTGGAGCCGTACTCCTGCTCCGGGGACGCGACAACATATCAAGCAGTAACGAGCCCTATGAGGAGAAGCTGCGGTCCTACGCAAATACTCTCTACTGGAATGAGACTCTTCGCGAAGACACTTACAAGAGCAAACTGGATTTCCTGGATTTCACCCGACGCGAAGGTCTGAATTTCCGGCCGTTCGAGAACTTCGGGTTGGATGAGGTCGAGGCGCGTCACCGGTTGCTCTTTGAGGTTAGTAAGAGAATCTGGGATGTGGCCTAAGCTCAGGATCGCCCAGTGAACCTAGATTTCGTTCGAGGTATGGACGGCCAGGCGTGGGCCAACTTGCTGCAGTCTGTTGCAGTCATCGTCACTTTGGTAGGCGTCGGCGTGGCGCTCGTGAATGGCGCCAAAGATCGGAAGCCCGCGATGAGGGTGGCGGCTTCAGATCGTGTGGCTGCCGATGAACGAGCGGCCGACGACCGGCGCGCCGCGGATCGGCGGGCGGAGGGGGACCGGCAGCATACGCGAGAGCAGGCGCAACAACAATTTCATATTCAGCAGGCTCTACGTTTGACCCAGCTGGTTCATGAGGGGCGGCCAGACAACCCGAGTCTCCAGACCGCGTGGCAAGTGGAAATCCACAGTCTCCTCAGTGTGATTGGTGAGAGCGCGGTACCACCCATGTGGCAGCGGTTCATGGTCGAGGGTGCCCCGTCAACCGGTGATGAGGCATCGCGGCGCGAGATAAGCGAGTTCGTTCAGCAGCTCGGACGGTAGATGAACTGCAGCTCGTGTTTCCACAATCACTAACGGAAGCGCCCACCCACAGTAAATTGGCGTGCTTAGCGAGCAGGATTTTCGAAGACCGGTCTATTCGGAACCAATGACCTCGGCGATGAAGGGACTCAATGGCTATGTCGGCGGCTGTCCAGGTTCTCGACGGAAGCCCCACGCGCGATTGTCGGTCCTTACTTTCTCCTTCAAACCTGTTAGTCCTCCGTTTCTGAGGTTGGAAGACGTGTCTGGCCGCACTACTCTGAGCTGAGTTGAAGGTCGGCGATCGCCGAAGATGGGGGAACACAATGGGGCATTCCAACCGAGAGTACGTCGGCCGGTCGCTGGACATCTTGGCCGCCAGCTTAGGGTCATACATTGAGTCGGTTCTGGGGGCACTTGCGCCGGGCGTGGCCTGGCCAAAGATTCTGGAGCACAAGGATGCTACCGCGGGTAGAACTGCGAGCAATTATTCAGCCCAGGATTTGAGCGTCCAGCTCCGGACGATGACAGAGGCTTTGGGTTCCCTTGGTTATCCATTCAACCTCGCCCACGACGCGCGCAGCTACACGTCCGAGCTCCGCCAGGCCCGTAATCTCTGGGCCCATAACGAGGCATTCGACGACGCAGACACCTTCCGCGCCCTCGACACTGCTGAGCGACTGGCCAAGCACCTGGAACTAACCGGCGCAGCCCAAGAACTTAGTGCTCTCGTCGACGAATTCAAGACGCGCGGAGAAGCGCTCATAGTCCCCAAAGCCACAGAGTCGACCGTTGGAAGCGAAGTTGATCTGCCCGTCGCTCAGCCCGACGTGGAGAGCCATCAGCACCTTCAGCATGCCGTCAGCGTCGAGATCACGGCGGCGGAGTCTCTGAGCTACGCAATGGTGCACAACGGCTTCAAGTTCGTGCGGCAGATCAAGATCACCAACCCGGGTGTTGAGATCCGCGGCGCCGTCGTACGCATCGAAGTCCACTCCAGCGCCGGCAAGATCTCAGAAGACTTCCAGCAGTACGTCGACCTCGCCGCAGGGCAGGCGATGGTCCTGGACGACGTCGATGTGCACGTGTCTGCCACGACCATGTATGAGCTCAACGATAAGCAGCCAGGGCGCGTCCTGGTAACGATCGAGTCCGCTGCCGCCGGCGTGGAAGCCGCCGAAATCGGCAGGTCGGAAGCTAGCCTGCAGCTCCTCCCGGCGCAGCTCTGGATCGCCGGTAAAGGACTCGTCTCCTACGAATTCCTGGCAGCCTTCGTCCAGCCACACCACCCTGCTGTTGCCCAGCTTGTCTCCGAAGCTGCCGATGCCCTGGGAAAAGCTACGGGCCGGAGCAGCCTGGACGGCTACACAGAAGGCGCCGAGCGCGTGGACGAAATTGTCTTCGCTCTGGCCCAGGCAGCCAGCCACCGCGACATCCGGTACAGCATGCCACCCGCCAGCTGGGGTTTGCAGGGCCAGCAGGTGCGCACACCGGCCCAGGTTCTTGAGGGCCGCTTAGGCACCTGTCTCGACACCACCGTGGTGATGGCAGCAGCGCTGGAGTTCTGCGGAATCGCGCCGCTCCTGTGGGTCGTGGAGGGGCACGCCTTCCTCGGATACTGGCGCGAAGAAATGACGTTGCCAACCGCCGCGTCCGACGACGCCCTCGAACTCGTGAGCCTCGTCCAGCGCGGCTTCATTGGCTTGGTCGAGACCACCCTGCTCACAGGCAGCCATCCCATCACCCCGGCACTGCTGCGGAGCAGTCCTGAAGCCGAATACATCGACTCGGGCCAGGAAAAGATCCAAGCCGTCACCGACGTCCGGCGGGCGCGATTGGACGGAATTTATCCTCTGCCCGCGCGGACAACCAACGAGTCCGGGGCGCTCGTGGTCACCAACTACGTCCCGGAAGCCAAAACGGCGCCAGTAGTACCCGAAAAACACGGCCGGGGAGCGGCGCCCGGCCGTTCGACGTCGAGCATTCCGCCCCGGGTTACCCAATGGAAGAACGCACTCCTGGATCTCAGCCTCCGCAACCGGCTGATCAACTTCACGGACACAGCCCGTTTCCCGCTCGCAGTTCCCAGCTCATGGCTGGGCCGATTTGAAGATCTCGTAAACAATGGCACTCCCGTCAGCCTTGTCCCGGCCAACCAGCTCAGCGCTATCCACCAGGAACGCGGGATCCGTTTCGGCAGGGACCTTCCTCAGGACGAACTGATCGCCTTGCTGAGCTCGAAGAAGGCCGTGTTTGCCGAGGTGACTGAGGACGCCTACAACGCCAAGATGCGCGGCCTGGCGTACAAAGCCAAAACCCAGCTGGAGGAGACGGGCGCCAACAACCTTTACCTGGCCCTCGGCAGCCTCCTCTGGGAACTCGATGGCCGCACGCTGCGCTCGCCGCTGGTGCTGGTACCCGTGAACTTGACCTCCGCCGGCAAGCAGGGCCTTTACCGGGTCACCCTTGACGAGACGGGTCAGTCAACGCCGAATTACTGCCTGCTGGAGAAGCTGTCCCAGGCCCACGGGCTCAAGATTCCCGGGCTGGCCGAACCGGCGGAAGACGGCTCCGGTATTGACCTCGACGCTGCGTTCCACGCAGTCAGGGAAGCCGTCTCCGCCAAGGGGCTCGCTTTCCGGGTGGAGAACACAGCGGACCTGTCCATGCTGCAGTTCGCGAAGTTCCGGCTCTGGAAAGACCTGGACGAGAGCTGGGAGCAGTTCGGGAAGAACCGCCTCGTGGACCACCTCATCAGCAGCCCGACCGAGCTCTTCCAAGATCCCGTGAAAGCAGCTGCGGAGCCTGACCTCGACGCCCTTGCCGCGACATGCCCGATCCCCGCAGACTCGTCCCAGCTGCAGGCGGTTGCCTCCGCCGTCGCCGGCCAGACGTTTGTCCTCGAAGGGCCGCCAGGAACAGGCAAGTCCCAGACCATCACCAACCTGCTGACGAGGGCCATCGTCGAGGGCAAACGGGTCCTCTTCGTGGCTGAAAAACGTGCCGCCCTGGATGTCGTCCAGAAGCGTCTCGAGGAGGTGGGCATGGGTCCCTTCTCCCTTGACCTGCATGACAAGGGAAGCAAACCGGCCATGGTCCGCGCCCAGATCAAGAATGCGCTGGAGCTGAGCCTCAGCTCGGATCAGCAGCGGCTGGATACTGCCTCCACCGATCTTGCTGCTGCACGCAGAGGACTCGTCCGCTACGCCAGCCACCTCCACGAGGAAAACGGCGCCCAACTGTCGCTCTACAGCGCGCGCACCAAAGCCCTG
Source organism: Arthrobacter sp. 754 (assembly GCF_040548695.1). Classification (NCBI taxonomy): domain Bacteria; kingdom Bacillati; phylum Actinomycetota; class Actinomycetes; order Micrococcales; family Micrococcaceae; genus Arthrobacter; species Arthrobacter sp. 754. Next base: position 344,840 of record NZ_JBEPSC010000002.1, read on the forward strand.
ACTTTCGATCCCAGCGACCCAGTGCTCTCGCTGACTACGCAGTTCACGTCCACGGCCAATGGCACGGTCCTCGAGCCGGTGCGTGCGCTGCTCCGTGAGCTGCCCGAATTCACCGACCGGGCCCGTCCAGCCAAGAACCATCCGTGGCGCTTCATCGCGACTCCACCGGATCCGGTTGGTGCTGCCCAGATTACGCGCGCGGGGCGCCGCATAGATGCAGCGCTCGACGCCGTCAGTTCAGTTGACGACCTGCTGTCAGTTGCGGAGTCGGCGGCTTCCTCCTCGGAGCTCCGCGTCCTTGCTGCCCTCCTTGAGGACCGCAGTGTCCCGGTGGGGACACTGGACGATGTTAGGTCCGGTCAGTGGTCAGCCGGAGCGCAGCACCTTGAGAACTTGGTGGCAGCGTTCGCCGCTGTAAATCATCCAGGATTGGACAAAGTCCGGCCGGAAGCCATGGATCTGCCTCTGCCGGAGATTCTCGGACGCGCAGAACAGGCCGCGGCCAGCGGCTTCTTCGGGCGCAAGAAACGGCTGCTTGCGGTGGCCGCCGAGCTCGACGCCGTCATGCACCCGGGTGCCGAGATCAGGCACAAGGAGCTGGTACCGCTGCTGCAGAATCTCGCAAATACGCAGCATCAGATCTGGGGTCTCCAAACAGAGGCACACGGCACCCCCGGGGTGGCTGTCCCGCAGGGCTGGAACCCTTTGACTGAGCCTGCCAGGGAGGCTCTCAACCGCAGGCTCGGCTGGTTGCGGTGGGCGGCGCAGGCTGTCCAGCCAAGCGCCGGCAACGAGGCCCCGTTCCAGACCCGACTGCGTGCGTTCCTCGAAACCGGCCGGCCGGTACATGAAAACGTGATCGCCTGGCTGTACGAGCTGGCCGCTTCGTGGGATGCACTCACCGAAATTCCCGCCGTGGACGGCACTGAGCTCGAGCGGTGGACAGGAGTCGCTCCATTCTTGGAAGTCTGGGCGCGTACCCAAGGCGCACGTGTCCTCGACGCCACAGGGTCCCGCAGCCTGGACCGGTGGCTCGAGCTGCTGCACCACGTCGAGCCGCTGCGTTCTGTTCGCCTCCCGGACGTCCGAGAGGCGATCTTGGATGGCTCGCTGGAAGCCGATGACGCCGCCACGGCGTTCGAGCGCGGACTCGCCGAAAGCTCCCTTGAAGAACGGAAGCTGGCGACCGGTCTGGAGGACTTCGACGCCAGCTCCCACGAACGCACCATCGACCGCTTCACCACGCGAGCCACGCTGGTCCGTGAGCTCCTCAAGCGCAACCTGGCCGCCGGCGTCGTCAATTCCCGGCGCGTTTCCTCGTCATCCACATCCGGACGCATGGGGGAGCTGCAGCGCCAGCTGACAAGGCAACGCGGTGGCCTCACCGTCCGCAAGCTGATGGAAGGCTATGCCGATCTGATCACACAGATCATGCCTTGCACGCTGGTCAGCCCTGATTCGGTGGCGCGGTTCTTCCCGGCGCGAGCGGATCTCTTCGACATTGTGGTGTTTGACGAGGCCTCGCAGATCCGCGTGGCAGATGCTGTCGGCGCCATGGGGCGCGGCGCGTCCGTGGTAGTGGTTGGCGACAGCAAGCAGATGCCGCCGACCTCGTTTGCAGAATCGTCCAGCGATTCCCTGGACGACGTGGAGAGCGAGATCACCGCAGTCGAGGATATGGAATCGATTCTCTCCGAGTGTGTCGAGGCGCGGGTCCCGCGGCAGTGGCTTTCCTGGCACTACCGCAGCCAGGATGAGTCTTTAATTGCATTCAGCAACCAGCAGTACTACGACAGCAAGCTTTCCTCGTTCCCGGGGCCGTCGCATGGCGCGCCCAACCCGGGAATCCATGGTCACGGCGTGAACTTTGTCCGCGTCGACGGCCAGTTCCATCGCTCGGGACCCTCAAAAGTGCTGCGCACCAACCCTGTGGAGGCGGCCGCCGTCGTCGAGGAGGTGCGGAAGCACTTCAACGGTGCCAGCGACTCGCCGTCCGTTGGCGTTGTCACCTTCAACCTGCAGCAGCGGGCGTTGATTGAGGGGCTCCTCCGGGACACGGACGACCCACGGATTATCAAGGCTCTCGATGAAGATCCCGAGGGACTGTTCGTCAAGAACCTGGAAAACGTCCAGGGTGACGAGCGGGACGTCATCCTCTTCTCGACGGGCTTCAGCAAGAACGACAAGGGCTACCTTCCGCTGAACTTTGGACCGCTAAACCGAGCAGGGGGAGAGCGGCGGCTCAACGTCGCCGTGACGCGCGCGCGCCGGCAGGTGATTGTTTTCTCCAGCTTCAGCCCTTCCGAGCTGCGGGCCGAGGAGACGAGTTCTGTAGGTATAAAGCACCTGCGTTCCTACTTGGATCTCGCCGAGCAGGGGACGGGCGCCTTGCCCTATGACGGTCGCCGGAGCCCTGCGGTGGACCTGCACCGGGAAGAGATCGCAGACGCGCTGCGCGACCGGGGCTTTGTGGTGGCCACCGACGTGGGATTGTCGGACTTCAAGGTGGACATCAGTGTGGCCACGCAGGACGCGCCTGACCGGCCGCTGATGGCTGTGCTTCTGGACAGCCCCGCCTGGGCCGCGCGGCGAACAGCCGGGGACAGGGACGGGCTGCCTGGCGATGTCCTGACGCGGATGATGCGCTGGCCTGCGGTTGAGAGGGTTTGGCTGCCGGCGTGGATCAGCGACAAGGAGGCCGTGCTGGACAAGCTGGAGGCGGCATTTTCGAAGGCGGTAGCAGAATCTTCAAATACAAATGATGGCGGTGTTGCCGGTGGAGTGCCGAGTAATAGATCGACAGCCACAGTAGCGGTGGACAGTGAAGGCGACACAATCGGCCGTGCTGCAGCGGCCGTTCCTGGGCCGTTGTTCGCGGCTTCGCTGGGGCGTTCAGCACCGCCAGTCGCCGTTGTGGAGTCTGAACATCCCAGGTATGAGCCCTGGACCGTCCGTAGTTTCGGCGGTATCGATGTTCTCGACAGCCTGCCATCCCGTCGGTCGGCTGCTACTGTCCGCGAGGCGATCCGCGCCATCGTCGATGCAGAGGGCCCGATTCACCAGGAGCGGTTGGCGAAGCTTGCTTGTGCGGCCTTCAACCTGAACAAGGTTAATGCCCAGCGCGCCAATTCCGTGCTGGATGTCTTGGATGACTCAGCGCACAGCTGCGATGAGGACGGCTTTATCTGGGATGCATCGATTGACCGGGACGCTTGGTCGGAGTTCCGGACAAATGGACAGGACACAGACAGGAAGCCGGAACACATCAGTGTGGTGGAGCTTCGGAACGCGATGATAGAGGTGGTCAGGGTGAGTGGCGGAATTTCCATTCCGGAGTTGCACCGGGAAACCATCCGACACTTTGGCGGAAAACGGCGGACTGCAGGGGTAACGGCGCGGCTCAACGAGGGTCTTCAGTACGGAGTGGATACCAAGCGGCTTGAGCTGCGCGGTGACGTCGTCCACACGTCAAGCTGACGCATTTACTTCGCCCAGAAAATTCTCGCACCGAGATCAGGAGACACCTTGAAGCGATACGAAATCACAAGGCGCGGTGAGCCTTTCGTAGGCGGCGTAGATAACGTCGTCGGTACGAACATGACTTGGCAGCAGGCGTTGCTCGTCATGGCAACCGCGGACCACATGAACATCGATTACGCGTTGGCAAGTCTGGAGCATTCGCAGACGTACCCATTCCACGACGAGAACGGCAGCCTTTGTTGGCTTAGGGAGCGCACGGTTGATGACCGGTCCTATGGCGAGTAGGGCAGCGCGCTCCCTCCCCATTTGCTACGACAGCGCGTCGTGGACTGATCCCGTGAATCGAAGTTACCGACTTACGTGGATCCCGACAGAGATGTCACCTGGATGTGAGCGAGCCCAACAACGGCCGGTTCCCGCATTCGGTACACTCACGCAAGACCTAAGAGAGGAATCGCGATGACCAACACGACCGCCCTTGAACCTGAGGAGACGCCAACGGCTTCAGTCCTTGAACCTGAGGAGACGCCAACGGCTTCAGTCCTTGAACCTGAGGAGACGCCAACGGCTTCAGTCCTTGAACCTGAGGAGACGCCGAGGGATACCGTCCCCGGACGTGACGAGCCGTTTTCGGACGCCGCCGCCGATCCCGAGGATACGCCGACAACTACGTCCGAGAAGGCATCCAAGCAACTCTTGAAGCTGGTCGGCAGCGTAGTCGATACGGGCGTCGGTCCACTGACAGGGTCGATCGCGTGGGCCGAAGATCGTCTGTCGCGCGTCCAGGGCGACCGCTACGAGCCAAACGCGGAGCCGACACGAAAAATTAGGCAGGACGAGCATGTCGATGTCGACAAAGTGATCGCCAAGCTGATCGTCGAATCGGTCCAAGCGGCAAGCGTCAATGGTTTCGTAACTGGCCTGGGTGGGTTCATCGCGATGCCCTTGACTGTTCCGGCCAATATGGCTGGCGCACTTGTGATAAACGCGCGCCTCGCGGCCGCAATCGCCTACCTGCGCGGGTATGATCCCAAGGATCCACACGTCCGGACGGTGGTCACGCTCATCGCTGTGGGCTCGAACGCACAACAGATCGCGAAGACGATCGGCATCAAGGTTGGCGAGAAGGTGGCCATGGAAGCGATCAAGAAACTCCCGATCGTGCTTATTCGCGAGATCAACAAGAAGGCCGGTTTTATGCTCTTGGCCAAGTATGGCTCGAAGCGTGCAGTCGTGACTCTGGTGAAGGGTATTCCCCTCGTTGGTGGAGTGGTCGGCGGTGCAGTGGACGGAACCATGACGGGCGTTATCGGCCGTACGTCGAGATCGATGTTTCCCATCGACTGATCACTTCGCTTTCAGCCACCGCCGAGCTCATGCATCTGCCGGGCCGTGCGGATTCCATGTACTTTCGCCAGCGTCCGCGCGACTGCAGAGGCCTAGGGGAAAGCATCGGTGTTCGCTCACGAGCTGGTGACTTATCGCGGTCGAAAAAGCGCTACGCTCATGCTGAACATGCCATACCGGCACCGCCGGACAGGAAAACAAATCGGAACGGCTCCATGGCGTTTCAAGGGGGAGAAGGAGCCGATGATCGGCAAGCCTTTGAGGGGCATCGCGTTGGTTGTGGTTGGTGCGCTCGTCGCGCTGACGCTGACCGGGCTCGGTGTCGTGAACATGTTTTCCGGTGTGGTGAACATTTTTGGGTTCAAACCATTCCAGGTGAGCCAGACGGACCGGAGCCAGCCAGCGCTTCTGAAGTCGTTACAGAACCTGAGCCGGTACCATGCCGCGGTCAGCAACTTTGAGCTGGTCCTCGATATCGAGGACGACGTCGCGGGAGTCCCCGATGTCATCGCCGGAAGGCGGACGCTGTTTGTAGCGGCTGGTACGGTCGACGCTTACGTCGATCTGTCTGGCCTCGCCGAAAAGGACCTGACATTTTCTCCGGACGGCAAGTCGGTGACTGTGCTGCTGCCGGACTCGCAGCTCGACAAGCCCAACCTCGACCACGACAGGTCCTATGTGTTCGGCCAGGACCGGGGCGTGCTTGACAGGGTTGTCGACGCGTTGGAGACGCCCGAGCAAACAGAGTTCTACATACAAGCCGAAACGAAGATGGCCACGGCCGCGGAGGAATCGGAGCTTCGGAAGCAGGCTACCGACAACACCAAAGCCATGCTTACCAGCATGTTCGGCTCGGTCGAAATCCAGGTCATGTTTCTCGACAAATAGTCCGGCCACAACATGGGGAAACTAACCAACGTCCCCATCCTCTGGATCCACGGCGGCAACCTGCACTAGAGACGGCACTACTCCTCCTACCTGGCGCTGCAGCTCAGGGCTCGGATGGAGGGGCTGGAGAGGCCGGTGTACAAACCACAGCCGACGCACCACACGCGCTGTCGAAACCTCCGCAGTTTCGACAGGCCCATGAGCGCCGAATCCATAAACAGACGACTTCTCCCGTGGTAGAGCTTCAAAATGTATGCTCCGTTTATGACAGACGAGATTCAGTGGCTGGTCCCGCCCGCGTCTAACCAGCTTTCCGGTGATGAGACGTTCACCGGAATGTCAGGAACGACCGTCAGGGACTTTTGGCAGTTCGCCCTCGGTGATCTTCGGATGAACAACGCGCGCGGATATCTGGCCGAGTTCCTCGTCGGAAAGGCACTCGGAATCGAAGATCTTAGGCGGATCGAGTGGGACTCCTACGATCTGCTCTTCGGCGACATAACAATCGAAATCAAGTCATCGGCCTATCTGCAGTCTTGGGAGCAGAAGAAGATCAGCGCACTGACGTTTTCCGGTTTGCAGGGAACGCGCTACCACCCTCGCGCACCTGGCGATGGGATGGATCCTGCAGGAAGACGCTTCAATGCAATGGTCTACGTCTTCTGCGCACACACCGAGACCGATCACGCCAAATATGACCAGTTGAACGTTGCCCAATGGGAGTTTCACGTCGTGCCCCGCAGTGTTTTGGCCGCGACTGGACAAAAAAGCCTGGGAATCGCCAAAGTCCGGGTGCTCTCCGGGGGCCCAACACCATGGGCCGAACTTGGGCCACGGGTCACGGCGGCCGCCGCGGACCAAAGACGGGAGGACGACTCCCCTTGGTGGACAATCTAGCTCTGTTCCTTTGACGGATGTAATGCGTCGTTGGCTGGCTCTCCCCGCAAGACTCAGTCCGCCGCCAGCCTCTCCTGTGCCCACTCCCACCGGATCAGCTCCTGCTCCAGCCGGACCGCCCGGCCAAAGGTGTCACTCCCCAGCGACTGGTACAGCGCCAATTCCTCTTCCGTCAGCCGTGTCAGTTCAGCGGTCGAGGGCTGCGGCTCGCTGCCCCACGCGTCCCGGTGCTCCAGCAGGGTGGCCTCATCCATCAGGACACTCTCCACGTGCGGGTGCACCGCCCTCAGCTCATCCAGGATCCGGAAGCCGTGGGTATCCAGGTCACCCCAGTACAGGACCTCGCACTCACGCAGCCAGGCGGCGTCGCGCAGGGACGAGAATCCGTAGCCGCCGCCGTAGATCGCCAGCGAGCCCGGACGCTCCGGCAGGGCCAGGAAGTTCACCAGGTTCTCTGTGACGATCACTGATGCCACGGGCAGCCGCAGCGAGCCGAACGCCGCCGCCGTGACGGTGAGGTCCCGCGCACCGCCAAGCAGGGGAACCGCAGGGTCCAGCATCCGGAACCGGACCAGTTCGGGCGGATGCACAAATCCGTGCCGTGCCGCGAAGCGGGCGGCGGGCGTCCGCGCTGCCGGCTGCCCCAGCAGGGCTTCCGGTTCCGCCGGGACGTCCGGCAGGTCCCCGCCACCGGGGAGCGTCTCCGGGAGTGCCGCCTCCGCGAGAGCCGGCGAACGCAAACACTCCGCCAGTTCATCGATTACCCTCCGGTGGTTCTCGATGAACTTGGTGTGCACACCGGGCAGGCTGAGCTGCCGGACGTAAACCCCTGGAGCAGGATTGTCACGCAGCCACAGCGCCACCCGCCCGGCTGTCAGCGCATCGGCCCCGAGTTCCAGCAGCCTGAGCGGCCGCCGCAACACCCATGGGCGGAAGCACCGATCGAGGGCAGTCAGGCCGCCGGCAAGCTCCACGAACCGGGCAGCCTCCCGAGCCTTCCCGGCAAACCCAACCTCATCCCCGGCCGCCGCAAACACCGCAGCGGCAGGCAGCCGGTTGGAACCGATCGTGCTCCGGCCAACCTCCACGGTCTCCAGGCTGAACGGACCGGCGGCGGCAAACAGCTCACCCGCCCACGCACCGGCCGCGGCGTAATCCCGGAGGAGGGCAGCCGCCGTCGGACGCTTCAACGCACGACGCCGGGGGTACAGTCCGGTGGGTTCCAGCAGCTCCCGGAGGAGCGAACCGCTGTTCCACGCCTTCAGCGACAGGGCCTTCAGGTCCGCCAGCGTGGTCCAGGACTCAGCCGCCATGCCGGTCCTTCTCCGCGCGGTACTCCTGGATGGTCAGGTTGCGCAGCTGCGAATCATCGCCATTGGTGTTCGCCACGAACCCGACGTGCGAGACGAACGGCTCGATCACGTGGATCTTCTGCAGGGGAGTGACGATGAGCAGCTGCAGCTTCATCCGCTGGAACAGCTCCAGCCCATACCTGGCGGACTCGTCCGAGCCGCGGCCGAACGCCTCGTCAATCACCACGAACCGGAAACTCCTGCCGCTGCCGGCATTCCTGCCCGCTCCCTTGCCGGAGCCCAGCCCGAACTGGAACGCCAGGGCCGCCGCGAGGATGGTGTACGCCAGCTTCTCCTTCTGCCCGCCGGATTTGCCGCCCGAATCCGTGAAGTGCTCGTATTCCTCGCCGGTCTCCGTCCACTTCTCCGACGCCGAGAACGTGAACCAGTTCCGCACATCCGTCACCTTCGCCGTCCACTTCCGGTCCAGGTCCGTCAGGCCTTCCCGGCCGCGGAACCGGTCAATCAGCCGCTCCACCTGCAGGTACTTCTGCTCCGAGTACTGATCCGTCCGCCCGATGGTCCCCTCCGAGCACGCCCGCAGGTCGCTGCCGAACTCGCGGACGTCCTGGTCCGAGGCGGCCTGGTGCTCCAGCTGGATATGCCGGCCCGTGTTGTAGGGAATGCCGGCCAGGGACTGGTTGATCTCGCCGATCCGGTCCATGATGTTCTGCCGCCGGCTGTCCAGGAACGCGTTGAATGCCACCACTTCACGGATGGTGTTCTGGTTCAGCAGATCCTTGAACTGGTTCTCGAACCGGGGCAGGTCGTTGCCCACCAGCTGCTCCAGCAGCCGGTTGTAGTCCGCCGCGGCCTCCAACGAGGCGTCGACGTCGGTGGTTTCATTCGGGTACTTGTTGCGGAAATCGGCCATCTGCCGGACCGTGCTCTCCGCAGCCCGGGCAATCCGCTTGGACAGTGCGTCGATGGTGTCCGTCAGTCCGTTCCGCACGGCGCTCTCCACCGTGACGGTGTTCTTATAGGTGAGCGGCTTGTCCCCGATCGCTGCAGCGGTGAGGCGTTCGACGGCGGCCAGCACCCCGGCGTCGTCCGTCACCGGCGATTCCGCGAGGGTGCCGCGGCACTCCTCGATTGCCTCGGCAATGTCCCGCGCGTCCTTCGTGTTGGCACCCATGCGCTCCCGGAGCTTGCCCGCCTTCTCCTCCAGCCGCTCCAGCCCGTCGACGATCTGCTCGTGCTTGCCCATGAGCTGCTGCAGGACGTCACTGGTGGTCTCCAGGGCCTGCTTTTCGGCCTTCAGGTCCTCGATGCTCCGGGCTGTGGCCTGCCAGCTGATCTCGCCGAATTCCGTGACGGAACCGACGACGCCGAGCTGCCGGTTCTGCCGGCCCAGCGCCCCCAGCCTGGTGTTGACCCGGTCCAGCTGACCGGCCACGACCTTCAGCGTGCCCTGCACCTCGTCAAGATCGGCGCGGAACCCGGCGATCTTGTCGTGGTTGTCCCAGCCCAGGACGTAGTTGCGCCGGTCCGCCAGGTCCTTGCGGTCATCCTTCTCGTGCCGGCCCCGGCCGCCTTTAAGCTGGCCGTTGGCCGTCAGCGCCTTGGGGTAGCGGCGGAAATCGGCCAGGCTCTCGCAGCAGAAGTAGTCAAACCGGCTGCTGAGCTCGTCCTGCAGGAAGTCCCGGAACGGGGTGCCCTGCTTGATGGCGATCTTCGCCGCGAGCGTCCCCGGCTCGGCGGCCCTGGGCGCAGGGGACTCGCCGATCCTCAGGTACACCAGCCGGCCGCGCAGGTTGTTCGTGTCCACCCAGCTGCTGACCGCGGCGTAGTGCTCCGCCGGGACCAGGAGCGAGAGGGCGAACCCGCGGAGGGTCCGCTCGGCAGCGCCCTCCCACGCGGCCTCGCCGTCCCGGACCTTGAGCAGCTCACCCACGTAGGGCAGGTCGCTGTCCGGGATCCCGGTGCCTTCGCAGAGCCGGCGGCGGATATCCAGCTGGGGGAGCGGGATCAGGTTGCGCCGGGCCTGCAGGCTGGTGAGCTCCGCTTTGATCTCCCCGGACCTCGTGTTGAGCCCTGCCTGCTGCATGGACAGCGCGGTGCGCTCTTCGTGCAGCGCCTCGGATAGGACAGCCAGGTCCTGTTCCACCCCGGCGAGCCCCGCCCGGTTCGCATCGAACAGCACACGGTCCTCGGGGGCCTGCAGGCCAAGATCCGCTGCGGCGGCCGAGTAGGCCTCGAACCGCTGTTTCTGCTCGGCGGACTTGACGGCCAAGGCGGCCAGCTCGGCGTCGATCGCTGTGAGCCGCCCGCCCCCGTTGGTGCGGATGTCCTCCTCCACCCCGGCCAAGTCCCGGCGCAGTTGCTTGACCTCGCCGTTCAGCCGCACCGAATCCTCCTGCAGCCGCACTCCCGTCTGCTCCAGCTCGGCCTGGTGCTCCAGGCTCAGCTGCAGCTTCCGGTCCGTGAACCAGGGGTGCAGCTGGTCGCGCTGTGTGCGGGCCAGCTCGTCGTCGGCGGTCAGCCCGGCATGCAGGGCGGCACCCTCCTTGATGGGTGTCAGCAGGGCGATCTGGTCCTTGGCCCGGAGGACAGCATCGTGGGCTTTCTTCAAGTCGTCGAAGTGGTGGATCAGGTTGGTGATCCGGGTGGCGACGTCGTCCTCCTCCAGCATGTTGCTGCGGACGAACGAGGTGATGTTCTCCACCTGTTTCATGGACACCGTGCGGTGAAACAGCTCCATCGCCTGGTTGCCGCTGATCCCGAACTGGCGTTTGAACGCGGCCGAGTACGGCTCGAACGCATCGTGGACCGACGCCCCGGCCGCGCGGAGCTTCTTCTTCAGTTTCAGCGGGTCCTGGCCGAAGTTGCTGAAGTCCGCAGCAATGGTCTGGTTCGCTTCCGCGAGCGAGTAGAACCGGTTGGGCTGCCCCGCCTCCTGCGTGGCCCACAGCGTGATGCCGAGCGTCACCCACTTGCCCAGCACGGCGTTGTGGAAGACGCCCAGCACCACGGTCAGCTGGCCCGAACCGCGCAGCGCCACCGGCTTGGAGTACTCCCCTCCGGCGCTCCGGGCGCTCTTGTGGAAGCCCCGCACGTAGGACATCAGGGAGCGTTCCTTCTTCTGCGCGCCCGCGGCCTTGTTGTACTCGATTTTGTGCGCCGGAAGCAGCAGCGTGGTGATCGCATCCACCACGGTGGACTTCCCCGAACCGATGTCGCCGGTGAGCAGGCTGTTCGCCCCGTCCAGCCGGAACGTGCGCACTCCCTGGTGGAAGGTGCCCCAGTTGAGCAGCTCCAGACGGTGCAGCCGGAAGCCCGGGGGAGTGCCGCCGTCGGTCGCGGTATCGTCCAGGCTGAACAGGCTCTCCTGCAGGTCCGTGGCCAGGTCCGCCGTCACTGGTCTTCCCCTTTCCCGGGCGCTCCGCCGGCCGCGACTGCGGCGGGCGGCTCACCGGCGAGCGTGGCACGGTAGTCAGCCAGCCGCGCGTCGAACTCCTCCAGCCACTGCGCATCCACGTACGCCTTCAGTATCCGTGCCACCTCGTAGGTGTCCGCCTGCCCCTTGAGCTTGCGCAGGAAACCGAGCTCCACCACCTTCTTGATGTCCGTGCCCAGCCGGTCCAGGATGCGGGCTTCGTTGCTGGATTCGGGCAGGAACACCGAGACCATGTCCGCGATCTCCTGTTCGGTCATGATGAGCCGGACCTCGCTGCTGTTAATGTCGAACTCCATCATGCGGCGGCGGAGCAGGGCCAGCAGCAGGCTGACGTTGAAGGTCAGGGTGCGGCGGGCGATGAGCCGGGGGAGCGTGCCGTCCGGATCATCCTTGGACCGCAGGAACGCGTAGCCCTCGGATTCGTCCAGGACGAGGTCCAGGCCCAGCACCGAGACGTAGTCACGCACGTGTGAGGTCAGCCCGAGCAGGGACTGCCACAGCTTCTCATCGTTTTCCGCGTACAGCACGCCCTTGAACAGCCGGGTGACGACGGCGGGAAGCTCCTCGGGCGTGAGGGTTTCAGCTGTGGCTGGGGTGTTCATGCCGGCCTTCCGAAGATGATCTGTTCGATGGTGGCTTCCCGGGCGGAGCCGTCCGGCAGCTGCCAGGACAGGCGCTGGGACTGCTCAGGGTTGATGGTGGCCCAGTCGGATTCGGTGGCCAGCTGGTAGTACGCCACCACCTCCGCCAGGCCATGGGAGAGAGGGTGTGCCGCGGTGACTTCGGCGAGGGTGGTTTGCTCCGCCTCGGCAAGGATGGCATCAATGTTGGCCCGCAGGCGTTCCTTGTCCACGAAGAACTGGCCGAACAGGGCCGATGCGTCCACGTCGGCGTCGTCGGCCGTTTCTACGGCATCGTTCACCAGCACCTTGCGGCTGGGCTCATAGAGGGGCCGTTCGAAGGGCAGCACCACGTCCACGGAGGGCGCGTCAATCTCCATAAAAGCGCCCGACGGCGGTGCCTCCCGGGAGCCCAGCGCACCGGATTCGATGCTGCGGATCAGCTGCATGATGCGCTTGTTCTCCAGGAACACCTTGTCGTCCAGGAGCCGGCGCATCTGCTGGGACAGCTGGCGGACCGTTGCCTGCGTCTGTTCGACGGCGGGCAGCCAGTCCTGGTGGAGGTTGGCCACCGCCTGCATGTCGGTTTTGGCCAGGGCTTCGATGTGGGTTGCCCTGTGCAGAAGGTCCTGCAGCTCATGTCGGAGCTGGGGCGACATCAGGTAGTCCCAGAAACCTTGGAACGTGCGGCCCTGCAGGGAGCCGCTGATGTCCTGCTGGTTGTCGAAAATGGACTCCAGCAGCTCGCCTTGGGTGCCGTCCCAGGTGGCGATCTGCTCGCGGACTTGCCGGTCCAGCCTGCGGAAGTTCTGCTCCACCTCACGGAAATCGGACAGCAGGTCCTTGGCCAGGGCGGTGAGCTGCTGGAGGTGGTCCAGCGCGTCCGGGCCGGTCATGACGCGGATGTTTCCGTCGCGGATCCGCTGCATCTCGGCGTCGATCCCGTCCCGCTGCTGCTGCAGTTCGGCGAGCCGCACCTCCGGGTCCGTCTCGGACTGCTGCACCAGCTGCTTCAGCACGGCGAAGATGCTGGTGAGGCGTGACTGGGTGGCCACGAAGTCCCGGCCGCGCAGGTTCTCCACCCAGCGGACCACGTCCTCGGCGGCGGCCGTGAGGTCGTAGTGGGGTTCGTCCTCGCCCGGGACGTAGTACTTCCTCAACCACTGGCGTTCGTCGGCGGCCCAGTCATCCAGATACTCACCTGCTGGACGCGGGAACCGGTCTTCACCTTCGCTGTCCCGCAGGCCGAACAGCACATCATCCAGGACGTCGATCAGCTCCTGCCGGCCCAGGTTGCGCTGATTGGGTCCCGTGAACGCAGCCATGAAGAAGGTCAGGGCCAGGGGCGCGTTCTGGGCACGGAGCAGTGACCAGCCTGCATGGTTCTCGCGCAGGGAATTGATAGCGTAGAAGTCCATTGGGGTCCCGTGTTTGGTGCGTCACGTCGTCGAAAATCACTCTAGGCGATGCCCACGACATTCTCACCAGTGCGGGATGGACCATCCTTTTTCTGCCGGACCACGGCTGCCAGCCCTTCAGCAGGTGTCAGCCGGACCGGGAATCGCCGGCCGCCCCTCCAACGCTCTCGCACTTGACGCGCCTTTTCGGAGGACGCTCTCGCACTCTCGCCGCCCGGGCGGCGTCGGGCACACTTCCTCCAGCAGGTCTCGCTACTCCCCTTCACGGCACGGACGGCCCGCCGTGGAGCCTACAGCGTTTCGGGAATCGGGCGCCCCGGGAAGAGCGCCGCCCACCCGGGATTCGAGGCCGCCTATCAGGCCGCCCGGAAGAGCCTGGCTGAAGGCGGCATCCCCATCGGAGCAGCGCTCGCCCGGGACGGCATGGTCATCGCCAGCGGGCACAACGAACGGGTCCAGAACGCCGATCCGATTGCCCATGGAGAAATGTCGGCGCTCCGCGCCGCCGGCCGGCGGAAGAGCTATCGGGACACCACGCTCTACACCACCCTCGCCCCGTGTGCCATGTGCGCCGGAACCATCGTCCAGTTCAAAATTCCCCGCGTGGTGGTGGGTGAAGCACGCACCTTCGACGGCGAGCTGGAGCTCCTGCGGACACGCGGGGTTGAGGTGCTGGTCCTGGATGATCAGCGTTCCGTCGCCATGATTCGTACCTTCCAGTCCGCCAACCCGGACCTCTGGGCTGAGGACATCGCCGAGTAGGCCTCGCAGTACACTGGCGTTTATGGTGTCCCGTATCAGCGAACTGGTCCTCAACTGCTCCGATCCGGAACTCCTCGCAGGGTTCTGGAGCGGGGTCCTCGGATATGTCGAGCTGGGCCGGGAGGACGGTGCCATCGAGATCGGCCCGCCGGACGCCGGGTTCGGCGGCCTGCAGCCCACCATCATCCTGAGCCCGAGCAACAACCCGCACACCGGACGCCTCCCTCTGCACGTCGACGTCAACCCCGTGGACCGGGACCAGGACGCGGAGCTCGAACGCTTGCTTGCCCTTGGGGCCCGCCCGGCCGATGTCGGGCAGACAGGCAGCGAGCAGTGGCACGTCCTGGCTGACCCTGAAGGCAACGAGTTCTGCCTCCTGCGCAAGCGGCTTGATCTCTGACCGGACGCCGCGGCTAACCCAACAAGTTTCTACCGGTGGCGCTCGTGCCAGCATGGAATGACAACTACCGCGCATCACCGCGGCCAACGAGACGGCCCAGCCTCACAACTGCTGCAGCATCTGCGGAGCCCATATCGGTCGACAGCCACCGGACCAGAAGCCTTGCATCACCGCTGGCACGCACGGCCGAACCGAGGGCCAAATCAAGCTGGTCTCGGAGCAGTTGAACCGCCAACGCACCAGAACGTTGCTGCCACATCACGCGTTTCCGAGGCGGCGGTGACGTGCTTGCCGAGTCTAACGCCTCAGTTCCGCAGGGCGGAACAGCGAAGCCCCCAGCTGATCAGCCGGGGGCTTCGCGAACTTCCAATGTCAGTTTTACTTGGCTGCGACGAATACCTTGTCACCAAACATGCCTGCCCTGACCGCGAGAACGCCCTGAGACGCGGTGGCCGACGGCACTTCAAAAGCCTGATTGCCGGTTGCCGAGCCGCCCTTAAAGAGCGCGTTTGAGCTGATGGGATCCGGTTCTACGATGGACTTGTCGTAGCTGTTCACGGTCCTCCCGTCTGCTGTCACGTATTCGACTGACACGAACGAAGGCGTCTGTCCGTTAGCATCATCGCCGATGTAGGTGACGGAGTAGTTCACGAGGATATATTCCGAACCGGCAGCAGGCGGTTTGTTGAATTGATTGGCAGCGACAACAGCGTCTGTTGCGGCGAGGGTGACCGAGTTGACCACAACGCGCCAGTCCTTGGACTCTATGACAGAGCCGACCGGATATGGTGTCTCGCGGGTCCCGGTCTTTGCAGCGGGAGCTGCCGCTGCCCCTCCGTTAGTGGCGCCTGCCTCCCCGGACGGTGCCACGACTTTCGTGTCGCCGCTGCCGAATGCGTTGCTGGCCGCCGACCCGACGACGGAGAAAAATACGACGACGCCGACAATTGTTCCAACGATTGACAGGATCAAGGCAGCGATGCCCATTCCCTTGGGCTTGTCTTTGAGGAACAAAGAAACTAGAGCCAGAACGAATGCGATCGGCAGCAGAATCCAGCCAACGATCAGGGCTCCTGGCATACAAGCGAAGATAAACCCGAGCGCTGCTGTGATGAGGGCGATGAGGCCCAGTACGTTCAACGGCTTTTTAACCTTCGCCGGCTGAGGCGGGAGGGTCTGCGTTGACGCCCCGTGATCAGCCTGTGCGAGAGATGGGTGGTTGGGCGAAGTCTGCTGTGAGCCCGCCCCAGGGAACTCTGGTGTTGTCATGGCTCAAATATGGCAGACGCAAAAGCCTTTCGCGCCTTTGGATAATCCGTAATTCCGAATATGACAAGCCTAAGTAGCATGACACGTGTTATTTACAACAACTAATGTATTGTTGAACCTTTAACTAAAGATGACCTTGGGTTGCGTGGATCGTGGGTTGTAGGGTTGCGGACGGGTCTGTCTGCAGGAGGGCAAATCTGGCAGTGGGCGCAGATATGTCCCCGGGTCGATATGGGTCTTGGCCATTTGCACGAGGCTGACTGGAGTGATTGCGACGCTGCCGTTCGCCAACGCAAACCGGACCGTCGGGCATGACGTAGAACCGCCGTCGTCGTATCCGTTCCTGATGGCGTGGCCCGGGCGGCGACTAAGTTCTGAGACAGTCAAAGCGTCTCGGGAATCGGGCGTCCCGGGAACAGCGTGGAGTACTGCTTCCTGTACATCTGGCGCCCGACGATGCGGTAGGCAAGCCGGACCGGCGGCGGGATTTCCTTGAACAGTTCCTTACGGTCCGCGGGCGCATTCGTGGCCAGCACCATGCCGAGGTAGGAGACCAGGAACTTCTTGTCGAACTGATCGATCCCGTGCTGCCCGACGCCCTTTACTTCCTTCTCGGTCATCACCCTGTCCACGACGGGCATCAGTTCAGTGACCTCGCGGCGCAGGTGCACGTTGAGGACAGCCGACAGCGCCTCGTAACGCTCAGCGAGTTCCTTGCCATCCTCTGCGTCTGCCGTTTCCATCCACCGCAGGCGGAGAGGCTCGATCTCCTCCAGCCGCTGTGTGACCTGCCTGTGCTGCTCAAGCATCTGCCCGATGTGAAGCACATGCGGGTGCGCGCTCCGCAAAGTTGGGGGTACATGAGCTCGTCTCCCCCTCATGCTGGATGTGGAGCAACTTGTCGAAGTTTCCCAGCACTTCGCCCAGCGGTCTCGCCGGGCTGCAAGGTGAAGAAGTCGGACATTGCTGGGCCCCTAACTCTCGTTACGGCAGACCAGGGCCTCTCCCGGCAGCATCGTTTCGGCTGCCCCCATGCCGCACAAGGGGATTCGGTTTCCGACGGCGGGCGTCCGGGCAGGGGCACGATGGCCCCGTTCTGTTACAGTCAGGCCCCATGACCGAACTCCGTCCCGACGGTCCCCGCGCAGTCGGCTTCCTGCACACAGCACAGGTTCACGTGGCGACGTTCGAGGCCCTGTCCCGGGAGCTGGTACCCTCCGCCCGCACGGTCCACCAAGTGGACCCCGACGTGCTTGAGCTTGCCAGACAGGAGGGAACAGCGGACCGCGTGCGCGCAGTCGTAGCCGGCCATCTTTTCGAGCTCCGGGAGGCCGGGTGCGAGGTCATCCTCTGCACGTGCTCAACACTTGGCGAGGTGGCCGAACAACTGTCGAGGGTCCGTCTCGATGTGATCCGCATCGACCGGCCGATGCTTCGCCGGGCCGTCACCCTCGGCCCGCGGATCGGGGTGGTCGCGGCGCTGGCAAGCACCGTCGAGCCGACCACCCGCGTCCTTGCTGAGGAGGCCGCCCGTACGGAGTCGGCCATAGCTGTCGAGGTCTGCGTGGTGGACGGCGCATGGGACGCGTTCCTGCGCGGAGATGCGGAGGACTACCGCTCCCGCATCGCGACGACGGCCCTCGCGCTCTCCAGCCGTTGCGACGTCGTCGTCCTCGCCCAGGCGACCATGGAACCTGCCGCCGCCCTGCTGGCCGGGCTCACGACGCCTGTCCTGACGAGCCCCCGCTCAGCCGTCGAAGCGGTGGCCGCGGCCGTCCCGTCCAGCTAACGTGCGGCTCCGAACAGCAGGTGGAGGTGGAGGCACAATGAACGGACCGGCCGCTCACAGCGGACCGCACTGCCCCTTGGGGTTGCAGGGTAGTCCTGCCGTGCGACGAGCCCCTGAAACCAAGAGCACCGATCGGAATCGGCTGTGGATGAGATACGAGAACCGCCGGGGGGCATTTAATGGGTCGAGTTACCGCCACGATGGCCGTCTCCAAGTCCGCCCGTTCCAGCATCGCCTAATGATCAGCAGGCCGTCGGTTCGCCGAACGGCAGGGACGTGCCGGCTATCAACCAGGCGCTGCCGTCCCAGTGCATCGCGTACCTGAGCTTCCAGTTTGAACACGTTTGGCCGTTCCTGCCGTGTACTGCGTCCTGGCTTGTTTGCAGGTTGACGTCGGCGGAAAGGGTATCGCCGCTTCCGGTAACGTTGACAACTTCAACCTGTTTCCAATACGAGGATCCCAGGTCAGCGCTCCATGTGGTTGAGTCACCGAAAGTGGCCTGCAGTTCCGGGGTAAGTTGTTTGAACGCGGCGGCGTAGGCCCCTTGGTTGATGCCTTGGCCATGGAGCAGGAGGCTCTGCCCGATGTTCCTTGCTTGATCGTGGCTGGCCTTGACTGTAAGCGGGAAGGAGCCGGAGCCCGGTGCCGGGGCGTTCCCGCAGTCTTTGAGCGTTACCGGCACCGAACGTGCCTGCCATTCCTTGACGGCGGCAGCAGCCCGTGGCGCAGTCACGGCGTAGGCGATGCCTTCCGCCCGGACGTTTTCGTCGAATTCGATGGTGACGATAACCCCTGAAACCTGGCCGTCCTGAGTAATCAAGGGGCCGCCGCTGTTTCCATGGTTGATAGCGGCATCGGTTTGAATCAGATTGCTAAGAACCCGGTTACCCATTTGCTGTTCCGCGTTCAGAGCGCTTACTGTCCCCCGGGTCAGGGTAAAAGGCCGGCCTAAGGGAAATCCGAGGGCAGCAACATCAGTTCCAATCGGCGGTTCCGCCGTTCTGAACTGAAACTGATGACCTTCAACTGGAGTTTCGGTTCTCACGAGCGCTAAGTCAGCTAGGTCATTCGTGCCGAGAGTTGTGGCATTTACCGTTTTACCACCAAATGAAATGCTTATCGCTGACGCTTCCCGCACCATGTGCGCAGCGGTCACGACCAGATCAGGACCGACTAGAAAACCTGTGCCCGTATAACTGCGCTCACACCTCGTGACGCTGAATTGCCCCACCCCCGACTGCACCTGGGCAACGATCTCCGGCCAACTGCTGGGGACGGGCGCCGGGGTCGGGCGCGCACTCGGGGCCGGACTCTGGCTCGGGGCAGCCGTGCTCTCGCTAGGACCAGGCGTTTGAGGTGCGGGCTGGGCGGGCAAACTGGTCGAGGACTGAGGGGAATTTCCAAACCCACCCGCGCAGCCGGACGTGAAAAGACACAAGGTCACAACCGCACAAAAGATGTTGGGGCTTCGCTTAGTGCTCATTCAATGCCTCCCGCTGCTGAAGGAACGGGACAGCACGCTCAGTACGTGGCTGAGAGACCACTCCATAATTCAGATCAGCGCCCCGCTTTTGTTACTTAGTGACCCCAGCGGTGTCATAGTAACACTCGAATTATCTGAGTCTCCGGATGCGTGCATCCAATTTCGGGCACCGGTAATACCTTGCTTTGTGCATTTCCCGCGCGACGGGCTGCACGCTTTCCGCTGGCAGATTGCCCGCGCCACGCACCCAGATGGTACCCGGGCACCGCAACCGCGCCACGACTGTGTTGTCCTTGCTGACCCGCTGGACAACATCACCAAACACACTCCTCAACGACGGCTGGCGGGTGCGCGCCCTCACCAGGAATCCGTCCAGCGACGCAGCGAAGGAGCTGCTTAGACTCGGGGCAACGGCTGCCGTTCGCCGACGGCTACGGAACCGGCGGGCGTAACGTAGTCCCGCCGTCGTCGTTCTATTCGGCTCTGCTGGCCTGGCGACGGAATCCGGGCGCCCTTTCCCCGATTGCACCTTGCGCAGGCGGCGACGAAGTTCCGCAGGCTGGTGGATCCGCCCTTGGACCAGGGGTAGAAATGGTCGCCGTGTTCGGCAGGCCGCGAGCACCGCCGCCGGAACCTTGCTTCCATCTCACACACGCCAGCTGCCCGGGCCATGCCCTCGCGGCGCTGCTGGCGGCTGAAGCGCCGGATGGGGTCCCGTCGCCGGACGTCCTGGCTGCGAATGATCGCCGCAACGATAATCAGCACCACAAGGATGAGGCTGGGCACGGCGGCCGCGCCCAGGACCCGGTCCAACATCCCTCTCAGTACTCCTGTAACCGCAGATATGCCTGCGCCGTCGGCGGTCACGGCTTTGCCCGGCGTCAGCGCTCCGACGGCTGACGCGAACAGCCACACAGTGGTGGCAATGTAGGCCATTTTCAGCGTCTGCCGGGTCCAGTAAATGCGTTTCAGTTCCACTACGTTTTATCCCCAATATGGCTCGTACCTCGAGGTGTCCGGGAACGGCAGGGCCTGAGCTTCGGTACCCTGCCACCGAACTGCTAAGTCTTTATCACTCGCAGCCCACGCCATCGCGGTCGTTGTCGAGACCGTAGATGTCAGATCCGACGACAGTGACGGGTCCGCGGACATACGCCGGACCATTGCCGCTGCCTCCGGCGCAGTCAACGTCAGATGCAATGGGCACACACCCTCCCGCGTAGTTCGGGTCGCATCCGGAGGGCGCTGCCGGCCGTACGGGCGCCGGGGCTTTTGCAGCTGCCGCGGCTGCTGCAGCCGCAGCAGCGGCCTGCTGCTGGCGGGCGGCTTCTGCTGCGGTAGCTTCCTTACGGGCCGCTTCTGCTGCGGCCTGCTCTGCGGCCGCCTTTGCCGCAGCCTCCTGCGCTGCCCTGTCGGCAGCGGCCTTCTCTGAGGCCGCCTTGTCTGCAGCGGCCTTCGCCGCCGCTGCCGCTCGCGCGTCCGTTACCTTTTTCGATTCCGACTGCTCCATCCAGAGCAGCTTCCCGGCGTCGGTCTTGGTGCAGATGAAGACCTTCGGCGCGTACTTTTCGGTCGCGCTTTCGGTGAGGCAGGCGGATGAAGCCGGCGCGGTTAGAGTGGGCGTTGCCGTCGCGGATGAGGACTCACTGCCACGGGAAGAACTGAGAGAGGCCGCCGCCTGACCTCCGCAGGCCGTCGCTGAAATCACGACGGCGACCGCCAAAGCCCCACCGGCCACCCGCCGTCGGGAAATCCGTGAACGCGTCGACGTCCGGAGCATATGGCCAACTTCGTTGTCGGCTGGCTTCCGCGCTTCATTGCGTGGAAAAAGCGTATTCATTTATTGCTCCCGTAATTCAGGTTGATGCGAACTCACCGTGCGGAACGCCATGGAAATTCTGACGCCGATGCATCAAGGCCTCCTCAAGTTCCTCGCAGCTTTGGCTCAGGAACACGCACCGCTGAATCGGGACCGGTGGTTTCGTGCAACTGGCCGGCTTCCCTGTACTCCGGAAGCCTTCCGACGTCTGCGGCGATCATGCACACGTAATTAGGGGTTCAGGTTCAGGACGGACTGCACTACCTTTCTCCTATGGCCATGGGCAAGCAACGGTGCTCTGACCCCCTACAGGAATTTCTACTCAGAAGGAGTGGGAAAGGTCATGAAACAACGAAACAGAATATTTGTAGCCCTCGTCGTCCTGCTGCTGGTTGTTGGCGGGGCGACTTTATTCGTTCTGGACAACACACAGCGGAGCAGGGCCGCGGAGTACACCCCGCAGATCAACCCTGCCGACTTCACCACCAAAATAACCAACAAATACTTCGCCCTCCCCGCCGGCAAGAAGCTGACCTACGAGACCACTGAGCAGGGAAAGGTCACCGAGAGGATCGAAATCGAGATCCTCCGGGAGACCAAAACCATCGAGGGCATTGAGACGGTCATCTATCTGGACAAGGAATTCAAGAACGGCCGGCTCGTCGAGGAAACCCGGGATTACCTGGCGCAACACAAAAACGGTGACGTGTGGTACTTCGGCGAGGACGTGAAGAACTACTCGAACGGGATCGTGGTGAACCGCTCCGGCAGCTTCATCCATGGAAAAGACGGGGCAAAGGCAGGCATCTGGATGAAGGCCGAGCAGCGTGTCGGCGACTCCTACAAGCAGGAGTTTTACCCCGGTCATGCGGAAGATACGCGGGACACCGTGGCCGTCGGCGAGACCGTCACCACGAAAAACCGCGCCTACACCGACTGCGTCAAGGTGTACGACTGGACACCGCTGGAAAAGAACGCCCAGGAGCACAAATATCACTGCCCGGAGGTCGGTGCGTTGGTCTTGACCGTGGACCTGAAGTCCGGAAGCCGCTCGGAACTCGTGAATGTTGTCCAGCCCTAAGCAGCGAAAACCCCCGGCCGGACGGGATCCGGGCGGGGGGTTTCGACGTTTTCGAAGCGCTAGCTTTCGACAGGCTCCACCAGGGAGAAACCATGAACACCGCACCGTCAATCACTGTTTTCGACGTCAACGAGACCCTTTCGGACATGTCGCCGATGGGGGAGCGGTTCGCCGAAGTCGGCGCCCCTGCCCAACTGGCGAAGCTTTGGTTTGCCACGCTGCTGCGGGACGGCTTCGCGCTCACCGCGGCCGGCGGCAACGGCGCCTTTGCCGAGATTGGCGCAGAGGCCCTGCGCGGCCTGCTCGCCTCTTCTGATTTACGGTTGGATCTGGACCAAGCGGTGGAGCGTGTCATGGCGGGAATGGCAGGACTCGGCCTGCATCCCGACGTTCCGGGAGGCGTCCGGGCCCTGCGGGCAGCCGGATACCGGCTGGTCACACTGACCAACGGCTCCGCCCAGGTCGCGGAGAAACTTTTCGCGGCCGCCGGGATCCGGGACCAGTTCGAACGGCTGCTGTCCGTGGAGGATGCCCCCGCTTGGAAACCGGCCCCGGCCGCCTATCACTACGCCGCCAGAGCCTGCGGCGTGGAACCGGGAGAAATGCTGTTGGTGGCTGTTCACCCCTGGGACATCCACGGCGCAGCGCAGGCCGGGCTTGCAACGGCATGGATCAACCGCACAGGATCCACCTACCCTGCCTATTTCTCCGCACCCGACTACACCGTGGCTTCCCTGGAGAAACTGCCGGAGGCCCTCGGGGCGGGACCGGCGTAGCGGTCCTTGAGGCGGTGGGGGTTACGCACCGAGCCGGTGGGCAAGTTCAATAATGCTCGACGCCGTGAGGTCCCAATCGCTCTCTGGCGTCAGGTCCGCCACCTGGCCAGGGCCGTATTCGGTGGGACGCGCGATGAACGCCGTTGCCAGCCCGGCCTCCCGGGCGGCACGCACGTCGGTGTTGTGTGCGGCCGCGAGCATCACCTCGCCGGGCCAAAGGTCCAGGAACTCCGCAGTTCGAAGGTAGGCCGCCGGCAGCGGCTTGTACGTGCGCGTCATGTCCGAACCGATGATCACGTCCCAGGGAAGACCGGCGTTTCTGGCCATGTCCAACAGCAGTGAGGTGTTGCCATTGGACAACGGGCCCACGATGTAGCCGCGGCGGACCGCGGCCAGGCCCTCCACGCTGTCGGGCCAAGGGGGCAGGCGGTGCCAGGATCTGTTCAAGTCCTCCAGGGTCCGTGCGTCCAGCCGGTCCGGGTCGAAGCCGTGGCTGCGGAGCACCTGGTCCAGGTTTTCGCGGTGGAGGGTGTCCAGGGTGGCGAATTCACGGGATCCGGAGCGGATGGCCTCCATGGCTGGCTGGTACAGCGCGCGCCACTCATTGGCGAACGCCTCGGCGTCGAGCTCCTGCCCGCGCGCAGCGGCGAAGGCAGCCACCTGCCGCGCAACGCCGGTGCGCCAGTCCACCACCGTGCCGAACGTGTCGAAGAGGACGGCGCGCACCTCGCACCCCGTTGATGGTGAACGGTATGGCTGGAACCTCATGTCCTGTCTCCTTCCCTGCCCGTAGTCTGGCAGCATGCGAACTGATTTCAGCCCCACTGACACGTCCGCCCGCGATTTCTACCGGCTCCTCACCGCCGTGGTGGTGCCCCGGCCCATCGCGTGGGTCTCCAGTGTCTCCCCGGAGGGCGTTGACAATCTTGCCCCGCACTCGTTCTTCACGGTGGCTTCCACGAATCCGCCCATTGTGCAGTTCACGTCGGTGGGGGAAAAGGATTCGCTTCGCAACATCACCGCATCCGGCGAGTTCGTGGTGAACCTTGCCCCGGCCTCGCTGCTGGAGGAGGTCAACGCCACAGGCACCAATTTCCCGCCGGACGTCAGCGAGTTCGACGCCGCCGGCCTCACACGGGAGCCGAGCCTCACCGTGGGGGCGCCGCGGGTCAAGGAATCCCCGGCCGTGTTCGAATGCCGCCTCCACTCGGTCCTGCCGATGGGAGACTCCATCCTGGTCTTCGGCGAAGTGACGCACGCTGCCGTGAGCGATGCGGTCTTGGACGGGAGCCACCCGCGGATCGAACTGCTGGAGCCGCTGTCCCGGCTTGGCCTGGACGAGTGGGGCACCCTGGGCACCATCCAGGACCTCAACCGGATCCGGCTTAAGGACTGGCCGGGGCATTTCCGCCCGAAGGCGTAAACACTGAGGGCAAGGGAAGGGAAAGGGGCGCCCGTCAGGACACCCCTTTCCCTTCAGCCCCGCAGTGTTAGCCGAGGCCGAGCTGCACGAACACGAACCACACCAGGAGCGGCACTACGCCGATCATGGCGATGGCCCAGAGGAGCAGCGCCCGGAAGAACATCCGCTCGTCCTTGGGCTGCGCGCTCGCCATCAGCAGGGCGCCGCTGGTGGACATCGGGCTCACGTCAACCACCGAGGAGCTGATGGCAATGGCCGTCACAACCCCGATGGGGGTGAGCAGCGGATCCATGGCAATGGGTGCCACCACCGGGCTGATCACCCCGAGGGTGCCGGTGGTGGAGGCGAAGGCCGAGACGATGGCCACCACATAGCTGGTGAGCAGGGCGGCAAGGGAGCTGTTGCCCAGGCCGGCGATGCCTTCCTGGAGTTCCTTCAACGCACCCATCTTTTCCAGCATGCCCACGTAGGTGACGATGCCTGTCACCAGGATGATCGCGGACCACGGCATGCTTTCCACTGCCGGCTTCTGCACGCTCGAGTCCAGGACGATCAGCACGGTGGCAATGACCAGCGAAGCGACGCCGACGTCCAGGCCCAGGACGGTGGTGAGCACAAGCAGTGCGCCGATGCCTATCAGGGTGAGGATCCGCATGGGCGTTGCGGCTACCTTCTCGGTGCCGGTCCGGGTGGTGTTTGAGGTACCGACGCCGGTGTGCGCCGGGGCGGTGAGGACAGCCGTTGCTGTCCCGGCCGGGCCTGTCGCGCTGCTTCCGGAGGGAGCGGCAGCACCGCCGTCGTGCCTTACATCTCCAGCGTCACCGGTCTGGTGACCGGCCTCCGCCTTGGCTGTGCGGCGCTTCATGATGGCCTGTACCAGGACATAGGCGATCGCGGCCAGGATGGCGTTGAAGACGAAGCAGTAGGCGTAAAGCTTGAAGGAATCGTCCGCGGCTCCGGCGCCGTCCAGCATCTTGTTGGCCAGTACGCCGAAAGGGTTGACCGGGGAGAAAGCGCCGGCGTTGGCGCCCTGGACAATGACGAGGCCCATGGCAAGGGTGCTGATGCCGAACCGCATGCCCAGCGCCAGGCCTACCGGCGCCACGATGGCGATCGCCGCGGGGGTGAACGCGCCGGCCGAAGCCAAGGCGGCCGTCAGCAGGAACATCAGGATGGGGACCAGGATCTTCCGGTCGCCGGCAAGGCGTTCAGCCCAGTACGCCAGCAGGTCGATGGTGCCGTTGATCCGGACAATGGCGAAGAGCAGGGTGGCACCCACCAGGATGAAGAACAGCCCGGCGGGGAACTGGCCGATGACGTCTTTGATGGACATGCCGGCCAGGAGGGTTCCGACGCCGAACGCGGCCACGGTGGCCAGCAGGCCGGCGTTGATTTTGGTGAAGGAGCCGACGGCGAAGGCCGCCACCAGGACCAGGAACGCGATAAGTGACAGGGACACGGTGCCGCCCGCCTAGGAGTTCGCGGGGGTCAGGACGCCGGCGCCGGACAGCAGGCTGCCGGCTCCGGTGATGGCGGGCCGGTGGCCTAGGGCCTTGAGAATCTCGTACGTGGTGGCCGTGGCCGCCGTGATGACGGGCAGCCCCAGTTCGTCCTCCACCGCCTGGACCGCGGCCAGCGACGGCATCTGGACGCAGGCCGAAAGCACCACGGCGTCTGCACCTTCGCGCTGCAGGCTGCGGGCAAGCGCGGGCAGGTTCTGCGGGTCAAGGCAGCCGACGTCAAGGTTGTCCGCCACCTCGAGGCTGATCGCGTCCAGCACGGTGATGCCCGAGCCTTCGATGTAGTCCACAACCATCTGGGTGAGCGGCTTCATGTAGGGGGTGATCATGGCCACCTTTTGTGCGCCGATTTCCTGCAGGGTCCGGACCAGGGCGCCTGCGCTGCTGGTGACGGGGGCAGGGTGCCCGTTGCCGGCGGCGGCGTCCGCGATGACTTTCTCCGAGCCCACGTGGGCTTCGGGGCCCTGCGCCATGACGGCGACCAGGCAGGCATAGGCGATGACGTCCACGTCGGCGTCCGAGACCGCCTCCGCGCAGTCAGCTGCCTTGCCCACCATCGCCAGCAGCTCTTCCCGGGTGACCTTCTTCATGCCGGCGCGGGCCGAGTGGAACGTGTATTTGTGGCCGGTCGCCTCGGCCTGGCGGCGGAACAGCTCCGGCAGTTCAGTCTCCATGGTGGTGTTGGAACTGGGGACGATCAGTCCCACCCGGGAGGAGCCCGGGCGCTTGGGCTCGGGCGCGGTTTCGGAAGTGATGTCGGGGATGCTCATGGTTTCTCCACGTCTTTGTGCTGGTACTTGGGGGTGTGACCCACACTGCGGGTTCGGTTCCCATGATGTGGGTCACGGCGGTAGGATGTCAAATAGATCACGTTCCGAGGGTCCGCTTCCGGCTCACTAAGCTGGAGGCTGCTCGCGGAAAAGTAGTTGAAAGGACGTACAAGTAGTGGCGACGGAACCGGGCGCTGGGGCCTCACCCCTGCTGGTCCTACACAAGGTGGCGGAAATCCTGGACTGTTTTACCGTCGAGGCGCCGGAGCCGACGCTCCAGCAGATCATCCGCATGACGGGGCTGCCGTCCAGCACCTGCCAGCGGCTGGTGCAGAACATGCTGCGGGAGGGCTTCCTGGACCGCGACGGCGACCGGTACCGGATCGGTATCGGGCTGGTCCGCTGGGCTACGCCCGGGACATTCGGGCTGGACGTGGTCCGGCTGGTGAAGCCGGTCCTGCAGCAGTTGCGCGATGAGACCGGCGAAACGGCATGCCTGTACGTCCGCGACGGGGCCTTCCGGACCATCATTGCCGTGGCGGAGACGCGCCATGTGGTGATGCGGCCGTTCATGGTGGGCATGGTGATGCCGCTTCATGCCGGGGCCCCGGGCAAAATCTTTCTTGCATTCGACCCCGACGCCTGGGACGCCCTGGACGAGCACGGCCTCGATCGCTTTACCCCGGACAC
Organism: Arthrobacter sp. 754; assembly: GCF_040548695.1. Classification (NCBI taxonomy): domain Bacteria; kingdom Bacillati; phylum Actinomycetota; class Actinomycetes; order Micrococcales; family Micrococcaceae; genus Arthrobacter; species Arthrobacter sp. 754. Next base: position 372,022 of record NZ_JBEPSC010000002.1, read on the forward strand.
GCCGGTCTCCTTGGAGCTGCTCCGGGAGCAGGCCGCGGTGGCCCGGGAGCAAGGGTTCTACGCGGCTTTCGGGGAACGGAACGAGGACGTGGGTTCCATCAGCGCACCTGTGTTCGACCACGCAGGGCGGCTCGCTTGCGCCATCGGCCTGGGATTCCCGAACCAGCGGATCCGCCCCGCGGACGTTGAACGGCTGGGTCCCGTGGTTGCCCGCGCAGGCCTCGAAGCCAGCCGCGCACTCGGGTATGACGGGACCCACGCGGCTGGCTGACACCTCTGCCAACCGGCCGGGCATGCGGGCGGCGCCCACCCCTGAAGGTTGCTTATAACGTCAAATGGCCCCGACAGCATGTGAAGCTGCTGTCGGGACCATGGCCGCCTACTGATGTGGCGGTATTACTGCCTGCGCGCGAGCGACCTAGGCGTGTGCCTTGGCGTGGCCCTTGGTGAGGATGACGGCGAGGGCAACCATGCCGACGCCGAGCAGCAGGTGCAGGACGTTGTCGAAGCCGTTCAGCGGAACGAAGTTACCTGCTGAATCCTGGGGGACCACCAGGCCGTAGACGAACAGGACCAGGTAGATGATGCCGCCGTAGAGGAGGAACGAGCGGGCGCCCGTGGCCGTCCGGGCCAGCATCAGGCCCGCCGCGCCGAAGAGGAGATGGACGATGTTGTGCAAGGCCGAGACCTGGAAGAGGCCCAGCAGCAGGGCTTCGGAGTGGTGCCCCGCGAAGTGCAGCTGGTCATAGTTGGCCGTGATGCCCGGAACGAAGCCCAGCACGCCGACCAGCAGGAACACGGCACCCACAACCATGGATGCCTTCTGGACGTTGGTGCGCGTTGAGGTGGGGGTGTTGGTGTGTGTTGCCACGGTGAACTCCTGAAAGCGATATGTGGTTGCGGCTACGCCGGCTTTTTGCCTGCCTAACCGACGGGTTATGCCAGCTATTCGGGCTATGTCGGATTTCGGATGGGTGCAGACTTGATAATTTGCCCGACCGCACTAGCCAGCTACCCCCGGGCCACCAGCCCCGGCACGCCGTCCTGGATCGCGAAGGAGGCTTTCGTGCTGACGGGGGAGCCCGGCGTCGTGACGTAGTCCAGGACCCGGAAGTCGGCGGTCATCGCGTCCTTGGTGATGGTGGTGTTCACGTAGCCACGGTTGTCGTTGTAGAACTTCAGGTGCGGGTTCCAGGGCATCACGGGATCGACGGTGGAACCTGTGCCGTTGCCGGTGGAGGTGATGGAGGTGCAGACCAGTTCGGAGCCGACCACCGGGGAGGCGGGGTCCTTGTAGTCGACCTTGACGTCGTTGGCCCAGTTGCGGTGCACGTCGCCGGTGAGGACCACGGCGTTGCGGACGTTCGCGTCCACCCAGCCCTGGGTGATGCGGCGGCGGGAGGCGGCGTAGCCGTCCCACCCGTCCATGGAGACGTCGTCGATCTCGGGGGCGGCGTTCCTGTCCTTCTCGGCGAAGAAGACCTGCTGGCCCAGGATGTCCCAGCGCTGGGTGGAGTTCCTGAACCCGTCAAGCAGCCACTTCTCCTGCTCGGCGCCTGTGATGGTGCGGTCCTCGGCCAGGCGCTCGGTGACGTTCTTGCGCCAGCCGTCGCCGGCGAGCTGGTCGTCGCGGTACTGCCGGGTGTCCATCATGTGGAAGTTGGCCAGCTGGCCCCACTGCAGCTTCCGGTAGATCTTCATGTCGGCACCCGCCGGCACGGACGAGGCCCGCAGCGGCATGTTCTCGTAGTACGCCTGGAACGCGGCGGCACGGCGCTGCCGGAAATGCTCGGTGGTGTCGTTCAGCTGGGCGGGGTCAGTGTTTTCCGGGATCTCGTCCGCCCAGTTGTTGTCCACCTCGTGGTCATCCCAGACCACCAGCCACGGTGCGACCGCGTGCGCAGCCTGCAGGTCGGCGTCGGCCTTGTACTGCGCGTGCCGCTGCCGGTAGCCGGCCAGGGTGGTGGTCTCCGGGCCCTCGTGGTCGCGCGGGTTGCCGCCGCCGATCACGTAGCTGCCCTTCTTGTACTCGTACAGGTAGTCACCAAGGTGCAGCACCAGGTCCGGGTGGTCCTGCGCCAGCCGCGAGTAGGCGGTGAAGTAGCCGTGCTCGTACTGCGCGCAGCTGGCGAACGCCATGGCCAGCGCGGCAGGCGTCTCGTGCAGCGCCGGGCTGGTGAGGGTGCGGCCCACCGGGCTGATGTGCCGGCCGGTGCGGAACCGGTAGAAGTATTCGCGCCCCGGGCGCAGCCCCTTCAGCTCCACGTGCACGGAGTGGGCGGTTTCGATCCGGGCCTGCTCGACGCCGCGGGCTACGACGGTGCGCATGCCGGCGTCTTCGGCGACTTCCCAGGCCACCGCGACGTTGCGGGCGGGCATGCCGCCCAGGCCGTCCCCGGCCACCGGGTCCAGCGCCAGCCGGGTCCAGATCACGAAGCCGTCCGGCCACGGCTCGCCGGAGGCGATGCCCAGCAGGAACGGATCGGTGCGGAGGCCGGCGTCGTCCGCGGTTGAAACGGCGACGGCGGCACCCGGCCAGGCGGCGACGAGCCCGGCCCCGAGGCCGGCGGTCAGGAGGGATCTGCGTGAAATGTTGTCCATGGCCCCGACCGTACGGAGGCCGGTTGGACGCGTTGTGAGGGCGGCGTGAATGGACAGTTAACTGCGTGACAAGAACAGTTAACCTGGGACGATTCCCCGTTTGCGGGAGTTTAGGGCGTCGAACTGCTTCTGCCAGAGAGCCAATTCCTCGTCCACGTAGCGCCGGTGGGCCGGAGTCCACTTGGGCCAGATGTCGGAGGGGGCCGGGGCTGGTGCAGGCCGGGGTGCGACGTTGCGAACTGGAGCTACTGCCCGGGGCGGAGCCCGGTGGGGGAGAGGGCGCTGGACTTGGGGAGTGTTCCGCCTGACGGCGGAGGCTCTCTTCTGGCCGGGCCGCTCTACCAGGCTAAGAATCCCGAGTGCCAGATGGGACAGGCCCCAGACGATGCCGCAAATGACAAAAACGGCAAGGAGGAAAGCAATCCAAAGTATGAGTCCGATGAAGACCAACATGGTCTATTTTAGCTTCCCGGCCCTCGATTGCGGCAGGTTGATTTCTGTAATGGAGGTTGTCCGCCCCAGCCCTTCAAGGACTCACAAAGCCGGAAGTTCCGCCGGACGCCCTTGGTGCATCAGATCCTCTCCCGATCCCGGTTGTTGAGAAAGATCCCGACCAGGGCAGCCGTGAAGAGGCAAAGGGCCGCGTTGGTTCCGATGGCGGCCAGTACCGCGTTCAGTACCGTCCCCGGGGCGGCGCCGCTGGTGCCGTGGCGGAGCAGCGACGCAGCGATGACCGTGCTCATGACCGGGATGCCGATGGTGATGCCGATTTGCTGGCTCATGGTGGTCAGTCCGGTGGCGAGGCCTTGTTCGGTGTCGGGGAGTCCGGTGGTGGCTGTGACCATGAACCCGACGATCGCGGCGAGGTTCGCCACACCTCCGACGAATGTGGCGATCAGCACGATCACAAGAGATGCCTGGCCGGTGTTGATGAAGAGCAGGGAGCCGGTAGCTGCGGCCTGGATGGTGAGACCGGTGATGATGGTGTTTTTGTGACCGTGTTTGCCGATCAGTTTCGGGGCGACGACCCCGCCGACTACGGTCCCGATGCCCAGTACGGCGAACGCCAGCCCGGCCCCGAGCGGTGTGTAGCCGAGGACCTGCTGTAGGTAGAGGGTCAGGACGAACACCAGTGAGGTTTCGGTGGCGAAGGCCAGAATCCCAGCGATGTTACCCCAAACGATGTTGTTCCGCCGCAGGATGTCTACTGGCACCAGCGCATGTGCAGTGTTCTTTTCGATGAAGAAGAAGCCACCGAACATGATCACACCTGCGGCCAGTGGTCCCCAGGCCAGCGTTTCGGCCCAGCCCTTTTCGCCGGCGGTGGCCAGGCCGAACACGAGCAGCAACAGTGCGAGGGTGACGGTGACCGCGCCCGGCACATCCAGTTTCGTTCGCTGGCCGCGGTCGGACTCGGTCAGCAGTTTCGGGGCGAGGACGAGGACGAAGATGACGATGGGGATGTTGATGAGGAACGCCCACCGCCAGGAGAGCAGGTCGGTCAGCAGCCCGCCGAGGATCGCGCCGGCGGTAAACCCGGCAGCCATCAAGGACCCGTTCAAACCCAGGGCTTTGTCACGCACGTGTCCTTCCGGAAAGGACGTGGTCAGCAAGGACAATGCGGCCGGGGTGACGGCTGCGGTGGCGAGGCCTTGGGCGACTCGGGCGGCCAGTAGCAGTCCGGGGTCGGTGGCGAGTCCGCCGGCCAGTGAGCCGGCACCGAGCAGCGCCATGCCGGCGATGAAGAGCCGCTTGCGGCCGAAGAGATCAGCGACCCGGCCGAAGAACAGGGTGAACCCTGCAGCGCACAGCGCGAACGCTGTGGCGACCCACTGCAGGTGCTCCAGGGAGAACCCGACATCGGCCCCGATCCGGGGAAGCGCTACGTTCAGAATGGAGAAGTCCACCGCGAGGGTAAAACTCGCGGTCAAAAGCAGAATCATGGTCAGCCGCTGCCGCCCCGTCATCCGGACAGGGGCAAGTCGAACGGGAAGTCCCGGTGGTGTGGTGACTTGAGCGAGGGGCGAGGTGTCGTTTGCAGTCATCGGGGATGTATCCAATCAGTGAGGTGCGTGGGCGGGGTTCCTTTCCACCCTGTCAACTCAGATCAGAAACAGACACGCCGCGTTGTGGGTAGCACTGGCAGTGCTACCCACCTTCGGGAATGCTCGTGAATACTCTCAGGTATGAACCAACCAGCAGCCATGGGCGACTTCTTGCGCAAACGACGGGCCGCGCTGACCCCGGAAGACGTTGGGCTGATGGACTACGGCACCCGGCGGGTGCCCGGGCTGCGACGTGAGGAAGTGGCCATGCTGGCTGGGGTGAGCGTGACTTACTACGCCAGGCTGGAGCAAGGCCAGCACGTCAACGCTTCCGACGCCGTCATCGACTCCCTCGTCCGGGCGCTGGCCCTAACGGAGGTTGAAAGGAAACATCTCTCGGACCTCTCTGGCGGCAAGAACCGCAGAGCCGGGACTTCCCGGAGCCGTCCCGACAACGTCCGGCCAGGGACAAAACGCCTCATCGACTACATGGGGGCGGTTCCGGCGGTGGTGCTGGGCAGACACACCGAGGTCCTCGCCTGGAACCAGGCCGGCCACCGGCTGGTCGCTTCCCACCTGGATTTCCATGCCCCGGACACGCCCTCGCAGCGGCCGAACATGACACGCATGCTCTTCCTCGACGAGGCCACCCGCTCTCTTTACCCGCATTGGCGTTCCGAGGCCAGCCGCGCTGTTGCGTCACTGCGCCTGCTCTCCGGGCGGTTCTCCGACGACACCGGGCTGGCCGCCCTCGTTGGTGAACTGATTTTAAGAAGCCCCGAGTTCGGCACAATGTGGGCAGAACACCCCGTCGAGAATTGCATGTCAGGAATCAAAGCACTGAACCACCCCCAGATCGGGTCCCTGGATCTCGGGTTCGAGGTCCTGACCATGCCCGATGACTCCGGTCATCGCATAATCACGTCACGTACACGGCAGCACCCGACAGCGAGGCCGCCGTCGCCCTCGCCCGCTTGCAGCGGCCGGCGCTGACCCTCGCAGGGGAAGGGCAAGGCTTGAGCAGGCAGTATGAGCGAGCCCGTGAACCGCTAGTCCAGCCGACTTATGGCACTCTGTGCAGACGAATTCCAGAAATGGCATCCGCCTATCAGCCGGGCGTGCGGACTAAAGGGTCTCGGGAATCGCGCGCCCCGGGAAAAGCGTCGAGTACTGTTTCCGGTACATCCTGCGCCCGATGAGGCGGTAGGCGAGGCGGACCGGGGCGGGGATCTCCTTGAACAGTTCCTTCCTGTCTGCGGGCGGGTTGGTGGCCAGCACCATCCCGAGGTAGGCGACCATGAACTTCTTGTCGAACTTCTTGATCCCGTGCTGCCCTACCGCGTTCATTTCCTCCTCGGTCATCACCCTGTCCACGGCGGGCATGATCTCGGTGACCTCGCGGCGCAGGTGAACATGGAGGACGGCGGACAGGTCCTCGTAAAGTGCAGCCAGTTCGCGGCCGGTCTCTGCATCGGCCGTCTCCATCCAGCGCAGGCGCACGGGCTCGATGTGCTCCAGCCGCTGTGTGACCGCTTTGTGCTGCGCGAGCATCTGCCCTACATGCAAGGCGCATGCCGGAGCCCGTTCCTCCAGTTGCGGATACATGAGCAGGTCCTCGCCCTCGTGGTGGATATGGAGGACCTTGTCGAAGTTGCCCAGTACTTCGCCCACGTAGGCGGCGCGGGCGGTATCTCCGGGCGCGACCGAACGCACCAGCCCGGGTGCCTCGCCATACGCCCACAGGAAGAAGCGGTGAATCCGCCGCATGCCCGCGGTCCCGGTGCACAGTACGGGCCCGGGCGGCAGTGGAGCTGCGGTCTCGCCGGGCTGCATGGTGAAGAAGTCGGTCACTTGGATTGCCCCTAACTGTTGTCAGTCCGAGACCACAGCCTCTCCCCGGGAGCATGGTATCGCCCGCACCTCTTGCCGAACAATGGCCTCGGATTTCCGCCGGTCAGGTCCCTGACCAACGCCGCAGGGTGCTGTTGATCAGTCCGATCAGCACGGCTGTCCACCAGCATGCCTGGGAGATGGTCAGTGCGGTCAGCAGCCGTGCCCTGAGCCTGCGGCCGAGCCCACCGAACCGGGTTTCAGCAGGCAGCGCCATCAGTTGGTGCATCGCCGGGGCAATGCTCAATCCATTGAGCATCAGGACCAGCACGCAGCCGAGCTTGACGGCCGTGACGGGGTTGGCCAGGTCTGGATCGATGAGCGCTCCGGAGGCCAGGAGCAGGGCGAGGCCGCCCCAGATCAGGGGCTTCGCTGCGGCTTCGAGTTTGCCCGACTCATGCATCTGGACCTTGCCCAACAGCCAGAGCAGACCCAGCCAATCCACCCCCAGGATGGTGCCGAAAGAGAGGACGAGGGCGAGGATGTGGACAGCAAGGCCGACGCGGTGAAGTTCCGGTCCGCAGTCCACGTTGTGACCTATCAGAACCGAGGCCAGCCAGCCGGCGGTGCAGAGCAGGCCAAGCAGGAAGAGCCGGGTCCCAGTGGTCCTGCCGGCCACTTGCCGGTCCGGTCCGGGGGGCGGTTCGGCCTTCGTCAGGGCAGGGGCCGTCACCCTGCTGGCCTTTCGTGCCTGGCCGCGGCTGGCGATGCCCCGGCGGTGACGGCGGCAGCAGAAGGCTGGAGCCTGACGGTGTTGCGGCGGAAACGGCGGTGGCCGGGCGCGCGGCGGTGCGCGGGCGGCGTCGATGGAGTCATGGTGTTCCTAGAGGGAATTAGGTTTGCCTAACTCCGGAACAGTACAGCCTGTCTCAGTAATTAGGAAAAGATTTCATGACGTATTTCTTCCCGGTGTCCCGTTCTGCGCCTGACCCGGCCCGGCGCCGTCGTCCGTTACCGCGGTCGTCTGTTGGCGAAGTCCGGCGAAGACGGGTCCGCCCGCCGAAAAGGTATCTTTGGGGAGGGGGGACCGTACCGGTATGTCCTACACCGGTGTTCGGTTGAGCGCGGCGAGGCCGAGCAGCAGCATCGCCGGTGTCCGCGTCGACGGCAGTGCCGCCGTCACCATGACTTAGGAGCGTGACTGGTGAGCAACGCCAGTGAATGGGCCGTCAGGCTCAAGGCATTCCACGAAAAGCAGCTGGACCGGCCCCGCCGTGTCTACCGGCTCGGCCGCACCAAGATCCTCCTGACACGTGGCCATATAGCGTGCACGCTGGGCGCAGCCTTCGGGGCAGTGTCCGTGGATTCTCCCGACTGGCTGTTCTGGGTCGCAGCCGTTGGCGGGTTTGTGGGCGGAAAGTACTTCTACCCGATTCCCCGGAGCAGCGTGGCGAGCCCGTATGGATTCAGGGAGCTGGCGAGGAAATCTCCCGCTGACCTGGACCGCATGTCGCCGGCGGAGATCCAGGCCTACCAGTTCAACGCCCAGTTCGTTCAGAAGGGGGTCACCCCTTTGGAGGTGGGGAGTGAAGACGCTCTTGCCCGCCAGCGTGAGGCAGTCAGGGCGGTGTCCATGGCCACACGCGTGGACGCGGCGTTGCTGGCCCACCTTTCCCTGGCGGATGTGAAGGAATACGGCAGGACCGCTGACCGCCACGATCTGCTGAACCGGCGGTGGCTGACCTACGAGGTGGACCCGCAGCTGCAGTTCGATTACCCCGCGATGTCCGACACTTCCCTTCCGGCAACCGCGGCGATGATCAGGGCCAGGCATGCCGCCAACCACGCGAGGACCACCGGTAATCCGGGTGAATACAAGCTCGCGGTGGACAGGTTTTCCCAGGCCCTGGAAGCGGCAGAAGCGGCGGCCGGAGTTCCGTATGGCAACCAGAGCTGCTGTGTGGAGTCTGAACTGCCCGCTCAGCCTGGGGGTGTTCCCAGGTATTTCCGTGCAGTTGCGACCTTCATATACATCCTCAAGTTGCCTCCGCCGGTTGAAAGAAATCCGTGACGGGCATACCAGTCCACCAAGCCGGGATTGTCGGCGTCGACCCCGATTATCTGGCCGCCGCCGAGCTCCGAAGCCCCCACGATCGTCTCGAGCGCCACACGTAGAAGCTGCCACCCCCACTGGTTGATCTTGTCGCCGCGCAGGGAAACGTCCAGCGCCAGCTTGGCCAATAGCCATCCAGGCGCGTTGCGCAGTACTTTCCGCTGGAGCGGCTTCGGCATACCGTCCCGGACCACGAGCGCGGGGCAGATGGCAAAGTATCCTACGACCCGTTCCGCTTCGTCGGGCCGGTGTTCGACCAACAGGTAAACCATGCTGGCGCCGGCCACTACGGCCTGACCTGCATAGTCTGTCAGCCACTGGTTGTAGGCTGCTTCACCACAGTCAAAGGCCCCCAGATCGTACCCGGGGGCCAGCTTCACAACGCGAACAGTCTGCTCACTCATCGAGCAATACGACGCGGCAGCTTGGACAGTGCGGCCAGTTCTGCGGACTCGTCCGGTATGTCGAGGGAGGCCATCATGGCGTCGAAGATCTCCGGTGCCATGAGCGTGACGTCCGACCGGGATATAACTTTTTGGGCAGCCTGCCGCGCGGCTTCAGCGACGAATGCCGACTTTGTCACATGAAGCAACTCCGCGGCTTCGGTAATCAATTCATCGGTGATTTCGTCCGTGCGCAGCTCTAACCGCCGTGTCTTGGCGCTTGTCATGGGATGTCAGCCTCCTTCGGACAGTGTACGGCACTTGTACGGTAGGAGGTAGGAGTCTTTATTCGTCCGGTCGACCCGCCAGGCGCCCCAGAGCCTCCACAGCCGCCGAATCCGCGGAGCCCATATCCGTGGACAGCCAGCGGCTGATAAGCCCGGCGTCACCACTGGATCGCACAGCGGCTCCCAGCGCCAGGTCCAGCCGGTCACGGAGGAGCTGCACCGCCATGGTCCCGGAGCGGCTGAGCAGGGGAGCGCCGTAGGCGTCGAGCGCCTCGGCCACCCTGCCCTCACGGAGGAGCCGCAGCACGCGCCCGGCATCGGAACACCCGGCGAGCCCCGCTACAAGGCGGTAAGGATTTGACGCCACGGCATCGCCCAGCAGGGACCGCACCCTGAACATCTCCGTTCGGATGGAGGCGGCGATGCCCGCATCGCCGTGAAGCTCATACGCCAATTCTTCCGCTGACCAACCCTGCGTCCGCGAATCCAGCAGCGCCAGGATCTCCGCACGCCGCGGCGTCAGCGGCACACGGCTGCCGTCACGGAAAACCGCAGCCGGCCGGTCGCCGAGCAGTTCGAGCGACGCAACAGCCGCCGTCGGTCGCGCAACGGCCCGCTCTACTGGCCGCCCCCGAACGGACCCCGAGGCACCCGCTGGCCTCCCGCCGTCGGGCGTTGCCAGCAGCATCTCCGCCATGCTGACAGCACACCGCACCATGCGCAGCGTGTCCGCGGTGAGGGACTCCAGCGGGCCCGAGACATCCAGCACGCCCAGCAACTTGCCCGTCAACGGATCCCTGATGGGCGCCGCGGTGCAGGCCCACTCGTGGTGGGTGCGGACCAGGTGCTCGGCGGAAAACAGCTGCACCGGCTGGCCGGTCACCAGGACCTCGCTGATGGCATTGGTGCCGATCCCGGCCTCCGACCAGTCCGCACCTTCGGAGAACTCAAGCTGGTCCGCGCGCCCCAACACCCGGGGGCTGCCCACCCTCCACAGGATCTCCCCGCCGGCGTCCGTCAGCACCAGCAGGTGCCGTCCATCGCCGGATTCATCGGCCAGCAGCTCCCTGAGCGCCGGCATGACCAGCTGCAGCCGGTGTTCCCGCCGCAGCTCCAGCACCTCGGAGACCTCATGCAGGTGGCGGGGACTGTGCTGGTCGGGGCTGATGCCCAGCGCCATCGACCGGCGCCACGAATCCGCCAGCGGCTCCGGAATCTCGGGACGGGGAACGCCGGAGATCACCAGTTCGTGGGCGCGGCGCAGCACCCGCGAATATTTCGCCGGGTCTGAAAACTTCAGGCCGTGGTCCATGGTTCCCTCCCACTGCCGATCGCCGTCGACCATGCAGTGCTGATGCAACGCTGCTGTAACCCCCACTGCGTTTCACTGGGGTGATGCAGCTCACGTCCGTCCAGCATATCGCAGGAGCCCGGACGGAATCGGGGCCGCCGGACCACCAGCTACACGGACCATCACACAAAGGAGTGGACATGACCGAAACACCCACTGCAGCCGCGCAGGCCTGGCTCAAGGGCCTGGATGACGCCCTTCAGCGGCGCGACGTGGACGCAGCCCTGGAACTCTTCGAGGACACCAGCTACTGGCGTGACTTCGTCGCCTTCACCTGGAACCTCAAAACGCTCGAAGGCAAGGCCGATATCCGGCGGATGCTCGAATCCACCCTTGACCGCGTGCAGCCCGCCAACTGGGCACTCGCCGAGGACGCCACCGGCGACGCCGACGCCGTGGAAGCCTGGATCACCTTCGAAACCGGCGCCGCCCGCGGCTACGGCCACCTCCGGCTGCGGCACGGCAAATGCTGGACCCTGCTCACCACCATGAAGGAGCTGAAGGGCTTCGAGGAGAAGAAGGGTCCGCGCCGCGAAAAGGGCGTTGCCCACGAAATCGTCAAGGGCCGCCGCTCCTGGCTGGAGCTCAAGGAAGAGCAGGAGGCGAGGCTCGGCTACGACGAGCAGCCCTACTGCGTGATTGTGGGCGGGGGGCAGGGCGGCATCGGCCTCGCGGCCCGGCTGCGGCGCATGGGCGTCCCCGCCATCGTCATCGAAAAGAACCAGAAGCCGGGGGACTCCTGGCGGAACCGCTACAAGTCCCTGCACCTGCACGATCCGGTCTGGTACGACCACCTGCCCTACCTGCAGTTCCCGGACGACTGGCCCGTCTTCGCCGCGAAGGACAAGATCGGCGACTGGCTGGAGCACTACACCCGGATCATGGAGCTGAACTACTGGTCGGGCACCGAGTGCGTGGGGGCGGCGTTCGACGACGGCACCCAGGAATGGGTGGTCAACGTGGTCCGCAACGGCGAACCTGTGACGCTGCGGCCCAAGCAGCTGGTGTTCGCCTTGGGCGTCTCGGGTTACCCCAACATCCCCGCGTTCGACGGCGCCGAGAGCTTCCTGGGGGAGCAGCGGCACTCCTCCCAGCACCCGGGCGGTGGAGACTGGGAGGGCAAGAAGGCTGTGGTGATCGGGTCCAACAACTCGGCGCACGATATCTGTGCGGACCTGTGGGAGCACGGCGCCGACGTCACCATGGTGCAGCGGTCCTCCACGCACATCGCCCGCAGCGAATCCCTGATGGACCTGGCGCTGGGCGGGCTCTACTCCGAGGAGGCCCTCGCCAACGGGGTAACCACCGAGAAGGCCGACCTGCTGTTCGCCTCGCTGCCGATGCGGATCCTGCCCGAAACGCAGGTGCCGGTGTACCAGGCGATGGCCGAACGCGACGCCGGGTTCTACTCCCAGCTGGAGGCCGCAGGGTTCGACCTGGACTTCGGCGTGGACGGTTCCGGGCTGTTCGTGAAGTACCTGCGTCGCGGCTCCGGTTATTACATCGATGTCGGCGCTTCCCAGCTGCTGATCGACGGGCGGGTGAAGCTCAAGGCCGGCCAGGTCTCCAAAATCACCGGGAACGCCGTGGTCATGGCCGACGGAACCGAGCTGGAGGCGGACCTCATTGTCTACGCCACCGGGTACGGGTCCATGAACGGCTGGCTGGCCGATCTGGTCTCTCCCGAAGTGGCGGACCAGGTGGGAAGATGCTGGGGTTACGGCTCGGAGACCCCGAAGGACCCGGGCCCCTGGGAAGGGGAACTGCGCAACATGTGGAAGCCCACCAACGTGCCCAACCTCTGGATCCATGGCGGAAACCTGCACCAAAGCCGGCACTACTCCTCCTACCTGGCCCTGCAGCTCAAGGCACGCATGGAAGGACTGGACACGCCCGTCTACGAACTGCAGCCCACCCACCACGCCCGCTGACCGGGGTGGTTGAGCCTGCCGAAGCCAGTCTTCGACAGGCTCAACCACCGGGAGGGACAGCATCAGCCGGAGCCCGCCGTCGCGGCACAGGACCCTTCTTCGCCGGCAACCAACCAACCAAAGGTCCCTACCGAACCTCCGGATCCGGTGCGAGGATGTTCGGGTGCGGCCCGGGCGCCCCGCAGGACCGGGCCCTTCGAGGATATTCACGTTCACAGAATGGAAGGATCATCATGAAGGCAGCACGTTTCCATGCCCGCAAGGACATCCGCATCGAAGACATTCCGGAGCCGGAGCTCCGGGCCGGGGCAGTGAAGATCGACGTCGCGTGGTGCGGCATCTGCGGCACCGACCTGCACGAGTACCTGGAAGGTCCCATCTTCTGTCCCGCCCCGGGACATCCGCACCCGCTCTCCCACGAGGAATCGCCGGTGACCCTGGGGCACGAATTCTCCGGGACGGTCTCGGAAATCGGCGAAGGCGTGGAGGGGCTGGAAGTGGGCGACAACGTCGTCGTCGAACCGTACTTTGTGGACGGCGACTGCGACATGTGCCAGGCCGGCAGCTACCACCTGTGCCGGCAGATGGGCTTCATCGGGCTGTCCGGCGGCGGGGGAGGCCTGAGCGAAAAGATCGTGGTGGATCAACGGTGGGTGCACCCGATCGGCAGCATCCCCCTGGATGAGGCGGCTTTGATCGAACCGCTGTCCGTGGCCCATCACGCGGTGGCCCGCAGCGGCGTGCAGGCGGGGGATACGGCGCTGGTGGGCGGGTCGGGTCCTATCGGGCTGCTGACCGCCGCGGTTCTCAAGGGCATGGGGGTGACCACAATCATCAGCGAACTCACCCAGACACGCAAGGAAAAAGCCACCTCCAGCGGCGTGGCCGACCACGTGCTCGACCCCAGCCAGGAGGACGTCCCGGCGCGGGTCCGGGAACTCACCGGGGGAGCCGGGGCCGACGTCGCGTTCGAATGCGCCGGCGTGAACGCCGTGCTGGACACCATGCTCGACGCCGTCCGGCCGGGTGCCGTGGTGGTCAACGTGTCCATCTGGGGTGCGCCGGCAACCATCGATATGCAGAAGCTGGTACTCAAGGAGATCGACCTCCGCGGCACCATCGCCTACGTCCGGGACCACCCCGCCGTCATCAGGATGGTGCAGGAGGGCAAAGTGGACCTCAAGCCGTTTATCACCGGCAGGATCGCCCTGGATGACCTCGTGGAGCAGGGCTTCGATACCCTCATCAACCACAAGGACACGGCCGTGAAGGTGCTGGTCCACCCGTAGGCGCAGCGGGCCGTACCTTGGCTCGCCGGCCTGCGAGCCAAGGTACTGGAAACAGCCCGTGCGACAATGGCGCCATGACCCACGAGCAGCACCACTCCCTTGCGCCCGCCCCGCACCCCGCGTTCGAAGCCGCCCATCAGGCCGCCCGAAAGAGCCTGGCTGAAGGCGGCATCCCCATCGGAGCAGCGCTCGCCCGGGACGGCATGGTCATCGCCAGCGGGCACAACGAACGGGTCCAAAACGCCGATCCGATCGCGCACGGGGAAATGTCCGCGCTCCGCGCCGCCGGCCGGCAGAGGAGCTACCGGGACACCACGCTCTACACCACCCTCGCCCCGTGTGCCATGTGCGCCGGAACCATCATCCAGTTCAAGATCCCGCGCGTGGTGGTGGGGGAAGCACGCACGTTCGACGGCGAAGTGGAGCTCCTGCGCTCACGCGGGGTTGAGGTGGTGGTCCTGGATGATCAGCGTTGCGTGGATATGATGCGCACCTTCCAGTCCGACAACCCGGACCTGTGGGCTGAGGACATCGCCGAGTAGGCCCCGGGCGCCGCGGAAGGTTCTCGGACAGCAGCGCTACGTCGATCACGTTCCCCCGGGCCGGCCGGTGTGAAACGCAAACGGTCCTGCCCCGCACCTTTCGTGCGCGGCAGGACCGTTCCTGTTGGCGGGCCGGGTGCCTACCCGGCGGCGCCCACGTACGTAACTGCCGGCATCGCCGGGGTTTCCATGCCCTCGCCGATGAAGAAGCTCGGGTGCGGCGGCTGGTTGTACGCCACATTTTCGCGGGCCACTCCCGTCCGGTACATCGGATCGTGCATCAGCGTGCGGAGCCGGACCTCGGTGGGTGCCGTGGTGGTGTAGATCCGCAGTTCACTGCTGTCCGACGACGGGAAGGCCAGCTCCTCGCGCCAGTCGCCCAGCAGGTCCGCCTGCAGCGACGGGTTGCCCTTGGTGGTGTTGTTGGACCGGGCGCCGGTGGCGGTCAGCAGACGGTCGCTGGACTCGGTTTCCCAGTTCCATTTGGAAATGGTGGGCACGCCGCGGGACACGGCGGCGTCGTAATCGTGGTCCACGATCTCGCGCAGCAGGTCGCCGTCCCACCAGGCCAGGAAGTTGGCCGCCGGGATCTTCTCGGCGATCAGCTCGCCCTTGGCGGACATCAGCTGGCCCCGCGGTGAGTTCCAGGAGGCGTCACCGCCCACAGCCCAGCCTTCGGCCCCTGCGTAGCGGGGATCGATGTCGCCGGCAGCGCCGCGGCCCGTGTCCTTCACGGCCGGGATGCTCCACAGGATCTCGCCCGTGGCGGAATCCCGGAACGTGGCGCCGCGGTTGCCGCTCTGGCCCATGCTCTCGTGGACGGCGAAGGTCTCCAGGCCCGGGCGGGACGGATCCAGATCGCTGGTGTGGATGGCGTCGCCGTGGCCCAGCTTGGTGTTGTAGAGGGGCTTCCCGTCGTCGTCGATTGTCATGGACCCGAAGACAAACTCATCCTTGCCGTCCTGGTCCACGTCCGCCACGGACAGGTTGTGGTTGCCCTGGCCCTTGTATTCGGCGCCGGCCACGTCCGAGTCGAAGATCCAGCGCTTCACCAGTTTGCCGTTCACCAGGTCATAGGTGACCAGGACCGTACGGGTGTAGTAGCCGCGGCTGAACATCATGGACGGGTGTTCGCCATCGAGGTAGGCCACACCCGCCAGGAAACGGTCCACCCTGTTGCCGTAGCCGTCGCCCCAGGAAGAGACCGCGCCGCGGGCCGGCTCATAGGCCACGGTGTCCATGATGGTGCCGGTTTCGCCCTTGAACACGGTCAGGAGCTCGGGGCCCGAGAGCACGTACCCGGCGCTGGTCCGGTAGTCCGCTGCTGCGTTGCCGATCACGGTACCTGCCGCGTCCGTCGTCCCTTCTGCCGTCTTCAGGGAGAGCTCGGCTTTGCCGTCGCCGTCGAAGTCGTACGCCAGCAGCTGGGTGTAGTGGGCGCCTGCGCGGATGTTGCGGCCCAGGTCAATGCGCCACAGCTTGGTGCCGTCCATCTTGTAAGCGTCAACATAGACGTTGCCCGTGTAGCCGGACTGGGAGTTGTCCTTGGCGTTGGACGGGTTCCACAGCTGGATGATCTCGTACTTGCCGTCCCCGTCCAGGTCCGCCACGGTGGAGTCGTTGGCGGAGTAGGTGTAGGCCTGCCCCGCCGGCGTGACGCCGTCGGCCGGCTTGTCCAGCTTGATCGCCAGGTAGTTCTGCGCCAGCGGGGTGAACTCTTCCGTGAGCCGGTCCTGGCCGTTGCCGTTGCCGACGGCCTGGATGACGTACTTCGAGGTGGCCGTTCCGTCAGGGTCCACGTACATGGTGCTGTTCCGGATGGGGTCCACGGTGAGCTGGACGCCGTCGCGGATCACGTGGAAGCCGATGCTGTCCTTGTCCAGGCCGAGCATCCGCCAGCTGAGCGTCACGCCCTGATCGGTAAGGACTGCAACCGGGGCGCGGTCCAGCTTTTCGACCTGGCGCTTGAGGTCAGCGGTGCCGGAGTTCTGGGCGGCCGCGTTCCGGCCGGGTTCTGCCTGCGCCAGCGGGACGCCGGTGAAGGCAAGGGCCGCTGCCGTGAGGGCGGCCGCGGCTGCCAACGGCGCAGCCTTGAAGGGTTTGTAGTTAGGGGAACATTTCGCGGGATGGGTCAAGGAACATCTCCTTTGATGCAGGCGGCAGCTGAGTCTGCCGCTCGTGTTTTGTAACGTTTCATTCTTGCGGCGGCCGAGCGCCTGAAATTGAGAGGGTGCCGGGGCTGGAGCAAGAAAGCGCTTTCCGCCCCTAAGGTTTATCAGGATGTGACTGACCCGGTCAAGACCTTGACGATGCTTGATGTGAGAATTTGTTCCGTTGGTGTGAGGTCTCGCCCGGCAGGGTGTCCTCCGCTGCAGGTCCGGGAAAGTCAGTCGGCGGGCAGCACCGCTGCCACTTCAACCGCAGCCCCAGCGTCCAGGAACACCCGGTCAAAGCCCATCCGCTCCCGCGCCTCCTCGGCCAGCGGCCCCGCCAAAACGCGGCGAAACGCTGCGCAGCCGACGGCTGTGGAATCAAGCCGTGCAAGACGTTGACCGGTTGCGTCTGTGGGCGCATGCTTACGTTACGGACAATGATGTCCTACTCATTCGGGGGGGTGGGTGCTTGTGGATGAGACCGGACGTGCCCTTGTCAGCGCGGTGCTTCCACCGCTGATTACAGCAGTTCTCGCCGCACTCAGCCTGTGGTTTTCGGAGCTGCGCAAGGAACGTAATGCGGCCCAGCGCCGACGGCGAGTGATGGCGGAGGAAACCAAACACGTTACATATTTGAAGGCGTGGCTGGAGACCGAGCTCCTGGCCGGCGGTTCCAAGGGGGGAGAAGCCAGCAAAGTGCGGGCGGAAGTGCGCAAGCAGCTTGTTGCTTCGCATGCCCGGCTTTCGAGCGTTGAGATGAAGAAACCGGAAGCCCGTCCTCCCGTGATGTTGAGGGCACTAAAGACGGCGGCGCTTGTCCCGCTATCGCGTCCCGCTGCCCGAGTTGTCCGTGCGGTCTACTGGTTTGTTCTCGTCCTCGGGATTTGCGTTTGGTCCTACGTCACCACGACGGATTTCACGGATGTCCGCGCCACCAACGTTGGTCTTAGCGGCATGTTCTTTTTCTCCTTGATGGTGCTGCTGCAGTTCCTGACCGTCGCGGCAGTCTTGGCGCATTGGGCGCGGGCTCTTGAAAGCGGGCGGCCCCTGCGTGCTCCGGATATGTCAATCGGTGCTTTGTCCCCGAACGCGCCGCGTTCGGGTGCGGGAGCGCGTGAAGCCCGGCTTTCACACGACATCGCCCTAACCGCCCCGCAAAGGCGCCGAGTACCCACCGATCCAGGCCGAAGTGACCGATAGAGGTGTGAACCATGCAGCAGGGCTTCGATTACTCCAGAGTCACCGGCGCCACTTCAACCGCAACCCCGGCGTCCCGGAACTTCTGCACCTGGGCCGGGTCGGCGCCGTCGTCCGTCACTAAAGTCCAGGGGAGTGGGAGCCTGGCCCAGGCGTGGAAGGGCCGCAGCCCGAGCTTGGAGGAATCCGCCAAAACATAAACCGCATTCCCGCGCCGGGCCATGAGTTCCTTGAGCCGGGTCTGGGCGTGGTCGGCCTCGCAGATGCCGTCCTCGGCTGTGACGGCGTCGGCGCCGAGGAACACGCGGTCAAAGCTCATCCGCTCCAGGGCTACTTCGGCGAGTGGCCCCACGAAGCTCTGGCTCACGCTCCGCAGCCGGCCGCCCAGGCAGTCCACATCGATGCCATCGGACTCCGACAGTTCCTGCATGGTGTTGATGCCGGGCGTCGTCACGGACAGCTTTTCGAAGCCGCGCAGTTCGTGGGCCAGGGCACCTGCGGTTGAGCCGGCGTCGAGCAGGATGTTCTCTCCGGGCCGGATCACGGACGCCGCCCAGCGGGCAATTGCGTGCTTCTGCTCAAACGCCTCGCCGGTGCGCTGCCGCAGCGATGCCTCGGGGTGGGCGCCCATGGCCATGGCGCCGCCGTAGGTGCGGGCCAGCCGGCCCTGCCCGTTCAGCAGCGCCAGGTCGCGGCGGATGGTGGACGCGGTCACCCCGAACCGGGCCGAAAGTTCCTCCACGGAGGCCAGGCCGGTGGTGACGGCGAGGTGGTAGATCTCCTCGCGCCTGGCATTCGCGCTCAGCATTCCCGGTCTCCTTCCCGTGGGCGTGGTTACCATGCTAGTTCCGGCCCCCGGCAGGTGAGCGCAGCATTGCCCTCTACCTCTACACGGCCACGGCCGGGCGGGTTGCCATCTCCGCCGCCTGGTGCAGCGCCTCCACCATGCTGCGCGGGTCGGCGATGCCCTTGCCGGCAATGTCGAAGGCGGTGCCGTGGTCCACCGAGGTGCGGATCACGGGCAGGCCCACGGTGATGTTCACGCCGGCTTCAATGCCCAGCACCTTCACCGGGCCGTGCCCCTGGTCGTGGTACATGGCCACCACCAGGTCATAGTCACCCCGGCCGGCCAGGAAGAACAGCGTGTCCGCGGGCAACGGGCCCGTCACGTCTATGCCTGCCGCCTGCGCTGCCTTCACACCGGGTTCGATTTTCTCCGCTTCCTCGCCCTGGCCGAACAGCCCGCCCTCGCCGGCATGCGGGTTGATGGCGCACACCCCGATCTTCGGGTTCGGCACACCCGCCCGGACCAGCGCCTCGTGGCCGCGGCGGATGGTGCGCTCCACCAGGTCCGGGTTGATCTTGCGGACGGCGTCCATCAGCCCGATGTGCGTGGTCACATGGATGACCTTGATCTTGGGTGTGGAGAGCATCATGGACACTTCCTCCGTCCCCGTCAGCTGCGCCAGCAGCTCGGTGTGCCCGGGGAAGATGTGCCCGGCGGCATGCAGCGCCTCCTTGTTCAGCGGCGCCGTGCAGATAGCCTGCACCGTCCCGGCCATGGCCAGCTCGCTGGCCACCCGGATGTACTCGTACGCGGCGTGTCCGGCCACGGGGGAGAGCTGGCCCCACGGGAGGTCCTCGGGCAGCAGCGCCAGGTCAATTACGTTCACCCGGCCCGCGGTGAACGCCGCGTCCTCTACTGCGGCGATGCTCCGGATGTCCGCTTCGAGGCCCAGGATGTTTGCGGCCTGGCGGAGCCGCAGCGCGTCCCCGATCACCACCGGCCTGCACTCCGCGTTGATGGTAGCTTCCAGGACGGCTGCCACCACCACCTCCGGTCCAACACCGGCGCCGTCGCCCATAGTGACGGCTACGTACGGGAGTTCGGCGGGATCAACAGTGTTCATGGAAGGTCCTTTTCCGGGCAGGGACGGCTGGTGCGCCGTCGGCAGAGGGGAGTGCGGTGCGGGGCGACTCCCCGGCTGGGATGCTGGCGTGGGGTGGCCGGCGAGTGCGGCCAGGCTAGTGCGGAGGCTGCTGGGGTTGCCAAAACTGCCCGGGCGGGTGACCACGGGGATTCCGGCGGAAGTACGAGACAGGACAGAGCCATGCTCAATCTCGCCGAGCACCTGCAACTGCAGCACGCCCAGCGCATCCAGCACGGAGCGGGCGGTTTCCCCGCCCGTGAGCATCAACGGCCGGTCCTTCGCCAGCGGCCCCACCGACCGTGCCAGCGCCGCTGCGATACGGGACGACGACGTGGCGTCCACCGTGGACGCATCCACCGTCACCGCCGCCGGACCAGTGGTAAGGGCTTGCTGCAATGGTGCAAGCTTGGCGGTTCCCGCCAGAAGATCGGTGGGAGACAGAGTAATCAGCGGGATGCCATCAGCGGCAAGAACCTGCAGCTGCTCGCGTGCCGCGGCGGACGCCGAGCCGACAACCAGGAGGGGAAAACCTCCGATTGCGCGCCCGCCCAGTACGGAGCGTACGACGCCGGCACTTGGCCCGGGTGCCAAGCCTGCGGTCCGTGCCAGCGCCGCTCCCAGGGCTGACGCGCCGGCAAACCGGGCGCGGGGAACCGTAAGGCCCGCAGCGGCAATCGCGTCCAGGTCCTCCTGCGTCTCGGCGTCGCAGACCAGGACGGGGCAGGGGTAGCTCTGGCTCTCTTGTGAGAGTGCGGCAATGAGGGCTTCGTTCCCGCTGCGGACCGTTGCCAGGTCCACCAGAACGGTGCCCAAAGGCTCAAGGCCGGCGGCAATAGTGGCCGGCGGGGCCGAGGACTCGGCGTGCCACAGCGACGTTTTGTGCAGCGGCACACCCTGATGGTGCACCGTACCGTTCACCGTGCTGCGGCCCAGCGGCGGCAGCGCGGGCGCCAGGATCACGGGCCCCTCCGCGGCGAGGATTTCCAGCTGGGGCCGGACAGGGCCGCGGAGCAGGGAGTCAAGCTTCAGGAACACAATGGGGGAGCCCCCGGACGGCAGGGACTCAACCACAATCCGCAGCCGCTCCGCTGCAACGTTCGCCGGGAACCTGCGGTTGTCCGTGTCCAGCACCAAGGGTGCCGTGGCACCACCGCCCTCTCCCTTGCCCGGCCCTGCGCCGGGCTGATTGCCGGACCAGCCAACACCGTCCTTCAGAAGGTGCCGCACGGCGGGCCCAAGCTCCTCAATAAGGTGGGGCAGCAGGCACACCCGCGGGGCGCCGTCGTCGGCCATCCCTTGGCGGGGACCCCTGATTTGCGCACTCTGCGCAAAAGGTTCGATCAAGTTTTGCGAAAAACTCCGCAGCCCGGCGGCAGTCTCAGCCGCGCCCGAGAGATCATCAGCAATGGCGAGAATGCGCTGCATCGCTGCCTCCTATGGCACTGGCTGGAAGTGGTGCTGGACGCAGGCTCAACGGCCCTGCACAAAACACGCTATCTCTATTGCGCGCTTTGCGCAATCGTGGCATTGTGATCGGAGTAACACCAGTGGGGCACGTATCACCAGGATGCAACGCCCCCGGCCGGCAGGTGCCGGCCCTTACTTGGAGGTCAAAGATGACTCGTTCCGACAGCGTTGCCGGCGGCAGCGGATTCCTCGGCGAAGTGGCACAGCGTTCCCTCTCCCGGCGTTCACTGCTCCGGTGGGGCGCCCTGGCCGGAGCGGGCGCAGTCCTGGCCCCCGCCGTCACGGCCTGCGTTGGCCCCAGCGCCCCCTCCGGCGGCGGAGGAACGGGCACCACCACCCTCACCCTGGGCCTGAACCGCTCGCTGGTCAGCCTGGACAACAAGCTCAATCAGTTCGATGCTGCCGTTACTGTCCAGCGCGCCGTCCGCCAGGCGCTCACCGAAATCGGGGACGACCTCAAGCCGCGCAACGTCCTGGCCGAAAGCTTCGAGCTCACCAGCCCCAAGCAGTGGACGGTCAAGCTCCGCAACGACATCAAGTACTCGGACGGCACCAAGGTTGCCGTGGAGGACGTGGCCAGGGCGCTGGAGATGTACAGCCAGGTCAACGGCTCCTTCCTGGCCCCACAGTTCCCCGAATGGCCCAAGGTCAACAAGAAGGATGACCTGACCTTCACCCTGGACACCAAGGCCCCGCTGCCCGTGCTCAACACCCTGATGTCCAACATCCTCATCACCCCCGCTGCCGCAAACAAGCCCGAAGAGCTGCAGGAAGGCGTGGGCACCGGACCCTACAAGGTGGCCTCCGCTGACCGCGGCACCGGGACCTACAAGCTGGTCATCAACGAGAACTATTGGGGCGAGAAGCCCAGCGTCAGTGAAATCAACGTCCGGTTCATGTCCGAGGAATCCAGCCGTGTGGTGGCCCTGCGCTCCGGTGAAGTGGACGTCATTGACTCCATCACCCCGGATTCGGTGTCCCAGCTGAAGTCCGTTGAGGGGATCAAGATCGAGTCCGTCACCGGCACCCGCTACAACCAGCTGTTCTATAACTTCCGCAAGCCCGCGGACAGCCCGATGTCAGACCCCAAGGTCCGCGAAGCCCTCTCCTACGGCTTTGACCACCAAAGCGTGGTGGATGGCATCCTCGGCGGCACTGTCACCTCCGCCAAGGGCGTGGTCCCGCAGACCCTGGCCGGTTCGGTGGAAACGGGCGAGTACAAGTACGACCCCGCCAAGGCCAAGTCCATGCTGGCCGACCTCGGCGTCTCCAATCTCAAGCTCAAAGTCATCTGGGAAACCGGCGAGTTCGCCGGCGACGTCTCCATCATGGAAGCCCTCGTGGAAATGATGAAGAAGATCGGCGTGACGGCCGAGCTGCAGCAGTTCCAGCCCGGCGGCGATATCTCCACCTGGCGGCAGGGCAAGGCCGGCGACTGGGACATCCTGGGCAACGGCTACGGCAACCAGACCGGCCTTGCACTGACCAACCTGCAAGGCATGTACGCGGGCACCGCCGAGAAGGAAGCCACCCGCGACACCTACCACGGCTTCGTTTTCCCAGAGATCAGCAGCAAGATCATCGCCGCCACCTCCGAGACGGACAAGGCCAAGAGCACCGAACTGCTCACCCAGGTCCAGAAGGAGATCTGGGCCAAATGGCCCTGCATGTGGGCCTTCATCCCCAATGCCGTGCTGGCCCGACGCTCCCGCGTCGAAGGCATCAAGCTGCGTCCCACCAACTCGTACCAGATCTCCGCAGTCAAGGTGAACGGCTAGGCACATGCTTCCATACGTCGCCAAGCGGTTGGGGCAGAGCCTGCTCACGATCTTCCTGACCGTGTCCACAGTCTTTGTCCTGATCCGAATGGCACCGGGGGACCCGGCCTACGCCCTGGCCGGGCCGCTGGCATCCACGGCGGACCTCGAAAAAATCCGCACCTCCATGGGGCTCAACGAGCCCCTGCTGGCCCAGTACGGCATCTTCCTCAAGGAGTTGGGCGCCGGGAACATCGGCAAGTCCTACTCGTTCCAGGCACCGGCCCTGGAAGTTGTGCTGTCGCGGCTGCCTAACACCATCTTCCTGGCCGTCCTCGCCATCCTGCTGGCCATCGTGGTGGCCATCCCGCTGGGTGTCTGGATGGCCAAGCGCGCAGACACGAAGCGGGAGCTCGGCGTCAACGTCCTCACCATCGCCGGGCAGTCCATGCCGGACTTCTGGATCGGCATCATGCTGCTGACCCTGTTCGCCGTGGTGTTCCCCATCTTCCCGTCCTCCGGCTTCACCAGCTGGTCCGGGGTGGTCCTGCCCGTCACCACGGTGGCCATCCTGCAGATCGCGCTTGTCTCCCGAATGGTCCGCCGCGAGGTGGGGACCAACATGGCCGCGCCGTACCTTACCGTGGCCCGGGCCCGCGGCACCGGCGAGCAGAAGCTCACCTGGGCCTACGCGATGCGCAACTCCTCCATCCCCATCCTCACCGCGCTGGGCACCCGGTTCGCCGGCATGCTCAACGGCGTAGTGGTGGTGGAAGTGGTGTTCAACTGGCCAGGCCTCGGCTCGCTCGTGGTGCGGGCTCTGGAAACCCGCGACTACCCCCTGATCCAGGCCACCGTACTGGTGACGTCCGTGCTCGCAGTCGGCGTCCAGTTGCTGATCGATCTGTGTTACCCGCTGCTTGACCCCCGGGTCCGGCTCGGAAAGGTGTCCGTCGCATGAGTACCCTCAACGAAACCCAGCCCGCGGGGCAGGCTGTGAAACGGCCGACGGCCGTCACCAAACGGCTGCTCCGCCGCTCCTCCGCGGCCCGCAGGGAACGCTCGGCGAAGGTGAAGATGGTGCTGGGAGGTTTCCTGACCGCCGTCGTGGTCCTGCCGATCATTCTCGCGCAGGTGCTGCCGCTGCCCGATGTGGACGCGCAGGCCATCACCTCCCGTTTCCTGCCGCCGTTCAGCCCGGGCCACCTGTTCGGAACCGACCAGCTGGGCCGGGATATCCTTTCCCGGGTTCTGCACGGCGGCCAGGTGTCGCTGACCATCGGTGTGCTTGCCGTCGTGATTTCCGGCCTTGTGGGTGTGGTCCTGGGTGCCCTGGCCGGGTTCTTCGGCGGCTGGGTGGACGCCGTGGTTTCCCGCCTGATCGAGGCGCAACTCTCCCTCCCCCTGTTGATGATGCTGCTGCTGGTGGTGGCGCTGTTCGGCCCCTCCATCCCGGTGATCACCTTCGTGATCGCCATCGCCCAATGGCCCGAACCCGCCCGCCTCACCCGCTCGTTGGTTCTGGTGGAACGTGAAAAGCCGTACGTGCAGGCCGCCAAGGTGCTGGGGCTGCCGCAGATCACCACGCTGGTGAAGCACATCATCCCCAACGTCATCAGCCAGGTCATTGTGGTGGTCCTGCTGCTCCTGGCGACGGCCGTGCTGATGGAAAGCGCGCTGAGCTTCCTCGGCGCCGGCCCGCAGCGGCCCTTCGCCACTTGGGGCCGGATCATTTCCGACGGCCAGGACTTCATCACCACCTCCTGGTGGATCGTGACCCTGCCCGGTGCCGTGATCGCCACCCTGGTGGTGGGGGTCAACCTGCTGGCCGACGGCCTGCGGGACCGCGTACGCCGCCGGAAGGGAGCCACCTCATGACCGTGCTGGAGGTCAGGGACCTTTCCATCGAACTGATGACCACCGCCGGCGTGATCCGTGCCGTGGATGGCATCTCCTTCTCCATCGACGCCGGACAGACGGTCACCGTCATCGGTGAGTCCGGCTCCGGCAAAAGTACGACGGCGATGGGCCTCCTCCGGCTCCTGCCGGACGACCTCGCCGTCGTCTCCGGCCACGCCGTGCTCGACGGCGTGGACGTGGTGACCGAGCCCAGGAAGTTCGCGAAGCTCCGCGGCCGGTCCGTGGCGCTTATCCCGCAGGACGCCATGACGGCGCTGTCCCCGGTCCACACCATCGGCCGGCAGCTGGGCGAGGCCATCCTGCGGAAAGGCCCGGCCTCCAAAGCGGACTTGAGCGGCCGTTCCGTGGAACTCCTGGAACAGGTCCGCATCCCCGAAGCGGCTGTCCAACTGAAGAAGTACCCACACCAGCTTTCCGGCGGCATGTTGCAGCGTGTCCTGATCGCCATGGCGCTCGCCGTTGATCCCGTCCTGCTGGTGGCGGACGAACCCACCAGCGCGCTGGATGTCACCGTGCAGGCCGGCATTCTGGACCTCCTGATGGAACTGCAGGAACGCACGCACGTGGCCATCCTGATGATCACGCACGACCTGGGCGTGGCCCGGCTGGTCTCGGACCGGATCCACGTCATGAAGGACGGCAGGTTCGTGGAAAGCGGCGAAGTGGAGCAGATCGTGGAACACCCGCAGACCGAGTACACCAAAAAGCTGCTGGCCGCAGTGCCCAAGCTGGGCCACTGGGACGGCGAACCGCACGTGGAGCCGCTTGAATCCGGCCCGGCCGCACTGAACGGAGCACACCCGTGAGTTCATCCTGGAGCACCCAGCCCGCAACGGCCGGCGGGCAGGACCTGGTCCTTTCCGTCAAGAACCTCACCGTGGACTACGCTGTGCACCGAACCAGCTTCCGGGCCGTGGACGACGTCAGTTTCGACGTTCCGCGCGGCAGCACCGTAGCTATTGTGGGGGAGTCCGGCTGCGGCAAGTCCACCATCGCCAAGGCAATCGTCCGCCTGCTCACGCCCACGTCCGGGAAGATCCTGCTTAACGGCCAGGACATCGCCGGGATGCCCGCGCGGCAGCTGCGGCCGCTCCGGGCCAAGGTGCAGATGGTCTTCCAGGATCCCTACGGCTCGCTGGACCCGCACCTGACGGCCGAGGACATCGTAGCCGAGCCGCTTTCGCTGCGGGGCATCCGCTCCGGAAAGGAACGCCGCGCGGAGGCAGCCAAATTGATCGACCAGGTGGGCCTGCCCGCGTCAGCGCTGGGCCGGCGGCCTGCCGAATTCTCGGGCGGGCAGCGCCAGCGGATCGGCATCGCGCGAGCTTTGGCTTCGAAGCCGGAGCTGCTGGTCTGTGACGAGGCAACCAGCGCCCTCGACGTTTCCGTTCAGGCGCAGGTGCTGGAACTCCTCGCGGACATCCAGCGGGACCGCGGGCTGACTTACCTGATGATCAGCCATAACCTTGGGGTGGTGCGGGAAAGCAGCAGCCACGTGGTGGTTATGTCCAAGGGGAAGATCGTGGAACAGGGTCCCACCGAACAGGTCCTCACGAGGCCCCGGGACCCCTACACCCGGGCGCTGCGGGCCGCGGCGCTGGATCCGCTGACCATGACCGGCCGCAAACCCCGCGAGCTGGTTTCACGACTGAACAAGGTGGCACCCCAAGGTGAACCCGTACTGATGGAGGAAGCCAGCTGATGCAGGGAACCAACGTGGCAGGCCTGGAGCTTCCCATTTCGCAGCTAGCCCTAGGCACCATGACGTTCGGGGACACGACGTCGGAGGGGGTGGCCGCCGGCATGCTGGCGGCCGCGCTCGGCGCCGGCATCACTGTGGTGGATACAGCGAACGGGTACGCGGGCGGAGCCAGCGAGGAAATCCTGGCGAAGATCCTGCCCGCGCACCGCGACGCTGTCGTTCTGGCCTCCAAAGCCGGGATGCCGCACCCGGACGCGGGAGAGAACTCGCCGCTGTCCGCCGAGGGGCTCCGCCGTTCCGTGGAGGGAAGCCTCCGGCGGCTGGCCACGGACCGGCTGGACCTCTTCTACCTGCACCAGCCGGACCGGAACGCCCCGCTGGAAGAGACGCTTGCCGCCGTTGGCCAGTTGATCCGCGACGGCAAGATCCGCGCCTGGGGCGTGTCCAACTTCGCCGCCTGGCAGATTAGCGAGCTGAACATCGCAGCCGACGCCTCCGGGGTGCCCCGGCCGGTGGTGGCCCAACAGCTCTACAACCTGCTGGCCACGCGGATCGAGGACGAATATATGGAGTTCGCGCAGCACACCGGGTTGCTGACCATGGTCTACAACCCGCTGGGCGGCGGGCTGCTCACGGGCAAGCACTCGTTCGCGGAGTCCCCCGAGGCAGGCCGGTTCGGCACCTCGCGGTTGGCCGAGATGTACAGGCAGCGGTACTGGAACCCCCGGCTGTTCGACGCTGTCCGTCAGCTCGGGGACATTGCCGCGGGCGCGGGCCTGCCCCTGCCCGAGCTGTCCTTCCGCTGGCTGCTCAGCAAACCGGGCGTGAACTCCATCCTGCTGGGCGGCTCGAAACTGGATCAGCTGCAGGCCAATATCGCTGCTGCCGCGAAGGGGACCCTGCCCGAGGCCGTGGTGGCGGCCTGCGATGCGGTGGCCGCGGAAATCCATGGACCCATGCCGAAGTACAACCGCTAGCCTTCCTGCCTGACCGCGGCCTGCCTGCGAGTCTTGTCATCAACCCAACTGAAGAGGAACTTGACATGAGTGCCGCATCGTTTGCCGCCAAAGCCCGAGCCAATGAGCCCGTCGTCGGATACTGGGTGGTTCTGGACTCGCCGGTTTCCACTGAGCGGGTGGCACGGCTGGGCTACGACTATGTGGCGTTGGACGCGCAACACGGGCTGATGGGCTATTCGGGCTGGCTGCACGGGCTGATGGCGATTGACGCCGCCGGTGCTGCCGGGATCGTGCGGGTCCCATCGAACAACGCAGCGTTCATCGGGCAGGCACTGGACGCAGGTGCCGCCGGTGTGATTGTCCCACTGGTGAACAATGCGGAGGAAGCCGCCGCGGCGGTCCGGGCTGTGCGCTACCCGCCCCATGGCATGCGGTCGTACGGGCCCATGCGCTCCGCCTTGCGGATCGGGCCTGTGCCGGCTGAGGCCGACGCCACCGTGCTGTGCCTGGCCATGATTGAGACCCCAGAGGGGCTGGCGAACGTGAAGGAGATCTGCGCCGTGCCCGGGATCGACGGCATCTACATTGGCCCGTCCGACCTGTGCCTGGCCGTGGGCGGCAAGTTCCCCAACGACCCGGACGTTGCGGACGAGTTCAACGCCGCGCTGGTGACCATCCGCGAGGCTGCCCAGGCTGCCGGCGTGATCGCAGCCATCCACACGGCGACGGGCGAGATCGCCAGCCAGCGCATTGCGGAAGGATTCACCTTCGTCACTGTGGCATCCGACCTGACGCACCTCGAAATGGCAGCCGCGAACCACCTGTCCAGGGCCCGCGGGGAGTAGCACGGTCGGCCCGCCTGCCTGGCCCACGGCCAGCGCCGTCGTCGTTCCAGGAAACTGTTCTAATGGTCATTAATGTGACCATAAAAAGGCTTAATGCTCATATTTGCTATCATTAGCGTTATCCTTAAGGTGTGGTGACAAAGAGAACGTCCCAGAAGACTCACCGGACTGCGCGCACCATCGGCGAACAGTTGGTTACGTGGCGCAAGCTTCTAGGCCTGACGGCGGAGCAGGTAGCCGATCGTGCCGGCCTAAGCCGCAATACGCTTCGCAAGCTCGAACATGGCGAGCTCGGAGTCGGTTTCGAGGCATTCCTCGACGTGGCGCGAGTCCTCGGCCTCAGCGATCAGCTCAACGTCGCCTTTGACCCGTACGAGAGCGACTTCGGCCGCGCGCGGGCAGACCAGGAATTGCCGCAGCGGGTGCGCCGGTGAGTGAACCCATTGAAGTCGATCTCGAAATGGAATCGGGGACCGTGCACGTGGGACGTGCCTTCATTGTCGCGAAGCGGGGGGTCGTCACCACCAACTTCACATACGCCCTCGATTATCTCGCCTTGCCCGGTTCCTATCCGATAGACCCCAGGCTGCCCCTGACGGGTGGAAACCACGCGGCCAGGGGCCTCCCCGGAGCCTTTGACGACGCCTCGCCTGACCGCTGGGGACGCCACATCATCACCAAACGGCTTCAGGCAGAGGCGCGGCAGCTTGGCAAGAACGCCGGGACCCTCACGGCCCCGGATTTCCTCCTCGGCGTATCCGACCGCACAAGGCAGGGCGCATTGCGGTTCCGGGTGGGGAACGGCCCGTATCTGAGTGACGGAACCGAAGTGCCCAAGCTCGTCCAGCTGCCCGAGCTCCGTCAGGCCGCCAGCGATGTCGAGAACGATCCAGACAACCTGAGTGCACTCAAGAAATTGCTCGACGCCGGGACGGGCAGCCTTGGGGGAGCCCGTCCCAAGGCATCCATCCAGGACGGCGGCCGGTTGGCGATCGCCAAATTCGGACATCAGGGAGACGATTGGGCGGTCATAGCTTGGGAAGCGGCCGTGCTGCGGATGGCCCAAGCGGCCGGCATTACCATTCCCCAACACCAGCTCGTGCACCTGGGCAGCACTGATTCAGTCCTGGTCCTCGATCGCTTTGATCGGGAAGGGGAGCGGAGGACCGGCTACTTGTCGGCGATGACGATGCTTGAAAAGAGCGACGGCGCGGACGGCGACTACCTCGATCTCTTGGACGTCATTGATGAGAACTCCGAGGAACCCAAGGCGGACCGCCAAGAACTGTTCCGGCGGATGGCCTTCAACATTGCAGTGAACAATACAGATGACCATCTCCGGAACCATGGCTTTCTCCGTGGACGCAGTGGCTGGCGTTTTTCGCCGGCGTTCGACGTAAACCCGAATCCCGACATGGCTGCGGAGCGAAGCACCGCCGTTGACGGAGCGACCACCAGGGATGACGCCATGGCTGCCCTCTTGGCTTCGGCGGATTACTTCGTGACACCCGCTCAACGGGATGCGATCCTCGACTCAGTGCGCAAGGCGTTGGGCGCTTGGCGGGAGGCCGCGGATGCCTGCCGGATACCTCGAACCGACTTAGAGCTTTTCGCACCACTGTTTGATAGTGCACCGCGGAGCTTGGAACCTTAGAAAGTGCTCCGGGCAACCACCCGGCCCCCTGGAACTGGATCCGTTCCGCCCGAAGGCAGGGAAGCCGTACCTCGCCAGAACGGGCTCACCGGCGGCGGAGATGTCAGCGAACCGGTTGGAATGTGGCACCACGTCGTTACTCTTCATGGTCTGCGGGTTGAGCATGCACGGCCGTCCTCCCGCCTGACCAGGGTGGCCGGCGTTGCCCGCCGGATGGCAAGACTCCAAAGCGGAACATTCACAAACGCACCTGAGCCGGCACGCGCTTAAAACGCCGGGGTTTCATCGGCGTTTCATTCCGGAAGCAGACGTACCATGTTGGGCATGGCTCGATTTGGGATGAAGATTGCATGCACGTTCCTGGCCCTTTGTGGACTGGCGGTCACGGGAATGGCCCCGGTGACAGCGGCCACACCGCCCGGGACTACGGACCTGGTGGGCAACGATGTTTCTTGGCCCCAGTGCGGCAAGACCCTTCCCAGCGGGCAGGCGTTCGCGATCGTGGGCGTGACCGGCGGACTGGCCAACAACACCAACCCTTGCCTCTCTGAGCAACTCACTTGGGCCGCCCGCTCCACCGGGGGAACAGCGCAGCCCAAGGTTGCCTTGTACGTGAACACTGCCAATCCAGGACATACCGGCTCCTGGTGGCCCTCCTCCAACGTCTACCCCGACGTGAAGGTTACCAACCCCTATGGGACATGCGCAGGCGCAGTCGACCTCGCCTGCTCATACATGTATGGCTACGCAAAGGCATATGACGATGCCAATAAACGAGGCGTGGCGAACCCCGGCACGTATTTCTGGTGGCTGGACGTGGAGACCGGCAACAGCTGGCAGACCGGCACAGGCGGCACGGCCCTGAACCGGGCGGACCTTGAAGGGATGGTGGCCTACTTCAAGAGCATCACCGCCAGCGTTGCGGGCGCCGGAGTCGGGATCTACTCGACGGGCTCCCAGTGGGGCACCATCGCCGGGACCGTGCCCTCCGGCAGCTCCCTCACGGGGCTGCCAAGCTGGCTTGCAGGTGCCAAGACCCTGCGGGGAGCGAAGTCGAACTGCTCATTGCCTGGCCTGACGCCGGGCAGCCCGGTGTCAGTGACGCAGTATGTGTCGGCGGGACTCGATTACAACTACTCCTGCCGCTAGGCAGCGCCCCGTCGGCGGACTTAAGTCCCTGTTCCGGAAGGACGGCTCCGGCGTAGGTTGAAGGCGGGTCCCGAATATTCCGGGCCCGCACTCAAGGGGGGCATCATGACCAGGCCCAGGTTTTCGGCAGTCGGCGTTCTCGGGGCAGGCGCCCTGTTGACTCTCGCAGGTTGTTTTGGGCCTCCGGCCCCCGCGCCCACCACCAGCTCCGCCTCCGCGGCGGCGACCGTCAGCCCTTCCCCGACAGCCACAGCGCCGACCAGCCCGGCGGTGACCCCGAGCCCGACGGCGACTGTCCCGCCGTCGTCCGCGCCGCCGTCGTCCGCCCCCGCGGGCCCGACGGCGGAACCCACCTTTACGGGGTTCCCGGAGCAGACCGCCCCGCTGACGATCTACTACGTCGCCATCGGCGACAACGGCGTATCCGGGCCGATGATCGGCTGCGGCGACAGCATCGTGGCCACCACCACGGCGCCGGTCCGCTTCACGGACCAGGTGGGCCCCAGCATCGGGACCCTGCTCGTGAACAGGAGCCGCGACGTCGGCCTGTCCGGGCTGGTGAACGTCCTGTACCAGTCGAACCTGATGTACGTCAGCGGAGAACTGGAGGGCAGCACCATCAACATCTACCTTTCCGGGCAGTTCATGCTCGGCGGCGTGTGCGACATCCCGCGGGCGAAGGCACAGCTGGAGTACACCGCCATGGCAGCGTCCGGGGCCACGAGCGCGCAGGTGTTTATCGACGGCCGCCCGATCGACGAGGTGCTGAGCCTCAAATAGTGAATGAAGCACGGGTAAGCAAGGAGGGAACGGGTTGCGATGCGGTGGGATCTGGGAATCGGCGGCTTGGCTCTTCTGACAGCCATGGCGCTGGGATTCGGGCTGATCACCCACCTGATTGTGGGGAAGGGGCTGACGCGGTGGCTGTGGCTTTTCTCCGCGGTGGTCTATTTCGTCGCCGGGATCCTGGTCAGTGAAGTCTGGTTCGGATGGGCCACCGAAGAAGAGCTGCAACCGAACATTGACGGGCTGTCCTTCGATGAAGTGCTGCTGATGATGATGCTGGCGGGTCTCCTTGCCGCCCTCGCCGGGCGGTACGTGCTTCGGAGGAAGGCGCGGACCGGGGGACAGGAGCGGAAGTCCCCACGCGGGCGGGAACCTGGGCCCCAGGCCTAGGCCGTCAGGTCATAGCCCTCGTGGATCCAGGCGAGAAGCTCAGCATCGATCGCTTCCGGGCCCAGCAGGATGAACTCGTTGTGCCACCGGTTTGCAGAGACGCGATCGGAACGGTGCAATCGTTCGGACTCGAGCTGCCGGTTCAGGACGATGTTGACCAGAATGCCGCCGCGGCGCGGATGGATGCCCAGGAACGCACGCCCGCGCGCCACGTGGAAGGACGAGGCGTTCTCCTGGACCTCCCACCCTTCGAGCGGGGAAAGGTGGTCCATGAGTGCCTTGTAGATCACCGCTGATGCCGGGTCGCCTTCGATGCGTTCTCTTGCTGTTCGCGCCATCCGGCCAGCCTACGGGCGGGCCATTGGCCACGCCAGCAGCCGGCTTCCGGACCGGGTGCGTTGGCCCACCAAAAACCAGCCCCGCCTCCCAGCTTCAAGCCGTACCCTTAGCCGTAAACCGGCATTTTGAAGA
Organism: Arthrobacter sp. 754; assembly: GCF_040548695.1. Classification (NCBI taxonomy): domain Bacteria; kingdom Bacillati; phylum Actinomycetota; class Actinomycetes; order Micrococcales; family Micrococcaceae; genus Arthrobacter; species Arthrobacter sp. 754. The sequence goes on from NZ_JBEPSC010000002.1 coordinate 404,775, forward strand.
CCGACGTGTCCGAACGGATCCCCATGCCAGAGCTGAACCTCCAGGAGCGGACCTCCCTCCAGCTGCCCATCGCCGAGGCCGCGAGCCTGTCTGCGGAACAGGTGCTGGCCCGGCTGGGCTCGGGCCCCGAAGGCCTGTCCGAGGAGGAAGCCGCACGCCGCCTCGCGGACTTCGGCCCGAACGCCGTCCGGACCCACCGGGCCAACGGCTGGGCGGTCCTGGGCCGGCAGTTCGCCAGCCCCATCCTCATCCTGCTGCTCATCACGGCCGGGCTGTCCCTGTTCCTGGGCGATGCCACCAACTCGATCGTGATCGGCGTGATCCTGCTGGCCAGCGTTGGCCTGGGCTTCACCAACGAGTTCCGCGCCGAGCGCGCCTCCGAGGCCCTGCACTCCCGCGTCACCCACCGTGCCGTGGTGCTCCGCGGCGGAACCACCGACGGAACCACCAGGGAAGTGGACGTCACCGCCCTGGTACCCGGCGACGTCGTCCATCTCTCCCTCGGCGCCATCATCCCCGCCGACATGCGGCTACTGAGCACCAAGAACCTTCTCTGCGACGAAAGCATCCTCACGGGGGAGTCGCTGCCGGCAGCTAAGGATCCCGCGCCGGTCCCGGCCGGAGCCTCGCTGGGCGACCTCGGCTCCTGCGTGTTCATGGGCACCGTCATCCAGTCCGGCGGCTGCACCGGCGTGGTGGTGGCCACCGGCGGCCGGGCCGAATTCGGCCGGATCGCCCTGGGCCTGGGTGAGCGGCAGCCGCAGACCGAATTCCAGCTCGGCCTCAAGCGGTTCAGCTTCCTGCTGCTGCAGGTGGCCGTGGTGCTCACCACGCTGATCTTCATCGCCAACCTGGTGCTGCAGCGCCCGCTCCTGGAATCCCTCATGTTCTCCCTGGCCATCGCCGTGGGCATCACGCCGCAGCTGCTCCCCGCCGTCGTCAGCACCTCCCTGGCCACCGGTACCCGCCAGCTGGCCAGGCGGAAGGTGCTGGTCAAACGGCTCGTCTGCATCGAGGACCTGGGCGACATGGACATCCTGGTCACCGACAAAACAGGCACCCTCACGGAGGGGCGGATCAGCTTCACCGCCGCGCTTCCGGCAACCCCGGAAACGTCCGACGGCGGCCTGCTCACCTTGGGGCTGCTGGCCACCGAAGCCGATTACACGGAGGCCAGGCTCTCCTCCGCCGGACAGAACCCGCTGGACGCCGCGCTCTGGGAGAGTCCCGGCGCGGCCGGCTTCGACCCGGCCCGCTTCGAGCGGCTGGACCTGATCGACTTCGACCACCAGCGGCGCCGCACCACCGTGCTGGTCCGCGAGGCCGGCGGCCCGGCGCGCCTGGTTACCAAGGGCGCCCCGGAGGACGTCCTGGCCCTGTGCGGGCCCACCCCGCCCGCGGTGCAGGCGATGCTGGATGAACAGTTCGACGCCGGCTCGCGGGTGGTTGCCGTGGCCACCCGTCCTGCGGCGGGGCTGGACAAGCTGACCCCCGACGACGAGCGCGATCTGGTCCTGGCGGGTTTCCTGATCTTCCTGGACCGGCCAAAGGCGAACGCGAGGGTCTCCCTGGACGAACTCGAGGCGCTGGGGATCTCGGTCAAAATAGCCACCGGGGACAACGCCAAGGTCGCCGAACGGGTCTGCGCGGAGGTCGGCGTGATCTCCGGCGGGACGCTGACCGGGGCGGACATCGACGCCCTGTCCGACGACGAACTCGCCCTCTCGGCCCGGACCGCCACCATTTTCGCCCGGGTCTCGCCCGAGCAGAAGGCCCGGATCATCGCCCTGCTGCGCCGCAGCGGCGGATCCGTGGGCTTCATGGGCGACGGCGTCAACGACGCCCTAGCCCTGCACAAGGCCGACATCGGCATCTCCGTGGACAGCGCAACGGACGTGGCCAAGGACGCCGCCGACGTCGTCCTGCTGGACAAGGACCTTGCCGTCCTGGCCGAGGGCGTGCGGGAAGGCCGGCGGATCTTCGCCAACACCATCAAGTACGTGCTGATGGGCACTTCCAGCAACTTCGGCAACATGTTCAGCGCGGCCACCGCGTCCGTGGTGCTGAGCTTCCTGCCCATGCTGCCGGGCCAGATCCTGCTCAACAACGTGCTCTACGACTCCGGCCAGCTGGCTATCCCGGGCGACCGCGTGGACAAGGAACAGCTCCGGGCCCCGTCACATTGGAACATCGCCTTCATCCGCCGGTTCATGTTCCTGTTCGGGCCCATCAGTTCGGTCTTCGACTTCGCCACGTTTGCGCTGATGCTGTTTGTTTTCGACGCCGTGCCGGGGGAGTTCCGCGCCGGCTGGTTCATCGAATCCATCGCCACCCAAACACTGATCATCTTCGCCATCCGGACCCGGCGCGTGCCCTTCCTGCGCAGCCGGCCGTCCGCCGGACTGATCGAGGCTTCACTGGGTGTGGTGGCGCTGGGAATCTTCCTGCCGCTCTCACCCGTGGCCGCAGTGCTGGGCTTCGACCCCCTGCCTGTTCCCTTCTTCTTGGCACTGCTGGGCATGATCGTGGTTTACCTGGTCCTGGTGGAACTGGCCAAGGCCTGGTTCTTCGCCCGCGACGCCCAGCAGCTGCCCGCCGGGCCCATCCTGGTCCGCCGCCGGCCCGAGAACCATCACATTGCCCGCCGTGCCTTCCGCTTCAGCGCCCCGGTTCCGGTGGTTGCGCCGCGGCACAGGCGCCGGCCCCGGGTGCTGCGCTAGGAGTTCACCTCAGCCGGGGTGCCTTTCCCCGTGTTCCCTTCCGCGCGTTCCTTGATGCCGCGGAGCATGCCGACTTCCATGTAATGGTGCAATGGATCGCCGATAAGGATGTCGATGCCCCGGGCCAGCAGCAGTGCGCCGGGCACTTTTCTGACGGTGTTGGCGATGGCCTTGGTCAACGCCGGGGCGTCCGCGGCGGTGCCTTGGACAGCCTCACTGATATAGCCCATCCCCCGGTATCTGATGATCAACCGGGTCCGGTTTCCCGGGATCGGCCGCAGCACGAACGCCTCTCCAGCCACGAGGTGCCGGTTGGGCTCGATCGCGGTCACCGTCGCGTAGACACCGCCGCCGTAGGGCACCTGGTCGCCGACCTTGAGATCCTGCAGCTCCGGGTGGATGCGCGTCGCCGAGTGCTTTCCCTCCACGTACCGGGCGTGGAACATTGCCCGTTCCAGGCGGTCGTGGGTATAGAACCCGGCACGATGGATCCCCATCTGCACTATCCAGGGCCACACGCGCTCCGGCGGCGCGTCAATGGTGATGGCCCGGGTGCTCTGGAACGTCGGATTCGCCAGGTTATTATCACCGGGCAGCGTTTCAACAGCTTCCGCATCCTGGGTTCCCCACCGCAGCATGGCCGGACGCCAAAGCAGATATGCCGCCATCTGGACGGCCAGTGACGCTTCAAGCAACAGCAATTTGGTGCGGCCAGCCGCCGCGCGTCGCGCCGGGCCGCTCACCGCGCCCCCGTGCCGGCTTCCGCGGTTGCCTTGATGTTTGCCAGGAGTTCGGCCTGGCTGCGCTCGGACATCTTGATGGCCAGCGAGTCAACAGCTGCCTCCGCCATGTTCCGCGGGACCACATCGGACCGCATGCTGAGCCGGGTGCCGCCGTCCTCGGGAGCCACCTCGACCCTGAAGACGGGACCCAATGCCGCTTTTGACGTGAAGTGCTCGTTCGGGACGAATTCCGTGTACTCATGCGTCGTCTTGAGCGGGATCCCCAGGACCTTCCACTCGGCCTGGAACGTAGTCCCGGCGCCCTCTGCCGTGGTTTTCAGGTCGGAGATCCGGACGTCCGGTCCCAGCCAGACTCCGGGATCCTTGACGAGATCGAAGACCTGCTGCACCGGTGCGGCGATGGTGATCCCGTCCGCCCACGTCAGCGTCTGGGTGAACGTTTTTTCGCCTTTCCCGTCTGGTTCAGGGACGGCCTTCTTCCCGGTCTCCATGAGGCTCTTGACATTGGCAACCATGCCGTGGATGTCGTCTTCGGTCCAGCGGACAAAGAGCGCTTGAACCGGCACCCGGACCAGGGGCGCGTGGATATCCAAGACCGACTCAACGGTCAGTTCCGTGCCGCCGTCGACCGGTTCCAGGGAGAACGTGATCACAGGTCCCACGGAGGCCTTGGACACTATGCGCTTATTGGGATCCACCTCCTGGTACTCGTGGGTCACGTGCATGGGGACGCCCCACATCTTGGCGGCCCAGCGTGCGGACGTTCCCACGCCGTCGGGCTTGACCTCGAGGTGTGTGACTTCGCTGTCACCGGGGAAAGCGGTCATCCAGTTTGTCGGGTCGCTCAGGAAGGCGAATACCTTCTCCACCGGGGCATCGATCTTTGTGCTCTGAACAACGTTCCTGGTCATGTGGCTGTCTCCTCTCGGGCAGGCGCGTCCTCTCGGCACCTGCTGGTACAAGTGCATTCCCGGGGGCGTTTTGGAACCAGAGGAGAAGGTCCCAGCGGGTACCAGTGCCCGCTCAGCGCGGCGGGCGCACCAGCGTGGTCCATAGATGCCAGAGCATCCCGGCGAAGGTGGCGAGGAACGCTGCGACGGCCACCCACAGCTCGGCGCGGCCGATCGCGGCGACCAGGGGGAGATGGTCGGCCCGCCCCAGGTAGATGCCGGCCACGGCGTACATCCCCAAGGGGAAGATGACGCTCCAGAGGCCGGGCTCGTAGGAAAGCGGCACGCGGTGGATGATGTGCCGCCACCACCCGGCCGCGAGCAGCACCGGGAAGAGCCACGAGGCGAAGGACCAGAACACCACGGAGGAGCCCGCCACGAGTCCCCGCGTTGCATCCACCATGGGAGCACCGGCCATCTCGACGATCCGCGCACCGGCCAGGACGCTGATGGCCAGGGCGCCCATGGCCACGAAGTACTGCGGGCGGAGGTCCTCGGGCCGGATGGGGTAGGTCATGAGCCTGAGCGAGACGAAGATCCCCACCGCGGCGTACAGGATAAGCCCCACCGACCAGGACACGACGGCGACGAGCGCCAGGGCCGCGCGCCACTCCGCAGCCGCGAGGGGCTCGATGGAGGCTGCCGCGACTGCCACGGACTGGCTTGCCACACACCAGATGAACCAGGTGCCGTTGGCGTCCTTGACCACGGGCCGCTCCTCCCGGCCAAGTACCGCAGTCCACGGCACAACGTAGCCGAGCAGCACCCAGGCGAGCACCGCAACGGCCAGCAGCGCCGCCGTCGTACCCTGCCACCCCGCCATCCCGAGCCGCACGCCGAGGACGTTCGTTCCCGCAATGAAGGTGAAGAAGCCGAACGCCCGGGCCGGGTCCAGGAAGTCCCGGCGCATCTCGGCGGGGAACCTGGCAAGGCGCACCAGACTGAGTACCAGAATCACGGCGTAGGAGGCCACACAGACCACGAGGAGAACCGCCGAAAACGCCTGGAAGCCTTCCAGCTCAAGCCCTACGGAAATGATCCCGCTGGCCATGGTGAGCGCGAAATACCCCGGGGTGAGGGTCCTCACCGCGTCGAAGGCGCGGGAGCCGAAGGTACGCGGGGCGTCAGCGGCCGTCTTCATGGCACCAAGCTTAGGCTGACGGTTACTTCCGGGTCCGTACCCCGCGGCTACCCTGCTTCCGCCTGCTCCCAGTGCCGCCGGAGGAGCTCCGCCAGCCGCTCAGGTTCGATCCGGTGTGGCGGGTCGAAGTGGTGCCGCTTCGGGAACAGTTCCAGATGGAAATCCGGGAAGAAGACCCGTGAGAGCCGGTTGGCAATTTCGCCGTAGTCATCGGGATTGCTTAGGCCGCCGAGGGCGAAGAAGACCGGCTGCCGAAAGGCGGCCAGGCGCTCCCTGTCCAGCTCATAGGTCTTGAAGGTCCTCAGGAACGCCCTGATGCCCGCGGGACGCTTGGCCATCCACGGCGGCGGGGGATCCGGCGGCGGCGGCAGGACGACGTCGGGCTTGACTCCCAGCCTCATGAAGGCGCGCATGAACTGCTCCGGCGGGAGGGTCTCAAGCTGCTCGTACTGCTTCCAGAGCTCAGTGTGGGCGGGACTCCAATCCCAGGCCCCGGCCCACGCCGGTTCCAGCAGCGCCAGGCTCAGCAGCCGGTCCGGGTGCTTGGCCGTGAACGCCAGCGCCGCCGCTCCGCCGCCTGAATACCCCACCAGATGGAATGTCTCCCACCCCCGGGCGTCGGCCTCGCGCAGCACGCCGTCGACCTCGGTGTCCAGGCTCCAGTCCGGCGGGGGAGCATCGCCGGCGTACAGCTCCAGGTCCTTGGCGACGGCCTGGACATCCGGTCCGAGCGCCTTGATCAGCGCACCATAGGCAGGTTCGGCGGGGAGCACGCTCCCGGGAAGAAGGATGGCGCGAATTGGTCCCATGGCAGGATGCTACGCCGGGCTGGGCGTCCTGAAAACCTGACGCCGGAACAGTTCCTTATACGCCGGAAAGTGCTATATATAGCCTTAGGCAACTAAATGGGCTGCCTGCATAACAGTGATTCGGTCGGACCCGGGCCTGCCCGGAGGCTGGAGGCGAGGTGCGGGACAGTCCAGTCAGCGAGTACGCCGCCCCTCGAAAACGGCTGATCGCCGGGTGCCTTGGCGCGCTCGCCTTCCTCACCTCCTGCAGCGGCGGCGTCACGGGCGCGGTGTCCACTGCTGTGGAGGACAGCTCATCCGCCATCGCCACCGCCAGGCTGGCTCTCCGCCAGGACACGGACGGGAAACTTACCCGCGCCGCGGCCTCCACGGCACTCGACGACGCCCTGAAGGAGCTCCTGGCCAGCAGGGACACCGTGCTGAAGCTCTCGCCCGGCACTGACGAGGCCCGCGCCACGGTGCAGGAAACGCTGACCGTCCTGGACGCCTGCGCTGCCGGCCTCACCACCGCACGGGACTCCGTGGCCAGCGACGACGGCGCCCCCTCCCGGGAAGACGGCAGCCGGGAGCTCGCATCAGCTGCGGACCGCCTCTCCGGACTGACAGCCACAGAGGGTGGCAAGTGAAACGCCTGCTGGGAGTGGCCCTCGGTGTCCTGACCGCGATCGGCGGGTTCGTGGACATCGGCGACCTGGTGACCAACGCCGTCGTCGGCTCCCGTTTTGGACTCTCGCTCGTGTGGGTGGTGGGCGTCGGGGTGCTGGGCATCTGCCTCTTCGCCAACATGTCCGGGCGGGTTGCCGCAGCCTCCGGCCGGGCAACGTTCGAGGTAATCCGCGAGCGGCTGGGACCGCGCGCCGGACTGGCCAACTTGTCCGCGTCTTTCCTGATCAATCTGATGACCGTGACGGCCGAGATCGGCGGCGTCGCCCTGGCCCTGCAGCTGGCCAGCAGTGTGCATTATCTGCTCTGGATTCCGGTGGCAGCGCTCGCCGTGTGGCTGGTCATCTGGCGGGTGAAATTCTCCATCATGGAAAACGTTACCGGCCTCCTGGGCCTGACACTGATCGTGTTCGCCGTGGCACTCTTCCTGCTCAAACCGGACTGGGGAAACCTGGCCGGGCAGGCCCTGGCGCCCGCGGTCCCGGCCGAGGAAACCGCGCCCACCTACTGGTACTACGCCATCGCGCTGTTCGGCGCTGCCATGACCCCTTACGAGGTCTTCTTCTTCTCCTCCGGGGCTGTGGAGGAGGGCTGGTCCGTGAAGGACCTGGTCCAGTCGCGGATCAACGTTTTGGTGGGCTTCCCGCTGGGCGGCTTGCTGTCTGTGGCGATCGCGGGGTGCGCCGCCGTCGTGCTCCTGCCCGCAGGGATCGCCGTGACATCCCTGAGCCAGGTGATCCTCCCGGTGGCCGAGGGCGCCGGGAAAGTGGGACTGGCGTTTGTGCTGGTGGGGCTGGTCGCGGCGACATTCGGCGCGGCGCTGGAGACCACGCTGTCCAGCGGCTACACCCTGGCCCAGTTCTTCGGCTGGTCCTGGGGCAAGTTCCGCCGCCCCGCCCAGGCCGCCCGCTTCCACCTGGCCATGATCATCTGCCTGGTGGTCGGACTGGCGGTCCTGGCCACGGGTGTTGATCCGGTGCTGGTCACCGAGTACTCCGTGGTATTTTCCGCCATCGCGCTTCCCCTGACCTATCTGCCCATCCTGATCGTGGCCAACGATCCCCAATACATGGGCGAGCACGTCAACGGCCGGCCCGTGAACGTCCTCGCCATGATCTACCTGGTTATCATCCTGGTGGCCTCGCTGGCCGCCATCCCCCTGATGATCGTGACGGGAGCCGGAGCATGAAGTCCGCGCGGAAGCTGGCGCCGGTGCCCCCGACGGCGGGACGTACCCTGGATGCGCAGCTGCACCTGATGGACCGCCAGGTTCTGGATAACGACGGCGTCCCGGTCACCACTGTGGACGACCTCGAGCTAAGCGGTCCTTCCTTGGGCGAGGAACTGGAGCCTGGGACTTCGGCGCCGGTCCTCACGGCGCTGCTGACCGGCCCGGTGCTGGGCACCCGGATCTTTGGCGGCAGGCCGCCGTCGTCCCGGCTGATCCGAATCCCGTGGAAGGACGTTGCCGACGTCGGTGTGGTGATCCGCCTTGGCGTCAGCGGCGAAAACCTCGACGCCGGCTGGGTGGAACGCTGGATCCGGGACAAGATAATCGCCCGCATCCCGGGAGGCCGCCATGATCCTCGGTGACCTGCTGGGCGTCCACGTTTACGACTACGACGGCGCGCGCCTGGGCCGTGTGGCCGACGCCCGGTTTGTGTTGGACGGTACCCCGCGGCAGTTGATGGCCGACGCCCGCCTGCTTGGCCTGGTGGTCAGCCCGCACAGCGCGTCCTCGTTCCTGGGCTATGAGCGGACCGGGCTGACCCAGCCGTGGCCGCTGCCGGCGATGCTTCGGTGGAGGCACCGGGGCTCATTCCTGGTGCTGTGGGAGGACATCGCCAGGATCGGGGCGGAGTCCGTGCGGCTTCGGCCCGGGTTCACTGCGTACTCGCCGGCGGTGGACAGGTTCGGCCAGGAGTAATGCGGAGCGACTCCGCGGTACCGGGCCTCTATCCAGCTGACGAAGTTAAGCGCAAAATGACCAAATGAAAAAACTTGTTGTGGCTACTCTCGCGGCGGCAATGATGTCGCTTGGCGGAATTACGTTGGCAGCCCCCGGCAACGCAGCGGCTGAGTCGTCCCCCATTGCGGGGCAAATCATGGTCAAGTTCCGCGACAATGTCGCGGCACCCGCCATACTTCGCCAGTATGGCCTGAGCCAGGGTTCCAGTATCGGCAGCACCGGTGCTTTCCTCATCAAAGTGCCGGCCGGAAAAGAAGCTCAACTCATCGCCGCGTTGAGCCGGAACCGGGCCGTGGAATACGCCGAGCCGGATGAGCTTGTGACGGCCACAACCGATGACCCTTTCTTTGGCCGCCAGTATGCGCTGGAGAACGTGGGCCAGTCGTTCTGGAATACCAAGGGCGACATATTCGTCCCTGGCGGGATAACGGACGCTGATGTGGATGCCGTGGAAGCGTGGACCTCGGCCAAGGGAGGCAGCACGAAGGTCGCGATCATCGATTCAGGTGTGGCGTTCAACCACCCGGACATTTCCGAGAGGGTGGTTGACCGGATCAACTTCAGCGGCAAGGCCATTGCCGTAGAGGAGGACTACGACAGGTACGGCCACGGTACCCACGTGGCCGGCATCGTTGCGGCCAAACACGATAACAAGGAGGGTGTCGCGGGTGTGTGTCCGGAATGCACCATTCTGGATGTCAAGGTGCTCAACGACTCCGGATCCGGTTCCAGCTCGGCCATCGCCCAGGGCATCGACTGGGCTGTGGCGCACGGTGCCAAGGTCATCAACATGAGCCTCGGGCAGCGCGTTTCATCGCGCACCCTCGAAGCTGCCGTCAATAACGCCTGGAACCAGGGTGTGGTGTTGGTGGCCGCGGCCGGTAACGCCGGTACACAGGCCCAGATCTATCCCGGCGCGTATCCGAATGTCATTGCCGTGGCGGCAACCGACAACTTTGACAACAAGGCATCCTTCTCGAGCTACGGCAAATGGGTGGACGTGGCGGCGCCGGGGGTCAACGTTTATTCGACGTTCCCGTACTACAAGTTCACCCTGATGACTCAGTACAACCGCTCCCTGACCTACGACATGGGCAGCGGCACCTCAATGGCTTCCCCGATTGTCGCCGCTGTCGCCGCGCTTGTGTGGAGCAAGGGTGCTGCCGACAACAAGTCCGTCCGCTACAAGGTGGAGTCCACCACAGATAGGAAGCCTGGCACTGAAACCTATTGGAAGTATGGCCGGGTGAACGCCTGCCGTGCGGTGGACGCGGCAGGTTGCACGCCCCCTCCATCCTGAAGCCAAAAACGGGCTGCACACGCGGGCTCTGGACGCACAGATCCCGCGGGCTTACTCTGTGAAAAGAGGACAAAGGAGTCGTCGTGAAACGCTTGCTCATAGGACTGTCGACGGCGGCCATGATGGCCCTGAGTGCAGCACCGGCCGGAGCCGCTCCCAACATTTACCACACGATTTCCTCAACCCACGGCTCTGCAGCGGTGGTCGAAACCGTCGGCTGCGAGCAGACCGAAATTTTCGTTTCCTCGAGTGTGGCCCAGTACGCTGCCCAGCCCGGCCCCGTCAACAAACAGGGCCTCACCGCTGTGTTCGTTCGCATTACCGATATCTGCGCTCAGGCGCCCGGCGCGGTGGCTGCGGCTGCTGTCCCGGGGCTGGTGCTCTTCCAAGCAGACGGCCAGAACATGGCACCCTTGGTTGTGGATCCGAGACTGACCACCGCATCCATCACCACACAAATGCCGGGCACCGACGGTAACGGCAACCCAGTCACTATCAGCCTCTCGGCGTCGTGGACCGGGACCGGCCCGCTCGAGCATGACACCGTCAGCACGCATGAGAACTTCCCCGGGGTGGGCAACGTCAACTCAACGGACAACAACCTGAGGCGCGCCGCCACTGCAACTGTTTCGGTCACGGTCAACGGGCTGACAGCTGCGGGAACAGACAGCAACGCGCTCCTGGAACAGGTGAAGTCACGCTGCATCGAGGTTGCCCGCCCGGGTGTGGAGGGATTCTTCCCCTGCTTCGGGTTCCCTGGGTAGCCTGATCATCCTGTCGGTGTGAACTGAAGCAACGCGGGGTCAGATACGGCCCAATAAACCGCGGTTTTGGGGCCTTATCTGACCCCGCGTTGCTATGGCGTCTTGGCTTTGGGAGCTCTGGGAGTCTTGGGCGCCTTCGGCGGCAGGCCGGCAACGTGTTCGAACGCCTTGTTGATCCAGGCGCGCACGCGGGCGTCGTCGCCGTCGCCCTCTTCATTCCAGACCTCCGGCAGGCCTGTGTAGCCGCCCATGGGCCGCTCGGCGGGTCCGAACGGGACGGTCCGCTCGGTGCTTTCAAGTACTTCGCGGTCTGCCTCGGCAAGCTTTACGCCGATGGTGGGCCCGAACAGGCCGGCGAACATATTGCCGTTCACAAACGCCCCGAGGTTGCCGAACATCGGCTTCACCACCACCTCCGGATGTTCCGGAACGACCGAACGGAAGCGTTCCTTGTCAGCATCAGACGCTTTGGCCATTTCCATGGTTCCTCCCGGGGTTCGTGCAGCGTGGACCTGTTGGCAGGATATGCCCGCAACACAGGGGGGGTACAGGACCCCCGAAAGGCCGGTGGTAAATACTTCCCGGAAACTCCTGTACAGTTGATTTTGTTGTTGTGTTTATGCAGTTGGTAGTTCAGGCAGTACGCGCGGTCGAAAGTCCGCGTTCTTCTGAAGTAGCGGTTTTGAACACCCCACACCGGAGGACCCGAAAGTCGGGACTTTTCCTCCACCTTCACGAAGGACAAAAATAATGGCTACTGGTACCGTCAAATGGTTTAACGCTGAAAAGGGCTTCGGCTTCATTTCCCCCGATGACTCCTCACAGGACGTTTTCGCTCACTACTCCGCGATCGCCTCTTCCGGCTTCCGCTCACTCGAAGAGAACCAGAAGGTTTCCTTCGAAACCGAGCAGGGCCCCAAGGGTCCCCAGGCCGTCAACATCCAGGCACTCTAATTCATTAGAGATTCTGGGGCCTTAGGGTTTCATTTTCAAAAGCAGGGCCGGTCAGTGACCGGCCCTGCTTTTTTGTGTCCGCTTAACCCAACTGTGCTTTATCCGTCGCTTATTCGTCCGGATTTGGACTGCGCACGTCTTCGTCGCCAATATCGGCAGCGCCCAGGGCGGCAGCCGCGGCTGTGTGGACGGCCTCGTGTTCACGGACCCGGATCTCGGGATGGTGCAGGTCAAGGGCCGGACGCTCGGAGCGGATCCGGGGAATGGACGTGAAGTTGTGGCGCGGCGGCGGGCATGACGTAGCCCATTCCAGCGAGGCGCCGAAGCCCCAGGGATCGTCCACTTCCACCTCGTGGCCGCGGCGCCACGTGAGGTACACGTTGAACAGGAACGGGATCATGGAAGCGCCCAGAAGGAAGGACGAGACGGTGGAGAACTGGTTCATCCAGATGAAGTTGTCCTCGACCAGGTAGTCGGCGTAGCGGCGGGGCATGCCCATGACGCCGAGCCAGTGCTGGATGAGGAATGTGCCGTGGAAACCCAGGAACAGCATCCAGAAGTGGATCTTGCCCAGGCGTTCGTTCAGCATGGTGCCGGTGAACTTGGGCCACCAGAAGTAGAAGCCTGCGAACATGGCGAACACCACGGTGCCGAACACCACGTAGTGGAAGTGTGCCACCACGAAGTAGGTGTCGGAGACATGGAAGTCCAGCGGAGGTGATGCCAGGATGATGCCGGTCAGCCCGCCGAAGAGGAACGTGACGATAAAGCCCAGGCTCCACAGCATGGGAGTCTCGAACGTCAGCGAACCGCCCCACATGGTGCCGATCCAGTTGAAGAACTTTACGCCGGTGGGCACCGCGATGAGCATGGTCATGAAGGCGAAGAACGGCAGCAGGACCGAGCCGGTCACGTACATGTGGTGGGCCCACACCGTCATGGACAGGGCGGCGATGGCAATGGTGGCGTAGATCAGGCCCTTGTAGCCGAAGATCGGTTTCCGGCTGAAGACCGGGAAGATCTCCGAGACGATGCCGAAGAACGGCAGGGCGATGATGTACACCTCGGGGTGGCCGAAGAACCAGAACAAGTGCTGGTAAAGAATCGGGCCGCCGTTTTCCGGATCGTAGATATGGGCGCCGAAACGGCGGTCCGCACCGAGCGCGAACAGCGCTGCGGCCAGCGGCGGGAAGGCCATGATCACCAGGATGGACGTGACCAGGGTGTTCCAGGTGAAGATCGGCATCCGCCACATGGTCATGCCCGGGGCGCGCATGCAGATGATGGTGGTGATGAAGTTGACCGCACCCAGGATGGTGCCGAAACCGGACAGGACCAGGCCGAAGACCCACAGGTCACCGCCGACGCCAGGGCTGAAGAGCGTGTTGGAGAGCGGATTGTAGGCAAACCAGCCGAAGGATGCGGCCCCCTGGGGCGTGATGAAGCCGGACATCGCGATGGTGGAACCAAAGAGGAAGAACCAGAACGCCAGCGCGTTGAGCCGGGGGAAGGCTACGTCGGGGGCGCCGATCTGCAGCGGCATGACGAAATTCGCGAACCCTGCGAAAAGGGGCGTGGCGAACATCAGCAGCATCGCGATGCCGTGCATGGTGAACAGCTGGTTGTACTGTTCCTTGGTCTGCAGGATCTGCATCCCGGGCTGGAAAAGCTCCGCGCGGATCAGCAGTGCCATCACGCCGGCGAGCAGGAAGAACACGAACGATGTGATCAGGTACATGTACCCGATGGTCTTGTGGTCCGTGGTGGTGATCCACTTGACCACGATGCTGCCTTTGCGCCGGGGAACCACGGCCGGCGCGGCGGTGGCGGCGAGACCTTCAGATGTATGTCCGGTGATGGCCATTTTTTACCTCACAGATCCCTCTGCAGAGCAAGCGGGGCCGCTTTCCTGAGCCCTTACTTTGCAGGCTACTCGGATGTGGGGCGCCCGGAAAGGGGTTCGGCAAGCTCAGCCGCCGTCAGTGCAGCCCCATCGCGTTCCGGACCTCGTTCAGGATGTGCTGCATGGCGCTTTCGGCAGTGATCGCGTCCCCGCTTGCCACCGCCGCGGCGACGTCCTCGTGGGCCTGAATTGCCTCGCTCCGTGGCTTGAACGGCATGAGTCCCTGCCGGGTCCGGCTGGTCAGCACCTCGGCCACCATGCCGTCCAGCGCCATGAACATCTCATTCCCGCAGCTCGCCAGCAGCAGGCGGTGGAACTCGATGTCGGCCTCGAGGAAGGCTCCAAGTTCGCCCGCTTCGCCCAGGCGGCGCAGGTCGGCAGCAAGGGAAACCAGCCTGGCGCGTTCCGCGGCGCTGGCCCGGCGTGCGGCTCCGGCAGCGGCGATGGGTTCGACGGCGATACGCAACTCGGTGAGGCTGCTGTACTGGATCTCGCGCCGGTCCGAGGCCAGCCGCCACCGCACCAGCTTGGGGTCGAACACATTCCAGAGCCGGCGCTCCTGCACAACAATGCCCACCCGCCTCCGGGAGTAGACCAGGTTCATGGACTCCAGCACCTTCATGGTGTCCCGCGCCACTGTGCGGGAGATGCCGTACTCGTGCTGAAGGAAATCCAGGGTGAGCCGGCTGCCTGGAGCGAGGGTGCCGCCGGCGATGGCTGAGCCAACCGCCTCAAGGACCCGTTCGTGCATGGCGGGGGAGGCCCCGCCGTCGTGCGTGTTGTCCGCGTCCTGGAGTGTCGCCGTCGACATCTTTCCTGCCTTCCTCTGCGCTGCGCGCCCTCCCAGCGTACCGAAAAAATCCAAAGGTATGACTTGTGACACGTAAAGATAGTATCTGTGGTTGAAAATGGTGATACCTTATCTCCCGGCGCACTTTCCAAGAGGTGGGCTACGAGCTTCTTCCCAAAGCCAACGGCGTCTTCTTCGGAGGTAAAACATGCAGAATCAAGCCACCCACCTGGTGGTGATGGGCGTTGCCGGATCGGGCAAGTCCACCATCGCGGCAGCCCTGTCCCGGCAGCTTGGCTGGGCATGTGCCGAAGCGGACGAGTTCCACCCGCAGTCCAACATCGACAAGATGTCCCAGGGCATTCCCCTGCAGGACGAGGACCGGTGGCCCTGGCTGCAGCTGATCCAGGAGTGGATGACTGCGCGGGCCGAGGCCGGCGAGAGTACCGTGCTCACGTGCTCCGCCCTCAAGCAGGGGTACCGTCGGCTGCTTTCGCAGGCAGACGGGCGTGTGCTCTTCATCCACCTCGACGGCGGACCCGAGCTGATCGGCGAGCGGATGCAGGGCCGCGAAGGACACTTCATGCCGCCCGCGCTCCTGCCCAGCCAGCTCGCAACCCTGGAGCCGCTCACCGAGGGCGAACTCGCCGCCGGCAGCCTGCGCCTGGACATCTCGCAGTCCCCGGAGGAGCTCGTGAGGGCGGTTATCGCCGCGCTGAAGCTCCCCGCCCCGCACGCGTCCTGACTTTTTTTACACCCCCCAATCAGTTCAGTTTCAAAGGAGAACCATGGTCATCGAAGGATGGACCCAAACGCTGGGAGCAGGCCCCCTGCTCCTCATTGCCGCGGCATCGATTGTTGTGCTGCTGTTCCTGATCATCCGGTTGAAAATGCACGCGCTGGTTGCCCTGATCCTGATCAGCCTCGCTACCGCCTTCGCCACCGGCATCCCCGCCAACCAGGTGGTGCCGGTCCTGATCAACGGCTTCGGCACAACCCTGGGCACCGTGGCACTCCTCGTGGGCCTGGGAGCGATGCTGGGCCGCATCGTTGAAACCAGCGGCGGCGCCAAAGTCCTGGCCGACTACCTGATCGGCGTCTTCGGCGAGAAGCGTGCCCCCTTCGCCCTTGGCCTGGCGTCCCTGATCTTCGGCTTCCCCATCTTCTTCGACGCCGGCCTGGTGGTCATGCTTCCCGTCGTCTTCGCCGTGGCACACCGCCTCGGCGGGGGAGTGCTGCGCTACGGCCTCCCGGCTGCCGGCGCGTTCTCCGTCATGCACATCTTCCTGCCGCCGCACCCGGGTCCGGTCTCCGCGGCCGCGTTCTTCGACGCGAACATCGGCCTGGTCCTGATCGCGGGCCTGATCACCGCCATCCCCACCTGGTACGTCACCGCCTACCTGTTCGGCCTGTGGACCGGCAAGAAGCTGGTCCTGCCGGTGCCGGAAATCCTGGGCCACGCCAGCGCCGAGGCCGAGTCCCACCCGCCGCGCTTCCGCACCATCATCGGCCTGCTGCTCCTGCCGCTCGTCCTGATCTTCATCAACACCGGCCTGAACACCCTGGCCTCCTCCGGCGTCCTGTCCGAAGGGGTCAAGAAGGAACAGTGGTTCCAGATCCTGCGCACCATCGGTGAGACCCCGGTGGCACTGCTGATCGCCGTCCTGGTGGCTGTGTACGTCCTGGGCAACCGACGCGGCAAGGACGGGGGCGCCATCGAGAAGCTGCTCGAATCCTCACTGGGCCCGGTCTGCTCCGTCATCCTGATCACCGGCGCCGGCGGCATGTTCGGCGGCGTTCTCCGCTCCTCCGGCATCGGCGCCGCACTGGCCGATGTCCTGGGCAACCTGGGCATCCCGCTGATCCTGGCCGGCTTCCTGATCTCCGCCATCCTGCGCATCGCCCAGGGCTCGGCCACGGTGGCGCTGACCACCACCGCCGGCCTGATCGCCCCCGCGGTTGCCCTGGCCGGGCTGACCGGCATGCAGGTCGCCGCACTGGTCATCGCCGTGGCCGCCGGGTCCGTGGTGGTCTCCCACGTCAACGACTCCGGCTTCTGGCTGGTGGGCCGCTTCTTCGGCATGGACGTCAAGACCACCCTGAAGACCTGGACCGTGATGGAAACCCTGATCGGCGTCATGGGCTTTGCGATCGCGGCGGTGCTGTTCATGCTCGCCGGGGTGGCGGGCTGACGCCCTGACCCCAGCCAGCGGCTGACTGATGTGCTGCGCGGGGCGGCCGGTGGGAACACCGGCCGCCCCGCCGTCGTTGTGCCAGCGGCACCCTTTTTCGGGAACGAACCAATCAAAGGACACCCCTTGACCCCTCGCACCATTGTGATCACCGGCGCCAGCGACGGCATCGGCGCGGCAGCCGCACGGACCCTGGCGAAGGCAGGGGAGCGGGTGGTCGTCGTCGGCCGTTCCGCGGAGAAGACGCAGGCCCTCGCCAAGGAACTCGACGCCGACTACTTCGTCTGCGACTTCGCCGACCTGGCCCAGGTCCGCACCCTTGCCGCCCAGCTGAAGGAAAACTACCCGCTGATCGACGTGCTGGCCAACAACGCCGGCGGCATCATGGGCAAGCACCTGCGCACCATGGACGGCAACGAATCCACGTTCCAAATCAACCACCTGGCGCCGTTCCTGCTCACCACGCTGCTGATGGACACCCTGACGGCCAGCAAGGCCAAGGTCATCAACACCGCCAGCGGCGCCAACAGCTTCGGCAAACTGGACCTGTTCGACCTCAACGCCGAGCACACCTACTCCACCCACCGCGCCTACGGCACTGCCAAACTCGCCAACATCCTCTTCACCTCCGAGCTGCACCGCCGCTTCGGCGACCAGGGAATCACGACGGCGGCGTTCCACCCCGGTGTGGTCCGCACCAACTTCGCGGCAGAGTCCACCAGCCCCTGGCGGCACGCCTACAAGACGCTGCTCAACCGTTTCATGCTCAGCCCGGACCAGGGAGCCGACACCCTGCTCTGGCTGATCAACGGCACCGCCGGGACCGACTGGATCTCCGGTGCCTACTACTACAAGCGGGCCCTGGCCAAGGCGAACGCCCAGGCCTACGACGCCGAGCTGGCGCGCGGGCTCTGGGACGCCAGCGAAGAGCTGGTCAGAGTAGCCGTCTGACCCCGGCGGTTCGGTCAGCGGGCCCGCTCGAGGTCGCCCATGGCCTCGCCGATGATCCGGGCGCCTTCGGGAAACGCGCCCGGATTCGGGCCGGAATAGTTCAGCCTGATGTACGGTCCGGCGGGTTCGGCCGGGAACCACTCCGTTCCGGCGGCGATAATGACCCCTGCATCCCCGCAGCGGCGTGCCAACCTCGCGGCGTCGGTCCCGTCCGGCAGGCGCAGCCACAGGTTCAGCCCGCCGTGGGGCAGGCCTTCAAGGTGGGCCTGCGGGACATGCTGGCGCAGGCTGGCGGCAAGAAGGTCCCGGCGCGAGAGGAGCTGCTGGCGGAGGCTGCGCAGGTGCGTCTGCCAGCCGGGCTGCGTCACCACATCCAGGGCCGCTGCCTGCAGGAGCCCGCTGACGTACATGGACTCGGCGGCGCGCTGGGCAAGGATCCGCTCCCGGGCCGGGCCCCGGGCGATGACGGCGGCGATGCGGATCGCCGGGGAAACGCTTTTGGTCAGCGACCGGATGTAGACCACATGGCCGGAGTCGTCACGCGAGGCAACAGGCACAGGACTGGTGGAGATGCCGAAATCATGCGCCCAGTCGTCCTCCACCATAAAAGCTCCGTGCAGGCGCAGCAGCTCCAGGACCTCCTCGCCCCGCCCCGGAGCCCACTGCGCGCCGGTGGGGTTGGCGTAATTGGGCTGGGCATAGAACACTCGCGCCCCCGTCTCCTCGAACGCGCGGGCCAGCTCGGCCGGATCGGGACCCTCCGGGCCGCTGGGCACGGGAACCACCCGCACCCCCGTCTGGGCTGCCGCCAGGATGGCACCCCAGTACGTGGGTGATTCCATCAGCAGCGGCTGGCCGGCGCCCACCAGCGCCCGGAAGATGGAGCTGAGCCCGCTCTGGCTGCCCGGCAGCACAATGACGTCGCTCGGCGTCGGCGGCGTTATCCCTACCGGCGTGGAAGTACCGAGCTCGTGGGCGAACCAGGACTGCAGCTCTGGAAGCCCGGCCGCAGGAGGGCGGGAGAGGGCGGCATCGCCACGGGCGGCACGCGTCAGGGCAGCCCGTACCAGCCGCTCCGGCAAGAGCTCACGGTCCGGATACCCCGAATGGAACGAGATGGCGTTGTTCGGAACATCGCGCATTGTATTCGAGGCCGAGGGCAGCACCGACTGCGGGGAACGCAGCGCGGCAGTCTGCCAGCCGTAATCCGAAGGGCGCGCCGTCCGTACGGCGCGCATGAACGTCCCGACGCCGGGCCTGCTCTCGATCAGCCCCCGGGCTGTCAGGGTCTGGAGGGCTTTCTGCACGGTCACCGGGCTGGCCTGGTACTCGGCCACCAGCGACCGGGTGGACGGCAACCGGGACCCGGGGGCTGCCGCATTCATCCACTGCTCCAGTGCCAGAACAATCCGTGAACTGCTATCGTTGTTCATGAAACCCAATAGTAGCGCTACTCTCCCGGTTAGCCCAGTGATACTGCCCCGGACCGTCACCGGGATCTGGTGGGGACTCCTGGGAGTGGCCGCATTCTCGTTCACTGTGCCGTTCACCCGGCTGGCGGTTTCCGGTCTGTCGCCGCTGTTCATCGGGTCCGGCCGGGCAGTGGTGGCCGCGGTGCTCGCCGCCACGGCGCTGGCACTGACCCGGCAACGGCTCCCTACACCCCGGATCCGGGCGCGGCTGGCGCTGGTTGCCGCGGGCGTCGTCGGCTTTCCGCTGCTGACCTCCTTCGCCCTCACCTCAGTGGAAGCCGGCCACGGCGCCGTTGTCATAGCCCTGCTGCCCGCGGCCACCGCCACGGCAGTGGTGCTCCGCACCCGTGAACGTCCGCCCGCAGCCTTCTGGGCGGTCCTGACCCTCGGTTCGCTGGCCGCCATCACCTTCGCCTTTGTACAAGCAGGCGGAATCGGGCGGCTGCAGTGGGCGGACCTGCTGCTCCTGGCCGCAGTGGTTGCCGCGGCCATCGGATACGCCGAAGGCGGGCTGCTGGCGCGGGAACTGGGGGCGTGGCAGACCGTCTCCTGGGCGCTGGTCCTGGCCTCGCCGCTGATGGTGTTCCTGGCAGCGCTGGCCATCGCCGACCAGCCGCCAACCGCCTCACCCCTTCAATGGGGGGCCTTCGCCTACCTCGGCGTGGTGAGCATGTTCCTGGGCTTCTTCGCCTGGTACCGCGGCCTCGCCATCGGCCCCATGGCCCAGGTCAGCCAGATCCAGCTCATCCAGCCGGTCCTGAGCATCTGCTGGGCGGCAGTCCTGCTGGGGGAGGCCCTGACCTGGAGCACCGTCATCGGCGGCCTGGCGGTCATAGCCTGTGCCGGCGCAGCCGTCCGCGTCCGGGTTTTCCGCCCGCGCACGCCAACTGCTGACGTTCCCCGCGAACCAATCCCCACCCCCTGACAGGACTCTGCCATGTACATTCCATCCCACTTCGCTGCCTCGCCCGCCGCCGTCCAGGAGCTCCTGGCCCGTCCCGCCGCGGCCAACCTCGTGACCATGACCGCTGACGGCCTGCTGGCCACGCTGCTGCCGTTCGTTTACGATCCGTCCGCGGGGGAGCACGGTGCGCTGCACGCCCACGTGGCCCGGAACAACCCGCAGTGGTCCAGTGCGCCGGTCGGCGAGGCGATGGTCATCGTGCAGGGACCGGATGCCTACATCTCGCCTTCCTGGTATCAGTCCAAGGCCGAACACGGCCGCGCGGTGCCCACCTGGAACTACTCCACGGCGCACGTCTACGGCAGGCTGGTCATCCATGATGACGCCCGCTGGCTGGCACGCCACGTCCGGCAGTTGACCGATCTGCACGAGGCGGGCCGGGAGCAGCCCTGGACTGTGGACGACGCGCCGGAACGCTTCATCGCCGGCCAGCTGCGCGCCATCGTGGGTATCGAACTGGTCATCACGCGGATCGAAGCCAAGGACAAAAACAGCCAGAACCGCTCCGACGCCGACGCCGCCGGGGTGGCAGCGGGACTGCTGGCCGGCGGGCTGGAAGCCAGCGCCGCCGCCGTCGGGCGTTGCCGCCGGAGCCCCTAGGCGGAAAGCGGTACGAGCCGTTGAGCCGAAAACTAGGAAGAGGCCCTGACCCGGCCCGTGGACTCCCGGAAGACGAGTTTCATCGGGGCCAGCGTCGGCCCGTCGTCGGTGGGCTCCCCGCCGCGGATTCTGGTGATCAGTTCGCCCATGCTCCGGGCGCCCAACGCCTCCACGTCCATGTTGACGGTTGAAATTGACGGGATGAAGTACTTGGATTCAGCCATGTCATCCCAGCCGAACACGCTGACCTGATCCGGAACGGCGATGCCGTGCTCGTGCAGTGCGCGGATCACCCCCATGGCCATGGTGTCGTTCGCGGCCACCACGGCGGTGACATCCTTCAGGGCGGCGATGTCCTGGCCTGCGGCGTAACCGGACGCCGAGGACCAGTCCCCGGCGGCGACCCCCAGCGAGGTCAGGCCCAGCTGGGCGACGGTTTCCTCATAGACCGCCAGGCGGTTCCGGGCGGACGGCCAGGCTGAAGGACCGGCCACGTGGAAGAAATTGCGGTGGCCGAGGGAGGCCAGGTGCTCCACGATTTTGGCCGCTGCGGTGCCGTCCGCCAGGCTGCCGCGGGCACGCATCCGGTTGTCATACTCTCCGGCCACCACCATCGGAACATTGGGAGCTTCGTCCGGGGTTGAACCGAGCTTGGCCGGCCGCGGAACGAAGGACAGGATGCCGGCGATGTCGTCACCCGAGAGCAGCCCCTGGAGCCGGCTCGCGCGGGCCTGGGCAGTGCCCTCCATCGCCATCACATCAATGCGGAAGCCCGCGGCGTGCGCCACCTCAGCGGCCCCGTTGAGCATGCGGAGGGGGAAGTACAGGGACGCTTCCGGCACAATCACCACGAGACGGTACAGCTCGCGGGAACGGAGGGACCGCGCGGCGAGATTCGGTGTGTAGTTGAGCTCCGCCAGCGCCTTTTCCACCCGCTCCAGCGTTGCGGGTTTGAGCGTGGCTTTGTCCTTCAGATAACGGGACACCGTCTGGTGGGACACGCCGGCCAGCTCCGCCACATCGTAAATGGTGGGTGCCTTCGACCGGCCCGGTCCTACTGCTGACTGCACCATGGCGTCCCTTCAGATGTTCTTCCAGCGGCCGTCGCGGGAGGGATCCGGCTCCAGCCTAATCCCTCCCGCATCACCGCAGCCCGCGCGGGCGTCCGTGGCTCAGGCGGGTCCCGCTGAGTACCATTTCTGTAGCATGCCGCACATGCCGAAGATCCGTTCCTGAGCTGCCGGGGCTGTCCGGCACACGCCCGCATCCTTGAAGTGGCCGTACTTGCCCTCGGCCAGGTCCGCCAGCCACTGCCCAGTCCGTGCCGCTTCCGGCGCAATCCGCCCGTTCCAGAGTTCCTGCCAGCCCGGGACCCGGTGCTGGATGAGCCGGACGGCGTCGCGGTGGAAACGTTCGACGGCGGCGAAGTCGCCCGCCTGCGCAGCCTCCTTCAGCCGGTGGTAGCCGGCCAGCGCGGCGTCGCGCCGGGTGAGTGCGGCGGAGGCGAGCGCGTCCGGGGCGGGGTTAGGGCCGGCGTCGAGCTTTGCTGCCCTGGCGTACCGTTCCGGGTCGGCCACGATGTCCGCCTCGAAGGTCAGGACGGCGTCGCCGGCCTCAGGGAGGCCGCCGTTCTGCATGATGGCCAGGATGTCCAGGCCGCCGGTGTTGATGATCCGGTGGATGGTGCCCGGGCTGAACCAGAGCAGGTCGTTGGGGGCCAGCCCGTAGGATTCGTAGCCGGAGGCGGTGATGGATTCCACCCGCCCGGTTCCGCCCAGCACCAGGTACGCCTCGGTGGAGGCGGTGTGCAGGTGCGGGGAGCCGCCGCAGGCGCCGTCGGCCGCTTCCCAGTCGTAGACGCCGAGCCGGGTCAGCGCTACCGCGCCGGGAAACGCTGCAACCTGCCGGGTGACGGTCATGCGGTTGCCTCCACTGGGTGCTGGTGCAGGGCGTCTCCCGCGGCGGCGGCGAGGTTCTCCAGCCGCCCGGCGTCGGAGTCGCCGTCGGCAATCACCACGGCGTACCGGTTCTTCATGGTGGTGCCGGCGGCGAAGGTGACTTCGGCGCTGAAGAACGGGGCGGGCCCGAAGCAGGCGAAAGGCTCGGACCGGGCGAACCACTCCGGCGGGTGCTGGGCGTTGTTGGTGTCATCGGCGATCAGCACGGTGGAGAAGCGGCAGCTGTCATCGTGCTGGCCCACGAAGGCAAGCCATGGTCCGCGGGTGCCGCGCAGTGCCTCGCCGGTGGCTCCGCCCGGGCCGGCGATCCTGCCGCCGGCGAATTCGCGGGGGCCGCGCCAGAACAGTCCGCCGTAGCCGGCGTTCTCGCGGCCCTCGGTGGTGGGGGAGCCGATCTGGATGTCGGCCCCGGAGACGTTGGTCATCTCCGTTTCGAAGACCAGCACCCAGGAGTCGCCGTCAGCGTTCGGGCTGATCCGGATGGTGCGGGTTTCGTCCACCACGTGGTTCCCGGCCTGGGTCCACCAGCTCAGCGCATGGGTGAAACTGAACGCGCCGCCGTCGAGCCCGGAACCGATCACCCGCTCATGCCGCATGGCGCCGTTGTTGGGCAGCCACTGGTAGTCCTCGCCGCGGCGGAAGCTGGGGCCGCCCCAGAAGTTGTCCTCGCCGAAGTGCGGCAGTGACCAGGCGATGCCCTTGTGCCAGACGTGGTCCCAGGGGCGGTAGACGCTGACGGTTTCCCCGGCGGTGGTGCGGAGCGGATGGAAGAACGGCCGCGGTGATTCGCGCTGTTCGTCGGTGGCGCTGTAGGTGTAGGTGGCGATCTCCAGGTCCCCGAGCGAAACGGTCAGGGACTGGTTGTCATCGCGCCAGGTCAGGGCGTTTGAGGTGTTCATGCGTTGAGTGCTTCCTCTTGTTTCCAGGGTTCCAGGTGGCCGTCCATGCGGGTGAAGAACGGGCTGGCTTCGTCGATCTGGCCGCGGGCAACGGTGGTACCGCTGACGCTGGACGCATAGATGGCGGCCGCAAGCTCCATGGTGGCGTACGCGTCACTGATGGAGACCGGAGCCGGCTCGCCGGCCTGCAGGTTCCGGACGACGGCGGCATACTGCGCCGCGTGCCCGCTTTCCCGGTCCTCACCCTGGGCCCAGAGTCCGACGACGGCGTCCTGGCCGGGTGCCGGGGTCACCGTCCAGTTGTGGTCGGTGTAGCCGTAGAGATGGTCAAGTTCCACTGTCGCGTTTTCGTAGTCCAGCCTCAGGTAGGAGGTCTCCCGCGGCGAAATCACGGAGTTGATGATGGTGGCGATGGCTCCGGATTCGAACCGGACCACAGCGGCTGAGGCATCCTCGGTATCGGTCTTGCGGGCGAGCTTGCCGGCAAACGCAGTGACCTCGGCCCAGGGACCCCACAGGTGCAGGAGCAGATCGAACTGGTGGATGCCGTGGCCCATGGTGGGACCGCCGCCCTCCACATCCCACAGCCCGCGCCAGGGCACATCGAAGTACGGCTGGTCCCGGAACCAGAGCGTGTTGCACGTTCCTACCAGCTGCCTGCCCAGTGCACCGGAGCGCTGGAGCGTCAGGAGCCGTTGGGCGCCGGAGCCGAACCGGTGCTGGAAGATGCAGCTCAGGTTTCCGGTGGAGGCTGCTTCGGCCGCTTCGAGCTGCCGCATCTCGCTCAGGGACAGTGCCGGCGGCTTTTCGATGACGGCATTCAAGCCGTAGGAGAGTGCCTCCAGCGCCAGGGGGAAGTGGCTCGACGGCGGGGTGCAGATGGCCACCAGATCCAGCCCGCCGCCGTCGGCCGCTTCTTTCAGGCTGGCCGCGGTGCGGGTGATGCCCCATTTGGCCGCGAAAGCCTCCGAGCGTGAGGCGTCGATATCGATGGCCACGGCCAGCTCCACGCCCGGCTGCTGCCGCAGGGCTTCGGCGTGGGCGTTGGCGATGCCGCCGGTGCCGACGAAGGCGACGCGGATTGGTTTGGTGCCTAGGGTGTTCGTGTCTTGGGTGTCAGTCATGCTTACTTCCGGAGTGAGGAGGAGAGTTCGTCAATGAATGGCTGGGCGGCCTTTTCGGGGGTGGTGCGGTCGAACAGGATGTCCGAGGTGTAGCGGCTAAGGATGTCCGTGATGGCGCTTCCGCCGGCCGGGGTGATGGGCGGAGCGGGCCGGACTTCGTCGGCGATGGCATCGGTGAATGCGATGGCTGCCTTGTCAGTGGCACTGAGCTTGGGCGCGATGGCTTCACGGATTTTGGTGTTGGCCGGAATGCCGCGTTCGGTGAGCATGATGTCCGCTGCGGTCTGGCTGTTGGTCAGGTAGTTCAGGAACTTCTCCGCGGCTTTCTGGTGCTTGCTGCGGGAGGACACGGACCAGAACATGGAGGGCTTGTAGTAGGCGCCGGCTTCCTTGGACGTTGATTCGCCGGGCAGGCGCAGCAGCTTCAGCTCCTGGCCGGCGGCGCCCGAGTAGGCGGTGAGCTGGGTGCTGAAGACACCCGCAAACCCCATCTGGTTCTTGGCGAGGGCGGTCTGGTTCAGGGACGCCGAGGCGTTTTCGATGATGGCTGAGGGCTTGGGGCCGGCGCCGGACTTAGAGAGCTCCACGGTGTGCTTCCAGAACGAGACCAAAGTTTCAGGCTTGATGACCACCTTGCCGGCGTCGTCGTAGAGGCGGTCCCCGTTCTGGCGCGCCCAGATGTAGATGTCCTGGTCACCGTACTGGACGCCGACGCCGGTGCCTGCGCCGCTGGCGCTGACCTGCTGGCCGATCTTCCGGTAGTCCTCCCAGGTCCACTTGGTGTCATCGGGCATGGCTACGCCCGCCTTGGCGAGGACGCTGGGGTTGGCCGCGATGCAGAAGGTGGCAACGCCGGTCACGAGGCCCACGAGTTTGCCGTCCACCTCACCGCTCTTGAGGGTGTCCGGTGCGATGCCGGTGGTGTCCAGGCCGGTGAGCTTCTTCATATCCAGGAGTGCGCCGCGGTCGCCGTATTCACGGACGTATTTCTCGTCCATCTGGATGACGTCCGGCGCGTCGTTGGCCGCCACCTGAGTAGCGAGCTTGTCCCAATATCCGTTCCAGTCGCTGTATTCGCCCACCACCTTGATGTTGGGGTTTTCGGCCTGGAAAGCATCGATGACTTTCTGGGTGGCCTTCTGGCGGGCATCGCCGCCCCACCAGGTGAACCGGATGGTGACCGGCCCGGTTTCTTCCGCGGCGGGGGTGGTTCCGCCGGCGGCGCAGCCGGACAGTGCCAGGACCGAGGCTGCAACGGCGGCGGAAAGCTTCAGGTAGGTCCGGCGGGTGGGAATGTGGTTCATGGGGTTCCTTTCAGGAGCGGCGTCGACGTCGGCGCCTGATGTGGTGGGGAGCTACTTGATACCAGTGGTGGCGATGCCCTTGACCAAGAATTTCTGGCCGAGGAGGAAAGCGATGAAGACGGGGAGCAGGGACACGATGGACATGGCGAACAATGAACCCCAGGAGGTGGAGGCGGTGGCATCGACGAAAGCCCGCAGTGCCACCGGGACGGTGAACATCTTGGGGTCGGTCAGGTAGATCAGCTGGCTGAAGAAGTCGTTCCAGGTCCAGATGAAGGTAAAGATGGTGGTGGTGGCCAGGGCCGGGACCATGAGCGGCAGGATGACCTGGAGGAAGATGCGGGGGTGGCCGGCGCCGTCGATCCTGGCAGCCTCGTCCAGGTCCTTGGGGATGCCGCGGATGAACTGGACCATCAGGAACACGAAGAACGCGTCAGTGGCGAGGAGCTTGGGGACGATGATCGGCCAGAACGTGTTCACCCAGCCGATCTGGGAGAACAGGATGTACTGCGGCACGATCACCACATGGAACGGCAGCATGATGGTGAGCAGCATCGCCCCGAAAAGCCACTTCTTGCCTTTGAAGTTCAGGCGGGCGAACGCATAGGCCGCCATGGAACAGGACACCAGGTTGCCGATGATGCAGCCCAGCACCACCACCGCAGAGTTCAGCAGGTACGTGGAGAACGGGCTGGCCAGGGCGTTCCAGCCCTCGCTGTAGTTCCCCACCTCGAACGTGGAGAGCAGCAGCCCGGGTTCCCGGAAGATCAGATCGTTGGGCCGGAGCGAGGAGGCGATCATCCAGAGCAGCGGGTAGATCATGGCCAGTGCCGCGACGATCAGCAGCAGGTGCTTACCGACAGCGCGGAGGCGTTTCGCGGCCGGCGACTTCGACCGGCGCCGGGAGGCCTTGGGCGGGTCCACGTCCGCGCCCGGCCGGCGGCGGTTGGTGGGTGCGGGGGACAGTGGCTGGATTTCAGTCGTCATAGAACACCCAGAACTTTGAGGCGTAGAAGTTGATGGCGGTAAAGGCGCCGATGATCAGCAGCAGGACCCAGGCCATGGCCGAGGCGTAGCCCATGTCGAACTGGCCAAAGCCCTTCTGGTAGAGGTACAGCGTGAAGAACATCGTCGAATCCGAGGGCCCGCCGGTGCCGCCTGAGACGATGAACGCCTGCGTGAAGGACTGGAATGCGCCCACGATCTGCAGCACCAGGTTGAAGAAGATGATGGGGCTCAGCAGCGGCAGGGTGATACGGAAGAACTGGGCTGCCTTGGAAGCGCCATCCACCTGCGCGGCCTCGTAGTACATGACCGGGATCTGCCGGAGCCCGGCGAGGAAGATGATCATGGGGCTGCCGAAGGTCCAGATGTGCAGCAGGATGATGGTGCTCAGAGCAGTGCTGGGATCTGAAATCCAGCCCGGGCCCTCGATCCCCACCAGCGCCAGGAACTGGTTCACCAGGCCTGTGGTGCCGAAGATCTGCTTCCACAGGATCGCGACGGCCACCGAGCCGCCCAGCAGGGACGGCAGGTAGAACACGGACCGGTAGAACGGCAGGCCGCGGATGCCCTTGTCCAGGATGATGGCGATGAACAGGGCCACGGCGAGCTGGAGCGGGACTCCCACGAGGACATAGATGAAGGTGACTTTCAGCGAGTTCTGGAGGCGCGAGTCCTCCATCATCCGGGTGAAGTTCTCGAAGCCTACGAGGTTGGGTTCCTGCAGGAGGTTGTAGTCCGTGAAGGACAGATACAGGGAGATCAGCATCGGACCCAGGGTGATGGCAACAAGCCCCACCAGCCACGGGGCGAGGAAAACCAGGGCAGCCTTGGTGTCCTGGGCCTCGGAGCCCATGCCCTTGCCCTTGAGCTTGCCCAGCTCGGAGAGGGCGCTCATGGCGCTGCCTCCGCCGGTGGGATGCTGGGCCGGAAAACGGCGCAGTTCTCCCCTGGAGTAGAAGTTGAATGCATGTTGGTTCCTCACTCGGCAGGACGATCCACGGCGACGTGGGCGTTCTTCCGGTTTCAACGGCGATGTTGCGAAGGACGCGGGTGCATGTGCTTCCTGACCGACGCTGCGACGGCTTCCGACCAGAAAGTGATCGGTAACACAATTATGGTTATCGATCACTTTCTTGTCAACGGCCTACTATCTGATCTTTTTGAGGCGTCCTTGGCACAGTGAAGGGCGGGTGGTGGCCCGCCCATTCAGTGCCAATTTAGTTGTGTCGCCGGAACGGAACCGGGCTTAGGAGGTCGGCGCTCAGGGAGCCAGCGCCGCGCAGACGTCAATGAACGGACCGGAGGTGCTTACCAGCGTGAAAACGCCGTCGGTGCCAATGGTGTAAACGATCTTGCCCGTGTACTGGATGGTGGAAGGTCCGGCGGGCACGTCGTTGGGGAACATGATCAGGCCGTTGTGTCCGGTGGCTGTCACGGTCTGTGTGCCATCGGGGTTGTAAACAGTTTCTGTGACTGATCCGTCGGTCCTGATGGTGATGGACTCGCCTGCTACCGGCTTCTTGGGCTTGGTTCCGTAGTTCGTGAAGGTATTCACGGTGCCTTTGCCGGCAGAAAGGAGGCGGACCAGGTTGCCGTTCTTGTCGTAGAACTCCTTGGTGTGCGTGATAGTGCCCGTCCACGAGAATTCGAGGTTGAAGTCGGGGCACGCCCAACCGACCGGCAGAAAAATGCGATTCGCGTCGGCGGCCAGAACTGGCTGAGCCGGAGCCAGAGCTGCGGCGGCAAGAGCCGACGCCGCCAGTACACGGGTAATGCTGCTTGTTTTCATGGGACTTTCCTTTCGAACGTAACGCGGGTTGGTTTCTTCAGAGTGGCCCGGTGGACTTAACCGGTCCTTAATCTCCAGCGGAACACTGGACCCTCCGCCTGCCCCGGGAGCATGATGGGGTTGATGTGGCCGGATCTCGGGGCTGCATCAGGTGTCAGGGCGGGCGCTGTGGGGCCGCCGGTCGATGAGTTCCACAGGTTCGGGCAAGCAGGCCCGGATCTGCGGCCGGTCGGTGAGGGGTTGCTCGGCTATGAGCGCACTGTGGATCAGGGCCCTGGGTCCGTTGGAGGTGGTAGCCGACGGCGCGCCTGTCCCGGTGGGCAGCGGGAAGCTGCGCATCGTCCTCGAGACCCTTGCGCTGCGGGCGAACTCGATGGTTTCCGCTGACTTCCTGGCAGAGGCAGTCTGGGACGGCCGCACGCCGGCCCAGCCTGGTCCCCAGCTGCAGGTCTACGTGGCAAACCTGAGACGCCTGCTTGAACCGGACCGCCGCAAAGGCGTTGCTTCCCGGCGGCTGGAGAGCCGGCCGGGCGGTTACCTCCTCACAGTTGCCGAAGATGAACTTGACCTGCTGCAATTCCGGGAGCACGTAGCTGCCGGAGAGTCGGCGGTGCAGGCGGGGGACCTGTCCGGAGGCGCGGAGCGTTTGCGCCAGGCCGTTGAGCTCTTCACCGGGCCGGCCTTCCCGGACCTTGCCGACGTCGAACTCCTGGGCCCTGACCTGGACGCACTGGAAGAAGCCCGGCTGGACGCCCACCAGGACCTCATCGACGTCGAGCTTGCCCTGGGGCGGCACGGCGCTGTGGTGGGCGAACTGCAGCGGCTGGTGCAGCAGCACCCGTACCGCGAGCGGCTGTGGGCTTCGCTCGTGCTCGCCCTCTACCGCTCTGACAGGCAGGCCGACGCCCTGGCCGCGTGCCGCGAGGCAAGGAGCATCTTCGCGGCGGAACTGGGGATTGATCCCGGTGCCCGTCTGCGCGAACTTGAGACGCTGGTGCTGCGCCAGGATGCATCACTCGCGGCCCCGGCGGCGGACGGGCACCGGCGGATCAGGCAGCGCCTGAACAACCTGCCGGCCGGGCTCACTCCGCTGGTCGGCCGGGACACCGAACTGGGGGAGGTGTGCTCCCTCTACCGCTCGGAGGGCTGCAGGCTGGTCACGGTGACGGGCCCGGGCGGGACCGGCAAGACCCGCCTGGCAATGGCGGCGGCCTCGCAGCTCGGTGAGCGGATGGCCGACGGCGTGGGCTGGGTTAATCTGGCCCCGCTCACCCAGGCGCAGCAAGTTCCAGGCGCCATAGCGGCCACCCTCGGCCTGGAGGACCGGGCCGGTGACGATCCGCTGAAGACCGCCTCCCGCTTCCTGCGTGCCCGCCGGCTCCTGTTGGTCCTGGACAACTTCGAGCACCTGGAGGACGCCTGGCCCACAGTGCTGGACATGCTCACCGCCGCCCCCGAACTCCGGATCCTGACCACCAGCCGCAGACGCCTCGGCCTCCGTGCCGAGTACGAATATGAACTCGCACCGCTGGCCCTGCCGCCCCTTGACCCGCCCCTGCCGCCGAAGCAACTGCGGGAAGTGCCCGCCGTCAAGCTGCTCGTCACCCGCGGCCGGGCAGCCCGTCCGCATTTCGACGTCGACCAGGGCAACGCCCGCGTGCTCACGCGGCTGTGCCACCTCCTGGACGGCCTCCCGCTGGCCATCGAACTGGCAGCCGCCCAGTTGCGGGACCGTGGTGAGGCTGCACTCCTGGACGATCTGGAGGTCAGCCTGGCTGCACTGCCCGCCGCCTTCCGGGACCTGCCGGACCGCCAGCGGACGCTGACGGCGACGATTGCGTGGAGCTACGACCTGCTGGAACCGGCCGAGCGCCTGCTGTTCGACCAGCTCGGGGTCTTCGCAGCCGATCCAACCGAGACCGCCGTTGGTGCGGTCTGCGAAGGGAAGGCAGGTACACGACCGGCTCACGGGGAGCTGGTGTCCGACGAGCTACTGTCCGCGCTGGCGCGCCACAGCCTGCTGCGGCGCTACACCGATGCCGCAGGGGAACGCCGGGTATCGATGCTGCATTCGATCCGCGAGTTTGCCCGGGAGAGGCTCTGCCTACTGGAGAACCCGGCCGCTGTCCGGCGCCGGCACGCCCTTCACTACCTCGGCATGGCCGAGAGGATCGGCCCGCGGCTGTGGGGGCAGGATCAGGTGGAGGCCTTTCGGATACTGCACGCCGAAGCGCCGGACCTGCGCGGTGCACTGCTGTGGGCAACCGGACCGGACGGCTCCACGGACGTGGCGCTTCGCCTTGTCGGGAGCCTGTGGCACTACTGGGAACTTACCGGGGACTTGGCCGAGCAGCACCGGATCGCCGTGGACCTTATGGAGGAGATGCCGAACGCTGCCCTTGCGACGTTGGCTCCGGCGTTGAGCGGAACAGCCACTCTGTGCTGGACAGTGGGCCGGTACGACCAGGCCGCCCACTTCCACCGGCGGGCACTCCAGGCGTTCCAGTCAGCCGGGAACGGTCCTGGCGTAGCCTGGAGCACCATGTGCCTGGCGACGCAGGCAGCCCAGCAAGACGACACGGTGACAGCCCGGAAACTGGCTGTGGAAGCCTTGTCGATGCCCCATGCACGTCCGCTCACGCGCGTGGCCGCTTTGATCATCCTGGGCTTGTTGGCGTTTTACAGCGG
This sequence comes from Arthrobacter sp. 754, assembly GCF_040548695.1. NCBI lineage: Bacteria > Bacillati > Actinomycetota > Actinomycetes > Micrococcales > Micrococcaceae > Arthrobacter > Arthrobacter sp. 754. The sequence goes on from NZ_JBEPSC010000002.1 coordinate 436,427, forward strand.
TGACATCGCACTGGCACTGGACCTGAACCGCGAATGCGTCGAGCGGGCCCGGCCGCTCGGCGACCGGGCGCTCCTCGGGAACACCTTGCTCAACCTGGCCGACGCAACAGAGCGCGACGGCGATTACGACGAAGCAGAACAGCTTCTGTATGAGGCACTCGGCGCGGTGCTGGAGCTCGGCGGGCAGGGCAACGTCGTGGCTTTCCTCGAGTCCCTCGCCGGGGTCTACACAGCCCAGCACCGCGTCGAACGGGCCATCCGTGTGTTGGCCGCAGCGGCCGCCTACCGCACGGACCGGGGCTTTCCGCTCTCCGCGGCGGAACGCCGGCGGATCGACGCAATCATTGACAAGGCGCGTGCCGAAGCCGGCCCAATCCGTTTTGGCCTCGCCTGGGCTGCCGGCAATGCCCTGACACTGGCGCAGGCAGTCCAGGAAGTGCAGCGTGGCAGGCGTACCCGCTCTGGCTCCATCACCGACCACCAGCTGCAGATCTCAGCACCGCCAGCCCACGAAAGTGTCCCGAATCCTGCGCCGTGGTGACCGCGGACTAGCCTAATCCGGCAGGTTCTGCCCGCGCCGGGTACCCGAGGCGGCGCTTGATGTCCTCGAGTTCCTCCGTGAGATCGTCCACCCGGAGCTTGTATCTCCGGAATTCGCGCCTACGCCGTTTTGCTTCCAGATATCCCCCCACCAGCGCGGCCAGCCCCAACGGCAGGGAAATGGCCAACGCCCAGCCGGCTGCCACGAAGAACTCCATGGCCACGGGAAGGGCGGCCTGGAAGTCCACCACCTGGTTTACGGTGCCAACAACTCCGCCAAGGAAAGAGTCCAGGGGCTCCATGAACTGACCGACCATGGGGGTCTCTTTCAGCGCAGGAGCATTAAGGCGGTCCTCGGCTTTGGAGCTCCAGCGGGGGTCGCCAACATGATTCAGGATGTAGACCCCTGCCCCGGCGCTTGCAGCCATAAAGACGAGCGCGGCACGCAGTGCAGCCAGATCGAATCGCCGCGGGTTCAGGAAAACCGTCAGCAGTCCGGCTGCGATGGCAGCAATCCACGTAAAGGATTTGAGCCAGTCGAGGCTTACCCCGCTCAGTACGTCCACAGCTACCGCAATTCTTTAGAACTTCCAGTGGTGGGGCATACCCCTCCACGCCGACGACACGATTATCCCGGGAAGGCTGGACAAACAGCGAAATCACCATAACCTTGGAAATGATCAGTATGCTTCCTATCCGCTTTGAGGAGTGATTTCGATGCACAAGACTTCAGCACTGGGGCTGGCCGCAGCGAGTGTCCTGGCCTTGGCCGCATGCACGGGCGGCGGCACGGGACAGAGCCCGTCGACCACCGCCACCACCAGCGCCGCAGCGGACAAGGTCTACACCCAGGACGAGCTGCGCGAGCTCATCGCCGGCATGCAGGATGGGGAAGGCAACGAACTGAAGCTCTACTCCCAGGAACAGGTGGCGCAGGGGAGCAGCATCGCCAACCTCCTGATGAGGACGGCGAAAGTGGAGCCCGCGGAGTGCAAGTCGATCGCCACTGCCGGGCTTCTGGACAAGGTCGACGACGGCGATGTGGCCGTTGCCCTGTCCGAAAGCGCCCAGCCGCGCACCCTGTCCGCCCAGTCCGGCAGCAAAGGTCCGGACGCCGTCGGACTGCTCAAGGAAATCAGCGGCAAGATGGATAAGTGCGCCAACTTCAGCGTGGAGGCCATCGGCCAGCGCTATGAAGTCTCAAGCAAGCAACTGCAGGCTGACACCAACGCAAAGGAAACCTTCGCCACGGTGAGCAAGCGCAGCACCGGAGAGATGCTGATGCAGGTCTCCGCTGCCGAGGGCAGGCTCCTGGTGGTGGCCACCAAGGGCGGATCGGACCTGGCCGATGACGACCAGAAGGAGCTCGAAGACCTGGTGAACGAGGTACTTGCCAAGGCCGACGGCGGCTCCGCGACAGCCAGTGCGTCACCCAGCGGCACGTCCGCCAGGACCGCCGGCCCCACTTCAACTGCCACGCCGTCACCGACACCCACCCAGACCGGAAGCGGGATGTCACCCGCTCCCACCGTCACCGTAACGGCAACCCCCACGCCTTAGCTTGGCGGGCCCTTATTCGCCCAACAGCCCGTAGGTGCTGATGACGTTGCCTTTGCTGGTCCTGTAGAGGTCCTTCAGGCTGAGACGGGTGGTGGGGTCGTCCGGCAGGAAGAGGTGCCGGCCGCTCCCCGCCACCACGGGATGGGTCATCAGGGTCAGCTCGTCGAGCAGCCCTGCGAACAGCAGCTGCCGTGTTACTGAAATGCTGCCCATCACGGCGATTTCGCCGCCGTCGCGGGCTTTCAGTTCTTTGACGAAGTCCTCCAGTGGGCCCTCGATCACCTGCGAGTTCTGCCATTCCAGCGGTTCCTTGAGCGTCCGCGAGGCCACGAACTTCTCCATCGGGTTGATGAACCGGGCGAAGTCATCATCCACCGTTGCGGTGGGCCAGTAGCCCGCCCACTCCTGGTAGCTGACCCTGCCCAGCAGCACCGTGTCCACGCGCTCCATCATGCTGGTCATGCCCTTGCCCAGATCCTCGTCAAAACTGTCGAACTGCCAGAGATTCGGCTCTGACACCACCCCGTCGACGGAGTGGAACAGGCCAGCGGTCAGTTTGCGCATAGGGACCTCCAAAAGGTGTCAACGGTACGTGCAGGCCGGCAGTGGCGCCGGTTACTCCACGGTAGATCCCTGCCTGCCGGGGCGGAAGGCCGCACCGCAAAAGTTAGGTTCGTCACCACCTCCTGCGTGTTGCGCGAATCCGTGCCCCGTCGGTCGCATACTGGTCTTGATGCGGCCACCAGCCGCAGCCCCCGGCCAGGCAGGAGGAAGTGCATGGAACCCCTCAAAAAGATCGTCAAGAACCAGTATTTTCCTGCTGCCGCGGTGCTCGTGGCAGTGATTCTTTTCTGGGTCATCGCCGCATTCGGCGGACTTTCCCTCCTCAACAACAACCAGCCCCCCATGGCGACGCTCACGTGGATGTTGTTCGTCTACGCCGCAGCCGTCCTGACGCCGCTGGCCGGAGTCCTGGCAGGCATGGACCTGGTCCGCCGCTGGCTCCGTAACCGGGAGGCCGCGGCCGCGTACGACGACGAAGCCTGGGTTACGTCCGGGCCGGAGCCGGCCGCCGAGGTGCTGCAGCCCGAGCAGGAGCCGGCCGCTGAGGTGCAGCCCCCGGCAGTCCGGCAGGGAACAGACCGGCAGGCAGCGAAACCGCAGGCACCAGTCCAGCCAAAGAGCCAGGCCCTGAAGAAGCCGGCCCAGGCAAAGCAGCGGAAGAAAGCTGCTTAGGGGCCTGCCAGCGTGTCCAGTGCTTGCCGGGCGTTCGTCAGGGCGTGCTCGAACCGGTGGCCCGGCTCCGGGTGTGAGAACAGGTATCCCTGCAGCGAATCGCATTCGAGCCTGATGAGGTAATTTGCCTGCTCCCGGGTCTCGATTCCTTCGGCCGTGACAGTCAGGCCGAGGCTGTGCGCCATGTTGATCATGGAGCTGAGGATGGGCAGCCGTTCACTTCCGGTCCGCACCATGGACACGAACGTCTTGTCGATCTTCACGATGTCCACGGGCAGGTCCTGCAGCCGGCCCAGCGATGAATAGCCTGTGCCGAAGTCATCCAGGGCAACCTTGGCACCCGCTTTGCGCAGGCTGCCGAGCTGGCCGATCACGTGGCAGTCGGCGTCGAAGAACACACTCTCAGTGACCTCCAGGACCAGCTGATAGGCGGCCACACCGCTGGCCTCGGCCAGCTGCAGAACCCGTTCATCAAAGTCCGGTGCCTGCAGCTGCACGCCGGAGACGTTCACGGACAGCGACCGGGACGGATCTTCGCTCAGCCACGCGGCGACCCTCGTTAGGCCCTGAGCCATCACCTCGGTGCCGATCTCGTTGATCAGGCCGCTGCGTTCCGCCATCGGAATGAAAACGCTGGGCGGGATCCGGCTGCCGTCGCGGTCCCACCGTGCCAGCGCTTCAAACTTGACCACGCGGCCCATGCGCGGGGACACGATGGGCTGGAGGTCCACCGAAATCTCACCCCGGGCAACCGCCAGCTGCAGGGCCGCCTCCAGTTCCGTGCGCTGGACCAGCGCCGTCATCATGTCCGGATGGAACCTGAGGAACCGGTTCTTGCCGGCAGCCTTGGCCGCATACATGGCGATGTCAGCCTCACGCAGCAGTTCCGAGGGGACAAGCGCTTCCTTGCCGATGGAGGCCAGCCCCAGGCTCAGGCTCGGACGGAGCATGGTTCCCTCAATCCACACGGGCACATTCAGGCAGCGGACAATGCACGCCGCCGTCGCTTCCACGTCCGGGCAGGCCGTCAGCAGGACCACGAACTCGTCCCCGCCGAGCCGGGCCACGACGTCGGCGGTAGGGGTGCAGCCGCGGAGCCGGCGTGCCACCTCCACGAGCATGTCGTCGCCGGCCTGGTGTCCGAGGACGTCGTTGACTTCCTTGAAGTCGTCAAGGTCGATCAGCAGGACGTCGACGGACTTGAGGCGGGGCTCGAGCAAGGCACCTGCGAGTGCTTCGTTGAAGACGGCCCGGTTGGCCAGTCCTGTCAGCGGGTCCTGGAAAGCCAGTGTCCTCAGCTGTTCTGCCTGCGCCGCAAGATCGCGCATGGCCTGCTGGGCCTGCTCCTGGGCTTCGCGGCGCGGCGTCACGTCACGGAAACTCCACACCCGGCCCACGATCCGGTTCCCCACTTTCTGCGGACGCGAGTACCTTTCAAAGGTCCGGCCGTCCGCCAGATCCACCACATCGTGGCTCTCGGCTGCCGGGTTGTCCGTCACCTCGGCGATGCGGGCAAGGAAGGCCTCCGGATCATTGACCTGGGACAGCACCACACTCATCGCGGGGTCCTCCGACGCTGCGTCCATGTGTTCGGGCGGTATGCCCCACATCTTCAGGAACTGGTCATTGAGCCCGGCCACCTTGCCTGTTGAGCTGATGACCAGGATTCCGTCGGCCGTCGATTCGAGAGTGGCCGTCAGCAGGGACATGGCCTCGCGCAAGTCTGCGTCCGCTTCACGGCGGTGCCCGGTACTGCGGACTGAAACGAGCAGCAGCTGCAAGGCGCCGTCGTCGAGCAGTGAGCCGGCCATTTCGGCCGGGAACTCAGTGCCGTCACGGTGGAGTCCATAGACTTCGCGCGGCGGCAACGGTTCACCAGGCTGTGCGCGCAGGTGTTCCCGGAGATGGACGGTCTCGTTCCGGAAGCCCTCAGACAGGAGCAGCCAGTGGTTGCTTCCGATCAGTTCATCGCGCGTGTAACCGAAGAGCCTGGCCGCGGCCGCGTTCGCGAGCTTGATGGTGCCCTCGGAGCTGACGGCCAGGAGCGCATCCGGGCTCGCATCCAGAAGCGCGCCGAAAGCCGGTGCCGCTACGTGCTTGTTTTTTTGCCGCCTGGATCCCCCCATGCGCAACCACCCCCACGCACATCATAAAGTGCGGCGGGGGGTGACGGAACGCACAAGGGTCAGTTTCGAACTTTTTCGGTCAGGCCGGCAGCCAGATCCGCCTGATCAGCGGTTACGAGGTCCGCGGCGGCGTTGGTGCCCAGTCCGCTGACCACCCAGCCGTCGGACTGCCAGGCCGCCGCGTCCAGCACGTTCCGCGCATCCAGAATCGCCCGGCGCCGCACCAGTCCGCCCACAACGGCAGGGGAAAGCCTGCGGTATTCGTCCCATTCCGTCAGGAGCAACACCAGCTCCGCACCCTCCAGCGCCCGCACCGTCGAGGCCTCAAACCGCAGCTGCGGAAAGCGCAGCCATGCGTGGTTGATGGCCTTCGGATCGGTCACCGTCACGTGCGCGCCGGCGGCCGCCAGTTGGACGGCGACATCCAGGGCGGGGGAGTCACGGATGTCATCGGTCTCCGGCTTGAAGGAGGCGCCAAGGATGGTGACAGCCCGTCCGGAAAGCTTGTTGCCGCACAGTTCTGCGGCCCTGGCCACGGTCCGGGTCCGCTGGCGCAGGTTGATCGAATCCACCACGCCCATCCAGTCATTCACCGGATCCACTCCCAGGGCCGCCGCCTGCGTCCGCAGGCTTCTGATGTCCTTGGGCAGGCAACCGCCGCCGAAGCCCAGGCCGGCATGCATGTAGCGGCTGCCGATCCTGGGGTCCATCCCCATGGCCTCGCTGAGTTCCGCAACGTCCGCGCCCGAGGCATCGCACAGTTCGGAGATCGCGTTGATGAAACTGACCTTGGTGGCCAGGTAAGCATTGGCGGCGGACTTGATCAGCTCCGCTGTGGCGAAATTGCAGACCAGCCGCGGAATGCCGGCGTTCAGCAGCGGCTCATAGACGGCATCCAACGCTGCCGCCACCGCACGGGGCGCTCCGGTACGCGGGTTGAACGCCGAGGCACGCCCGCCGGCCACCCCGTACACCAGCCGGTCCGGGACCAGCGAGTCCTTGACCGCGGTGCCCTGTCGCAGGAACTCGGGGTTCCAGCCGAGCTGCACATCCGGGCGGTCCGCCAGGACTCCCTGGAGCATGTCCACTGTGCCAACCGGCACTGTTGATTTACCGACGACGACGGCGCCCCTCGCCAGGTGCGGGAGCAGCGCCTGGGTGGCGGAGACGAGATAGCTGAGGTCGGCGCCGTCGGACGTCTTTGACTGCGGCGTCCCGACACACAGGAAGTGGACCTGGGCGTTCGCGGCATCGGCGAAGTCGGTGGAGAAGGTCAGCCGGCCGGTGCCGTGCCCGTCCTTGAGGAGCTCGTCAAGGCCCGGTTCGAAGAAGGGCGCCTGGCCGCGGCCGAGCTGCCCCACCTTCGCGGCGTCCACGTCGATGCCCACCACGGTGTGGCCCATCGAGGCGAGGGTGGCGGCGTGGACAGCGCCGAGGTAGCCGCAGCCGATCACGGAAATTTTCACAGGGAGACTCCACTCTTGGTTTGGACCGGCTCAACCACAGGAAGGCCGCGGACTGGCCCGGCCACCGGTTCCCCGGCGATCACCGAGCGGTAATGCTCCTCAAGCAGGCCGCACAGCGCAGGCCACGTCCTGTCCTGGACCGAGGCGTGGGCTGCCGCGGCGAACGCACGGCGCTTGGCGTCGTCGCCCATCAGGTCCATCACGTGCGCCCGGAAGCCGCCGAGGTCCCCGGGCTGGTACAGCCAGCCGGTGCGTGAGTTTTCCACCAGGTCCAGCGGCCCGCCGCGTCCGGTGGCCACCACGGGTACACCCGATGCCATGGCCTCCTGGATGGTCTGGCAGAACGTCTCGAACTCCCCGGGGTGGACGAACAGGTCGAAGGAAGCCACAGCCCTGGCCAGTTCCTCCCCGCCGAGGAAACCGGTAAAGACGGCGCGTGGCAGGGCTTCCTCCAGGGCCGCCCGCTGCGGGCCGTCACCCACGATCACGAGCCTGGAATTCGGGACGTCGGCCAGCGCGGCCAGATCCTCCACCTGCTTTTCGATCGCAAGGCGGCCGACGTATCCGATGATCCGCTCCCCGCCGGGGGCCACGGCTGCCCGCCACCCGGCGTCGCGCTTGTCCGGGGAAAACCGCGCGGTGTCCACGCCGCGGCGCCACATGCCTACCCGCGGAATCCCGCGGCCGCGCAACTGGTTCAGCGCAAAGGTGGACGGCACCAGGGTCCGTGTGGCCAGCAGATGGATGTTCTCCACCCGGTTCCATGCCCAGTTCTCCAGGAACGGCACTCCGTACCGTGCGGCGTAGCTGGGGACCTCGGTCTGGTAGATCGCGACCGAGGGGATGCCCAGCTGGTGCGCGGCCTGGACGGCCCGCCAGCCCAGGACAAACGGCGAGGCGAGGTGGACGATGTCGGGTGCGTAGTCGGCAAGGATTCGCTTGACCCGGTACACACCGCCCATCGCCACTCTCACATTGGTGTAGCCGGCCAGCGGAACCGCGGGGAGCCGGTGCACCTTCGCGCCGTGGACCACCTCGTCGGTTCCCGCGAACTCAGCGACGGCATGGGTTGAGGGCGCAATTACCAGGACGTCGTGACCCTGACCCTCCAGGTGCTCCAGCACCCGCAGGATCGAGTGGGTCACCCCGTTCATCAGCGGCAGGAATGACTCGGCAATAATTGCGATCCTCACCCCTCCACGGTGGGCCTGCAGGCTGACGGGGCGGGGGAGGGGGTGTTACGCCGAGGGAAAGGTTTGGTGAACAGGTGGGCCGCGCAGGAGAAAGCCGGTACAGCTGTCCGCGGGATCGCGTCAACTGCACCGGCCAGTAGGACGAATATTCAGAACTTACAGATCTTCTTCATTCGCGGCTCCTATTTCCCGGCTGGTTATTTCCGGGTTTACCGCCTCTCGCTGGCCATATTCCTTGAGAACAGCCAGCCGGCACCAATCATCAGAACGCCCAAGGCGAGGTGGGTCCAGTTGTCCGTCATGTTCAGCGCCAGGAAATTGGCCGCCGAGTTCACTCCGACACTGAGACCGAAAATAGCCAGGACGATGTACAGTGCGCCGGCGCCGATGAGGAAGTTCCGGGCGCCGTGTTCGTTGCGGGACATGGCCCAGCCGGTTCCACCGATGACCAGCTGAACGATATTCAGCAGCATGGACACCTGGAACAGGTTAAGGAACATAGCGTGGGAATCAGGCCCAAGGAACCTCAATTCGCTGTACTGCGTGGTGATACCGGGGACAAAGCCCAGGATACCGACCAACAACATAACAATACCCACACCCATGCCGGCGTTCTGGACGTCTGCGCGCCCAAAATGTACGCCATGTGCGTGTGGGGATGCGGTAGTCATTTTCTGCCTCCAACCACTGATTGCGGACATACCAATTTTACGGCGGACCTGTGGAAAAAGCGCCGTAATGCCGCATGATGAGCTACGTCTCCTCGCCGGAAGGAGCCTGTCGCAAACGGGCGGGACGGCCCGGCCGTGACACCATGGAAAACGATGAAACTGCGCGCTGATCAGACCGGAGACCGTGGCCTTCCCATGCCCTTGTGGCTGCAGGGAGCAATCGAAACGGCGCAGGCCGCCATCATCTCGGTCCTGCTGGTGGTGGCACCCATCGTGGCGGTCTGGGCGACGGCCGGATTCCAGCACACGGGTTTCGATACCCTGGCGGCCCTGGCCGGCCAGGCCTGGCTGCTGATCCACGGGGTGCCCCTGCAGCTGGCGGACGCCGGCTCTGGAACCGCAGGCGGCCCGGGCTCCGGCATGCTGACCCTGGTGCCGCTGGGCCTGACCCTTATTCCGTTCCTGCTTGCCTGGCGCGCCGGACGGCGCCTGGCCCGCGCTTCCTACACTGACCAGCTTTGGCAGGCGCTGCTCGGTTCGTGGCTGGTCTACTCGGCGTTCGGGGCGGCCACCGGCTTCGTCTGCCGCACGCCCGACGTCGCCATCAACCTCTGGTACGCCACCGTCATCCCGCTGGTCCCGTTCGCCCTGGGTATGGTGATCGGCGCCCGCCGCGAGGCAGGCTCGTGGAGCCGGCTGATCGGCGTCGACGCCGTCGACTGGATCTCTCGCACCAGCCAGCATTCCCGCTGGGCAGGCTCCTACCTCGGGTCCGCCGCGAAGGCGGGTTTTCTGGCGCTCACCGCGGCGCTTGCGCTCGCGTGCGCACTCCTTACAGTGGACTTCTTCATCCACTGGAACCTGGTGATTGCGGTCTATGAAGCGCTCGACGCCGGCGCTGTCGGGGGTGCGGCCCTCACCGTCGCCCAGCTCGGGTACCTCCCCAACCTGGCGGTCTTTGCCCTTGCCTGGGTGTCGGGCTCGGGTTTCGCCATGGGTGTCGGCTCCCAGGTGGGGCCGCTGGGGACGGCCGCAGGGCCGCTGCCGTCCATCCCCGTCTTCGCGGCGATCCCGTCAGGGACGCTGGACTACGGGTTCGTGGCGCTGGTGGTGCCCGTCCTGGCAGGTGTGCTGGCCGGATGGTGGTTCCTGCGCGAAGGGGAAAACCATTTCGACGAGTGGCTGTCCATCAAGGTGCGCTTCCGGTGGTTCACCGCCGCTGCGTCCACCCTGGCGCTCGGGCTGCTGATCGGTGCTGTGTCCGGGCTGCTGGCCGCCCTGCTCGCCTGGCTGGCCCGCGGCTCAGCCGGACTGGGACGCCTCACCTCCATCGGGCCTGACCCGCTGTGGACCGGCATCTGGATTGCCGCGGAGGTGGGCATCGGCGTTGTGATCGGGTATGCCGCCGGCCCGTGGCTGGAACGCCGCCAGCAGGTGGAACAGGAAGCGGAGCTGGTCCGCTAGTCCTTGCCGCCGGCTAGCGGAGGCCCGGCAAGGAGCCTTCAAGCTGGATGCGGCAGTTGGCGAGCGCCTGGCCGGTAATGGCCTGCCGGGAGCATGCCTGGAAGTCCTGTATCTGGGCGAAAAATACGGCCGTCACCAGAATGACCAGGACCATGATCAGCATGACGACGAGCCCGGAGATGGTGCCCACCAGGACTAGCTTGGACTCTTTGAGCTTCGCCGACCGGATCAGTAAAAGGACTCCGATGACCAGGCCCGCCACGGTCAGGATACTGGTGAGCCAGAGGTAGCTGACATCGAGCTGGTAGATAAAGAAGGCACCCAGGACGGTGACAATGAAGATCCGGAACAGGTTGTGGGTTTTGCCAAGCGAGGTCTTGGCGGCCTCGCTGAGCCGCGGTTTGGTCCGCTGCTGTCCAGCCGGTTCGGGGGAGGGGTTCATGTTTTCCAGCCTACGCGAGCCTGCCCATAAGCTAGACCCATGCGCATCGTAGTCCTCGTTTCCGGAACCGGCTCCAATCTCCAGGCAGTTATCGACGCCGTCAAGGCAGGGGAGCTGGACGTGGAAATCGCTGCGGTGGGTGCGGACCGTGAGGGGACCTACGGCGTCGAACGTTCCTCCGAGGAGGGGCTGGAGACGTTCGTCGTCAACTTCAATTCCTTCCCCACCCGGGCCGAGTGGGACGCTGCGCTGACGGCGAGGGTGGCTTCGTACGCCCCGGACGTGGTGGTCTCCTCAGGCTTCATGCGCATTGTCAGCGCCGACTTCATCGATGCGTTCAAGGGCAAGTACCTGAACACCCACCCGGCCCTGTTGCCTGCCTTCCCCGGCGCCCACGGCGTCCGCGACGCCCTGGCTTACGGCGTGAAGGTCACCGGCTGCACGGTGCACTGGGCCGATGCCGGTGTGGACACCGGCCCCATCATCGCCCAGGAAGCGGTGGCCATCGAGGACTCCGACACCGAGGAAACCCTGCACGAACGCATCAAGGTGGTGGAGCGGCGCCTCCTGGTTTCCACTCTCGCGTCCCTCGCCGCCGATGTGTCCCGTCCGGCGCCGAACTGATCCTGCCGCACTGATCCTGCAGATCTCTGATCCTGCAGTTCTTATCCTGCATGGCAAAAAGGCGCCGCCCCCTGCGTGGGGGCGGCGCCTTTTGCTGTGAAACTGTTCAGTGGTTAGGCGCGGGTGCGGCTGCGTCCGGCCACTGCGCCATAGATCAGCAGGACGATGATGGCGCCCAGGATCGAGAGCAACCAGGTCCGGAGATCAAAGAAGTCACCCAGCCCGCCACCGAAGATCAGGGAGCCGATCCAGCCGCCCAGGATGGCGCCAACGACGCCGAGGACCAGCGTGATCAGCCAGCCGCCGCCTTGCCTGCCTGGCAGGATGAGTTTTGCAATAGCCCCCGCTATCAGGCCCAAAAGGAGAAATCCAAGAAATCCCATGTTGCCACTTCCTTCTCAGTTAGTAGTGCCAAACCCCCATGCCGATTTCCTAAGTTAATCAGCATGCTTACCGTTCCGCAAGGTTTCAATTATCACGAGATGACTGCTATTTACGCGGGGAGTCAAGTGCCCTGACCATTACTCGAGCCGGCGCTGCCTGGTCTCCGGTGAGAAGAACGCCATCCACAGCACTGCCACCAGGACCAGGCCGCCCGCCAGGGCAAACGATGTGGCCAGCCCAAGTTCCGGCCAGAAGTAGTTGGCGAAGATGAGGGGCCCGAAACCGGCGCCCAGGCGCGAGAACGTCGAGGCCCAGCCGAACCCGGTGCCGCGGAGTTCGGTGGGGTACAGCTCGGACACGTAGGTGTAGAGGACCGGTATGGCCACCTGCACCAGGAAGCCGAACACCAGCAGCCAGAACACGGCAGCGGTGGGGATATCCACCACGAAGGCCACGATCACCAGGGTCAGTGCGGACAGCGGGCCGGTGATGGCGAGGAGCCATTTGCGGCCGACCCGCTCCACCAGCAGCGCCGCCACGATCACGCCGAGCAGGCCCACTGCAGCCATGGACGCCGTGGTGAGGAACGCCTTGTACTCCGCGAAACCGGCGCCAATCAGAATCCGCGGCATCCACGTCAGCGACAGGTAGTAGACCAGCAGGATGCTGAAGAAAAGTGCCCAGGCCGTGGCCGTGATCTTCCAGTTGAACTGCCAGACCAGCCGCAGCTGATGCCAGGCACTGCCGGCCGAGAGGCGCGGAACGTCCTGCGGGTCCGGGAGGCTGTACGCGCGCGGCTCGGCGCCCGTGGCTGCCACCAGGCCGTCGATGACTTTCGCCGCTTCCTCGCGCCTGCCCTTGCGGATCAGGAACAGGGGCGATTCGGGCACGCTGCGCCGGATCCAGAACACCATGAGCGCGGGCAGGACCATCACCAGCATGGTCAGGCGCCAGTCGCCGAAGATGCCCACCAGCGCGGCGGACACAAAACCGGCAAGGGCAGCGCCGACCGGCCACCAGCCGTCCATGGCCGTCAGGACCTTCCCCCGCTGCTTCCGGGGGGTGAACTCACCCACCAGCGCGTAGTCCACGGGAATGCAGCCGCCCAGGCCGAACCCTGCCATGAACCGGAACACACAGAACCAGACGAAGTCGGGCGAGAAGGCGCCCAGGACGGTGAAGAGCGAGAAGATCAGCAGTGTTGCCGTGAAGGCTTTCTTGCGGCCGATCGTGTCCGCAATGGTGCCCCAGACAAAGGCGCCCAGGGCCATGCCGATCAGGTTGGCCGTACCCACCCAGGCGACCTCGCCCGGAGCCAGGGCCCAGTGCGTGGAAAGCAGCGGAATCAGGATGCCGTTGAGGGTCACATCCCAGGCGTCGAACATAAAGCCGAGGCCGCCGATCAGGAAGATCCGGCCCTGGACTTTCCACCGCCAGGGCAGTTCCTGGACCACCTGTTCGCCACTGGGCACAGTCGTATACGTATTCATCTCGGCCTCCTGCCTAAATCTTAGAGGCACCCCGCAACGCGGGACGGGCGACAGCGGGGCGCGCCAACACGATAAACTGGCCGTATCCCCACCAACCGCGGCCATTGCCCGCGAGATAAGACGGAGACTTTTGTGAGCTTGCCGCAGCCTGACCGTGTATCCATCGACCGAGTTCCCATCCGCCGGGCACTGATCTCGGTTTACGACAAGACCGGTCTGGAGGAGCTCGCCAAGGGCCTGCACGCAGCCGGCGTGAAGATCGTATCCACCGGCTCCACGGCCAAGAAGATCGCCGCAGCCGGTATTCCGGTCCAGGAGGTCGAGGAAGTCACCGGTTCCCCGGAAATGCTGGACGGTCGCGTTAAGACGCTCCACCCCCGCGTGCACGGCGGCATCCTCGCGGACCGCCGCGTCCCGGCGCACATGGAGACGCTCGCCGGCATGGAGATCGAAACATTCGACCTCGTGGTGGTCAACCTGTACCCCTTCGTCGAGACGGTCAAGTCCGGCGCTCCGCAGGACGACGTCGTGGAGCAGATCGACATCGGCGGCCCCGCCATGGTGCGCTCGGCCGCGAAAAACCACGCCGCCGTCGCCATTGTTGTTGACCCCGGCTTCTACGGTGATGTGGTGGCCGCAGCTGCCGAGGGCGGCTTTGACCTGAAGACCCGGCGCCGGCTGGCCGCCAAGGCGTTCGCCCACACGGCCTCGTACGACAATGCCGTGGCCACCTGGACGGCCAGCCAGTTCCTGGATGAAGACGGCGACGGCATCATCGACTGGCCTGCCTATGCAGGCCTTTCGCTGGAGCGCTCAGAGGTCCTCCGCTACGGCGAAAACCCGCACCAGCAGGCTGCGCTGTACGTGGACAAGGCCGCCCCGGCCGGCATCGCGCAGGCGGACCAGCTGCACGGCAAGGCCATGAGCTACAACAACTTCGTCGACGCCGACGCTGCCCTGCGCGCCGCTTTCGACTTCGCAGACCCGGCAGTTGCCATCATCAAGCACGCCAACCCGTGCGGTGTGGCCGTCGGCTCGGCCGATGCTGAAGACCCGATCGCCGACGCGCATGCCAAGGCCCACGCCTGCGATCCCGTCTCCGCGTTCGGCGGCGTCATCGCAGCCAACCGCCCGGTCACGGCCGCCATGGCTGCCACCGTCGCGGGCATCTTCACCGAGGTGGTCATCGCTCCGGGCTTCGAACCCGAAGCCGTGGAGATCCTGTCCAAGAAGAAGAACATCCGCCTCCTGACCCTTCCGGAAGGCTACGGCCGCTACCCCTCCGAGTTCCGCCAGGTCTCCGGCGGCGTGCTGGTCCAGGTCACCGACAAGGTGGACGCCGACGGCGACAACCCCGCCAACTGGACCCTTGCCGCCGGCGAAGCTGCAGACGCGAAGACCCTCGCGGACCTGGCCTTCGCCTGGACCGCGTGCCGTGCCGCCAAGTCGAACGCCATCCTGATTGCAGCCGACGGCGCCGCCGTGGGCATCGGCATGGGCCAGGTCAACCGCCTGGACTCCTGCCGTCTCGCCGTGGAGCGGGCCAACACACTCGGCGTGAAGGTGGAGTCCGACGTCGAAGGTGCCGGCGGTGCCTCCAACGCCGATGCGTCCGGCGCTCCCGAGCGGGCACGCGGTGCCGTTGCGGCATCGGACGCGTTCTTCCCGTTCGCTGACGGCCTGCAGATCCTGATCCGCGCCGGCGTCCGCGCCGTGGTGCAGCCCGGCGGCTCAGTCCGCGACGACGAAGTCATCGCCGCAGCCAATGCTGCCGGCATCACCATGTACTTCACCGGTGCCCGCCACTTCTTCCACTAACCCCCACCACGAACGACGGCGCCTGTCCCCGCTGAGGGGACAGGCGCCGTCGTGGTTTAACGCGTTAATCCTGCAACGCGGGGTCACTTTTGGCCCTTTCGAGCCCTATTTTTGGGCGTTTAGTGACCCCGCGTTGTCCAGTTCTAGGCTGTCTCGGCAGTCATGTAGGCTGCCTCGATCTCTGGACCCCAGAACGGGCCGTACATCACCGGGAAGCGGTTGTAGCCGTAGCTGTTCACGGAATTCTGGATGTTGCTGGTTCCGATCAGCCACGGGCCGCCCGAGGACCCGCCCGTCATGTCGCAGGGGATGCCCTGGGACATGAACTGTGTGTTCTTGGAGTCATCGGTTGCTGTTCCCGTGCAGCTCATGAGCGACCCGCCGTCAAAGGGCTTGTCCGCCGGGTAGCCGAAGGCCGTGTAGCTGAGGCCGCGGGGCGCGTTGAACAGGACATCCGACTCGTCCACGACGTCGGAAAGGAGCTTTCCGGTCTCGACCTGCTTCACGACGGCGAAGCCGGTGTCGAACTGCATGTTCCCCGAGTCCTTCCACCCGGTCGGGACGTGGTAGGACTCCCCGGTCCACGCACCGTAGGGCGCTGTGCCGTTGTTGTAGCCGGGCACAAAGATGAACCTGCTGGGCAGCTCTGCGCCGCCAAAAAGACAGTGCCCGGCAGTGGCGACGGTGCTGTTGTTGCTCGAGGTCACGGCGTTGCCCGAACACACGTAATCCGCGCCGTCCAAGGTGAAAAAGACCTTGCCGATGTGGTCCATGCCACTGGCCCGCTTCGCGATGGTGGGCTTTCCCTTGGTCCCCTTGTCTTTGCCTGCCCCGCTTGTCTCGACCGACACTGCGCTGGACCTGTCGCCGCGTTCCAGCGACTTGTCGGCCAGGAGGTCGCCAGGAAGCGCGGCCAGCATGCGGTCCCGGGTCCAGTAATCCGCCGCACCGGTGCTGTCCACCCTTGCACTGAATACGGAGGGCTTCGCCTTCTCATCAGAGGCAGAAGGGGCGGCGCCGGCGCCGGCGGCGCCGGCCCCGACCAGGGCCAGCGCGGCGGCCGCGGAGAGACTCAAGAAGCTTGCAGCGAGAGACCGGGTGCGCGTCATTATTTTCCTGTCAACAAAGGTGGAGGGCGCGCTCCCAGTTGGCCCGCCCTGAAACCAAAGTAACCTATCCGGGCATGACAGCTTTGTAAATAGCGTCGACCCCTCTTGCCTGACGCTACTTCACTGTCATGCCGGCAACATCGGGCTGCTTCTCAACGTACTTGTACTTGACCATCAGGGATCCAAGGTCCGAGAGCACCTTGGTGGGAACCTCTGCGTTGAAGGATTCCATCTTCAGGTTCTTCGCCACACCGGCATCCATGTTCATGAACTTCGGCAGCAGCGCCCGCAGTGCGTCCGGATTCTTTTCGGCCTTCCCCAGGGTTTCGGCCATGGCCTCCTTGAACGACTTCACCGTGTCCGCGTTCTGGGAGGCAAAGTTGCCGCTGGTAAAGCTGACCATGGTGGGCAGTCCGGGCAGGGCTACCTGGTTGGGGCTTCCCACGAGGACGTTCTTGGGATCGGCGAGTGCCTTGGTCAGGAAGGGCTCGGGAAGCCAGATGGCCTCCACCGATCCGCGGTCGAGTTGGGCCTGCATGTCAGGGAACGGCATTTCCACGAACTTGATTTTCGAGGGGTCGGCGCCCGCTTTCGCAGCGCTTTCCATGATGGTGAGATCGCCCTGTGTCTTCAGGGTGTTGACGGCCACGGTCTTGCCTTCCAAATTTCCGAAGGAGGAGATGCCGGAGGCTTTGGCGGCCACCACGCCGTTGATGTCTGCCCCCTCGGCCTTGGAGTTGCTGAAGCCGGTGACGATTTTCATGTCCAGGCCCTTGTCAACGGCCAGCATCACGGAGAGCGGATTTCCGACCGAGAAGTTCATGGTGCCCGTCGAGACGGCGGGCAGCATGGCCGCTCCGCCCTGACCGGTCTGGAGTTCAACATTGAGGCCGTGCTGCGCGAAGATGCCTTCATCGACTCCGTACTGGACTGCAACAGAGGGTGCAATGGACAGGACGCCGACGGAGATCTTCTTCAGGTCGCCGCCTGCGGCAGCCGATCCGGGGGAGGCGCTGGTGGCGGGGCCCGAGAGGGACCCGGAACCGCAGCCCGTGAGTGCAAGGGCGGCGATGGCGCCGGCGGCGAGCAGCTGAGCGAGGTGCCTTTTCATGTGGTGACTCTTCCTTGAGTTCTGTGACGGTCTTGGTGGCCGCTGTGGCGGCCCGGGCTGGCGAGGCAACAGTAAAGCGGACAGGCCGCGACGGCGGCGGGTGCCGCAACGCCGTCGTCTGCCGGAATTGCTGTGAGATATCACACACAACCGATGTATCAATGTCAGCCCTTACTATTGAAAATGTCAATAGTGTCTTTTTGTTTGTAAGGCCGCCGGTGGACCTCAACTATAGAATTGGGCAATGAACCGGCTCCCCACCACGGACAGTGCGCCCTCCGCGGCGCCCGATCGACTCCTGGAAGCGCCGCTTGCCGCCGAGATTGAATTCCTGACCGCGCGGGCGCGTGCGCTGGGCAGTGCCAAGGCCAACGCGTTGCTGCAGCCGCTTGACCTGCGGGTCCGTTCCTATGCTGTCCTGTCGCTGGCCTGCAGCGGCGCTGCTCCCTCGCAACGGGAGCTGGCCGAATTCCTGCTGCTGGATCCGGGCCAGATCGTCGCCCTGCTGGACGGGCTTGAGCAGCGGGGCCTGGTAAAGCGTGAGACGGACCCCCAGGACCGCCGTTCCAAGGTCATCCGGGGCACCGCGAAGGGGCGCAGCCTGCTCGCCGAAGCGGCTGTGGCAACAGCGCAGGCAGAGGAGCAGTCACTGGCGGACCTCACCTCCGCTGAACGCGACCAGCTCCGGGAGCTCTTGCGCCGCGTCGCCTTCCAGGGGCGGTAACGCAGCGCCCTCCCCGTGCACGGGTAGGGTTCAAAGCCGTCTGCTCGGGTAAGTTAACCATGGTGAAATAGCCGGATTCTCAAAAAATCAGCCGACCTTCAGGGAGACGCCCTCGCATGTCAAAGATTATCTATACCCACACCGACGAAGCGCCGATGCTGGCTACTTATTCGTTCTTGCCGATTATCGAAGCGTTTGCTTCGACCGCAGGTGTGGAGGTGGAGACCCGTGACATTTCGCTCGCAGGCCGCATCATCTCCGTGTTCGGTGACTACCTCACCCCGGAACAGCAGATCGGCGACGCCCTTGCTGAGCTCGGTGCGCTGGCAAAGAAGCCGGAAGCGAACATCATCAAGCTGCCCAACATCAGCGCATCCATCCCGCAGCTGAAGGCCGCCATCGCCGAGCTTCAGGCCCAGGGCTACAACCTGCCGGACTACCCGGACAACCCTTCCTCGGATGAGGAGACGGCCGTCCGCTCCCGCTACGACAAGATCAAGGGCTCCGCCGTGAACCCGGTCCTGCGTGAAGGCAACTCCGACCGCCGCGCGCCGCTGTCCGTGAAGAACTACGCCCGCCAGAACCCGCACTCCATGGGCGCCTGGTCCGCTGACTCCAAGACCAACGTGGCCCACATGACCTCCGACGACTTCCGCTCCAACGAGAAGTCCGTGGTGATCGAGGCTGAAGGCACCATCGCCATCCAGCTGGTCCGCGAGGACGGCTCCGTCAAGGTCCTGAAGAAGGCCTTCCCCGTTCTTGCCGGTGAAGTCATTGACGGCACCGTCATGCGCGCCGCCGCCCTGGACGAATTCCTGAAGGCCCAGGTTGCCCGCGCCAAGGAAGAAGGCGTCCTCTTCTCCGCACACCTCAAAGCCACCATGATGAAGGTTTCCGATCCCATCATCTTCGGCCACGTGGTCAAGGCTTACTTCTCCGAACTCTTCGAAACCTACGGCAAGCAGCTCGCCGCCGCCGGGATCAGCCCCAACAATGGACTCGCTGCCATCCTGAGCAGCCTTGAGGACCTGCCGGAGGACGTCCGCGAAGGCGTCCAGTCGCTGATTAAGAAGGGCCTCGAAGACGGCCCCGCCCTGGCCATGGTGGACTCGGACAAGGGCATCACCACGCTGAATGTCCCGTCCGACGTCATCGTTGACGCCTCCATGCCTGCCATGATCCGCAGCTCCGGCCACATGTGGGGCCCGGACGGCAAGGAAGCAGACACCCTGGCAGTCCTGCCGGACAGCTCCTACGCCGGCATCTACCAGGTAGTGCTCGACGACTGCCGCGCCCACGGCGCCTTCGATCCCACCACCATGGGCACAGTGCCGAACGTCGGCCTCATGGCCCAGGCCGCCGAGGAATACGGCAGCCACGACAAGACCTTCGAAATCCAGGAAGCCGGCACGGTCCAGATCGTTGACGGCTCCGGTGCCGTGCTGGTTGAGCACCAGGTTGCCCCGGGCGACATCTGGCGCGCCTGCCAGACCAAGGACCTGCCCATCCGCGACTGGGTCAAGCTGGCCGTCACCCGCGCCCGCGCCTCCAAGACGCCCGCCGTGTTCTGGCTTGACGAGACCCGCGCGCACGACGCCAACCTCATCGCCAAGGTCCGCGAATACCTCAAGGAGCACGACACCGAGGGCCTGCAGATCGAAATCATGTCCCCGGAGAAGGCCACTGCCTTCACCCTGGAGCGGATCCGCAAGGGCGAGGACACCATCTCGGTTTCCGGCAACGTGCTCCGCGACTACCTCACGGACCTCTTCCCCATCCTCGAACTGGGCACCAGCGCCAAAATGCTTTCGGTGGTTCCGCTCATGAACGGCGGCGGCCTCTTCGAGACCGGTGCCGGCGGATCGGCTCCGAAGCACGTCCAGCAGCTGCTCAAGGAGAACCACCTGCGGTGGGACAGCCTCGGCGAGTTCCTCGCGCTGGCCGTGAGCTTCGAGCACCTGGCCACCAGCACGGGCAATGCACGTGCCCAGGTCCTGGCCGACACCCTGGACAAGGCCACTGGCACGTTCCTGCTGGAGAACAAGTCGCCGAGCCGCCGGGCCGGGGAACTGGACAACCGCGGCAGCCACTACTTCCTGGCCCGCTACTGGGCAGAGGAACTGGCCCAGCAGACAGAGGACGCAGACCTCGCCGCTTCGTTCTCCGCCATTGCCAAGGAGCTGTCCTCGAACGAGGAGACCATCGTGGGCGAACTGGCCGCAGTCCAGGGCTCCCCGGTGGATATCGGCGGCTACTACCACCCGGATGACGCCAAGGCCTCCGCCGTCATGCGTCCCTCTGCCACGCTGAACAGGGTCATCGCTACCCTGAACTGAGCTGTCTGAGCCTGACGACAACCAAAATGCGGCGCCCCGGGAAACCGGAGCGCCGCATTTTTTGTTGTTCGAATGCCAACATTCTTGGTCTGATGCCCGCACCCGGGTTGTGGCATCAGGCATCCTTGCCTAAGGTGCTAAGTACACTTAGTATCTCGGCGGCTGCCGATGACTGCTGAGGTTGCCCACCCAGAGGAGAAGAGTCCGTGCCTGAAGAAAGCAACATCCAGATCCCCGGTGTTCCCGCCAGCGAACCAGCTAGCCTCGACGAGCCCACCACTCCGCGTGAGCCGCTGCCGCCCAAGCCTGACCAGCAGGGCCCGGAAGCGGTCTCACCCACGGGAAGCCCCACCGGAGCACCCCTCACGGCGCGGGCCCAGTCCGGGCAGTATCTGACCACAGCGCAGGGGCTGCGGCTGGGCGACACGGACCATTCCCAGAAGGCCGGCTCGCGCGGCCCCATCCTGCTGCAGGACCACCACCTCCGCGAAAAGATCACCCACTTCGACCACGAGCGCATCCCGGAGCGGGTGGTGCATGCCCGCGGCGCAGGCGCGCACGGGGTCTTCCGGTCCTATGGGACTGCGGCCAACATCACCCGTGCGGGCTTCCTGGCCAAGGATGTGGAAACGCCGGTGTTCGTTCGGTTCTCAACCGTCCTGGGTTCGCGCGGATCCGCGGACACCGTCCGGGATACCCGCGGGTTCTCCACCAAGTTCTACACGGATGAAGGCACCTACGACCTCGTGGGCAACAACATCCCGGTCTTCTTCATCCAGGACGGCATCAAGTTCCCGGACATCATCCACGCCGGAAAACCCCACCCGGACCGGGAGATCCCGCAGGCCCAGAGCGCCCACGACACCTTCTGGGACTTCGTCTCCCTGCATACCGAGGCGCAGGCCCACACCATGTGGAACATGTCCGACCGCGGCATTCCGCGCTCCTTCCGCACCATGGAAGGCTTCGGCGTCCACACTTTCCGCTTCGTCAATGCCGAGGGAAAAACCACGCTGGTGAAGTTCCACTGGAAGCCCAAGCAGGGTGTCCACTCGCTGGTCTGGGAAGAGGCCCAGATCATCAACGGCATGGACCCGGACTTCCACCGCCGGGACCTGGCGGATTCCATTGAGGCCGGCGCCTTCCCGGAGTGGGAGCTGGGCGTTCAGACCTTCCCGGACAACGAGGACCAGATGTTCGAGGGTATCGACCTGCTGGATCCCACGAAGTTTGTCCCCGAGGAGCTGGCCCCGGTCCAGCCCGTCGGCATCATGACCCTCAACGCAAACCCCACCAATTACTTCGCGGAGACCGAACAGGTGGCATTCCACCCCGGCCACCTCGTGCCTGGTATCGACGTCACCAACGACCCGCTGCTGCAAGTGCGGCTGTTCTCCTACCTTGACACCCAGATCTCCCGGCTGGGCGGACCCAACTTCGCCCAGATCCCGATCAACCGTCCCCAGGCGCCGGTGAACGACATGCTGCGCGACGGCATGCACCAGCAGGCGGTACACGGCGGTGCGGCACCGTACCACCCCAATTCCCTGGACGGCGGCTGTCCCTTCCTTGCAGGCCAGGACGTGAGCGCATTCATCGATGTGCCTGAAGAGGTTGCCGCGTCCATCAAAGAACGCAAGAACCCCGCGTCCTTCAGCGACCACTACAGCCAGGTCCGGCTCTTCTTCCGCAGCCTCACACCGGCGGAGCAGGACCATGTGATCCAGGCCTACACCTTCGAACTGGGCAAGTGCTACGAGAAGGCCATCCGGGAACGGCAGCTGCTGGCCCTGGCCAACGTGGACACTGACCTGTGCGCGGCTGTGGCGAAGGGTCTGGGCATGCCCGCGCCGGCCGCCACCGAAGACGTTCCGGACTCCGAACCCAGCCCCGCCCTGTCCCAGCTGGGCAAGACGTGGCCGGTGGCGGGCCGGGTGGTGGGCATCGTGGCCGACCAGGCCAGTGACCTTGCCGCAGTCAATGCGGCACGCAAGGCCCTGGACGCACAGGGCATTGTGCCGCTGGTCATCGCCCCTGCGGGCGGATACCTGGGTGAAGAGGGCGACGGCGGCGTCCCCGTACAGCGGACCTACCTGACCGCGAGGTCCACGGAATTTGACGCAATCATCGTTGCCGCTGCTGCCACGCCGGCCGCGGACGCCAAACCGGGGCGGGACGCAAAAGCGGGCGAGCCCGGCACTACCCTGGATCCCCGAGTGGTGCTGATGCTCTCAGAGGCATTCCGGCATGCCAAGGCACTTGGCGTGTTGGGCGAGGGGTCTGCGGCGCTTGACGCGGCAGGCATTCCACAGGGCGCGGCAGGTGTTGTCTCGGCAGACGCAGCCGACGGGCTGGTTCCTCAGCTCGCCGAACTGCTGGCGAGCCACCGTGTCTGGGAACGCTTCCCGGCTGGGGGATAGACCGGCCTGGCTGAACCGGGGCCTGGCTGAACCGGGAGCTGACTGAACCGGCACCTGGCCCTGGGCTGAGAACAGGAAGGGAGCGCCGCCGTCGAACGTGACGGGGGCGCTCCCTTCTCCGGTTCAGTCCCTAACCGTTTTTCCCTTTGCCCTTGCCCTCACTTGGTTTGCTGTTGTCCACGGGGGCGGGCGCGGGAGCCGGGGCCGGTACCACAGGCGCGGTGCTTTCCTCGGCGGCTTTCGCCGCCGCCGCAGCATCCGCTTCTGCCTTGGCCTTTTCTGCCGCAGCTGTTGCCCCCGCGGCAGCCTTCGCAGCCGCGTTAACGGCGTCCGTCAGGTCAGCCCGGACGGCGGTGATGACGGTCATGACGGTACGGCGGCGTTCGTCGGAGACCTGGCCCTTCTCCGCGGCTGCCGCCAGCTCCTTCTCCAGTCCGTCCAGAGCAGTCAGCGCGGCAGCATGGTCGTTGGCCGCCGCCGCCTGGCTCACTCCCAGTACCCGTTCCTGCAGCTGCCTTGCAGCATCCCGCTGCAAGCCTGTTTCCGCCGGGGCGCAGCTGGCCAGTGACCCCGCCAGCACCAGGGCCACGAGAGCCTGAGCCCATCCGCGCGTTGCGGAGCGCCGGCCTTGGGCCCCAAAAAGCGTCACGGTTCAACACTCTTCTGGAGTTCCTGGAGGTGCTCGCCCAGGGTTCCGGTGACAGTGGGGTAAGGCACGACGTCGGGAGCCAGCTGTGGGGACACGCTCGCCGTGAGCACTGCGGCGCCGGCGGCCAGGGCAAGAACGATCAGGATAGCCAGCAGCCAGAGCCGCCTGCGGCGCTTCACCCGCTGAGGGCCTGTCTCCGTGCTTGCCGGAGACAACCGGGTGGGACCGGTGATCTGATCAACGTCGTCGTGGCTTTCGTTGTCCAGGGCCGCCAACGAAAGGCTGGGGGAAGGCATTTCCGAGGTGATTGTAGGTGCCCGGAACGGCATGGCGGGCAGTACCCGCGTGGGTTCCGGCGTGAGCTCGCCAGGCGTCGATACCGGCGAGACCAGGGCTTGACGCAGCACCGTCTCTATATCGGGTGCTGACGGACGCTCCAACGGGTCAAGTACCGTCATGGAGCGGATCAGGTCCGCCCATTCGGAGGGGAGATCCTCCGGGATCTCAGGCGCGCGATGCAGCCTGGCCACAGCGGATTCCACGGCGCTGCCGGGGTATTCAATGGTCTGCTTGATGCATTCGAGCAGGACCAGTCCGAACGAGTAGATGTCAGTGGCCGGGGTGAGCGGCGAACCCATGGCCTGCTCGGGGCTGAGGTACGCCGCGGTCCCCACCATGGTGCCCGTGGCGGTCAGCCGTGTTCCGTCAACGATCCGTGCAATGCCGAAGTCTGTGAGTTTGGGCCGCAGCGGCTCACCCGGGCGGATCTGCACCAGCAGGATGTTGCCGGGCTTGATGTCCCGGTGGATGACCCCGAGGCTGTGGACATAGGCCAGGGCATCGGCGATTCCTGCGCCGATCACGGCGAGTTCGTCCAGCGGGACAGGGCTGTGCCTGATCCGGCTCCGCAGGTCCTGTCCTTCCACCAGTTCCATGGTCAGGAAGGGGCGCGGTTCGTCCGGAATGCGGGTGTCAATGCCGGCGTCGAAAAGCGTCACGAGGCTGGGATGGTTCAGTGTTGCCAGCAGTTGGATCTCTGCTTCCTGGCGCTTGAGTTCATCAGCGTCAGGAGCCTGGGGGGCGAAGAGCTTCAACGCGACGTCGCGGCCCAAATTTTCGTCCCGCGCGCAATACACGGACGACATTCCGCCGCGACCGATCACCTCACCGAGCCGATAACGTCCGCCAACCACTTCATTCTTGATGGAGCTAGGCGATTCCGCCACCATGACCGTTCCTCCCGGTGCGCTGCGGCACTGTATACCCAATTATACGGGCGAGTAGGCTCCCCGCAGACTATGCCCGGATGTTAGGTACCCAATTTTCACGCAGATAACGGAAGGTCCGCCGCGGTGGTGGAGGCAAGGCCGTGAGGCACACCGACGGCCCGGCTGAGAAGTCGTCAGGACCTGCTCAGCCGGACCATCGGTCACAAGGTTACGTGCTGGTAGTTGTGCTCTCCGGTAGGCCACCTCCTTTCAGGAAACACTGACTAGTGCCGCGAACGGCGGGGTCTGAGTTGGCTAGGAGGTCCTGCGCTTCCGGAGCAACAACAGTCCGGCGATCAAAACAAACAGGGCCGCGGGGACAAGAGTCATCTCGACGCCGGTCTTCGCCAGTGTTGCCGTGCCGCCCTGGCCCGAGGTGCTGTTCATCTTGCTGCCTGTGATGTTGGCGCTGGTGCTGGCGGAAGGAACCGAACCGGTGATGACACCGGCAGGAACCACGGTGATTCCGGTAGTAGTAGTAGTAGTCGTGCCTGTTGTGCCTGTTGTGCCGTTGGTGCCGGTCGTGCCGGTTCCGGTGGTGCCGGTACCCGTGGTGCCGGTCGTTCCGGTTCCTGGGGTATCAGTGCCGCCAGCGGTGCCGGTTCCCGGGTCCGTGGTGTCCGTACCCGGCGTTTCGGTCCCGGGGTTCTCAGTACCGGGCGCTGCGGCCCCGTCAGTGACTCCGCCGATGATCACGGATGCAACGAGATCGACAATGGCGTCACCAAGAACCCCGGAGTTGCCCAGCCCCAGATCGACAGCAGCGTCCAAGCTGCCGCCGGTGTTGGTTCCGTTGGTGCCCAGGCCCAGGTCAATGGCTGCGGCGGCGTCGGCGGTGGTGTTGCCCGTGTCCGTTCCGGTCAGAGCAGCGTTCCCGAGTCCGAGGTTGATGTCGGCGGCAGCCGCGACGTCGGCGGTGGTTGCGCTGCCGTCTGTGGTGCCGAGGTTGACGTCTGCGGCTGCGGCGACGTCGGCGGTGGTTGCGCTGCCCGTGGTGCCGAGGTTGACGTCTGCGGCTGCGGCGACGTCGGCGGTGGTGTTGCCCGCGTCGGTTCCGGTCAGAGCAGCATCCCCGAGTCCGAGGTTGATGTCGGCGGCAGCCGCGACGTCGCTGGTGGTTCCGCTGCCGTCTGTGGTGCCCAGGACGTTGTTGCCGAGTCCCAGGTTGATGTCGGCGGCAGCCGCGACGTCGGCGGTGGTTCCGCTGCCGTCTGTGGTCCCGAGGACTTTGTTGCCGAGTCCGAGGTTGACGTCTGCGGCTGCGGCGACGTCGGCGGTGGTTCCGCTGCCGTTGGTGGTGCCCAGGACGTTGTTCCCGAGTCCGAGGTTGATGTCGGCTGCTGCGGCGACGTTGGCGGTGGTTGCGCTGCCGTCTGTGGTGCCGAGATTGATGTCTGCGGCTGCGGCGACGTCGGTGGTGGTTCCGCTGCCCTCTGTGGCGCCCAGGACGTTGTTCCCGAGTCCGAGGTTGATGTCTGCGGCAGCCGCGACGTCGGTGGTGGTTCCGCTGCCCTCTGTGGCGCCCAGGACGTTGTTCCCGAGTCCGAGGTTGACGTCTACGACGGCGGCGACATCCGCTGTTTCAGACGGCGTTGGACCACCCAGCAGGCCCAACGACGTCGTGTTCGCGGATGTCGCCGCCGAGACCAGAGCGGAGGCGGAAAGATCCGACCCGCTGGTTGTGTCCGCAGCGCTCGCTGCGGTGGCGCCGAAGGCGAGTAGCCCGCCGGCAAAGAGGGTGCTGAGCAGCCCCCTGCGAAGGTTGCAATGCATGGTTTTGTCTCCTGAAAAGTTGATGTGGGGCGCCGATCAGCGCCTTTAGGCCTCGTTTTGCCCATGGAAGAGGGCAGCAGGGCTCAACTAGTCAGGAGAGGAACCGGGGTCAAACGACACCGGTGAAGGGGAATGCTCAGGGGAGGCGCTGATGGGGAAGGTTCCCGGAAGCAGAAGGGTGAAGCCGGAACCGTCCAGCCAGGCGGCAGCGCTCGTGGGGCCGGAGGGCGAAGCGCCGCTCCCTGCACCGGAAGCCGGACCCGCCGGGGCCGGAGTCAGCGGCGTCGAAGGTTCGCCGGTCAACGGGCTTTCCCCGGCGGCAGAATGCATGACCGAGCTGGTCATCCCCGCCACAAGGGCCGTCGTCGCGAGGCTGCGTTGCGTCATCACTGACGTTTTGTCTGACGTGCCGGGATCACTTGCGAGGTCCAGGTCAGTAATCTCAGGCGACAGTGCGGTGTCTGCGAAGGCCGAGTCCACGTCGGTAGAGGAAATCTCGTTCACCGGGAGGCCGGTAAGCGCGGCCGGCAAGGCGACCGGCAAAGGCTCAACAGTGGCAGCCGTCAGTTCCACGATGGGCTGCAGGACAGGCTCAAGAACGGGCAGGGCATCAGCGAGCGGAGGGGCTACGGTTTCAGCCAGGTCCCCAACAACGGAATCGGCCGCCACGGCAACAGGAATGACCAGGGACGAGACTGTGTCTGCCGGGACCACGCTGCCCAGTACCGGCACGGAGGCGACGATCTGGTCTGCTGTCCCGGCCACGGTTCCCACCATCGGCTGCACAAGCCCGGAATCTGCCGGCAACGCGGGAGAAATGGCCGCCTGGAGCGGCGCAGCAGCACCGGTCAGCGGCGCCGAAAGGGACGAAACGGAGGATGTCACCCCGCCGAGGAGCGAGCCCGACTCTGCGGACGAGTCTGCCATCGCGGGGGAAGAAGAAAGTGTCAGCCAGGCTGCCGTTGCCGCTCCTGCGAGGAGGATGGGCCGGAGCGCACGCCATGGCGATCGAACTTGAGCCATGCGTTCCACCCCCCAGTGCCAATAAGACCAACGATTTGTACAGCGTATGACTTGCCTGTGCAACGCGTCTAGGGAAAACGGGAAATAAAAAAGCAAACTTACTAATTCAATTACCGCGGCGTTGATAATCGGCGCGCCGAAGTCAGATCAGTTGACGGCAATGTCACCGGCCCACAGGCTCCCCCCGCTGGTCCTCAGTGCGCATCGTTCGGGTAGCTGACACCCAGCTGCCCGCGGACTCCGTCGAAGAGACGCATGGTCCTGATCGAATCTTCCAGCGGCATCACCGGGCTTTCGGTAAGGCCCTGCTGGATGCAGCGGGTTACTTCGCGGAGCTCGTAGGCATAGCCGCGGCCGACGACGTCGAACGGCTCGGTGCGCTGTTCGCCCAGGCCGATGCCGATCACCAGTTCCCGCGGGTTGTTGATGGAGCCCACGCTCTGCAGATACCCCAGGCTTCCAGCCACCGTTGCGGTCCGGGGGCCGTGGGCAAGGAGGGAGGAGGTCAACTGGGCCTGGGCGCCGTGGTTGTAGCCGAGAGTCAGCGCGTTCTGGGCGTCGACGCCGTCGTCATTAATAAAGCCGGTGGCACTGACCGTCTGCGGGAATCCCAACGTTCCCACCGCCCAAAGCAGCGGGTATACCGCGATGTCCAGGAGCGCCCCGCCGCCGTCCTTCCGGGCCCAAAGCCGTGACGTGGGGGAGTAGGGGGCAGGGAAGCCAAGGTCAGCCATCACCCAGTGCACCTCACCCAGTTCGCCCGAGGCGGCAATCTCGAAAACCCGCTGCATCCCCGGCAGGAACCGGCTCCACACAGCCTCCATG
Source organism: Arthrobacter sp. 754 (assembly GCF_040548695.1). Lineage (NCBI taxonomy): Bacteria > Bacillati > Actinomycetota > Actinomycetes > Micrococcales > Micrococcaceae > Arthrobacter > Arthrobacter sp. 754. The sequence goes on from NZ_JBEPSC010000002.1 coordinate 464,679, forward strand.
AGAAAGAGATTCCGTTCGCGGGCCGCGGCCACCAGTTCGCTGGCTTCCCGGGCATTGATGGTGAACGCCTTCTCACAGAGCACGTGCTTGCCGGCCTTCAGCGCCTCGAGGACGATCTGGTGGTGCTGGGCGTGCGGGGTGGCGACGTAGACGACGTCCACGGCATCATCGGCGAGCAGCCGCTGGTAGCCGTGGACGCCGTGCTCGTCCCAGTACGATTTGGCGAAGTCGTAGGCCGTGGCGAAACTTTCCGCCGTGTCCCGGCCACGGGAACTGACGGCGTAGAGCTCGGCGTCGCGAAGGAGGGCCAGGTCCTGCGAAACCGACCGGGCAATCCCGCCGGTGGCGATGACGCCCCAGCGTAAAGGCCTTCCTGTGGCGGACTGGGGGTCCTGGTCGGACTGGGTGGACAACCACGGCTTGGCAATTAGCGGGCTCATGGTGCCATCCTCTCACCCGGACCAGTCTGAACATCAGACCATGGCCCGGGCGGGTTCCTCCGTCAGTTTGCCCTGCTGGAGCCGGAAACGGCGGTCCGTCTTGTTGGCCAGCGCCCTGTCGTGGGTGACCACCAGGATGGTGGTGTTGTGGTCACGGCTGAGCGCGCTCAGGAGTTCGATGATGTGGTCACCGGTCTGCTCGTCCAGGTTTCCCGTGGGCTCGTCGGCCAGGATCAGCTTTGGCTCGTTGGCCAGAGCCCGGGCGATCGCCACCCGCTGCTGCTCGCCGCCGGAGAGGCGGTTGATGCGCCGCACCTGCTTGTCCGGGTCCAGCTGCACCTGTGCCAGGAGGTCCCTGGCCCGCTCCAGCCGCTGCGCTTTACGCATTCCGGCGAACTCCATGGGCAGCATCACGTTGTCCACGGCGGACAGGTTGGGGATCAGGTTGAACTGCTGGAACACGAAGCCGATGTCCCGGCGCCGGTACTCGGTCAGCTTGCCGTCCGGCATCCCTGCCAGGCTGACGCCGTTCACGACGACGTCTCCGCTGGTGGGTTTGTCCAGCGCGCCCAGGAGCGACAACAGGGTGCTCTTGCCGCTGCCGCTCTTGCCCACGATGGACGCCAGCGTGCCCTGCTGCAGGACGAAACTGACGTCGTTGACCGGCTTGATGGTGCGGTCACCTGAGTTGAAGGTGCGGACCAGGTTCTTGACTTCAATCATGGCTATTCTCCTCGCAGAACTTCGATGGGACGGATGCGGGCCGTGAGCAGCGCCGGAACCAGCGCTCCGATGATGGCCACGCCAAACACTGCGGCTATTCCGGCGGCGATGACGCCGGGGGAGGCGCTGGCCGTGACTGAAGTCAGGAGCTGGGAGGCGCCGCCCAGGGGCCCGCCCGTTCCGCCGGGGAATCCTGCGCCGCCTGGCATTCCGAGCCCGCCGGCCATGGCGGCCCCGCGCCCGGCGGTGGTGGCCGCCGTCGTCGTGGTGGTGTTGGTACTGATCAGCGCTGAGGCGATGCCGCCGCTGGCGAAGGAAGCGATCGCGGCGCCCACCGCGCTGCCCATTGCCACCAGGACCATCGCTTCGAGCACGAACTGCAGGCCGATGGTGCGGTTGGGGGCGCCGATTGCCTTCAGCACGCCGATTTCGCGGCGGCGCTCGCGGACCAGCATCACCATGATCAGCAGGATGATCAGCCCGGCGGTGCCCAAGGCTGCGACGAAGGCGATGAAGGAGATGTTCTTGACGCTGCCGAGTGAGCTGACCGCGGTCTCCAGGCTCTGGCCCTGGGTGACGTCGGCCTTGTCCGAGCCCAGCGCCGATTCCAGTGCGGTCTTGGCGGACTGGACGTTCTCCATGCTGTTGACGGTGACGATCATGGTGGACAGTTCGTCCGGCAGCTCCGCGAGGCCCTGCGCCGCCGGGAGGGTTAAGTACAGCGCGTTGTTGCCGAATGTGGTGCCGGAATCGAACAGGCCGGCCACTGTGTAGGTCTGGTCTTTGATGGTGAACGTGGACCCTACGGACAGGCCGTTCTTTTCGGCCAGCGTGGTTCCCAGCAGGGCGCCGGTTGAGGCTGCCGAGTAGTCGCCCAGGCCGGTTCCCCCGGTGATGGTAAGTGCCTTGCCCGTGCTGTCCACCTCGGCGCCGACTCCGGTTGCGGTGATCGGAAGCGAGCGTGCCGGCTGGGTGGTGGTTGCGCCCGTGGTGCCGTTGGCAGCCTGGTTCCGGCCGCCCAGCGTACCGGCGTCGACAGCGGCAGTGAGGCTGGTGGTCAGCGTTGCCGCGGACGTGCCGCCCGGACCTCCGGGGCCTCCGCCCGGACCGGTCTGGCCCGCAGCAGCCTGGGCGGCCGCCTCCGTCGCGTTCCGCAGCCTGAGGGAGGATGTCCCGACGACGGAGCTCACGTTGGGAACGGCCGCTGCGGTTGCGGCCTGCTCGGTGGTCAGCGGTTCGCCGCCGCCTTCAAATCCCTGGCCTCCTGCCGGGTTGACGGTCAGGACGGTGCCGACAGTGGAATTCAGCTCCTGGACTTTGGCCCCGACGGCCTGGTTGGCCACCAGCATGGCGAGGGCAAGTCCGATCGCGACGGCCAGCACTGCCACCACCGCCGCCGTTCGCACTTTGTTTCTGAAGGCATTGCCGACACTTCGGGCAAGGACGCTCACTGTACTCCTAGGATCCGGTGCCGGCAGAAGGCCGGCGACTGCTCCTACCCTCGCGGCACTCGCTGTGCGGGAAAGCGGCTGAAGCTGTGTTTGGCCTGTGAAACAGCGTTGGGAGTGCGAGAGCGTCTGGGGAGAGTGTGCAGGGAGTGCCAGAGCGTCGGGGAAAAGTGTGCAGGGAGTGCCAGAGCGTCCGGGAACAGCAGAGTGCCCCGGCTCCTGTGCGGAGCCGGGGCACTCTGGTAAAGCAGGGTGTTACTTGGTCAGCGGGCCAAGTACCGGATCGTCCACGTAGGCCGTCTTCACGTTGGCGGCGGTCACGATGACCGGCGGCAGCAGGTAGGCGGGTACGGTCTTCACCGTGTTGTTGTAGGACTTGTCGTCGTTGACCTCAGGCTTCTTGCCGGCCTGGAGATCCTTGACCATGACAATTGCGTGCTCAACGAGCTTGCGGGTGTCCTTGTTGATGGTGGAGTACTGCTCGCCGGCGATGATGGACTTCACGGACTCAACTTCGGAGTCCTGTCCGGTGATGACCGGGATCGGCTTGCCGGCCGCCTTGACAGAGGTGATGGCGGCCCGGGCGAGGGTGTCATTCGGCGAAAGGACGCCGTCAAGGGATGCTGACCCGTAGGAACCGGTCAGGAGGGTATCCATCCGGCGCTGGGCGTTCTCAGCCTTCCAGTCCTGCGTTACAGCCTTCTCGAAGGTGGTCTGGCCGGAAAGAACCTTGACCGTTCCGTCGTCGATCTTCGGCTTCAGGATGCTCATGGCGCCGTCGAAGAAGACCTTCGCGTTGGCGTCATCCGGTGAACCTGCCAGCAGTTCGATGTTGTACGGTCCGGCCGGCTTCTTGGCCTTCATGCCGTCCAGCAGGGCCTGGCCCTGGAGCACACCCACCTTGAAGTTGTCGTAGGCCACGTAGTAGTCCACATTGGGGGTGTTCAGCAGAAGACGGTCGTAGGCGATGATGGTGGCGCCAGCATCCTTGGCCTGCTGAAGCTGGGTACCCAGCTGCGAGCCATCCAGGGCGCCGACAATGATGACCTTGGCGCCCTTGGAGATCATTGCACTGATCTGGTTCTGCTGTTCAGCGACGCCGTTGTTGGCGAACTGCACCGTGGGCTTGAAGCCTGCGCTGGAGAGCCCGTCATTGAACAGCTTTTCCGCCAGGACCCAGTTCTCACTGGTCTTCTTGGGAAGTGCGACGCCGATGGCGGAGTCCTGTGCGAACCCGCCGGTTCCACCGCTGGTGCCGGTGGCGCCGGGCTCGGCCCGTCCGCAGGCCGTCAGCGCCAATGCCGCGATCGCAGCTATCGCTGCTGCCTTTCCTGCTTTACCAATCATTCGCATTTCTTGGTCCACTTTCTTTTTAGGGGTGTTGTTCCGGAACCTGAACAGCTCAGGCGTCCCTGGAAATGGTTTCTTTGGTGGAGGTGACCTCATCCGGCTGGAGCGGGGAACCCGCTCCGCTGGATGAGCGGAAGTTCTTCATCATCAGCCCGATGATCGATGCCCGTCCCTGCGACTTGTTGTAGACGTCGATGGCCACCGCCACCAGGAGCACCAGGCCTTTGATCATCGACTGCCAGTCGGCGCCGACGCTGAGGAGCTGCAGGCCGTTGTTCAGCACGGCCATGACCAGGCCTCCAACAATGGAGCCGATGACGGTACCCACGCCGCCGGTCACTGCGGCGCCGCCGATGAAGACTGCAGCGATCGCGTCGAGCTCCCAGCCGGTGCCGTCCGAAGGACCCGCCGACGTCGACCGGGCCACGAAGATCATGCCGGCGAGTCCGGCGATGATGGACATGTTCATCATGACCAGGAAGTTGATCTTCTTCGACTTCACCCCGGAGAGTTCTGCCGCGTGGCGGTTGCCACCGACCGCGTAGATGTGCCGGCCGACCACCGTCTTGGAGGAGACAAAGCCGTAGATCAGAACCATCACGGCAAGAATCAGGCCCGGGATCGGGAAGGACGTGCCGGGGCGGCCGGTGGCGAACAGGTACGTGGCGAAGAGAATGGCGCCGCAGATCAGGACCAGCCGCAGGATCATCACCCAGGTCTCGGAAACTTCAGCTCCGAGGGCCTTTGCAGTGCGGCGGCGGCGGAGTTCGCTGTAGATAACGAAGGCGACGCCGGCGAGGCCCAGGAGCAGTGTCAGGTTGTTGTAACCGGTGCTCGGCCCGATCTCGGGGAGGTAGCCGGCGCCGATGTACTGGAATTCGCGGGGGACAGGAATCGAGTTGGACTGGCCCACAAACTGCTGGGCACCGCGGAAGATCAGCATGCCTGCAAGGGTCACGATGAATGCCGGGATCCCCACATACGCGGTCCACCAGCCGTGCCATGCTCCGATGAGGGCGCCCAGGCCCAGGCCCAGCAGGATAGCCAGGAACCAGGGGATGCCCCAATCGCGCATGGCGATGGCCACCACCATGCCCACGAAGGCTGCCACTGAACCAACGGAAAGGTCGATGTGGCCGGCGATGATGACCAGCACCATGCCGATGGCGAGGATGAGGATGTAGGAGTTGCCGTTGAAGAGGTTGATGACGTTGCCCGGGGTGAGCGTGATGCCGCCTGTGAGCCACTGGAAGAGAACTATCAGAGCCACCAAGGCAAAGATCATCCCGAACTGGCGGGTGTCGCCACCGAAGAGTTTCTTGAGCGCGTTCATTGTTTTCGGTCCTCGTATCTGGAAGGTTCTGGAAGGCTCCAGAGGATTAGGCGGCGGCTTTGCGGGCGGAGGTCATGAGCTTCATCAGGCTTTCCTGGCTCGCTTCCTCTTTGTTGAGAACGCCAGTGATGGCGCCCTCGAAGATGGTGTAGATCCGGTCGGAGAGCCCGAGCAGTTCAGGCAGCTCGGAGGAAATCACAATCACGCCCTTCCCCTGGTTGGCAAGTTGCTGGATAATGCCGTAGATCTCGTACTTGGCTCCGACGTCGATGCCGCGGGTCGGTTCGTCCAGGATCAGCAGTTCCGGGTCCGTGAACATCCACTTGGCCAGGACAACCTTTTGCTGGTTCCCGCCGGAGAGCTTGGCTACGCCCTCCTCCACGGACGGCGCCTTCGTCCGCAGTGACTTCCGGTACTGCTCGGCCACTTCGAATTCCTTGTTGGTGTCCACGACGCTGCGCTTGCTGATCTTTTCCAGGTTTGCCGAGACCGTGGTGGTCTTGATGTCGTCGAGCAGGTTCAGGCCCAGGGATTTCCGGTCCTCGGTGACGTAGCCGAGGCCGGCGTCGATGGCTTGGTGCACATTCTTGAGGGTCACTTCCTTGCCATGCATATAGATATGCCCGGACACGAAATGTCCGTAGGACCGGCCGAAAACGGAGCGGGCCAGCTCGGTGCGGCCCGCGCCCATGAGCCCTGCGAAGCCCACAATCTCCCCGCGCCGGACAAAGAAGTTCGAGTTCTTGCAGATCATCCGGTCCTGGATCTGCGGATGCGCCACGTTCCAGTCCTTGACCTCGAAGAACACTTCGCCGATCTTGGGCGTGTGCTCCGGGAAGCGGGACTCCAGTGCGCGGCCCACCATGCCTTTGATGATGCGGTCCTCGTCAACGCCGTCGGCTTTGACGTCCAGGGTTTCGATCGATTTTCCGTCACGGATGATGGTGATGGAATCGGCGATCTGCTCGATCTCGTTCAGCTTGTGCGAAATGATGATCGAGGTGATGCCCTTGCCCTTCAGGCCCAGCATCAGATCCAGCAGGTGCTGTGAGTCTGACTCGTTCAGCGCCGCCGTGGGTTCGTCCAGGATGAGGATCTTGACTGACTTGTTCAGCGCTTTGGCGATCTCCACCAGCTGCTGCTTGCCAACCCCGATTTCCTTGATCGGGGTTGCCGGGTCCTCGCGCAGGCCCACCCGGGCCAGGAGCTCCGTGGAGCGCAGCCGGGCTTCGGCCCAGTCGATAACGCCGCGTTTGGTGGGTTCGTTGCCCAGGAAGATGTTCTCCATGATGGAGAGCTCCGGGATGAGTGCGAGCTCCTGGTGGATGATCACGATTCCGGCATGCTCGCTGGCGCGGATGTCCCGGAACTGCTGGACCTGTCCCTGGTAGACGATGTCGCCGTCGTAGGTGCCGTAGGGGTAAACGCCGGAAAGCACCTTCATCAGCGTGGACTTGCCCGCGCCGTTTTCGCCGCAGATGGCGTGGATTTCGCCGGCTTTGACGCTCAGGCTTACTTCGGAGAGTGCCTTGACGCCGGGAAATTCCTTGGTGATGGAGCGCATCTCCAGGATGACGGGGTCGGTGTGCGTGGTGTGGGACGTCATTTTGCCCTTACGCCTCCAATGCATGACTTCTTTGTCCGCCCAGCAAAGCGCGGGGGCGTCTGATGAAAAAGTAAACTTGATCACACGGGTTGTCGTCAAGTCTTGAACGCAATTACCGGATAACAACTTGGCCTACATGCGCCGGATCCCGGCGTGTTGGAATACCAGGGCGGCGGCTCCGAGTGCCTCCGCGCGGTCCCCAAGGGAGGACATTGTCAGGGTGGTGGTCTCGCCGATCACGGGCACCGCATGCCGGATCAGCCCGCGCCGGATGGGGTCCAGGAGCACGTTGCCCAGCCCCGCCAGGGGTCCGCCCACCACGATGACTTCAGGGTTGATCAGGTTTGCCACGTTGCCCAGCGCCCTGCCCACGGCCAGGCCCGCGTCGTCCACTACCCGCAGTGTTGCCGAGTCACGGGCGAGGGCTTTGGCAACGATGTCCGCGGGTGTGAGCGGCCGGTCCTCGCCGCGGCTGAGGAGCTCGATCATGGTGGTGGTGGAAGCGATGGTTTCCAGGCAGCCACGGTTGCCGCAGCGGCACACGAGACCCTGTTCATGGATGGTCGCGTGGCCTATTTCGCCGGTGATCCCCACGTGGCCGTAGTAGGGCGCACCGTTGAGGATCAGTCCCGCTCCGATGCCGGAGCCGATCTTGAGGAACATCAGGTTGCTGACGCCCGTGTGCGGCCCCCAGGTCACTTCGGACCAAGCGCCCAGATTGGCGTCGTTGTCAACGAATACGGGCATTTGGAGGGTGTCCTCCAAGTGCTGGAGGATGTTGATTCCCACCCATTCGGGGAGGATCGCGCCCTGCGCGACGGTGCCGGTCCGGCGGTCGATGGGCCCCGGAATTCCGACGCCGGCACCCACCACGGCGCTGCGTTCCACGGCGTTTTCGCTGAGCAGTTTGTCGAGCAGGACTACGGCCGCCTGGATGCCTTCCTCCGACTGATGCCCCAGCGGAAGCATCACGGATTCCTCGGCGATCACGTGGTAGCTCAGGGAGGCCAGAACCACGCGGAGGTGCCGCCGGCCGAAGTCGATTCCCACGGCCACTGCACCGTTGCTGTTGAGCCGTACATTGAGGGCCCGGCGCCCCGAACTGGTGGTCGGTTCGGTGGAGGCCAGCCCCGCATCCTGCATCACTTTGACGATGTTGGAGACCGTGGCCGTGGACAGGCCGGTCTGGCGTGCCAGCTCGGCCTGGGTGGACGGGCCGCTCATCAGGGTCTCGATGATCCGCTGCTGGTTCAATTGCCTGAGGGCGGACTGCGACCCCGGATTTTTAGGCTTGCTCCTCGCTGAGCGCGATGTGGCGGACATGAAAAGAAGATTGCCCTACTTTGACTCTTGTAGTCAAGAAGTTAACGCAATTGTGTTCTTGCGGCGGCAGTACGGCCAGCGGAATCCCGCCTGCTAGCCGTGGAGTTCCCGGTGAGCGCGCGCCAGTTCCACGTACCGCGCGGCGTTCTGCTTCACACCGTCAAACTCTTCTTCGGTGAGTTCCCGCCTGACCTTCGCCGGGACGCCGGCCACCAGCGAGCGCGGCGGCACAACGGTCCCTTCCAGGACCACCGCCCCGGCTGCCACGAGCGAACCGCTGCCGATGACGGCCCCGTTGAGCACCGTGGCACCCATGCCGATCAGGCAGTCATCCTCCACAGTGCACCCGTGGACGACGGCGGCGTGGCCCACGCTGACGCCCGACCCGACCGTGCAGGGGAAGCCCGGGTCCGCGTGCAGCACCACGTTGTCTTGCAGGTTGCTGCCGGCGCCCACGCTGATGGCGGCCGTGTCAGCCCGGACCGACACGCCATAGAAGGCGCTGGAGTCCTCGGCGAGGGTTGCCTTGCCGATGATGGAGGCCGTGGGGGCGACGAAGGCGGATTCGTGGACTGCCGGAGTGTTGCCGGCGAAACTGTGAAGGGGAGCCATGTGCCCAGCCTAGGACACGGGCTGTTCCGGCGGGGGTGAAGCGGCAGGGGTGCGGAGGATCAGGAACTGGTAATGCTGCGTCCAGTGCCCGGCTCCCGGGCCGGATTCCTCGCCGGCGCCCTCAGGCCAGGTGACAAAGTCCTCGATGGCACCGTGCCGGCCAAAGACTTGCCGCACCGTCGCGTCACTCCGCCGGCTGAAGAACCGGCGGGGTTCGACGTCGTCCTCGGGGTTCAGGACCTCTTCATCCTCACCGGACCAGAGGCCGACGGCGATGGGTGCGTTGGGTGCCGCCACGCGCACCAGTTCGCGCACGACGCCGTCGATGTCTGTGGCAGGGATGTGCAGCAGGGTGCTCATGGTCCAGGCGGCCTGGAAGGCGCCGTCAGGAAAGGGCAACTGACGGGCGCTTGCGACAGAGACGTCCAGCCCCTTCGCCCTCGCCCGCCGCACGTGCTCTTCGGACAGGTCCACCCCGGTGTAATGGATGCCTGCGCGGACGAACTGCTGGCCGTCCAGCCCCGTGCCGGAACCGAGCTCCAGGACGCTGTGGCGGCCTTCAGCCTTGAGCAGCCTGATGAACCGCCCGCGCTCCGCGACCCTCCGTGAGGCGATCGGGTGTTCGGTGCCGGCCGCCGCCCGGCGGTTGTAGAACTCGGCGAGGCGTTGCTCGCTGTACAGGTCCTCCACCCCTGAGTGGCCCGCTGCGTCCATTGTGGTCCCCATCCGTCATCCGAAAACGCTCAGTTTTAGACCCGCTCAGTTAAAGACCACAGTCCGGTTGCCGTCCAGCAGGACACGGTGCTCGGCGTGCCACTGGACAGCCTGGGCAAGGGTGCGGCCCTCCACGTCCCGGCCCATCTGGACGAACTGTTCCGGGGTACGGGCGTGGTCCACCCGGATGACTTCCTGTTCAATGATGGGTCCCTCGTCCAGGGCTGCTGTCACGTAGTGGGCTGTCGCCCCGATCAGCTTTACGCCGCGGGCGTGGGCCTGGTGGTACGGCCGGGCACCCTTGAAGGAGGGCAGGAACGAGTGGTGGATGTTGATGGCCTTGCCTGTGAGCTCCGCGCAAAGATCGTCCGAGATGATCTGCATGTACCGGGCCAGGACCGTCAGCTCGATGTCGTGTTCAGCCATGAGGGCGCGAAGCTTGTCCTCTGCCTGGGATTTGGTGTCCGGTGTGACGGGGATGTGATGGAAGGGGATGCCGTAGAACCGGGCGAGTCCGGCGAGGTCCTGGTGGTTGGAAACTATTGCGGGGATCTCGATGGGCAGAGTCCCGGACCGCTGCTGGAAGAGGAGGTCGTTCAGGCAGTGCGCGGAGGTGCTGGCCATCAGCAGCGTGCGCACCTTCTGGCCCACGGCATTCAGGCTCCACTGCATTCCGAATGCCTCTGCTACGGGCTCTAGGGCTGCGTGGAGTTCGGTCCGTCCCGCTGAGGTTGTCACTTCCACGCGCATGAAGAAGTTTCCGGTGGCGGGGCTGCCGTACTGCTGGGAATCCGTAATATTGCCGCCGGCCACCAGCAGGGCACCGGCCACGGCATGGACAATCCCGGGGCGGTCCGGACAGGAAAGGGTCACTACATACGCTTGGTTCAGCTGCTCATCACTCACGCACACCAGCGTACCCGCGAAGGGGTGCCCGCTTTTGGTAGTCTGGTGGCGTCGCAACTGGCGTTGGGTGGCTAACCACCAGGGAGCGGCAATCACGAAGACCACGGATCGTACGCCTGGGCCGAGGGTCATGTCTTGCCGGAAAGCGCTGTAAACCTTCAAGGTTGCAGCACTGTCCAGTGCACTTTCACGCCCTGTCATCAGGGGGACAGTGTGCAGCGCCAGCCGGTAGCCTGACCTTAGCAGTGCCCGTATCCCTAGCCAGGAGTTTTCCGTGACCTCTACAGCCACCACAACAGCCGAAGTCAGCAATCAGCCGCTGGCCGAGCTTGATCCTGAAATTGCCGCAGTCCTCGCCCAGGAACTTGGCCGCCAGCGCGGCACCCTGGAAATGATCGCGTCCGAAAACTTCGCCCCGCGCGCCGTGATGGAAGCACAGGGCTCGGTCCTGACCAACAAGTACGCGGAGGGCTATCCGGGCCGCCGCTACTACGGTGGCTGCGAGTACGTGGACATCGCCGAGCAGTTGGCCATCGACCGCGTGAAGGCACTGTTCGACGCCGAGTACGCGAACGTCCAGCCGCACTCCGGTGCACAGGCCAACGCCGCGGCGCTGTCCGCGATGATCACTCCCGGTGACAAGATCCTGGGCCTCTCACTTGCCCACGGCGGCCACCTGACCCACGGGATGAAGCTGAACTTCTCCGGCAAGCTGTACAACGTCGCTGCCTACCAGGTGGAGCAGGACTCCTTCCGCGTGGACATGGACAAACTGCGCGAGCAGGCCATTGCCGAAAAGCCCCAGGTCATCATTGCCGGCTGGTCCGCGTACCCCCGCCACCTGGACTTCGCAGCCTTCCGCTCCATCGCGGACGAGGTAGGCGCCCTGCTCTGGACCGACATGGCGCACTTCGCCGGCCTGGTTGCAGCAGGCCTGCACCCGAGCCCGGTGCCGTACTCCGACGTCGTGACCTCCACCGTGCACAAGACCCTCGCAGGCCCCCGCTCCGGTGTGATCCTTGCCAAGCAGGAGTGGGCCAAGAAGATCAACTCCAACGTGTTCCCGGGACAGCAGGGCGGCCCCCTTATGCACGTCATCGCGGCCAAGGCAGTGGCCTTCAAGATCGCCGGCACCGAAGAATTCAAGGAGCGCCAGCAGCGCGTCCTGGAGGGCGCGAAGATCATCGCCGACCGCCTCAACCAGGCCGACGTCGCCGAGGCAGGCGTCTCTGTCCTCACCGGCGGCACCGACGTGCACCTGGTGCTGGTGGACCTGCGCAACTCCCAGCTGGACGGCCAGCAGGCCGAGGACCTCCTGCACTCCGTGGGAATCACTGTGAACCGCAACGCCGTTCCGTTCGACCCCCGCCCGCCGATGGTTACCTCCGGCCTGCGGATCGGCACCCCGGCCCTGGCAACCCGCGGCTTCGGCGCCGAGGAGTTCACCGAAGTCGCCGAGATCATCGCCACCGCGCTGAAGGCAGGCACCGCTGCGGATGTTGAGGCCCTGCAGTCACGCGTCGACAAACTCGCCGCCGACTTCCCGCTTTACCCGCAGCACGAGCAGTGGTGAACCCATCCATGGCGCAGACCGCGAAGATCCTTGACGGCAAGGCAGCCGCTGCCGCCATCAAATCCGAGCTGGCTGAGCGCGTCGCGGCGCTGAAGGCCCGCGGCGTCACCCCCGGAATTGCCACCGTCCTCGTCGGTGCTGATCCTGCTTCGGAGCTGTACGTGTCGATGAAACACAAACAGTCCGTGGAGATCGGGATGAACTCGATCCAGCGTGAGCTTCCGGCCGATGCCACCCAGGCGCAGGTGGAGGCCCTCATCGATGAACTCAATGCGGACCCCGCCTGCCACGGGTACATCGTGCAGCTGCCGCTGCCCAAGCACCTGGACACCGACGCCATCCTCGAGCGGATCGACCCCGCCAAGGACGCCGACGGCCTCCACCCCACCAACCTTGGCCGCCTGGTGCTCAATGTCAGCGGCGAGATCACATCGCCGCTGCCGTGCACGCCCCGGGGCGTCATCGAGCTGCTGGAGCGCAACGGCTACAGCCTCGCGGGCAAGCACGTCGTGGTGGTCGGCCGTGGAGTGACAGTCGGACGCACGATCGGCCTGCTGCTCACCAGGCGGGCGGTAAACGCCACCGTCACGCTGACTCACACCGGCACCGCGAACCTCCCGGAGCTGCTGCGGCAGGCTGACGTCATTGTCGGTGCGGCGGGTGTCAAACACATCGTCAAGGCCGCGGACGTGAAGCCGGGCGCGGCCCTGCTCGACGTCGGCGTCACCCGGGAAACCGACGAGGAGACCGGCAAGAGCCGGGTCCACGGCGACATCGATCCCGCCGCCGCCGAGGTGGCGGGCTGGATTTCGCCGAACCCCGGCGGCGTCGGTCCCATGACCGTGGCGCTGCTGATGACCAACGTGGTCGAGGCCGCGGAACGCCAATTGGACCAGGAAAGCGGCTCGGGAATCGCCTGATTCCGGCCCGGAACCGGTAACGCCCGACGGCGGCACGCAACCCTCCACGCAGGGTCGCGTGCCGCCGTCGGACTTTTCGGAGCGGAATCTACTTCAGCTGGCCGCGGATCTCCCCGGCAGGGAAGTCGGCATTGTGCACATTGACGTAGTAGGCGCCCGGGTCGGCTTCGATGGCGGACAGCACCGCCTCGGCAGCAGTGGTGCACGCATCAACCGTCCAGTCGGTTCCGTCGCCTACGGTCAGCGGAACAACAACCGGGCCGGCTACGTTGCGGGCAGCGACGTGGATGTGGGCTGCCGTGGCCGGAGCGGACAGGCCGCGGACAGAGAGCGTATAGCAGAGCTCGTCGCCATCGATGGTGTAGCTGAAGGATCCGCCTGCCCCGGTATGGACTGCTGCGGCTTCCTGGCCCGTGTTGAGCGGAATGGCGGCGGTTCCGCCCGGTTTCGCCTCAGCGGGGGCGCTGATACCCATGAGGGAGACGATCGCTGTGGCGATCGCGGCTGTCCTGAACCGGTGACTTTTCATAATGTGTCCTCAGATAGAAAGTTGAATTTCCACCCCTAGCGCGATTCACGCTACGCCGCGGCCTGATCAGGCACAATACCGTCACGGGCGCTGTTCGCCGGGGGTGGAAGGTGCGCTGGCACGCTGCGGCGTTTGAGATAATGGACCCATGCGATCTCTGAGCAATCCTCAATCCCCGTCCGGCCGTGCCAAGGGCGGCTTCTCCATGCTGCGGATCAGTGGCCCGGGGATGATGGTCTTTGTTGTCGCCTTCATCGTGGCCGTGATCTTTGCCGCGAACCAGAACGACGTCGTGGGCTGGGTGGTCGCAATCATTGCCGGCTTCTGGCTCGCGCTGGCCTCCTTTGTGGTCTTCAGCATCCAGAGGGCCGCCAAAAAGGCCGGGGCCAAGCTGACGGAAGCCCAGAACGCCTTCAACAGCGCTGCCGGCCGTGCGCCGTCGTCGTCCTCTGCCGATCATGGGGGCACCCGGGTGGTATCCGAGCGCACCGAAGCGGACGACGTCCGCGACCTCAAGCTGGACCACTCGTTCAAGATCGTGCAGGTGCAGACCCGCGTAGTGGAGCAGGAGCGGGCAAAGGGCGAGGCCGCGGACCAGGAGACCATCCGCCGCGCGCTGGAAACCATCGAGATCACCGCCACCAACGCCCGGGACATGATCCGCTCTGCCGGCGGCACCGGCGACCCGGTCAGTGGAACCATCATCGACTAGAGTGGAGCGGGTGAGCTCGGCATTGAAGAAGGACCACCTTCGCATCGCATCAGTCAACGTCAACGGCCTGCGGGCTGCCTACAAAAACGGCATGGCGGAATGGCTGGAGCCGCGGGAGGTCGATATCCTCTGCCTGCAGGAGGTCCGTGCCCCTGACGCAATCGTCCGCCAGCTGCTGGGCGATGGCTGGCACATCCTGCACGCCGAAGCCGAAGCAAAGGGCCGCGCAGGCGTCGCCATTGCCTCGCGCGAAGAACCCCTCGTCACCCGCAATGGCATCGGCGATGACTACTTCGCCACCGCCGGCCGCTGGGTCGAGGCGGACTTCAGGGTGTATGACGCTTCGGGGAACGCCAGCCAGCTTTCGGTCGCCAGCGCGTACGTGCACTCAGGTGAAGTGGGCACCCCCAAACAGGAAGACAAGTTCCGCTTCCTCGACGTCATGAGCACCCGCCTGCCGGAACTGACAAAGCACAGCGATCACGCGTTGGTGGTCGGCGACCTCAACGTGGCCCACACGCCGAAGGACATCCGGAATTCAAAAGGCAACGTTAAGAAGGCAGGTCACCTGCCTGAGGAGCGTGCGTATTTCGACCACTTCTTCGGAGAAGAAATCGGCTGGCACGACGTCCACCGCAACCTCGCCGGCGACGTCGACGGACCGTACACCTGGTGGTCCCAGCGCGGCAAGGCCTTCGACAACGACACCGGGTGGCGCATCGACTACCACCTGGCCACCCCCGCCCTCGCCGCCGCAGCCTTCTCGGCAGTGGTGGACCGGGCGCCCTCGTGGGACACACGCTTTTCTGACCATGCCCCGCTGGTAGTGGACTACCGGCTCTAGCCCCGAAGGTTTCCAAGCGAATGACCAGCACAACCTCACCCGGCCGCAAGCGCATCCTTTCCGGTGCCAAGCCCACAGCAGACTCCCTCCACCTGGGCAACTACATCGGTGCTGTCCGCAACTGGGTGGACATGCAGTCCGCCTATGACGCCGTGTTCTTCATCCCCGATCTCCACGCCATTACCGTGGACTTCGATCCGGCGGAGCTGACCAAGCGGACCCGCGTGGTGGCGGCCCAGTACATCGCTGCGGGCATTGACCCGGACAAAAGCATCTTCTTCGTCCAGTCGCACGTGCCCGAACATGCCCAGCTGGCGTGGGCGCTGAACTGCATCACCGGCTTCGGCGAGGCCTCCCGGATGACGCAGTTCAAGGACAAGAGCCAGAAGTCCGGTACGGATGCCGCCACCCTCGGACTCTTTGCCTATCCCACCCTGATGGCTGCGGACATCCTGCTGTACCAGACCGACCTGGTTCCGGTTGGCGAGGACCAGCGCCAGCACCTTGAGCTGACCCGGAACCTCGCACAGCGGTTCAACACCCGGTTCGGCGAGACGTTCACGGTGCCCGAGGCCACCATCCTCAAGGAAAGCGCCAAGATCTACGATCTTCAGAACCCCGGCGCCAAGATGTCCAAAACCGGGGAATCGGCCAGCGGCTCCATCCAACTGCTGGAGGATCCCAAGATCGCGGCCAAGCGCATCAAATCGGCCGTGACGGACGCCGGCACCGAAATCCGGTTCGATCCGGAGGAGAAGCCTGGTGTTTCGAACCTTCTGACCATCTACTCGTCGCTGACCGGCAAATCCGTCGCTGAGCTTGAAGCCGAATACACGGGCAAGATGTACGGCCACCTGAAGGTGGACCTCGCCGAGGTGATGGTTGACTTCATCACGCCTCTGCGGAACCGCACCAACGAGCTGATGGCGGACCCGGCCGAACTGGACCGGCTGCTGGCCCAGGGTGCGGAGCGTGCACGGGAAATCGCCGCGGTCACCCTTGGGAAGGTCTATGACCGGATGGGCTTCCTGCCCTCCCTGAGCATGGCGGGAGTCCGCTAGCGCAATGCCGGCCGCGAGCAAAGCCAGCGAGGGAATGAGCGTAGGCGTCATTCTGGGGTTCCCCCCTGCCATCGCGGAAGAACTCCAGCGGTGGCGGGCCTCTTTCGGGGACCCCATGGCGGGTATTGTGCCTGCACACATCACGCTGGTGACCACCACGCCCACCCACGACTGGGAGGCAACCCGAGAGCACGTCCGCAGCGTGGCCCGGCGGCAGGCACCCTTCATGGTCACCGTGGCCGGGACCGGTTCCTTCCGGCCAGTCTCGCCGGTGGTCTTCATCAATGTGGAGGACGGCTTCGGCGAATGCGTTGACCTGCACGAAAAGCTCCAGACCGGTCCGCTCGAACGCGATCTCCCGTTTTCCTACCACCCCCACGTGACCATTGCCCACGATGTTTCCCCCGAAAGCCTCGACGAAGCCGAAACGGTACTGAAGGACTACAGGGCCACATTCCCTGTGGTTAGCATGGGACTTTACGAGCACGATGCCGATGGTATCTGGCAGCTACGGGAAGAGCTGGACTTTGGGACCGAAACTGACGATTACGAAGGCCCCAGGGGCACCGAAACAGTCGAGGACGCAGACGCCAACGCCGGCTGAGTCCCCGCTCCCCACGGAACAGGCACGCCTGAAGCTTGCCGTCATCCAGAAGCGGATGGCCTGGGGCAAGGCCAGAAGGTCCGACGGCGGCCCGGTGGCAAGCCTGCTGGCGATGTTCGCCTGGCTCCTGGCACGGCTCAATGCGTTCCGGCCGATGCGCGCCTGGCAGCACTACAACCTCCAGCACGGCCCGCTGATGAGTGCAGGCATCGGGTTCCGGATGTTCTTTTCCATCACCGGCCTGCTTGCCACGGGCTTCTCCATTGCCGGGCTGGTCCTGCGGGGCCAGCCTGCCCTTCTGGATACCATCATCGGCAGCGTGGCCCAGAGCGCACCCGGACTCCTCAAGGTCGGCGGCAGCGATGGCCTGGTGGACCCCAAGGACCTGCTGAACCCTGACGGCCTGGGGTGGACCGCCGTCATTGCCGCCGTGGTCACCGTCATCACGTCGCTGGGCTGGATAGACGGGCTGCGCAACGGTATCCGTGGCGTGATGCAGCTTCCGCCCCTGAAGATCAACCCGATTCTCATCAAACTGCGCGACGCCGGGACACTCCTGCTCCTGGGCACCGCCCTGGTGATCAGCGCCGGAGCATCCCTTATTTTTGGCACCGCTGCCGGCTGGGTCGCCGATTTCCTTCAGCTGGACGAGGCCGTGGCCGGGCCGCTGACCACCCTGATCAAGGTCGGTGTGCCCCTGACGCTCAACTGGGTTACCGCCGTCATCATGTTCCGCCTGGCCGCAGGCCTCAAGCTGTCCCGGCGTGCCCTTCTGGAAGGCACCATCCTGGCCGGGGTGGGGACGGCCGCCCTGCAGGTCTTCAGCGCCGAACTGCTTGCCGGGGCGGGGCGGAACCCCATCCTGGCTCCGTTCGCCATCATCATCGGCCTTCTCATCTGGTTCAACCTCGTCAGCCAGGTCTACCTGGTCGCGGCCGCCTGGTCCGCCATCCGCGAAGAAGACCTCAGGAGCGCACCTGCCCACGACAATGCGCGGCTGGGCGCCCGCCAGGTCCAGCCCGGGAAGGTCCCGGTGGACCCGCCCGCCGGTTCGGCGGGCGCCCCCGTGACCTCTGTTGGCAGTCCGGCTGCGGTTACGCCGGTGACTACTGCCCGGCGTCGAGGTATTGCTCGGCCCAGGCAGAAATAATCCGGGCCGCGCGCGCGGCCTGGCCCTTGCCGGTCAACAGGTGATCGCTCCCTTCGAGGGATACGAAGTTGCGGGGGTGCCGGGCCGTCTGGAAGATGGTGCTGGCGTTCTCGATGCCCACGGTGTTGTCCGTGGGGGAGTGCATGACCATCAGCGGCTTGTGCAGCTGCCGGATGCAGTCGGTGAGGTCGGCATTCTCCAGGTCCTCCACAAAGTGCTTCCGGATCTCCACGCGCTTGCCGCCAAGGTCCACCTCCGCGCTGCCTTCGCTCAGGATCTTATCCAGGGCTGCGTCAAAGACGTGGGCCACATGCTTCGGTGAGAACGGGGCACCCACTGTTGCGACGGCGTCGAGCTCCGGAATCTGGCGGGCAGCCGAAAGCACTGCGGCCCCGCCGAAGGAGTGCCCCACCAGCAGCGAGATGGCCTTGCCCTGGCCGCGCATGAATTCGGCGGCCTTGACGGTGTCCGCCACCTTATGGCTGAACGACCCGGAAGCCCACTCGCCGGCGGACTCGCCCAGGCCCAGGTTGTCGAAGCGGAGCATGCCGATCCCGGTGTCAGCCAGTGCCTTGCACATCCGCGACGCCGACGGGCTGTCCTTGCCCAGCGTGAACCCGTGGGAGAAGACACCCCAGCCCCGGACTGGGCCTTCCGGCAGATCGATAATGCCGGAGAGGAGTTCGCCGGTGGAACCTTCGAAGCTGACCTTTTCGGAACGGGACATCGCGTCCACCTTTCAGATACAGCAACGCGGGGTCACTTCCGGCCCAAAAACCAAGGTTTATTGGGCGCGGAGTGACCCCGCGTTGCTCAGGCTCGGGTAAAACTAGATCTTGCGGGCGAGGATGGCCTGCTTGACCTCGGCGATCGCCTGCGTGACCTGGATGCCGCGGGGGCATGCTTCTGTGCAGTTGAAGGTGGTGCGGCAGCGCCACACGCCTTCTTTGTCGTTGAGGATTTCAAGGCGCATGTCGCCGGCATCATCACGGGAATCGAAGATGAAGCGGTGCGCATTGACGATAGCGGCCGGGCCGAAGTACTGGCCGTCGGTCCAGAATACCGGGCAGGACGACGTACACGCGGCACACAGGATGCACTTGGTGGTGTCGTCGAAGCGCTCACGGTCCTCCGCGGACTGCAGGCGTTCCTTGGTGGGCTCGTGGCCCTTGTTGATCAGGAACGGCATGACCTCGCGGAACGACTGGAAGAAAGGCTCCATGTCCACAATCAGGTCCTTCTCCACCGGCAAGCCCTTGATGGGTTCAACAGTGATGGGCTTGGACGTGTCCAGATCCTTCAGGAGGGTCTTGCAGGCAAGGCGGTTGCGGCCGTTGATGCGCATGGCATCGGAACCGCAGACGCCGTGGGCGCATGAACGGCGGAAGGAGACGCTGCCGTCCATTTCCCACTTGACCTTGTGCAGGGCGTCCAGCACGCGGTCGGTGCCGTACATGGTGACCTTGAAGTCGTCCCAGGTGGCGTCCTCGGACACCTCGGGGTTGTAGCGGCGCACGCGGAGGGTGACGTCAAACGTCGGGATCTCGCCCCCGCCACCTACATGTGCGGGCAGTTCGATCTTGGATGCTGGTTCAGCAAGCTCGGCTGACATCTTAGTACTTCCTCACCATCGGCTCGTAGCGGGTAAAGACAACCGGTTTGGTGGCCAGGCGGATGCCGGCGATTGCCTCTGCAGAGCCGCCGGCAGCCGGAGCGTGGTCATCCTTGTACGCCATGGAGTGCTTCATGAATTTTTCGTCGTTGCGGTCCGGGAAGTCCTCGCGGAAGTGACCGCCACGGGACTCCTCACGGTGCAGGGCCGCCACGGTCATGACCTTGGCCAGCTCCAGCAGGAACCCAAGCTCAACGGCTTCTAGCAGATCAAGGTTGAAGCGCTTGCCCTTGTCCTGGACGGTGATGTTCTTGTACCGGGCCTCGAAGGACTCGATGTCCCGGAGAACCTGGTTCAACGTGTCAGCGGTACGGAACACCTGCATGTTGGCGTCCATCGTGTCCTGGAGTTCCTTGCGGATCAGGGCCACTTTCTCGGTGCCGGTGCCGTTGCGGGCAATGTTCAGCAGCTCGATCGTGTACGCCTCGGGGTCCTCGGGGAGTTCCACGAAGTCAGCGGTCTTGGCGTATTCCGCTGCCGCGATACCGGCACGCTTGCCGAACACGTTAATGTCCAGCAGCGAGTTGGTGCCCAGGCGGTTTGAGCCGTGCACGGACACGCAGGCAACCTCGCCGGCGGCGTAGAGGCCCGGGACGATGGTGTCGTTGTCCTGCAGGACCTCGGTGGTGATGTTCGTGGGGATGCCGCCCATGGCGTAGTGCGCCGTCGGGAAGACGGGGACCGGCTCGGTGTAGGGCTCCACGCCAAGGTAGGTGCGGGCGAACTCGGTGATGTCCGGAAGCTTGGCATCGATGTGTGCCGGCTCCAGGTGCGTCAGGTCCAGGAGGACGTAGTCCTTGTTCGGGCCGCAGCCGCGGCCTTCCCGGACCTCGTTGGCCATGGAACGGGCCACGATGTCACGCGGTGCAAGGTCCTTGATGGTGGGGGCGTACCGCTCCATGAAGCGTTCACCCTCTGAGTTACGCAGGATGGCACCTTCACCACGGGCTGCTTCGGAAAGCAGGATGCCCAGGCCGGCAAGGCCTGTCGGGTGGAACTGGAAGAACTCCATGTCCTCCAGGGGGATGCCGCGGCGGAACGCGATGCCCATGCCGTCACCGGTGAGGGTGTGGGCGTTGGACGTGGTCTTGAAGACCTTGCCCGCGCCGCCGGAGGCGAACACGACGGACTTGGCCTGGAAGACGTGCAGCTCACCTGAGGCGAGGTCGTAGGAGACCACACCGGCCACGCGCTTCTGCTTGTAGGGCGTTCCGTCCTCGCGCACGGCGTCCTCTTCAACGGTCAAAAGGTCCAGGACGTAGTACTCGTTGTAGAACTCAACGTTGTGCTTGACGCAGTTCTGGTAGAGGGTCTGCAGGATCATGTGGCCGGTGCGGTCCGCTGCATAGCAGGCGCGGCGGACAGGTGCCTTGCCGTGGTCGCGGGTGTGCCCGCCGAAGCGGCGCTGGTCGATCCGGCCCTCGGGCGTGCGGTTGAACGGCAGGCCCATCTTCTCGAGGTCCAGTACGGCGTCGATGGCTTCCTTGGCCATGACCTCGGCGGCATCCTGGTCAACCAGGTAGTCGCCGCCCTTGATGGTGTCGAACGTGTGCCATTCCCAGTTGTCTTCCTCGACATTGGCAAGGGCCGCACACATGCCACCCTGCGCCGCACCGGTGTGCGAGCGGGTGGGGTAGAGCTTGGTCAGTACTGCTGTTCGTGCGCGCTGACCGGACTCGATCGCGGCGCGCATGCCAGCGCCACCGGCACCGACGATGACGACGTCGTACTTATGGACCTGCATACTTGGCGCTCTTTCTCTCAAAATTCGCAATAAAACAACGGGCGGGCGTTGCCTGCACCGCAAAACACAGCCCGCGGCCCACCGCGGGCAACAGACGCGTGGGGGCTACGCGGGGCAGAAGCCGCCGGGCAGCGGAACACCGTCAACCATGGGGCACGGGTTGAAGGTGAAGATCACCAGGGTGCCAAGGACGATGATCACGGTGGTGGCCGCGTAGAGGACGATCTTAAGCCAGAGACGGGTGGAATCCTTCTCGGCGTAGTCGTTGATGATGGTGCGCACGCCGTTGGTGCCGTGCAGCATGGCCAGCCACAGCATGGCCAGGTCCCAGACCTGCCAGAACGGGTCAGCCCACTTGCCGGCGACAAAACCGAAGTCGATGGCGTGGATGCCTTCGCCCACCAGGAGGTTCACGAAGAGGTGGCCGAAGATCAGCACCACCAGGACCACGCCGGAGAGGCGCATGAACAGCCACGCCAGCATTTCGAAGTTGCCCTTGCTCGCGCCGGTGCGGCGGTACTGGGGCGCAATCTTCCCGCTGCCGGGCTTCCCGCTGCGCGGGTTCTCGATTGTTGCAGTCATGGCTTAGTGACCTCCGAGCGCAAGGGAAAGATGGCGGATGGAGAAGCCGACCATAACGACCACCCAGAGGACCAGGACGGTCCACAGCATCTGGCGCTGGTACTTGGCGCCCTTCTTCCAAAAATCGACGGCGATGATCCGGAGGCCGTTGAAGGCGTGGAAAACAATCGCGGCCACAAGGCCCGTCTCACCCAGGGCCATCAGCGGGTTCTTGTACGCCCCGATCACGGCGGTGTAGGCCTCAGGGGACACACGCACCAATGAGGTATCCAGCACGTGGACCAACAAGAAGAAAAAGATCACTACACCGGTAATTCGGTGTCCTACCCAGGACCACATGCCTTCACGGCCGCGGTACAAGGTGCCAGCTGGTTTTGTCGGCACTGATAAACCTCCCTGCAACACAGCGGCGCTGGCATGAGATCCACGCGGGGGGAACGCCTGCTGCGAGAGCACTCGTAGCTCAGAGCCTAAATCTAGGCTTCGCTCATAGCTTATTCAATTTAGGAACTCCTTGGTGACCCGCAATGCCCCGTTTTGCCGCCGATTGAGACGAAGGACACAATTTCGCGGCCGGTTAATGCGGGCCGGACCTTCACGAAAGAGGACTTCACTGCCGGTCAGCTAAAGTAGCGGTGATGAGTACAGACAAAATGACAAGCCCGGATTCAGCCCTTAGCCGCTTTATTGCGGTGATTCCGGCAGGCGGAGTGGGGACCCGCCTCTGGCCGCTGTCACGAGCCGCAGCTCCCAAGTTCCTTCACGATCTGACCGGCTCGGGCAGCACTTTGCTGCGCGCCACCTACGACCGCCTCGAGCCCCTTGCCGGCAGGCGTGTCCTGGTAGTGACCGGCACGGCCCACCGCGCTGCGGTCTGCCGCCAGCTGCCCGAGGTCCAGGAATCGGACCTCATCCTGGAGAGCGAGCCCAAGGATTCCGGCGCCGCGATCGGCCTGGCAGCTGCCATCCTGCACCAGCGCGACCCGGACACCATCATGGGTTCCTTTGCCGCGGACCAGGTCATCAGCCCCGACAACCTCTTCCAGGACGCGGTCCGCCAGGCCATCCACACGGCAGCTGCCGGCAAGATCGTGACGATCGGCATCAAGCCCACGCACCCCTCCACCGGCTTTGGCTACATCCGTGCCGGCCGGGGGCTCAACATCGAAGGCGCACCCACCGCCCAGGCAGTGGTGGAATTCGTGGAGAAGCCTGATGAAGAAGTAGCCCAGCAGTACGTGGACAGTGGCGAATATGTCTGGAACGCGGGCATGTTCGTGGCTCCCGTGGCGCTGATGCTCAAGCACCTTGAGGCCAACCAGCCGGAGCTGTTCAAGGGCCTGCAGGAAATTGCCGAAGCCTGGGACACTCCCTCGCGCGATGAAGTGACAGCGAGGGTCTGGCCCACGCTACCCAAGATCGCCATCGACTACGCCGTGGCAGAGCCCGCGGCTGCCGCAGGCGATGTCGCGGTTGTGCCGGGCACCTTCCGTTGGGACGACGTCGGGGACTTCGCCTCCGTAGGCCGGCTGAACAGTGCACGCGAAGTCGATGACGTCACGGTCATCGGCGAGGGCGCGCGGGTCTTCACTGAAAACGCCAGCGGCGTTGTAGTTTCGGACACGAAGCGCGTTATTGCCCTGATCGGCATCAAGGACGTGGTCATCGTGGACACCGGGGATGCTCTTCTGGTGACCACCAAGCAGCACGCCCAGCGGGTCAAGGGTGCGGTTGACGCGCTCAAGGCAAGCGGCGACACCGACGTTCTGTAGCCTGCCCGCGTTCCGCAGTTCCTGCGGGCTGCGCGCGGCACAATCTGTAACGAGCCGGCGGTGATGACGCTATTCCGCGGACTCTCGCTAGAGTAAATGAGTGCGAAATTACACTACTGAAGCCGAGCCCACCACATTAGTGAGGCCATGGCTGGAGCCGCTCCTCCCGGAACTGATCACTTTCCGCCGGGATCTCCATGCGCACCCCGAGCTTTCCTTCAAGGAAATCCGCACCACTGACAAGCTGGTGGAGCGCCTCGAGGCCGCTGGCCTGGCGCCGCGCCGGCTCGAAGGCACCGGCCTCACCGTGGACATCGGCGAGGGCCCCATCGCCACGGCGCTCCGCGGCGATATCGACGCACTTCCCATCATCGAGGAAACCGGGCTTCCGTTTTCCTCCAAGAACCATGGCGTGACGCATGCCTGTGGCCACGACGTCCACACGGCCACGATGCTCGGTGTTGCACTGGTGCTGCAGAGCATGCACGAGGAGTCCCCGCTTGGCGGGACCGTACGCATTATCTTCCAGCCGGCCGAGGAGACCATGCCCGGCGGCGCCCTCTCCTGCATCGAACAGGGCGTCCTGGACGGTGTGCCGCGCATTTTCGCGCTGCACTGCGACCCCAGGATCGACGTCGGAAAAATCGGTACCCGCATCGGTGCCATCACGTCCGCTTCAGACACCATCAAGATCGAACTGAGCGGCCGCGGCGGCCACACTTCCCGCCCGCACCTGACCGAGGACCTCGTCTTCGTCCTGGCTCAGATCGCCGTCAACGTCCCCGCCGTCCTTTCCCGCCGCGTGGACGTCCGCAGCGGAGTATCCGTGGTGTGGGGCCAGATCAATGCCGGATCAGCCCCCAATGCCATCCCCGGGACGGGTTTCATGGCCGGCACCATGCGCTGCCTTGACCGCGATGCCTGGCATGATGCCGGTGAACTCCTGGACGAGGTAGTGAACCAGGTGGCCGCGCCCTACGGCGTGAATGTGCACCTCGAGCACACCAGGGGAGTCCCGCCCGTAGTGAACTCCGAGCACGAAACGGCGCTCATTGAGGCAGCGGCCCGCGCCGAAATCGGTGAGAGCGCAGTGACGCTGACCCCGCAGTCCATGGGCGGTGAGGACTTCGCCTGGTTCCTGGCTGAGCTGCCCGGCGCCATGATGCGCCTGGGCACCAAGACCCCCGGCGGCGAAGAATACGATCTGCACCGCGGTGACTACATCGTGGACGAACGCGCTCTCGGCCTGGGCATCCAGGTCCTGACAGCCGCGGCCCTCCGCACCATCCGTGACCTCGAAAGTCCAGGGCTCTAACCACCACCCGGCTGACCGCCATCTGGCTATCGCGCGCCGGTAAGTTGTGCACAACTGAATTGTGCACTAACGTTACAGGCGTGACTGACGCCCCCCGACTCGATCATCAGGTGTGCTTTGCCCTGTACTCCGCCTCCCGTGCCGCGACGGCGGTCTACCGGCCAGTGCTGGAAGATCTCGGCCTGACCTACCCGCAGTACCTGGTGATGCTGGTGCTGTGGGAAGCGGAGCCAAAGGGGGTCAAAGAGCTGGGAGAGGAGCTGGGCCTGGATTCGGGCACGCTGTCCCCGCTGCTCAAGCGGCTTGAGGCGATGGGCCTGGTGGAGCGGCGCCGGTCCGGCGAGGACGAGCGCCGCGTTGCCGCCCACCTGACAACGGCCGGCCGCGCGCTCAGCAGCAAGGCCAGCGGAATTCCCCAGCACCTGGCGGACGCCGCCGGACTCTCGGCCGACGAGCTTGAGCAACTCCGCACCACTTTGGAACGGCTCACCGAAGCCCTCCATCGAACGCGCTGATCACATACAGATTTCCAGTATCGAGCTCCAACAGGACGGACCATTCATGAAGACTTTGTACACAGCCGAGGCCCTGGCGTCCGGCGAAGGCCGCGACGGGAACGCACGCACCAACGACGGAAAGCTGGATGTCACACTCGCCAGCCCCGTGGAACTGGGCGGGGACGGCAAGGGCGCCAACCCCGAGCAGCTCTTTGCCGCCGGCTTTGCGGCGTGCTTCCACTCGGCCCTCCGCCTCGTGGGACGCAAGGAGCGCGCCGACCTCACCGACTCAGCCGTGGCAGCCAAAATCCACTTCGGTGCCCTGGACGAAGGCGCGGGCTACGGCCTGGCCGCGGAACTGGAGATTGCCGTGCCGGCCCTCGACCTTGCCACGGCTGTTGCACTGGTGGCCAAGGCGCACCAGATCTGCCCCTACTCCAACGCCACCCGCGGAAACATGACCGTCGACATCAAGATCCTGGAGTTCGCAGCATGAGCACCAACACCGCAGCCCTTCCACGTACCTCCCAGGAGATCCGGCTGGCATCACGTCCCCACGGGCGGCCTCTCCCGGAGAACTTCCGTCTGGCCGAGTCGCCGCTGCCGGAACTTCAGGACGGCCAGGTCCTGGTCCGTAACCTCTTCATCTCGGTGGACCCCTACATGCGCGGACGCATGAACGACGTCAAATCGTACTCGGCGCCGTTTGCGCTGGAGGAAGCGCTCGACGGCGGCGCCGTGGGTGAGGTCATCACGTCCCGGGCCGATGGGCGGAAGGTGGGGGACGTCGTCGTCCATCAGTTGGGTTGGCGTGAATACGCCGTCCTGGACGCCGACGCGACGTCGGTTGCCCGCACAGACCTCGCGCCGGCGTCGGCCTTCCTGGGAGCGTTGGGCATGACCGGCCTGACGGCGTACGCAGGCCTGCTCAAGGTTGCGGAGTTCAAGCCCGGTGACGCCGTGTTTGTCTCCGGTGCCGCGGGCGCCGTTGGCTCACTCGTCGGACAGATCGCAAAAGCCATGGGCGCCTCCCGCGTCATCGGCAGCGCCGGAACGCCGGAAAAAGTGGCGCGGCTGCTGGAACTCGGCTTTGACGCCGCTTTCAACTACCGCGACGCCCCGGTCCGCGAACAGCTCAAGGCCGCGGCGCAGGGCAAGGGGATAGACGTCTACTTCGACAACGTCGGCGGCGACCACCTTGAAGCGGCCCTCGCCGAGCTCAACGTGGGCGGCCGCGTGGCCATGTGCGGCGCCATCGCGCAGTACAACGCCACAGAACCCTCCCCGGCTCCGCGGAACCTCATGCTCGCCATCGGCAAGCAGCTCACGCTCCGCGGCTTCCTGGTGGGCGGGCAGCGCCAGCACCGCGCAGAATTCTTCGAGAAGATGTCCGCTTGGCTGGCGGACGGTTCAGTCCGTTACGACGAGACCGTGGTGGATGGCCTGGTCAACGCCCCGCAGGCGTTCATGGATCTGCTCGACGGGGCCAACACCGGCAAGATGCTGGTCCGCCTCTAGGCTGCTCTTGGCAGCGTTCAGCAACGTTGCCTACCCGTTGGTAACAAGTTCTCAACGATGTCTGCGTTCAGCGCCCATGCGTGGTACAGGACGTGGCGCAGCCCACTAAAGTGACTTGCATCAGTGCGCTCCGGCGCAGTGCTGCGAAGCCTTCAGTGAAAACAGAATTTCAGTGTAGAAACGGACACTCATTGAATTCGGGTCGTAGCGCCACTCTCTCCCTGGAGGAAATTTTGAAGAAACCCCTGCGTGCCTCGTTCCGTCGCGGTTCAATGGCCGGCGTGGCCACCGTGGGTGCCGCGGCACTCGTGTTGACCGGCTGCGGCGCGGCCCCCGAGGCCGGCAGCACGGCCAGCAAGACAGCCCTGGACTACACCGGCTGCATCGTTTCGGACTCCGGCGGATTCGACGACCAGTCGTTCAACCAGTCGTCCTACGACGGCGTGAAGAAGACTGAGAAGGACCTGGGCATCAAGGTCAACCAGGTGGAGTCCAAGACCAACAATGACTTTGAGCCGAACCTGCGCGCCATGGTCACTGCCGGCTGCGACCTGACCATCACGGTCGGCTTCCTGCTCGGCGACGCCACCAAGGCCCAGGCCACCGCCAACCCGGCCAGCCACTTTGCGATTATTGACTTTGGCTACGCCCAACCCATCAGCAACGTCAAGCCGATTATCTACGACACCGCCCAGGCTGCCTTCCTGGCCGGTTACCTCGCCGCGGGCTCCACCAAGACCGGCACCGTCGCGACCTTCGGCGGAATCAAGATCCCCACCGTCACCATCTTCATGGACGGCTACGCCGACGGCGTGAAGTACTACAACGAGAAGAAGGGCAAGAACGTCAAGGTCCTTGGCTGGGACAAAGCCAAGCAGGACGGCTCCTTCACCGGCGACTTCGAAAAGCAGGACAAGGGCAAGCAGTTCACCCAGAACTTCCTGGACCAAGGTGCTGACATCGTGATGCCCGTCGCCGGTCCGGTCGGCAAGGGTGCAGGCGCGGCCCTGAAGGAAGCCAAGGCGGCAGGCAAGGACGTCAAGCTCATCTGGGTTGACTCCGACGGCTTCCTCACCGCCCCGGACTACAAGGACCTCATGCTCTCCTCCGTCATGAAGCAGATGGGCGATGCCGTTGAGACCGTCGTGAAGGAAGACACGGAAGGCAAGTTCACCAACACGCCCTACGTCGGAACCCTGGCGAACGGGGGGGTGCAGCTGGCACCGTTCCACAGCTTCGATGCCCAGGTCGCGGCTGACCTGAAGTCCGAGCTGGACCAGATCAAGAAGGACATCATCGACGGCAAGCTGAAGGTCGAATCGGCAGCCAGCCCGAAGGCCTAGACACCACGAGCAGCGCCACCCCCGGTTGGTCACTGACTGGCCGGGTGGTGGCGCTTTTCGTTGGATAACCTCCTTCAGGGGCTCCGCTTCGCCCAGGACTGCCAGCACTAAGCTGGTGCTGCAGCCACATATCCCGTCCGGTCGGTCTACGGACGCTTCGAGAATGGTCAGAGTTTTTGAAACTTGAACTCAGAGGGATCACTAAACGCTTCGGCTCCCTGCTCGCCAACGATCACATCGACGTGGTGGTTGAACCCGGACAAATCCACTGTCTGCTGGGCGAGAACGGGGCCGGCAAGTCCACCCTCATGAACGTGCTGTATGGGCTCTACGAACCCACCGAGGGCGAGATCCTCATCGATGGCAAGGCCGTATCCTTCCGTGGCCCGGGTGACGCCATGGCTGCAGGCATCGGCATGGTGCACCAGCACTTCATGCTGGTCCCCGTATTCACCGTGGCCGAAAACGTGGCCCTTGGAGCCGAATCCACCAAGGCCGGCGGCTTCCTGAACCTGGACACCACCCGCCGCAAGATCAAGGAAATCTCGGACCGGTACGGTTTCGACGTCGACCCCGACGCCCTGGTGGAGGACCTCCCGGTGGGTGTGCAGCAGCGCGTGGAAATCATCAAGGCCCTCGTCCGCGACGCCAAGGTACTCATCCTCGACGAGCCCACTGCGGTGCTGACCCCGCAGGACACCGACGAACTCCTGGACATCATGCGCCAGCTCAAGAGCCACGGAACCTCAATCGTGTTCATCTCCCACAAACTGCGCGAGGTCAAGGCCATCTCGGACACCATTACCGTGATCCGGCGCGGGAAGGTGGTGGGTACGGCCAGTCCGGCCGCGTCAACCACTGAACTTGCCTCGATGATGGTGGGCCGGGCCGTCAGCCTCACCCTGGACAAGGCACCGGCCAAGCCGCAGGAACGGACCTTCCAGGTCAAGGACCTCACCGTGATCGCGCCCACCGGCCAGCACGTGGTGGACGGCATCTCCTTTGACATCGCACGGGGCGAGATCCTCGCGATTGCCGGTGTCCAGGGCAACGGCCAGACAGAGCTGACCGAGGCAATTCTTGGCCTGCAGGACCGGGTCCATGGCTCCATCCTGCTCGACGGCGAGGAACTCCTGGGCCGCAGCGTCAAGGAAATCCTGAATGCCGGCGTCGGCTTCGTTCCCGAAGACCGCTCGGTTGATGGCCTGATCGGTACGTTCTCCATCGCGGAGAACCTGATCCTGGACCGTTACGACCAGCCTCCGTTCGCCAAGGGCATCGGCATGAGCCCGGCCAAGGTGCTGGAAAACGCCAGGACGAGGATCGCCGAGTTCGATGTCCGGACCCCTTCCGGCGATCTTGCCGCCGGCACGCTGTCCGGCGGCAACCAGCAAAAACTGGTGATGGCGCGGGAACTTTCACGTCCGCTGCGGCTGTTTATTGCATCCCAGCCCACCCGCGGCGTGGACGTCGGTTCCATCGAGTTCCTGCACAAGCGGATCGTCGCCGAGCGTGATCACGGCACCCCCGTGATGATTGTCTCCACGGAACTGGATGAGGTCATCGAGCTCGCCGACCGCATCGCCGTCCTCTACAAGGGAAAGCTGGTGGGCATCGTTCCCGCAGGCACCGGCCGCAATGTCCTTGGCCTCATGATGGCCGGCATTCTGCCCGATGACACGGCTAGTTCGGCAAATCCCGCCCCCGCCACTCTCAACGCCGCGTCAACGTCCCCCTCGAGCGCCGAAGGAGGCGAACATGCCTGACGAACAGCCGCAGGAACCCGGTGCTGAACAGCATCGAAAACCCCGTGAGCCCAAACCCGCCGCCGAGGAGGCCGCAGCCGTAGCGGCGGTGGACACCGCAGGCGGTGCCATCGGGCCCTCGGCCGTGCCGGCCACTGCCCAGAGCGGGAAGCTTCCCGGCGCACCGGACTCCCTGGCCCGCAGTATTTTCACCGGCAGCGGCATGGTCTCTGTCCTGTCGGTCCTCCTCGCGCTCCTCATCGGCGGTCTGCTGATAGCCAGCACCGACGAGCGGGTGGGGGCAACTTCCTCCTACCTGTTTGCGCGCCCCACAGATTTCCTCACTGCTGTCTGGAACGCCGCCACGCGCTCCTACATCGCCCTCTTCCAGGGTTCGGTCTTCAATCCGCGCGGTGCCGGCCTCGCCATGCAGTTCGCTCCGCTGATGGAAACGCTGACCATCGCTACTCCGCTGATCACCGCGGGCCTCGGCGTGGCACTGGCTTTCCGGGCAGGCCTCTTCAATATCGGCGCCCAGGGCCAGATCATCATGGCCGGTATCCTTGCGGCGTGGGTCGGCTTCGCACTGCACCTCCCCATCGGCCTGCACCTGCTGCTGGTCCTGGTGGCGGGCATCGTGGGCGGTGCCATCTGGGGCGGGATGGTGGGCCTGCTCAAAGCCCGCACCGGTGCACACGAGGTCATTCTGACCATCATGTTCAACTACATCGCCCTGTACTACCTCCGGTACCTGCTGAACACCCCGGCGTTCCAGCGCCCGGGGGAGTCCAACCCCATCTCGCCCATTCTGGATCCGTCCGCGGTCTACCCGCAGATCTTCGGCACCCAGTACCGCCTGCACCTGGGATTCATCCTTGCCATTGCCGCCACGGTCCTGGTCTGGTGGCTCCTGAACCGCTCCACGGTTGGCTTCGAATTCCGCGCCGTGGGGGCCAACCCGAAGGCTGCCCAGACGGCGGGCATCAACGTCCCACGCTCCACCATCCTGGTGATGGCCATCGCCGGTGCCCTCGCGGGCATGTCCGGCGTGGCCCAGGTGGCAGGCACGGAGAAGGTCCTCACTGACGGCGTGGCAGCTACGTACGGCTTCGACGCGATCACCGTGGCGCTGCTGGGGCGCTCGACGCCGTGGGGGACTTTCGCTGCCGGGCTGCTGTTCGGCGCCTTCCGCGCCGGCGCCGTCCAGATGCAGATCCAGACGGGCACCCCCATCGACATTGTCCTGGTGGTCCAGTCGCTGATCGTCCTGTTCATCGCAGCTCCACCCCTGGTCCGGGCCGTCTTCGGGCTGAACCCGAGGCGCAGGAAGCCTGCAAAGGCCGCAAAGTCACAGCAGGCAGCAACCACCGGAGGTGCCGCATGAGCGCAACAGCAATATCGCCCCTTCCGGGTAAACCGGAAACCCCGCCGGCCGCCGGGGAGTCCCTCGCCGTCTCAGCCAAGCCCGTGACCTGGAAGACGCCGGTACTGCTGGGCATCCTGGGTCTCGTCGCCTTCATCTTCTTTGGCGTGATGGGGCCCAATGAGACAACGAGTTTTGGCATCTCCACGAGCGGTGACTTTTTCCAGCTCCCGGCCCTCCAGGTGCCCGCACTGCCGGGCGGGATTGTCCTGTCCGTCCTCCTGCTGGGCCTGGCCGCGTATGCCATCTACCTCAAGACCAAGGACAGGGCGGCCCCCGGATGGGTCCCCATCGCGTTCATCGTCCTGTTCGTTGCAGCCTTCCTGATCTGGGTGGTGGGCGGCGCCCGTACGCCCAATATCTCGCTCGCGGGCCTCATAGCCGGCTCCGTGACGCTTGCCGTTCCGCTGGTGTTCGGGTCACTCTCCGGAGTGCTCTGCGAACGGGTGGGCGTGGTCAACATCGCCATTGAAGGCCAGCTCCTGGGGGGCGCGTTCACCGCCGCCATAGTCGCCAGCGTAACCGGCAACCCGTTCATGGGACTGCTGGCCGCAGCGGTCGCCGGCGCCGTCATCTCCATGGTGCTGGCCCTTTTCAGCATCAAGTACCTGGTCAACCAGATCATCGTTGGAGTGGTGCTGAACGTCCTGGTCTCCGGTGTCACCGGATTCCTGTTCAGCACGGTCATGCAGGCCAACACGGACCTGTTCAACTCACCGGGCCGGCTGCCCATCATCGATATCCCGGTCCTGTCCAGCATTCCCATCATCGGCCCTATCCTGTTCAGGCAGTCCGTGGTGGGGTACCTGATGTACATCGCAGTGTTCGTGGTGTGGGTCGGGCTGTTCAAAACCAAATGGGGCCTCCGGGTAAGGGCTGTTGGCGAACACCCGCAGGCCGCCGACACGATGGGGATCAAGGTCAACGCCACACGCTTCTGGAACGTCACCCTGGGCGGCGCCATTGCCGGCATTGGCGGCTCGTTCTTCACCCTTGTGGCCATCGACAGCTTCACCAAGGAAATCTCCGGCGGCCGCGGCTTCATCGCCCTGGCCGCGCTGATCTTCGGCCGGTGGAACCCGATCGGCGCCTTCTTCGCAGCCCTGCTGTTCGGCTTCGCCGACAACCTGCAGAGCATCGTGACCATCATCGGAACACCGGTGCCAAGCCAGTTCATGGCCATGCTGCCGTACCTGGTGACGGTCCTGGCAGTGGCGGGCCTGGTGGGACGGTCAAGGCCGCCCGCGGCCAGCGGTATCCCCTACGTGAAGGGCTGACCGCGGTGGATGACTCCGGCATAGACGCCAATACCGTGGACTGGCGCGCCCTGGAAGAGGCCGCCGTCGATGCGATGAGGAATGCGTATGCGCCGTACTCGAAGTTCCCGGTGGGTGCTGCGGCCCTCACAGACGGCGGACGCATCGTCAGCGGCTGCAACGTGGAGAACGCGAGTTACGGCCTCACCCTGTGCGCCGAATGCGCGCTGGTGGGCAACCTGCGGATGACCGGCGGAGGGCTGCTTCGGGCCTTCTACTGCGTTGACGCCGGCGGGAACGTCCTGATGCCGTGTGGCCGCTGCCGCCAGTTGCTCTACGAATTCCGGGCGCCCGGAATGGAGCTCATGACCACCCAAGGCATCAAGACAATGGACCAGGTGCTGCCCGACGCATTTGGTCCCCGGAACCTGGAGGACCGAACGTGATCCAAAGAACTGAAGCCTTCGACGCCGTCGACATCATCCGCACCAAGCGGGACCGGGGCGTCCTCAGCCCGGAACAGATCGACTGGACCATCGATGCCTACACCCGCGGCGTGATCGCCGACGAACAGATGGCGGCCCTGAACATGGCCATCCTGCTCAACGGCATGGACCGGGCCGAAATCTCGCGCTGGACCGCGGCGATGATCGCCTCGGGTGAGCGGATGGACTTCTCAAGCCTCCGGCGGCCCGACGGCGGCGTGAAGGCCACCAGCGACAAACACTCCACCGGGGGAGTGGGGGACAAGATCACCCTGCCCCTGGCGCCCCTGGTGGCGGTGTTCGGCGTGGCGGTTCCGCAGCTGTCAGGCAGGGGCCTGGGGCACACCGGCGGCACTTTGGACAAGCTGGAATCGATCCCCGGCTGGCGGGCAGCGCTGAGCAATGAGGAGATTCTGGCGCAGCTGCAGGACGTGGGTGCCGTGATCTGCGCTGCGGGCGCGGGACTGGCACCGGCGGACAAGAAGCTGTACGCACTGCGGGATGTCACCGGTACCGTGGAGGCCATCCCGCTGATCGCCTCCTCGATCATGAGCAAGAAGATCGCCGAGGGAACCGGTTCGCTGGTCCTGGACGTCAAGGTGGGCAGCGGTGCGTTCATGAAGGACGAAGCCCGGGCACGCGAACTCGCCGAAACCATGGTGGCCCTCGGCAGGGACGCCGGGGTCAATACCGTGGCGCTGCTGACCAACATGAGCACCCCGCTGGGCCTCACGGCCGGCAACGCCATCGAAGTGGAGGAGTCCGTGGAGGTCCTGGCAGGCGGCGGGCCGGAGGACGTCGTCGAACTGACGGTGCGCCTGGCGGAGGAGATGCTGGCGTGCGCCGGCGTCCACGACGCTGACGTCCGCGCCGCCCTGCAGGACGGCCGGGCCATGGACGTGTGGAACCGGATGATCGAGGCGCAGGGCGGCGATCCGCGGGCCAAGCTGCCGGTAGCCAAGGAGTCCGAGACCATCCTTGCCCCGGCCGACGGCGTCCTGGTTGAGCTCGATGCCCTGGCTGTCGGCGTCGCAGCCTGGCGCCTTGGGGCCGGGCGTGCCCGCAAGGAGGACGCGGTCCAGGCCGGTGCCGGCGTCCGCCTGCACGCGAAGCCGGGCGCGGTGGTTCGTGCCGGCGAACCACTGATGACCCTGCTGACGGACACCCCGGAGAAATTCGCCCGTGCGAAGGAATCCCTGGAACACGCGGTGGTGATCGCGCCCGAAGGCTCACGCCCGGCCCAGCAACTGATCATCGACCGCATAGCATAGGTAAATGCAGGCCATCAACGACTTCATCCTCGCTGCCGCCGGGCAGCCCTGGGTGTTGCTCCTGGTGCTGGCCTGCTGCCTGATTGACGGCTTCTTCCCGCCCATACCCAGCGAATCCGTGGTGGTGGGCCTGGCTGCGGTGGCTGCCACCGCAGATGTCCCCAATCCCTGGCTGCTCATGCTGGTTGCGGGATTGGGAGCCTTCTCGGGCGACAACATTGCCTACCTCATCGGGCGCAAAGCCGGGACCCGGCGCTGGAACTGGATGCGGGGCCCGCGCATGCAAAGCGGGTTCCGCTGGGCAGGCCACGAACTGAGGAAACGGCCGGCGTCGCTGATCCTTGTGGCGCGCTTCATTCCGATCGGCCGCGTGGCGGTCAATCTCACCGCGGGAGTAACGCATTACCACCACCTGCGGTTCGTTGGACTGACAGTCCTCTCCGCCACGCTCTGGGCAGGCTATTCCGTGGGGATCGGACTGTTCTTCGGCCAATGGTTTGAAGACAACCACCTGCTCGGCGCAGCCATCGCCATTGTCTGCGCCGTTGGCCTAGGGATCCTCGTGGATCTTGTCATCAACCGCCTGAAGGGGAAGCCCCCGGTGGTGGAGCGGCTCAGGGACCCCGAAGCCTAGGTTTGCGGCCCCTGCCGTAGCGGACCACGTCCGCGGCATGGGACACTAAATAGCGATTTACATCACTTCCGGCTGCATCATTTCGTCTAGGAGCAACACCCGCGTGGAGTTTATTAATGAGGCCGTGCTCCATGCGGCGGGCCAATGGTGGATCTACCCGGTATTGCTGGTGTTCTTTTTCATTGACGGCTTCGCCATGGTGGTCCCCAGCGAGACCCTGATCGTTGCGCTGGCAGCCTTCTCCCGCCACAGCGGCGAACCAAACCTCTGGATCCTCGGACTGACGGCACTGATTGGCGCCATTGCAGGCGACAACATGGCCTTTATGCTGGGCCGCAGGATCGGCCTGGAACGCTGGCGGTGGATGCGCCGGCCCAAGGTCCAGAAGGCCTTCAGCTGGGCGAGGTATGAACTCGAAAAGCGCGGCGCCGTCCTGATCTTCACTGCACGCTACATTCCGTGGGGCCGTGTGGCGGTCAACTACGTCGCGGGCAGCACCGGTTTCGCGCACCGCCGCTTCTTCCTCCTGGACGCCTTCGCCTGCCTCACCTGGGTGGGGTATTCGATCGGCATCGGCGTGCTGGCCAGCTCGTTCCCGTGGCTGCACAACAACCCGCTCCTGAGCGCAGGGATCGCCGTGGTGTTCGCCATCGTCCTGGGCGTCCTGATCGACCACCTCCTGCGCTGGTGGCACAAGCACCTTGCCCGCAACGACGCCGAAGTTGTGGACGAATGGCTCGACGGCGGCCGCGAAGGCGCCCTTCCCCCGCATGATCAGGCACTCCTCGCCGCAACGTCGGCCGACGCCGAGCAGCCCGGAATCCAGCCGCTGGCATAAGCCGCCCGCCGACCCTAAGGTTGGAAGGTGACTGAGCCTATTGTTGACACTGCCCCTGCCATCGATTTCGACCTGAAGAGCCTGCCAAAGGTTTCCCTTCACGACCACCTGGACGGTGGTCTCCGTCCGGCCACCATCATCGAACTGGCAGAGGCTGTTGGCCACACGTTGCCGTCCACGGATCCGGTTGCCCTGGGCCAGTGGTTCCGCGAATCGGCCGACTCCGGTTCGCTGGTCCGCTACCTGGAGACCTTTGACCACACGGTCGCGGTGATGCAGACCAAAGAGGGCCTGTTCCGAGTGGCCAAGGAGTTCGTGGAGGACCTCGCGGACGACGGCGTGGTGTACGGCGAAGTACGCTGGGCCCCGGAGCAGCACCTCCAGAAGGGTCTGTCCCTGGACGAAGCTGTGGAGGCAGTGCAGGAAGGCCTCGAGGCCGGCGTTGACGCTGTTGCCGAGACCGGCCGGGAAATCCAGGTGGGCCAGCTGATCACCGCCATGCGGCACGCCGACCGCGGCCAGGAGATCGCCGAGCTCGCCGTCCGCCACCGCAACAGGGGCGCCGTTGGCTTTGACATCGCCGGGGCTGAAGACGGCTTCCTGCCGTCCCGGTTCAAGGACGCCTTCACGTACCTGGCCCAGAACAACTTCCCCGCCACCGTCCACGCCGGCGAGGCCGCCGGACTCGAGAGCATCCAGTCTGCACTCGTGGACGGACGGGCGCTCCGCCTTGGCCACGGCGTACGCATCGCCGAAGACATCATGGTGGAGTTCGAGGACGAAGACGGAGGGGAAAGCGCCGAAGGCGAGGACGACAGCATCGGCCTGGTCACCCTGGGCGACCTCTCCAGCTGGATCCGGGACCGCGGCATCGCCCTGGAAATCTGCCCTTCCTCCAACCTCCAGACCGGAGCGATCGCCGGCTTCGGCGAGGGCATCGAGAGCCACCCGCTGGACATGCTCTACCAGCTCGGCTTCAACGTGACCATCAACACGGACAACCGGCTGATGAGCGGCGTGACGCTCACTGACGAGTTCGAGCTGCTGGTGGAAACCTTCGACTACGACCTCGACGACCTCCTGGAGCTCACCCTTAACGCCGCCGAGGCATCCTTCCTGCCGCTCGAGGAAAAGGAAGCGCTGGTGGAGTACATCAACGACACCTACGCCAACCTTGGCTGAGCAGGCCCCCGTGGAGCGGCTGGTCACCGTCATGGCCCAGCTGCGCGAGCACTGCCCCTGGATGGGGGCGCTGACCCATGCCTCGCTGGTGGAGTACCTCCTGGAGGAGGCGTTTGAGGTCGCCGAGACCATCGAGACCGGCACCGACGACGCCGAGCTCCGCGGCGAGCTGGGTGACGTGCTGCTCCAGGTGGTGCTGCACGCCCGGCTCGCCGAGGAGCGCGGTGCCTTCACGTTCGACGACGTCGCGCGGGGACTGAGCGAGAAAATGGTCCGCCGCAATCCGCACGTCTTCCGGCCCGACGGCAGGCTGCAGGACAGCTTCCCGGCCACGATCGAAGAGATCGTGCAGAAATGGGACGCCGTCAAAAGTGCGGAACGTCCCGGGCGCACCAGCCCCTTTGAAGGGATCCCGGACGCCCTGCCGGCCTTGGCGAAGGCGCACAAGTTCCTTGACCGGGCCTCCCGCGCCGGAGCCGCGGCCGGGCAGCCGGGCAACGAAACCCCGGAGCATCCGGTGGTAGGGCTGGTCCGGTCCGCCGCGTCCGAAGAGGAACTCGGTGAGCTGCTGCTCGCCGTCGTCGGCTCTGCCCGCGCAAAAGGGTTCGACGCCGAGCGCGCCCTGCGCGGTGCCCTCCGGCAGCTCCAGCAGCAGCAGCCCCACCAGCAACAGCACCAGCCATCATGACGTCCGGGTGCTGGATGGGTTTCCGTAACCTGCACCACTCTCGACTACGCTAGATCCTGACCAGGACGTCCCAGACTT
This sequence comes from Arthrobacter sp. 754, assembly GCF_040548695.1. Classification (NCBI taxonomy): domain Bacteria; kingdom Bacillati; phylum Actinomycetota; class Actinomycetes; order Micrococcales; family Micrococcaceae; genus Arthrobacter; species Arthrobacter sp. 754. Next base: position 502,570 of record NZ_JBEPSC010000002.1, read on the forward strand.
TCCGCTAGTTCCAGCAGTTAGATTCCCTGTAAATCGCTTCACCTGAAGGAGCACATCCATGGCGCTTATCGATGCCATCCACGCCCGCGAAATCCTCGATTCCCGTGGCAACCCGACCGTAGAAGTTGAAGTTCTGCTCTCCGATGGCCAGATCGGCCGCGCGGCAGTTCCTTCCGGTGCCTCCACCGGTGAGCACGAGGCCGTTGAGCTTCGTGACGGAGACAAAGGCCGTTACCTCGGCAAGGGCGTCCAGAAGGCCGTTGACGCCGTCATCGACCAGATCGCTCCTGCCCTGACCGGCTTCGACGCCACAGACCAGCGCAGCATCGACCAGGCCATGATCGACCTGGACGGAACCCCCAACAAGGGCAAGCTGGGCGCCAACGCCATCCTCGGCGTCTCCCTCGCCGTCGCCAACGCCGCTGCAGCCTCCGCGGACCTGCCGCTGTACAAGTATCTGGGCGGACCGAACGCCCACGTGCTGCCGGTGCCGCTGATGAACATCCTCAACGGTGGCTCGCACGCTGACTCCGACGTCGACATCCAGGAATTCATGGTTGTTCCGCTGGGTGCCGAAACCTTCTCCGAGGGCCTCCGCTGGGGCGTCGAGGTCTACCACGCGCTCAAGGCCGTGCTCCAGGAAAAGGGCCTTTCCACCGGCCTCGGCGACGAAGGCGGCTTCGCCCCGAACCTGCCCTCCAACCGCGCTGCACTGGACCTGATCCAGGAAGCCATCAAGAACGCCGGCTACACCCCGGGCAAGGACATCGCCCTGGCCCTGGACGTCGCCTCCTCCGAGTTCTTCACCGACGGCGCCTACCAGTTCGAGGGCAAGGCCCTGAGCTCCAGCGAAATGAGCGCCTACTACACCGAGCTCGTCGCCGACTACCCGCTGGTGTCCATCGAGGACCCGCTCGATGAGAACGACTGGGACGGCTGGAAGACCCTCACGGACGCCATCGGCGACAAGGTCCAGCTCGTGGGCGATGACCTCTTCGTCACCAACCCCTCCATCCTGCAGCGCGGCATCGAGACCAAGACCGCCAACTCGCTGCTGGTGAAGGTGAACCAGATCGGTTCGCTGACCGAAACGCTGGACGCCGTCAGCATGGCCCAGCGTGCCGGCTACACCACCATCACCTCGCACCGCTCCGGCGAGACCGAGGACACCACCATCGCCGACATCTCGGTGGCCACCAACGCCGGGCAGATCAAGACCGGCGCCCCGGCCCGCTCCGAGCGTGTTGCCAAGTACAACCAGCTGCTGCGCATCGAAGAGGAACTCGACGACGCCGCACGCTACGCCGGCCGCAGCGCCTTCCCGCGTTTCAAGGGCTAGTAACCGCGTAAACCACTGACCGGTGGCTATGGTTGAAAGACCATAGCCACCGGTTTTCGTTTCAGCCGGGTTTTCTGCCGGCCCCCTGTTTCAGCCGGCAGTTGTTCCAGCAGGCATTTGTTCAGCCAGCATTTGTTCAGCGCAGAGTTTCGGCCAGAGGCAGGCCGCACGTTTCAGGAGTGTCATGGCAACCCGCCGTCCCAAAGTTCCCAAGGCCGCTGCCAGATCCCAAGCCGCAACGGATTCCGCCAAGGACGCCACGGATGTCATCCGTGCCGATTTCGGCGGTTCCAAGGGCAAACCTGAGGCCTCCAAAGCAGCAGGAAACCTCAAAGCCGGGACTAAAGCCAAAGCCGGGACAGGCTCAACCAGGGCGAGTGGTCCCGCGCTTTCTTCGAAACCGGCCCCGAACGGCGATCCGTCCCACGACGACGGCCACCCCGTTCCCGCCAAGGCCTTCTCCGGCCGGATGCTGGCCCTTGCCGTGGTGATGATTGCGATCACCATTATGCTGGCGCCAACAGTGAAGATCTTCTTCGACAAACGCGCCGAGCTCGCCGCCCTGAGCGCCGATATTGAGTCCCGCCAGGCCGAGCAGGACAACCTCCGGCAGCAGATCTCCCGCTGGCAGGATCCCAACTACGTGAAACAGCAGGCGCGCGACCGCATTAACATGGTTATGCCGGGTGAATCCGGCTACTGGGTCTTCGGCACCGATCTGCCGGCCGGCACAAGCAGTAGCCAGACCGCCACGGCAGTACAAGACCCCGCCGATCTGCCGTGGGTGGATTCCCTGTGGGAGTCCATCAGGCGTGCGGCCACAGACTGAACAGTTAAAGGAAGGATGGCCGCGCCAGTGGAAGAAAACACGGCAACTGCGCCGGAGAAGTCCCGCCAGCCATCAGAGCACGATCTTGAAGTACTCAGCAGGCAGTTGGGCCGGCCGGTGCGCGACGTCGTGGAGATCCCGGCCCGCTGTGTGTGCGGCAACCCGCTCGTCGCAGCAACGGCGCCGCGCCTGAGCAACGGCACGCCCTTTCCCACCACGTTCTACCTCACGCACCCGGTGATCACCTCGGCCGTCTCCCGGCTGGAAGCCGCCGGAGTCATGAACGAGATGAACGAACGCCTGACCGCCGATGAGCCGCTCGCCGCCGCCTACCGGTCGGCCCATGAGGACTACCTGGCCGCGCGGTCAGCCATCGGCCAGCGTTCGGGCATTGGGGCCGTCCCCGAGATAGACGGCATCTCAGCCGGAGGAATGCCCACCCGCGTCAAGTGCCTGCACGTCCTGGTGGGCCATTCGCTGGCAGCCGGGCCGGGAGTCAATCCGCTGGGAGACGAGGCCATCGCGGGCATCAGTGAATGGTGGACCGCGGACCGGTGCTACTGCGACGGCGCGTGGGACACGGCGGGGGAGGCCCCGTCGAAGGACCTGAGCCGGCATGGACCGCAGGGCCTGCCGGAGATCGTCGGCCGGCCGGCTCCGGTGCGCAAGGCCTCGGCCGGCGAGGGGGCAGCTTCGTGACCCGCGTCGCGGCAATTGACTGCGGCACGAACTCCATCCGCCTGCTCATCGCCGACATCGAAAGAAGCAACGGAACGGCGAAGCTGACGGACGTGGTCCGGGAAATGCGCGTGGTCCGGCTGGGCCAGGGCGTGGACGCCACCGGTGAACTTGCCCCCGAGGCCCTGCAGCGCACGTTCGCCGCCACGGCGGATTATGCTGCCATGATCCGCGAACACGGTGTGGAGGCCGTCCGTTTTGTGGCCACCTCGGCCAGCCGGGACGCCCGAAACCGCGAGGTCTTCGTGGACGGGATCCGGGACCTTCTCGGCGTGGAGCCGGAGGTCATTTCCGGCGACGAGGAAGCAGCCCTGTCCTTTGCAGGGGCCAGCAGTGTCCTGCCCATCCTCGACGGCGACCACGTCCTGGTGGTGGACCTCGGCGGCGGAAGCACCGAGTTCGTCCTGGGCACCGCCAGCGGCGTCACGGCCGGCAAATCCGTGGACATCGGCTGCGTCCGTTTGACCGAACGGCACCTGAAGAATGATCCCCCCACGGCGGAACAGGTCGCCGCGGCAACGGCCGACGTCGACGCCGCCATCACCCGTGCGGGACTGGACGTGCCCCTGGAACGCGCCACCGCCGTCGTCGGGGTGGCCGGTTCGATCACCACCATCACAGCGCACGCGCTGCGGCTGCCGGAGTATTCGCCTGAGGCGATCCACGGCACCGAACTTCCCATCGCGGACATCGCGGCGGCCGCCACCGATCTCCTGGAAATGCCGCGGGCAGAACGCGGAGCACTGCCGTATATGCACCCCGGCCGAGTGGACGTCATCGGTGCCGGCGGACTGGTGTGGCGGCGCATCCTGGAACGGCTGAATGAAGTCAGTGCGGGACGCATCGTTACGGCCACTGCCAGCGAACACGATATTCTTGACGGAATTGCCCTGAGCCTCGACTGACTTTTGGCTCAGCAAACAAGTACACGGGGACCCCACATGACCAGAGCAACAGCACCGTTCCGACGGACCGCCTCAGCTCTTCTGGCGGTGACCCTCGCGGGCATCAGCCTGGCCGCCGGCCTGGCCATGGCACCCGCTGCACAGGCGGACGCCGAACGGGACAAGCAGTACTGGCTGGCGGAAGCCGGCATCACGAAAGCCTGGGACGTCTCCAAAGGCGCCGGGGTAAAGATTGCGGTGATCGACAGCGGCGTCGATGCCCAGCATCCTGACCTCAAGGGTGCCGTGACCGGAGGCTTCGACGTGTCCGGCGCGGGAAGCCCCAACGGACAAAAAAGCCTTGGCATCAAGCCCGAACACGGGACCCTGGTGGCCACGATGCTGGCCGGGCGGGGGCACCAGCCAGCCAGTTCCACCGCCTCTCCGGGCCCTGCCCCGGCCGGTGCAGGGCCTGACGGCATCGTGGGCGTTGCGCCCGAGGCCGAGATCCTGTCAGTGTCCACCTGGCTGGGATCGCCGAACCCCGCCGGCAAGAGCGATCAGGACCAGATTCCCGAAGCGGTCCGCTGGGCTGTGGACAACGGCGCCAAAGTCATCAACATCTCCCTGGGCAGCACCACACCGCAGTGGCCGCAAAGCTGGGACGCCGCCTTTCTCTACGCCGAGCAGAAGGACGTGGTGATTGTTGCTGCGGCCGGAAACCGGGTCGGCGGAAACCTCCAGGTGGGGGCGCCGGCCACCATCCCCGGCGTCCTGACCGTCGCCGGGCTGGACCGCAAGGGAGTGGCGAGCGTCGACTCGTCCTCCCAGGGGATCAGCATCGGCGTCGCGGCACCGGCGGAGAACCTGCTGGGCGGCCTTCCCGGCGGCGGCTACGCCGAGTGGGCGGGGACGTCCGGGGCCACCCCGATCGTCGCCGGCGTCGCTGCCCTCATCCGTTCCAAGTGGCCTGACATGAGCGCGAAGCAGGTCATCAACCGGATCGTCAGCACGGCCAGGGACTCCGGTCCCGCGGGGAAGGACCCCCTGTACGGCTTCGGCGTGCTCAGCGCCGAGGGCGCCCTGAAGGACCCCGTCCCCGAGGCCGCAGCCAACCCCTTGGGCTCCATTTCCGACTGGATCCGTGTCCACCGCCGCGGAAACCTTGGCACCCCGGCGCCGCTGCCAACCGATGAGGTGGCCAGCGCAGTTCCCACCCTGCCCGATCCCTCCGTGCCGGCAGCGAAACCGCCCTCGGGGCGGGACAGCGCAGTCGGCGCCGCCGTCGTGATCGGTTCGGCAGCCCTGTTCCTGGCCATTATCGGTGCGGCGGCATTCCAGCTGCGCCGGGCTGCGCGAAACCCCGCGCTGGCGCGCGAGGAGCCTGATACCGGAGCCGTCAATTCGGTGGATGCCGGCAGCCAAACGTAGTTAGTGAAGATTTTCACAAACTGTTGTATCCTTGAAACCATGGCAACCACCCCTCAGCTCCAGGACCGTCCCAGGGTACTCGTCGTCGGCGGCGGGTACGTCGGCCTGTACGTAGCCCTCAAACTGCAGAACAAGATCGCGAATGCCGGTGGCATCGTCACGCTCGTTGATCCGCTGCCCTACATGACCTACCAGCCTTTCCTGCCTGAAGTGGCCGGCGGCAACATCGAAGCCCGCCACGCCGTGGTCTCCCACCGCCAGCACCTGAAGCAGACCGAACTCATCCAGGGCAGCGTCACCTCAATCGACCACGCCAACCGCACGGCCGTTGTGGCCTCAGCGGACGGCAGCGGGCACTTTGAGGTTCCCTACTTCGACATCGTGGTTGCCGCAGGGGCCATCACCCGCACCTTCCCCATCAAGGGACTGGCGGACAAGGGCATCGGCCTGAAGACCATCGAAGAGGCCGTGGCCCTTCGGAACAAGGTGCTTGAGCGCATTGAGGCAGCCTCCACCATCACCGATCCCGCAGAACGCGCCAAGGCGCTGACCTTCGTGGTGGTGGGCGGCGGATTCGCCGGCATCGAGTGCATCACCGAGATGGAGGACCTTGCCCGCGCGGCGGTCCGTAACAACCCCCGAATCAAGCAGGAGGAAGTCCGCTTCGTCCTCGTTGAGGCCATGGGACGCATCATGCCCGAGGTCACCGCCCCGCAGGCAGAGTGGGTTGTGGAGCACCTCCGCAGCCGCGGCATCGAGGTCCTGCTGAACACCTCGCTGGACAGCGCCGAGGGAACCCTGAAGCTGATCAACCTGCCGGACAAGAGCTTTGCCCAGGAATTCGAAGCCGACACGCTGGTCTGGACTGCCGGTGTGCAGGCCAACCCGATGATCCGCTCCTCGGACTTCCCGCTGGAACCGCGCGGCCGCGTCCGCGTCCTCCCTGATCTCCGCATCGCCGGTGACGAAGGAATTATCGAGAACGCCTGGGCTGCCGGCGACATCGCCGCAGTGCCGGACCTCACCGGCAACGGCCTGCCGGACGGAACCTGCGTCCCCAACGCCCAGCACGCCCTGCGCCAGGCCAAGCGCCTCGCCAAGAACCTGTGGGCCTCCCGCTGGGACAAGCCGCTGAAGGACTACAAGCACAAGAACCTTGGCGCTGTGGCCGGCTTCGGCGAGTGGAAGGGTGTTGCCAACATTAACCTCGTGGGCCGCATCGGCCTCAAGGGCCCGCTCGCCTGGCTGGCACACCGCGGCTACCACGGCATGGCGATGCCCACCGTGGAGCGCAAGGTCCGCGTCATCATGGGTTGGATCCTCTCGTTCTTCATGGGCCGTGACACCACACAGCTCATCGACCTGGACAACCCGCGTGGCGCCTTTGTCGCCGCTGCCACCCCGGCGCCCAAACCTGCGGCAGCTGCGGCTCCTGCAGCGGGTGCCCCGGCGGTGTCCGCCGGAGCGGCACAGCCCGGCTCCGCCGCGGCCACCAGCGTGGACCCCAAACAGTCAGTCACCGCTGACGCAAAGTAACACCCTTCTTAACGCCCGACGGCGGCTGTCCCCTGGCGGGGGCGGCCGCCGTTTGGCGTTAATGCCTTCTAGACTGGCACCATGACTGGCGAAAAGAACCTGGAGGCCCTGCTGGCGGCGCTCCACCCGGAGTTGCGGAAGGGCGAATACGTCTACGTCCTCTGGCCGCATGGGAGGCCCCTCGCACCCGGCATTGAGGCTGCGGTCCGCGAGGCTGAGGGGCTCACCGTGGTCCTGCCGCGGGCGGAGGCGGACAGCCTGGGCCTGCACTACGATTTTGTGGCCGCCTGGATCACCCTGCAGGTGCATTCCGAACTCGAGGCCATTGGCTTGACGGCCGCCGTCGGCAAAGCACTGACCGACGCTCATATCAGCTGCAACGTGCTGGCCGGATTCCACCACGACCACATCCTGGTGCCTGTTGCTGACGCGGCCAGGGCCATTGAAGCGCTGGCCGAGCTGTCCGCGGAAAGCCGGCACCAGCCCCGCCCGGCGCTGGTGCTGCGTGACGAAACCCAGGCCGACCGGGGCGCAATCCTGAAACTGACCGCTGAGGCTTTTGCCGTGTCGCCCGCCACCGGCCTGCCTGCTGTCGGCGAGCCGGCTGAAGTCGGCGTGCTGCGCCAACTCTTCGAGTGCGAGGAGTACCTGCCGCAGTTCAGCATCGTGGCGGAACTTGACGGCGAGGTGGTGGCCCACGTCATCAGCACCCGCGGGTGGGTGGAGGAGCATGAACTGCTGGGGCTGGGGCCTATCGGCGTGACCCCCAGGCTCCAGCGCCACGGCATCGGCAGTGCCCTCATGAACGAGACCATCTCGCGCGCCAACGCCGCGGGGGAGAGCGGCATTGCCCTCCTGGGCAGCACCGAGTACTACCCGCGCTTCGGCTTCGTGCCCGCCAGGTCTTTGGGTGTCCTCCCTCCCGAAGACGTGTGGTCAGATAACTTTCAGCTGTTGCCCTTGGCGGTGTGGCCCGGGGGAGTCCACGGCAGGTTCCGGTATGCCGAACCATTCAACGGGCTCTGACGGGATACCATTGACCGGGCGCCCCAGTAGCCCAATTGGCAGAGGCAGCGGACTTAAAATCCGCGTGTTGCGAGTTCGAGTCTCGCCTGGGGCACACAATCTCATTAAGCCCTCCTGCCCCCTGGCTGATCAGTTCTGCATGACCGCAACTGACCACTCTGCTCCCTTGATTTCGCATATGCAACGACTGTTATAAGGATGTGACCTCAGTCACTTATATCCGCCTTGGATATGCATTAGCTTGAGTTAACTCAGGAACACCTGATCATCCGCATCAAAGGCCGTTCGCACCTTTCGATCCAGGAGATTGTCAATGATTTCACTCCCCCCTGTGGCACCCCGCGTCGCCAAGCTAACAGCGCTTGGCGTGGGCGTCGCCCTTCTGGCCACAGCTTGTGGTGGTACCTCCACCCCCAGCTCGACGGAAACCAAGGCGACCACGGCAGCAGCCGGAATTTCCTGCCCGGCTGCCAGCGCGTCGGGCGCTGCCACAACCAATGCCACTGCGAGTGGCACTGTACCCGCCGCGACTACCACCACCGACACACCGCTCAAGCTTGGTTCGCTCCTGCCCACCACCGGCTCACTGGCGTTCCTTGGGCCGCCCGAAATCGCCGGCGTCAACCTTGGCGTCCAGGAAGTGAACAGTGCAGGCGGTGTGTTGGGCAAGCCCATCGAGGTCGTTCACCGGGACTCCGGAGACACGAAGACCGACATTGCAACCCAGTCAACCACCGCGTTGCTCGGGTCCGGCGTCAGCGCAATCATCGGTGCGGCATCCTCCGGCGTTTCCAAGACCGTCATTAACCAGATCACCGGTGCCGGCGTCGTCCAGTTCTCGCCGGCCAACACCTCACCGGACTTCACCGCGTGGGATGACAAGGGACTCTACTGGCGGACCGCGCCCTCGGACGTCCTGCAGGGCAAGGTCCTGGGCAACTACATGGCAACCTGTGGCGCGCAGACAGTGGGCATGATCGTGCTCAATGACGCCTACGGTACAGGCCTGGCGAAGAACGTCAAGGCCGCGTTCGAGTCAGCGGGCGGCAAAGTTGTAGCCGAGGAACTCTTCAACACCGGCGACTCGCAGTTCAGCAGCCAGGTGGATAAGGTGCTCGCAGCCAAGCCGGATGCCATCGCATTGATCACTTTTGATGAGGCCAAGAGCATCATCCCGCTGGTAACGGGCAAGGGCGTCAAGCCCACGCAGATGTTCCTGGTGGACGGCAACACCTCGGACTACAGCAAGGACTTCCAGCCGGGTACCCTCACGGGCGCTCACGGTACTTTCCCGGGAACGTTCGCTAACGAGAGCTTCACCAAGAAGCTCCTCCAGGTGGACTCGGCCCTGAAGGACTTCACGTACGGTGGCGAGTCCTACGACGCCGTCAACCTGATCGCGCTTGCATCCGAGGCGGCCAAGAGCACCAAGGGCGTGGACATCGCCAAGCAGCTCAAGGCGGTTTCCGAGGGTGGCGAGAAGTGCCACGACTTCCCGTCCTGCGTTACCCTGCTTCGCAATGGCAAGGACATCGACTACGACGGCCAGTCCGGTCCGGTGACCTTCTCCGATGCGGGTGACCCCACAGAGGCGTACATCGGGATCTATGAGTACACCAACGACAACAAACTCAAAGCAGTTAAGTCGGAGTTCGGCAAGCTGTAAACGCCGCTCCCCAGATAGCACAGAAAGCCTCCGTCCGGCCGGACGGAGGCTTTCTGGTGCCCGGGCGGCTCTGTTCCGGCCTAGACAGGCGGACCGGGGGAGGGGGACAGTTGCGGGCGTAAGGAGACCCGGCAGCACTAAGGGCCGCCACCAAGCGGTGACGGCCCTTAGGTTACTGCTTGAGGAGTTTTCGTGGTCCCTTAGACCTCGTCCGCCAGGGTACCGAGGTACAGCTGAATAACTTTCGGGTCCTTCATGAGCTCCCTGCCGGTTCCCGTGTAGGCATCCCTGCCCTGGTCAAGGACATAAGCCCGGTCGCAGATCTGTAGGCAACGCCGGGCGTTCTGTTCCACCATGATGACCGATACGCCCGCCCGGTTGATCTCGTGGACGCGCAGGAAGGTCTCGTCCTGTTTGACAGGGGAGAGGCCTGCAGACGGCTCATCGAGCAGCAGCACGGCCGGTTCCATCATCAGGGCCCGCCCCATGGCCACCATCTGGCGTTCACCGCCGGAGAGGGAGCCGGCCCGCTGGGCCCGGCGCTTTCCGAGCTCGGGGAAGAGGCTGGTCACGAAATCGAACCGCTCATTGAAGTCCTTGGGCCGCTGGAACATGCCCATCTGCATGTTCTCCTCGATCGTGAGGGTGGAGAACACGTTGTTGTTCTGCGGGACGAATCCCACGCCCTTGGAAACCAGCTTGTTGGCCTTCAGTCCGGTGATGTCCTGTCCGCGCACCACTACGGTGCCGGAATGGACTTTGACCAGGCCGAACATCGCCTTGAGCAAGGTTGACTTGCCTGCACCGTTGGGGCCGATGATGCCGATCAGTTCGCCCTTGCGGGCTTCGATGCTGCAGCCGTTGAGGATGTTCACCCCGGGAAGATAGCCGGCCACGAGGTCAGTGACCTTCACGACGGAGTCGTTCGCTGGGCTGCTTGCGGCGGCGGCCGCCGCGCTGACGGCGCTCATTTGGTGTCCCGCTTCCTGGATCCGGGTTCGTCGGATTCCGTGCCAATGACGTCCATGGAAATGATGCCGGCGTTCTCGGTACCAACGATCGAGGACTCGTCTGCTCCCAGCTCGGCCGCGAGTTCCTTGATTCCTTCTGCATCGCCCAGGTCGACGTCGTGGTGTGCGCCCAGGTAGGCGTCGATCACGGCGGGGTTCTTCATGACTTCCCCGGGCGGGCCCTCCGCAACAATCTTGCCCTCGGCCATGACCACCACCCAGTCGGCAATATGGCGGACCATGTTCATGTCGTGTTCGACGAACAGTACGGTCATGCCTTCTGCTTTGAGGTTCTTGATGTGGTCCAGGAGGGACTGGGTCAGTGCCGGGTTGACGCCTGCCATCGGCTCATCCAGCATCACCAGTTTCGGCCGGACCATCAGCGAACGCGCCATTTCGAGCAGCTTGCGCTGCCCGCCTGAGAGGGAGGCTGCGTAATCATCCCTTTTCGCATCAAGTTTGAACTTCTCCAGCAGGACCTCCGCCTGCGCGGTGATTTCCTTCTCCCTGCCGCCCCAGAGGCCCTTGAACAAGGCCTTGGACAACCGCTCCCCGGGCTGCTCCGAACCGCCGAGGCGCATGTTTTCCATGACGGTGAGCTTGCCCATGACCTTCGTCAGCTGGAACGTGCGCACCATGCCCATTCTGGCCACTTTGTAAGGTGAGACGCCTGCCAGGCTGTTGCCTTCAAACTGCCATTTTCCGGAGTTGGGGGTATCGAATCCGGTGAGCAGGTTGAAGAGTGTGGTCTTGCCGGCACCATTGGGGCCGATCAGGGCCGTGATTTTGTGCCGGGGGATCTCCAGGTATTCGACGTCGACGGCGTTGATGCCGCCAAAGCTCCGTGTGACGTTCTCGGCCACCACGATGGGGTCCCGCTTCTTGCAGCCTGGAGCGATCTCCCCGGCCGCGATCGGGCGCTCGTCCGTCATGTACTGGACGCTTTCCTGGTTCTCTGCCTTGCGGGGTTCTTCGCTGTGCTTGCTCATGCGAACGCCAGCTCCTTCTTATTACCAAAGACGCCCTGCGGCCTGAATATCATCAGCAGCATCAGGGCGATGCCTACCAGGATGTAACGCAACTGCCCGGCCTGGACCGTGTTCAGCCAGGTCACTGCCCCGGACTCGATCAGTCCGTAGAGAATGCCCTGGGTGAGCGAAAGTACCACCCAGAAAATCATTGCACCCACCACCGGACCGAGCACGGTTCCCAGCCCGCCAAGCAGGAGGCACGTGTACAGGAAAAACGTCAGTTCCGTGCCGTAGTTTGCAGGCTGGACCGCGCCGCGGGGGAGGGTGAAGACCATGCCCGCTAGGGCGCCGAGGACGCCGCCGATGACCAGGGCCTGCATTTTGTAGGCGTACACGTTCTTGCCCAGCGACCGGACGGCGTTTTCGTCTTCGCGGATGCCTTTGAGGACACGGCCCCAGGGGCTGCGCATCAGCAGCCACACCAGGAGGCAACAGACAATAACGAGTCCCCAGCCCACAACGCGGATGAACAAGTCCCTGTTGTTCATGCCGAAGTACGTTCCTTCAGGGAAGGGGTTCATCGAGTAGAACCCGCCCTCAAAGGCTGCCAGGCCGTTGGCCGAGCCCGTCACTGCCGTGAGCTGGTTTGTGGTGACGATGTAGCGGACGATTTCCGCCGCTGCGATGGTGACGATGGCCAGGTAGTCTGCCCTGAGCCGGAGGGTGGGGATACCCAGCAGCAGGGCGAAGATGGCCGAGCAGATGATGGCGATCAGAAGTCCCACAAAGAATGGGACACCGAACGTGAGCGTCGAGATGGCGAAGCCGTAGGCTCCCACGGCCATGAAGCCTGCCTGGCCGAAGTTCAGCAGGCCTGAGTAGCCGAAGTGCACCGCAAGGCCGAGGGCGGCAAGCGCGTATGCCGCCGTCGTCGGGCTGAACAGTTCACCGGCTGCGCTGGAAAGTATGAATCCAAAGTCCATGGCTGTCTCCTAACCCACGCGCTCGCGACGGCCCAGGATGCCCTGCGGCCGGAACAGGAGGACAACAATCATGATGAACAGTGCTCCCACGTATTTGAGGTCGGCGGCGAGGCCGAACACGGTGGTCAGCTCCACGAAGATGCCGACGATGATTGACCCGATGAGCGCGCCCCAGACTGTCCCGAGGCCGCCAAGGGTGACGCCGGCGAAGATCAGCAACAGGATCTGGGAGCCCATGTCGAAGGTGACGCCGGGACGGTAGTAGGCCCAGAGGATGCCGCCAAGGGACGCCAGCATGCCGCCGGCAACCCACACGATGCGGATCACGTTGTCCACATCGATCCCTGAAGCAGCCGCGAGGGCCGGATTGTCAGCCACTGCCCGGGTTGCCTTACCGAGGCGGGTCTTCAGCAGGACGACGCCCAGGATGGCTATGACGAGTGCGCTGATGACGAGCGACCAGAGGTTGTTGGGCGAGATGGAGACCGGCCCGAGCTGGATTTCGGGACTCTGGGCGAACGGCAGCTGCTGCGTGGCGCCACCGAAGAAGAACTGGATGATGTACCGCACAGCCAGGGCGAGGCCGATGCTCACAATCATCATGGGAACGAGCCCGGTGCCTCTGCGCCTGAGCGGCTTCCACAGCCCGGCGTCCTGGACATAGCCGAAGAGGCCACCGCCGAGGAGCGACAGAATCAGTGCAAGCCAGAACGGCATGCCCACTGCATTGAACATAAATACCAGTACCGCGCCCAGCGTCACCATTTCACCGTGCGCGAAGTTGGTCAGGCCGGTGGTGCCGAAGATGAGCGAAAGCCCCACGGAGGCCAGCGCCAGCAGGAGGCCGAAGCTCAGTCCTGCGACGAGGCGGTTGAGGAGGTTTTGCCCGAAGTCCTGCTGCTGGACCACAATGCCTTTGCCGAAGGCGAAAATGACTGACAGGTTTGAGGTCTGGCTGAAGGTGACGCTGCGGGGGTTTTCCTGGCCGTCCGCGAGCTTGATGCCTTCGGGCAGGGTTGATTCGTCCAGTTCGATTTCGTAAGTGCCCTGGACCGGGACCCCGATATTCCACGCGCCATTGGCGCCGGATGTGGCAGAGCCTTCGAAGTCGCCGCTTTTGGCGGTGATTTTGACGTTGGCGATCGGGGTGCGGGCATCGTCGCGGAGGAAGCCGCTGATGTTGTTCTGGAATGTCTGGTTCGACGGGGATGGTGTCGGAGACGGGGAAGTGGCCTGTGATGCCGGAGCGACCACGAGCAGGATTGCCACGACGGAGACAAAGACAGCCCCTAGCGCCTTCAGCAATCTGCCGGGCCGTCTATGCGGCAAGCCTTTGGGTGTACTTCTCAAATTGAATAACCTCCACTTGGGGGGTGGGCCAGGCTGCGCCATTGCAGCCCCTGCGAACGTCACGGAACGGACGCCAATCTGTGATGTCCATCACCGTGTGTGGCCAATGTTACAGCGCGTCAGCGGCAAATAAGCCGGTCGCGGAGGGGTCCGCGGTCGCGATCGCATAACAACTGGTCCAGGATTGCTGCCTCCCCGGCAGGCACCCTGCAGCGAAACTTTTGTTGAATACTGGTATTTCTTCACGTTTCCCGGCCCCGGGGGCTTGCCCAAGGTCCACGGCAGCCCCGCCCGGACCCGCATCACGGTTGGGTTTCAGCCCCGTGGTTCCGGGAACTTATCAGAGCGCAGGCACGTGGGAATTGGTAACGTGAACCTTGAGTTCACGATACCGACCCTTACTTGGAGGACACTAGCAATGGCACTTGGCGGAAACCCGATCTTCAACGGAAAGAATTTCCGTGGAGCAACGCAGGCGCCGCCTGTCCCGCAGGCGCCCTACGGACAGGCACAGTACGGCCAGCCCTACGGACAGCAGCCGTACGGTCAGCAGTCCTACGGCCGCGCCCCCGGCCAGGTCATGGACGGCCAGGGCGGCTGGGCCCGGCAGCAGAACATGACCGACGAGCAGCTGCAGCAGATGTACAACCAGCCGGCCGCGGGTCCCGCGGACACCGGCCGGATGACATACGACGACGTCATCGTCAAGACCGCAGCGTGCCTCGGCGTTGTTGTGGCCGGCGCAGCGGTGACCATGTTCGTCAGCATGGGCCTCGCGAGCATGCTGATGATTGTCGGTGCACTGGGCGGATTCGTCCTGGCGCTGGTGAACACCTTCAAAAAGCAGCCGTCGCCTGCACTGATCCTCGCTTACGCGGGACTGGAGGGTCTCTTCCTCGGCGGCCTGACCCGCATCCTGGACGGCATGTACCCAGGTGTCGGCCTGCAGGCGGTCATCGGAACGCTTTCGGTCTTTGCCGTCACGCTTGTCCTGTTCAAGAGCGGCAAGGTGCGTGCCACGCCGAAGGCCATGCGCTTCTTCATGATCGCGATCATCGGCTACGCAGTCTTCGCCCTGATCAACATGGTCATGATGATGACCGGTGCCGTGACGGAGCCGTTCGGCCTGCGCACCAGCGTAGAGATCTTCGGCATCCCGCTGGGCGTTTTCATCGGGCTCCTGGCCATCGGCCTGGCCGCATTCTCCCTCATCATGGACTTCACCAGCATTGAGGCCGGCGTTCAGGCCGGTGCGCCCCAGCGGTTCTCCTGGACGGCCGCCTTTGGCCTGACCGTCACCCTGGTCTGGCTCTACGTGGAGATCATCCGCCTGCTCGCCATCCTGCGGGGCGACGACTAGCACCCAAGGCGGCGTCCGCCGTCGTACGTTCGAACACAAAGCGAGGGTCCCCGCCAGTGCACATTGCACGGGCGGGGACCCTCGCCTTTTTTGCCGGTGAACGGCTTACAGCAGGCGCATCGCCCCTGCGGCAGGGGTCACGGTAAAGATCTCCGGAGCGTTGTAGCCTGCCTCGGCGAAGGCGCTTTCGACGGCGGCCCGCACCTTGCGTTCGTCTTCCAGCGGAGTCAGTGCAATGGCCGCCCCGCCAAAACCGCCGCCTGTCATGCGGGCACCGATGGCACCGTTGGCACGTGAGGTGGCGACGGCCAGGTCGAGTTCAGGGCAGGAAATTTCGAAGTCGTCCCGCATGGAGGCGTGGCTGGCGTCCAGCAGTGCACCGATGGCGCCTGGGCCCTGGGCTGAGAGGAGCTGCACCGTCTGGAGGACGCGGTCGTTCTCGGTGACGACGTGGCGCACCCGCCGGTAGGTGACCTCGTCCAGGAGGCCGCTGGCTTCCGCAAGGTCGACGGCCCTGACATCCCGGAGCGCCTTGACCCCCAGTACCTCTGCGCCGAGTTCACAGGAGGCGCGGCGGGAAGCGTAACCGCCGTCGGCATGCGAGTGGGAGACCTTGGTGTCGATCACCAGCATCACCAGGCCCGCGGACTCCGCGTCGAACGGAACCAGCTGGACGCTCTGGTCGCGGCAGTCCAGGAACACCGCGTGCCCCTTGGAGCCCCGGAGTGACGCGGACTGGTCCATGATGCCGGTGGGAGCGCCCACGAAGTCGTTCTCGGCGCGCTGGGTGGCGAGGACCATCTCCTCCGGTTCCATCCCGGCCCCTGTCAGGTCATTAAGGGCGGAGATCACAGCGCACTCGATGGCATGCGAGGAGGAGAGCCCGGCGCCCAGGGGCACATCTGAATCGAGCAGCAGGTCCACGCCCGGAACTGCGATACCGCGTTGCTGCAAAGCCCACATGACGCCGAGCGGGTACTTCGTCCACCCTTTGGTCGACGCTGCGTCCAGCGCGCCGAGATCGGCACTGACCATGCCTTGGTTCCCGTACGTGGACAGGAGCCTGACCACGGAGTCCGCCCGGACAGCCACCGCCACGCGGGCTGTTTTGTCGATCGCGAAGGGCAGTACGAAGCCCTCGTTGTAGTCCGTGTGTTCACCGATCAGATTGACGCGGCCCGGGGCCTGCCAGACGCCGTCGGGTTCCCTGCCGAACGCCCGCTCGAAGCGGGCTTCAAGGTCCGCAGTGGCGGGGTTCGCAGCGGCAATCTTCGCAGTGGCGGGCTGGGCCGGGGTGGTCGTCGAAGAGTCAGGGGCGGCGTTCATGCGTGGGCTCCTTCGGCCAGGGAGGCAAGAGGGGTAGCGGAGGCGGCTGCGCGGGCCTCAGTTACAGGGAACGGTGAGGATTCCGGGACGATGACGGCACGGAGCCGTTCCGCCACGCTTTCCGGGGTGGTGTCGTTGATGAAGGCGCCCATCGCGGCCTCGGAACCCGCAAGGTACTTGAGTTTGTCCGCTGCCCGGCGGGGGGAGGTCAGCTGGAGGTGCAGATAGCTGGCGGGGCGCAGCAGGTCGTCCAGGGGCGCCTGGTGCCACGCGGAAATGTAGGGCGTGGGCGTCGGGTAAAGGGCATCCAGCCTCTTGAGGAGGTCCAGGTAGACATGCGCCAGTTCATCCTTTTCCTCGCCGCTCAGGGCTGCAAGATCAGGTACCTGGCGGTGCGGAACGAGGTGGATTTCCAGCGGCCAGCGTGCGGCGAAGGGCACGTAGGCGCTGAAATTCTCGCCTTCCATCACCATCCGGCTCCCATCCTCGCGCTCAGCCCGCAGCAGTGAACCCGTAAGGGTCTGCCGGCCGCCGGACCGGTCATGGAATTTCCGTGCCGCAGCCCCCAGCACCCCTGCCCGGGGCGTGACGTAGGGGTACGCGTAAATCTGGCCGTGCGGGTGGTGAAGCGTCACCCCGATATCGGCTCCCCGGTTTTCGAAAGGAAAGACCTGCTTAATGCCCGGAAGCGCGCTGAGGGCCTCGGTGCGCTGCGCCCACGCCTCAACGACGGTGCGGGCGCGGGCCTCGCCCAAACCGCTGAATGAACCGGTGTGTTCAGGGGTGAAAGCCACCACCTCGCAGCGACCGTATGCGGGGCCGGTGGTTCCCCACTCCGGGGCTGAGGGGATCGGACCCACAGCAGGGCCCAAGGAAGGGAAACGGTTTTCAAACACCACCACGTCGTAGTCCGGCGCCGGTATCTCCGAAGGGTTGGCGGCGGTGGTGGGGCAGATGGGGCACTGGTCCGCAGGTGGCAGGTGCGTGCGGGTCTGCCGGTGCGCGGCCACGGCCACCCACTCGTCCGTGAGGGCGTCGAACCGGACTTCTCCGGGCTCGCCGCGTTCCGGGAGGGCCCTGAGGTCCGTGGTCGTTTCCGCGGTGCGGGGCTTGGGCACATCGGCGTCGTCGAAATAGATCAGCTCCCGGCCGTCGGCAAGGTTGGTGCTGGTGATACTTGTCATGGCGTTCCTTCGGGTGCTGTTGCCGGATGATGCCCGGCCTGAGTGGCAGGTGAGGTGATGTGCAGATGGCGGACGGCTCCGCGGAGGGCAGCGGCGGCGTCGGGGCTGATTCCCCGGTCGGTAATCAGGGTGTCGACGGCGGACAGCGGCGCGATGCCGGCCAGGCCGACGACACCATATTTGGTCGAGTCAGCGAGGACAACCAGCCTGCCCGAGGCAGTAATCATGGCGGCATTGACCTCTGCTTCGAGCATGTTCGGGGAAGTGATTCCGGCCACCAGGTCCACGCCGTGGACGCCCATGAAGCACAGGTCCGCGGCGATGGCCTTGGCGGCCTGGGCGGCCAGTGGTCCCACCAGCGCCTCGGAGGGAGTCCTCTCCCCGCCCAGGATCAAGGTCCGGATGGCATCCGGTTCTGCGGATGCCAGCGAGTGGGCCACCATGATCGAGTTCGTGGCAACGGTGATCCCCAGGTTGCGGGGGAGGAGCCTGGCAAGTTCGAAGGTTGTGGTGCCTCCGGACAGGAACACGGTCATGCCCGGCTTGATCAGTTCCAGTGCCATGGCGGCGATTGCAGCCTTGGCGTCGATGTCCCTCGTCGATTTGACGGCGAAGCCGGGTTCGAGCGCGCTGAAGCTATCGGTCCGGGCTGCACCGCCGTGGACCCGGAGCAGCAGCCCGCCGGCATCGAGGGCATCGATGTCCCGCCGGACAGTCATCTCCGATACGTCCAGGCGGGCCGCCAGGGTTGCCACCCGCACAGTCCCCGCGGCCATGAGCTCCTGGAGAATCAGGTGCTGGCGTTGAGCTGCCAACATACTGTTCCTCCTCGGGGTGGGTCTTCGGGTGCGGTCCCACAATCATCGCACAATTCGCTCAAAAAGAAATAGATTCACACAAAAGATAACATTTGGCGTGATGGCAGGACCTTCCCAGGTCAATGTACGGTGGTGCTCATGACTTCGAATTCAAGCGCGGACACAGGTGTTGCCTCCGGCTTTCAGGCTTACGCGACGGGACGGCAGTATGAGATCCGCAGGGGTGACGCCTTTGCAGTAATCACGGAGCTGGCTGCCGGCCTGCGGCTTTACAGCCGGGCCGGTGTTGCGCTGACGGAAACCTACGGCGATGACGAAATCGCGCCCGGGGCAGGCGGCATCACCCTGGCGCCGTGGGCGAACAGGGTGGAGGACGGCGTCTGGTACCTCAATGGCAAGAAGCAGCAGTTGGACATCACCGAGGTCTCGCGGAACAACGCCAGCCACGGTCTGCTCCGCAACTCCGCCTACAACCTGGTGGACGAATCTGAGTACTCGGTGACCCTTGAGGCGACAGTCTTCCCGCAGCACGGTTATCCCTTCCTGGTCCGCCATCGGGTGCAATACACCCTGGCTGAGGACCTTGGGCTGGAGGTCCGCCAGACGCTGATCAACCATTCCGCCGCACCCGCGCCGTTCGTCCTCGGCGCCCATCCGTACCTGCGGCTGGGTGAAATGGCCGTGGACGACCTGATCCTGACGGTTGCTGCCGGGATGCGGCTGGTGGCGGACGAGCGCCTGATTCCGCGCAGTTCAGAGCCCGTCAGCGGGGACTCTGACTTCCGTGCCGGTCAAAGGGTGGGAGACCTCGACGTCGATGTCGCCCTGACGGACCTGGCGTTCGACGGCGGGACCGCCCGCCACACGCTCAGGGCGCCGGACGGCCGCAGCGTCACGTTGTGGCAGGACGAATCCTGCGGATACGTCCACGTTTTCGTCACCACTGAACTGCCCGGCAGGCCGCGCGCAGTGGCAATCGAGCCGATGACAGGACCTGCCAACGCGTTTAACACCGGCGACGGCCTGCGCTGGCTCCCGCCGGGCGGGTCCTTCGGCATGTCCTGGGGGATCAGCGCGGTCCTGGACAAAGCGTGAGGGCTGACGTTTCGCATAAGGGACGTTGCTGAGGAAGTATTAGGCTATGACGCCAGCCGAGGATGCCACACCATCACCATCGACCGCCGTCCAAGCGGTTGGAAAAGCCCGTCCGCCGCGCGTGCGCGGGGACCGGGAGCTTGACCAGGACATTCCGTATGGAGTCCGGATCGCGGCGTCGTGGGCCTGGCGGATCGGCCTCATCCTGTTGGTGGCAGGTGCCTTGGTCTGGCTGCTCAGCCGGATCAGCTTCCTGATCATTCCGGTGATGGTGGCCGCTCTCCTTGCCGGCCTGTTGAGTCCGGTGGTCGGCTGGCTGCGGCGGAGGGGGCTGCCCAACGGGGCGGCGGTGGCCATTACCGTTGTGGGATTCCTTGGACTGATCGGTGGCTCCCTTGCACTGGTGGGGCGCCAGCTTGTTGCCGGGTTCAGCGAACTGTGGAGCCAGGCCCTGACCGGGATCCAGCAGATCCAGGGCTGGCTGGCCGATGGTCCGCTGCATCTCACGGCAGCCCAGATCGATCAGTACCTGCAGGAGGGAACGGCTGCCCTGCAAAACAACAGCAGCAGTATCCTCAGCGGCGCCCTTTCCTTCGGAAGCACTGCAGGGCATTTTGCCGCAGGACTGGTACTTGCCTTGTTCGTGACGATTTTTTTCCTCCTCGAAGGTGACCGGATCTGGGCCTTCCTGGTCCGGCTGTTGCCCCGGACGGCCCGCGCGGCAACCTTCGGCGCCGGCCGCAAGGGCTGGGCATCGATGGTCAGCTACGCCCGTATCCAAATGTTCGTAGCCTTTGTGGACGCGGTGGGAATCGGCGCAGGTGCCGCCATCATCGGTGTTCCCCTGGCTCTTCCGCTGGGCGTGCTCGTGTTTATCGGTTCCTTCATCCCGATCGTTGGAGCGCTGGTCACCGGAGCGGTGGCTGTCCTCCTCGCCCTGGTGGCCAACGGACCGGTCAACGCCCTCATCATGCTGGCCATCGTCCTGCTGGTCCAGCAGCTCGAGAGCCACATCCTGCAACCGCTCGTCATGGGCAAGGCCGTAGCGCTTCACCCGGTCGCCGTCATCCTGTCCGTGGCGGCCGGATCCTACCTCGCCGGCATCCCCGGCGCCCTTTTCTCCGTTCCCATCCTCGCCGTAGCAAACTCAGCGATTCGCTACATCGCCGCCAGAACGTGGGAACATGAACAAGTGCTGGCAACGCCCGAAGGGCCTGTGACGCATGGGCCGGAATCAGATAACACCATCAGGGATGTCCGGTTACCAGGCATCCGGTCCGGCCGCGGCAGGGACGCCGCAGCCAGCACCGAAGCATCCAATCCGGACGTCCGGGCAGGCACCACCGGCCCGGGCGCAGGAGCCGAATCCAACCAAGGAGAATAGTCCGTGAACACCCTCGATACCCTTCCCGTCACGCTGGACGATGTCCTGGAGGCGCAGAAGCTGCTCGAGGGGATTATTATGCGGACCCCGGTTGAATCGTCGCGGGCCCTCGGCGCCATGGTGGGCGGCGAGGTCTACTTCAAATGCGAAAACCTGCAGCGGGCAGGGTCCTTCAAGGTCCGCGGAGCGTATGTCCGGATGGCGAAGTTGTCTCCCGAGGAGAAAAAACGCGGCGTTGTTGCTGCCTCGGCCGGCAACCATGCCCAGGGCGTTGCTGTAGCCGCCAAGAGCCTCGGCATCAAAGCACGGATCTACATGCCGCTGGGGGTGGCCCTGCCCAAGCTCGCTGCCACGCGCAGCCACGGCGCCGAGGTTGTCCTCCACGGCCACAACGTCGATGAAGCCCTCGCCGAGGCGCAGCGCTACGCCGACGAAACCGGCATGGTCTTTGTGCACCCCTTCGACAACGTTGACGTGGTGTCCGGCCAGGGGACCATCGGTCTGGAGATCCTCGAGCAGATCCCCAACGTGGACACCATCCTGATGGGCGTGGGCGGCGGCGGGCTGCTGGCCGGCGTGGCGGTTGCGGTCAAGGCAAGGGCCCGCGAACTGGGCCGGAACATCCGCATCATCGGCGTCCAGGCAGAAAACGCCGCGGCCTACCCGCCGTCGCTGGCCGCGGACGCCCTGGTTCCGCTGAAGAGGGTCTCAACGATGGCTGATGGCATCGCCGTGGGACGCCCGGGGCAGCTGCCTTTCAGCATCATCCGCGAACTTGTGGACGACGTCGTCACAGTCAGCGAAGATTCCCTGGCGCGGGCGCTGATCTTCCTGCTTGAACGGGCAAAGATGGTGGTGGAACCCGCCGGAGCTGTGGGTGTGGCCGCGCTGATGGACGGCAAGATCGAGAATCCGGGCACCACAGCGGTGATCCTGTCCGGCGGCAACATCGACCCCATGCTGATGCTGAAGGTGATCCAGCGCGGCCTGTCCGCCGCCGGACGCTACATGACGGTACGGATGATGTTGGATGACCGGCCCGGTTCCCTGGCGACCATCGCCCGCATCATCGCTGAAAACGATGCGAACGTGACCGGCCTGGACCACACCCGTGTGGGCGGCTCCATCAGCATGGGCGACGTCTCCATCACGGTAAACCTTGAAACCAAAGGCCACGAGCACTGCGAGCAGGTGCTGGGAGCCCTCCGTGCGGAGGGCTTCCAGCCCATCGTGGTGCATTAGGAGCAGCCATGCTGGAGGCACTGGGGGACGGAAAGCCCCGCGACAGGGAAACCACCGCCTCAAGGGCGAAGGGCGGACTGTTGGTGTCCGGCGGGTTTGTTGTCCTGCTGTTTGTGATCGAAGTGTTCAACATGCTGACCCTGCACGCCCTGAACCGGACGTTTGGGCTCAGGCCCCGGTCCGCGGACGGCCTGCTGGACATCCTGACCTTCCCGCTGCTGCATGCCAACCTGAACCACTTGCTCTCCAACGCACTGCCGCTGATCGTTTTCGGCTTCCTGGTATTCCTCTCAGGTCTCCGGGTATTTATGACGGCACTGGCGTTCAGCTGGCTGGGTTCAGGCTTGACCGTGTGGCTGATCGGCGACGGCGGCATCACCGTGGGCGCCTCGGGACTGGTTTTTGGGCTGTTCGCTTTCCTCCTGGTGCGGGGGTTCTTCAATCACAGCTGGCGGCAGATCCTGCTCGCCGTTGTCCTGTTCATGGTTTACGGCAGCATCCTGCTGGGTGTTCTGCCGATCATGGGCAGCTATGTCTCATGGCAGGCGCACCTCGGCGGGGCCCTGGGCGGAGTGGTTGCTGCCCTGCTGCTGCGGCCAGGAAACGCCAAAACGCCGGCCCCCTGACGGGGACCGGCGTCTTTTGGCGTTAAATTCTCAGCCCACGTAGGGCTTGGCGGAAAGGATTTCCACCGTGATGTCTTTGCCGTTAGGGGCGGTGTAGCTGAGCTTCTCGCCCTCTTTGTGGCCGACGATCGCGGCCCCGAGGGGTGACTTTTCGCTGAAGACGTCCAGATCTGAGTCACCGGCGATTTCGCGGGATCCCAGGAGGAACGTTTCTTCGTCGCCGGCGATCCTGGCAACGACCAGCATGCCGGGCTCGACAATTCCGTCATCCGCAGGGGCTTCGCCTACATGGGCGTCACGCAGAAGGGCAGTCAGCTGGCGGATCCGGGCTTCGATCTTTCCCTGTTCCTCCTTGGCAGCGTGGTAGCCGCCGTTTTCCTTGAGGTCGCCCTCCTGCCGGGCAGATTCAATCTTCTGGACAATATCCGCACGGCCAGCGCCGGAAAGGTGGTCCAGCTCTGCCTTCAGGCGGTCAAAAGCTTCCTGGGTGAGCCAGGCTGCAGGCGCGCTGTTGGTGGTAGACACGGACTTCTCCTCTAGTGGTGATACATGCAAAAGAACCCCGCCACGGTGGCCACTTGTGGAACTCAGTAACCAGCTCAGCGGGGTAAAGGTATTGATTCATTGTAGTCAATACTGTGGATTTATCCCAACGGGTAAGCGGTGCAGATCACATTCTGCTACTTGCCGCCGTCGGGAATCCAGCAGCTGTCCACCACGCCCGAAACGGACAGGGACTCAGTTCGCAGTGACACGCGCTGGGAAACAGTCCTGCCGCCGTCGGCAGTTGCGTTCGCTTCGCCGGGCGGGATGTCCACCACTTTCCAGCCCACCACGGCGAACTTGGAGTCGAGTGCTTTGACGGCGCATTTGACCGCCGTTCCGGGTTCCCTGGTGACCTGGAAATCGACGTCGGCCGCAGTGGCATCGATGGTGCTGAAACCGATGTCCTTGAAGGTCACATCGGAACCGGCCGAGGACGTGGAAACCCAGGCCAAAAAACCAATCCCGGCTGCCAACGCACCTACCGCGATGCCGCGCTTGGCCGCGCGGGGCAGGGGCTGCTTTTTACTGCCATAACGATTGGCTAGGCTAGTGTCTGCAGGCGGGGACACTCTGGGCTGATCCTGGGTAGTCACCAGTCCAGTTTAGTTCGGATCCGGGCCAGGACCGGCCGGTCCGGCTCGCTGGCCCCACTGGTCACAACCGGTCAGCCAACCCCCTGAGATAAGTTCCGTGTCAGTCACCTTCAGTCCAGTGTCCGTCCCTGCGGCCACAGAAGAATAAGGAGCCGTCCTCCGATGACAGCGTCCCCTCAAACTCCGGCTCCGCTCCGGCTGCTCGCCGTACATGCGCACCCGGATGACGAGTCCAGCAAGGGTGCGGCCACCATGGCCATGTACGCCGCCTCCGGCGTGGAAGTCATGGTTGCTACCTGCACGGACGGGGCCCGCGGCGATATCCAGAACCCCGCCATGGAAAGCGAACCGCACCCCAAACGGGACATGGCAGGGGCCCGGCGGCTGGAAATGGAACAGGCCGCAAAGGTCCTGGGCATCAAGCAGCGGTGGCTCGGTTTCGCCGACTCGGGGCTGCCCGAGGGCGACCCGCTGCCGCCACTGCCCGCAGGATCGTTCGCCGTCCAGCCGCTTCAGCGCGCGGCGGCGCCCCTGGTGCGGCTTGTCCGTGAATTCCGGCCGCAGGTGATCATCAGCTATGACGAGAACGGCGGATACCCTCACCCGGACCACATCATGGCGCACCGCGTGGCGGTAGAGGCATTCGAAGCTGCCGGTGACCCGGACCGCTACCCGGAAACCGGGCCCGCCTGGGAACCCAGCAAGCTCTACTACGACCGGGCCTTCAGTCCCGAGCGGTTCCGGGCACTGCATTTCGCGCTCGAAGAGGCCGGCCTCCAGTCCCCTTACGCCGAGCGGCTGGCAGCATGGCTGGAAACGGATGCCGAAGGCCACACCCCGCCGCCGGGGACCCATCCCACCACCACGCAGATCGACTGCGGGGACTACTTTGAGGCCCGCGACGACGCCCTCCGCGCACACCGCACGCAGGTGGATCCGCTGGGGTTCTTCTTCGCCGTCTCACCGGAACTGCAGCGCAAGGTCTGGCCGTGGGAGGACTACTCGCTGATCGAGGCACGGGTTCCCGTCGAATTCCCTGAAAAGGATCTTTTTGCCGGGCTAAGATAGAGACGGCAGGTAGTTCTATGCCGTGTAGAAAAGCAGCGGGGTGAACCAGGTCCGTTGGACCGTGGCCGGAACCAGCGTCCGGAACCCGTCGCCGGCTGCCCACCAGTTTCCACAGAAGGTTTAAACCGTGCATCACTTGCTCCTCAGCCTGGCCGCCACCCCCTCGCCCCTGCCCACGCCCGGGCTGCGTGAAGGCATCTCCGAGGACCAGATCACGCCCGGCCTGTGGGGATTCATCATGACGGCCTTCTTCGTCCTTGCCACGACGCTGCTGATTGTGGACATGGTCCGCCGCATCCGCCGCGTCCGTTACCGCGCCCAGGTGGAGGAAGAACGCCAGGCTGCGGCCGAGGCCGCTGACATTGAAGCTGAAGAAGCTGCCATCTACGGTGAAGGTGCTGACACCGGGCAGGCTCCTGACGCCGGTGAGGGTGAAGCCTTCCGGGATGCTGACACCTACGGGCAGGCCGGGACCCACACCCAAGCCCACACCCAAGCCGGGCCGGCAGCTGCTGGACGGCCCGCAGCCCCCGAATCGAACGGCGATGCAGGCCGCGCAGAACGCTGACGCGGGGGACCGCGCCCGCCCGGGACCCCTGGCCCCGGGGCAGAACCTGCTGGGCGCTGAACCCTCCGCGTACCTCCGCCAGCACGCCGACAATCCCGTGCACTGGCAGCCATTTGGCGAAGCGGCCTTCGATGCCGCGGCTTCCCGCGACGTACCGGTCTTCCTTTCCATTGGGTATGCTGCCTGCCACTGGTGCCATGTCATGGCGCACGAATCGTTCGAGGACCGGGCCACAGCCGATTACCTGAACGCGCATTTTGTGCCGATCAAGGTGGACCGCGAAGAACGCCCCGACGTTGACGCGGTGTACATGGCCGCCACCCAGGCCATCAGCGGCGAGGGCGGCTGGCCGATGTCCGTGTTCCTTACCCCCGACGGCCGGGCATTCCACGCCGGGACCTACTTTCCGCCCCGCCCGATGCCGGGGCGGCCCTCCTTCCGCCAGGTGCTTGAAGCTGTAGAGGATGCGTGGCGGGACCGCCGGGATGCCGTCGAGGAGAACGCGCGGATACTCGCCGAAGGCCTGGGAGACGCGCAGCTCGCGGCGGCAGTGACCGTTGCCGGGCCCGCACCCTTGCTGGATCCGGATGTGTTGCCTGACGCGGTTGCGTCGCTGGCGCGCTCAGAAGACCCGGCCGACGGCGGCTTTGGCGCCGCGCCGAAATTCCCGCCGTCGGCCGTTCTGGAGTTCCTCATCCGGCATGCGGCGGTCCCGTCCGGTACTGCTGACGCCGCCCGGGGCATGGCCGGCCGGACGCTGGCAGCCATGGTCCGGTCTGCGCTGTTTGACCAGTTGGATGGGGGATTCGCCCGCTACTCGGTGACGCGGGACTGGTCAGTGCCGCACTTCGAGAAGATGCTCTATGACAATGCGCAGCTGTTGCGCGTCTATGTCCACTGGATCCGGCTGGGTGGCAGTGACGTATTTTCCGCGGACGAGGCCGGAGTGGTGGCTGCCCGCACGGCCGACTGGATGCTTGGTTCCCTGGGCCTTAACGCCCGGACCACGCCCGCAGGTTCGGACGCCGGCACCCTTATTGAAGGCACGGACCCCGGGGAACGGTCCCGTCCCGAGGCGCTCGCTTCTTCCCTCGACGCCGATTCGCTGGTGGACGGCGAGCACCACGAGGGGGCCAGCTACCTCTGGACCATTGGAGAGCTTCAGGGAGTACTGGGCGCGGAGGACGGCGCCGCAGTTGCCGGCCTGATGAACGTAGGCGAGGCGGGCACCGTGTCCACTTACGGCTCGCCCCTGCACCCTGCGGGCCCCCTGTCCGGAGCTGCGGCTGATCTCTGGGCGAGGGCGCGGCCGGCCCTGCTTGCCGCCAGGAAACTGCGCCCGCAGCCGGCCAGGGACGGGAAAATCGTGGCAGGCTGGAACGGGCTGGCGGTGGCAGCCCTGGCAGAAGCCGGGGCGGTCCTGGGCCGTGACGATCTCGTGGCAGCGGCAGAGTCGATCGCTGCGTACCTCGAACGTGTCCACTGGAAGCCTGCTGGACTGTCTGATGTTCACCCACCCGCTGGCGGGTCCGCGAACAGTGCGCCGGCGCTGGTCAGGGTGTCGCATGCCGGAACAGCCCGCGGCATTGGCGGGCTGCTGGAGGACTACGCCTTCTACGCTGAAGGACTGGTCGCCCTCTACGCCGTGACCGGCCGCCCACACTGGTACCGTCTGGCGGAAAAGCTGGTGCTCGCGGCCTGCCATCGCTTTGTGGTGGACGGCCGGCTGGTCGACAGTGCCGGAGGCTCGGGCCAGGTTCTTGCGGCCCAGGGCGGACAGTCCGGGCTGGACCCGTTCGACAACGCCACGCCCAGCGGTGCCGCCGCCTTCGCCGGGGCGCTGCTCAGCTACGCGGCCCTTTCCGGTTCAGCCGAACACCGCCGCCTGGCCGAAAACGTCCTCTCACTCCTGCCGCCGCTGGCAAGCCGGGCACCCCGGGTGGCCGGCTGGCTCCTGGCCAGCGCCCAGGCGGCCCTTGCGGGACCGGTGGAGGCCGCCGTCGTCGGGCCTGACAGTCCCGAAAGGACGGCACTGCACCGGGAGCTGCTGAACTCCGCAAGCCCGGGACTGGTGATCGCACTGGAGGACGCCGGTGCGGCCAACGGTGCCGAGGACAGCAGCGCCGAGAACGATAGCGCAGGGAACGACAGCGCAGAGGACGCCGGTGCGGCGGCCGACGGCGGCGCTGATGTCCCGCCGTCGGGCGCGGCTTCCGGGGGCGGGCCCGTCCCTTTGCTGGCGGGAAGGCCCAGGGGTCCCGGCGGAGCACCCCTGGTGTACCTGTGCCGGGACATGGTGTGCGAACGCCCCGTCGGAACACTGGAAGACCTGCGAACTCTGCTTCGGGAGTTCGGCAGCGTCAGCTGAGGACAGCGATCAGGATCGCCGCGAAATGGGCTCCGAACGCGAGCACCGTCAGCGCATGGAACAATTCGTGGAACCCGAAGTGCTCATAGCTGATGTTGGGCTTCTTGAGGGCATAGAAAACGGCCCCCGTGATGTAGAGGATGCCGCCTGCACAGATGAGGATGGCCGCCGGGACGCTCGCCGCGAAGAACTCGGGGAGGTAGAACAGCGATCCGCAGCCCAGGGCTATGTAGATGGGCACGTACAGCCAGCGGGGGGCTTCGGTCCAAAGCAGCCGGAACAGGACCCCCAGGATCGCTCCGGACCAGATGACCCAGAGCAGCAGGACAGCCTTGGGCCGCTCCAGCAGGGACCAGGCAAGGGGAGTGTAGCTGCCGGCGATGACCAGCATGATGTTGGTGTGATCCAGGCGCTTCAGGACAATCTTCACACCGGGGGACCAGTTGCCGCGGTGGTAGATCGCGCTGATGCCAAAAAGCAGGACCCCGGTGGCGGCGTAGATGGCCGAGGTGACCTTGCGGTCCGTGGTGGGAGCCAGGACCACCAGGACGATGCCGGCAACAAGGGCAAGGGGCGCCGTGATGGTGTGGATCCAGCCCCGCCACTTGGGCTTGATCATCAGGAGTTCCGCCAGCCGCACTGCTGCGTCATCCACGGGGCCTTGGCCGCGGTCGGATTCGGTGGCGCGGCGGCCGTCGGGGGTCTGGCTGTTCATGGCTCCAGAATATCGTCCGGCAGCGTAAGTTACCAACGAGTAACAAAGAAAGTCTCGGCCTTGGCGTGGGCCTTGGCGCCCCCGCACATGCCCCGGACGGTAGCCTAGGATGTGCAATGCCGTCGAACAGCAACGGAAGTCAGGTGAATCTCCTCGTGGAATTGCCCGGGTTCCTCTATGGCTTCTACGAGAGGCGGCTGCTCAGGGATCTCGCCGGGGACCGGATCCCCAGACACATCGGCGTCATGGTGGACGGCAACCGCCGCTGGGCGAAGCAGTTCAACGCGCCCACCAGCCAGGGCCATCAGGCCGGTGCGGATAAGATCCACGAATTCCTCGGCTGGTGCCAGGAGCTTGGCGTCAAAGTTGTCACGCTCTACATGCTCTCCACGGACAACATGAGCCGCTCCTCGGAAGAGCTGGATCTCCTGATGGGAATCATCGCCAACACCCTTGACCGTTTGGACGAGGACGCCAACATCTCGGTCAACGCCATGGGCGCGCCTGAACTCCTCCCCGACTACCTGGCGGAGCGGCTGAACAAGCTCACGGCCCGGACGCCAGTCCATGAAAAAATCCACGTCAACGTGGCGGTGGGCTACGGCGGACGCCGCGAAATCGTTGACGCCGTGCGAGAGCTGCTGCACGACGCCGTCGCCAAGGGCTCTGACATCTCGGCGCTCGCTGACACCCTGTCCGTGGACGATATTTCCCGCTTCCTGTACACCCGGGGCCAGCCTGATCCGGACCTGGTGATCAGGACCTCCGGGGAGCAGCGCCTTTCCGGCTTCCTCATGTGGCAGAGCGCGTACAGCGAGTTCTATTTCTGCGAGGCACTTTGGCCTGCTTTCCGTAAGGTCGACTTCCTTCGCGCCCTCCGGGACTACGCCGGCAGGCAACGCCGCTTCGGCACCTGAGCTTCCCTGGCGCCTGATCGTTCAAGGCACCTGATCGACTTTGGCGCCAGGGCCTCTTTTGCGCCAGAGCGTCGCCGTTCATCCGGAATTTACCGGCCGGCAACAAGAATCGCCGACGGATGAAAGGGGAATTTATTGGCTGTGGATTTACGTTGTAACCATCAGCAGGCAAAACCGCCGGCTGTTCGGGGAGGCCAGTACATGGAGCGAATTTTCGCACCGGTTGTATGGGAGGCCGGATCCGGCCTTCAGGCCGAACCGCCTCACCAATAACAATTCCGGGCGTGCGCCCGGGGCTGGAGTCGATGTGGCTACTTCTGAACTACTGCCCGAGGTTGTTTCCGAGGGACAGAAAGCTACCTCTCGCGCCGCGCGAGTTACCCCCCAAACCGGTTCAGCAGACGAACGATCTGCGGCCGGTTTTGTTGTCTCCGGAAGGGAAGCCACCATTAGCAGCTTCGTCATCGACACGTCCGTTCTGCTCTCCGATCCGCGGGCGCTGCTGCGCTTTGCCGAACACGAGGTCATTGTTCCCATTGTTGTGATCACCGAACTTGAGGGAAAACGGCACGACCCTGAGCTGGGCTACTTTGCCCGCAAGGCACTTCGGCTGCTCGATGATCTCCGGGTCAAACACGGCGGACTAAGCCAGCCCATCCCCATCGGGGACGACGGCGGCACCCTCATGGTGGAACTGAACCATATTTCCGCCGAGGTACTGCCGCTGGGGTTCCGCAGCGGTGACAATGACAGCCGCATCCTGGCTGTGGCGAAGAACCTGGCCAACGAGGGCCGCAACGTGACGGTGGTGTCCAAGGACCTGCCCATGCGTGTCAAGGCATCCGCCATGGGGCTTACCGCCGACGAGTACCGCAACGAACTGGTGAAAGACTCCGGCTGGACAGGGATCGCGGAGGTGGAGGCCAGCGAGGAAGAGATCTCCACGCTCTACGGCCACGAGCCGGTCTTCATCCCGGCCGCTGCCGAAATGCCCGTCAACACCGGCCTCGTGCTTCTCTCTAACCGCGGCTCCGCCCTCGGCCGTGTTGGCTCCGACAAACAGGTCCGGCTGGTCAAGGGGGACCGCGACGTCTTCGGCCTGCACGGCCGTTCCGCCGAGCAGCGCCTGGCCATCGACATGCTGATGGACCCCGCCGTCGGCATTGTCTCCCTCGGGGGACGGGCCGGCACCGGCAAATCCGCACTGGCCCTCTGTGCAGGCCTGGAGGCGGTCCTCGAGCGCCGCGAGCACCGGAAGGTCATTGTGTTCCGTCCGCTTTATGCCGTGGGCGGCCAGGAACTCGGCTACCTGCCAGGCTCCGAGTCGGAGAAAATGAACCCGTGGGCGCAGGCGGTTTTCGACACCCTGGGCGCGCTGGTCAGCCAGGAAGTCGTCGAGGAAGTCATGGACCGCGGCATGCTCGAAGTCATGCCGCTGACCCACATCCGCGGCCGCTCCCTGCACGACGCCTTCGTGATCGTGGACGAGGCTCAGTCACTTGAGAAGAACGTCCTCCTCACGGTGATGAGCCGCATCGGCCAGAACTCCAAGATCGTCCTCACTCACGACGTCGCCCAGCGCGACAACCTGCGCGTCGGACGGCACGACGGCATCGCCGCCGTCGTCGAAACCCTGAAAGGACACCCGCTCTTCGGCCACATCACGCTGACCCGCTCCGAGCGCTCGCCCATCGCCGCCCTCGTCACTGAGCTTCTGGAGGGCGCCGAGATCTGAGCTCGTGGGGTACGGTTCGCCAGGGGCCGTGGTTCCGTTCGTCGGGCCACGGCCCTTCTCCGTCGCTTAGACACAACGCATAGGGCCGCGACGGTCGCTGAGCGACCTCCGGCGGCCGATGCGCCGCGATGCGCTCCTACGAGAAGGCCCGAGTCCCTCCTCGAATGGCGGGTCAGTCAGTCCCGAGGAACTTGGCCGCTGCTTCGTGGCCTACTACCTTGAGGGTCCAGGATGGGCGCTTGAAGGTGGCGGGGGTGAGGCGGACATTCTGGACTTCCTCCATGACGCCGCCCCAGGACTTCCGGGTGATGCCGTTGAGCTCGTAGCCAAGTGCGCGGGACACACCCAGTGAGGCCGCGTTCCACACGGCAGCTTCGGACTCCGCAACTTCTGCGCCCAGCCAGTCAAACGCGTAAAGCGCGACGGCGGTGCGCATCTCCTTGCCCAGCCCCTGGCCTTGGACCGACTGCTTGAGCCATGAACCCGTGCTCACGGTCTTGAGCGTTGCAAAGTCTTTCGCGCCGATGTCCTGGCAGCCGATGAACTCACCTTCGAGCCAGATCCCCAGGAGCAGCGTCCAGTCTTCAGGGGTGAACCCGCCGCGGCAGCGCCAGTACCAGCGTGCCATGTTGGGTCCCAGCTCCTCCGCGGGAAGTTCAGTCCAGGGAATACTGAAGGGATTCCGGCCCTGGGGGTGGACTCCACTCAGGGCGGCCGCGACAGCCGCCGGAATATCCTCGTCGGTTATGGGCCGCAGGGTCAGCCGCGGTGTACGCAGTGTGAGGCCAAACACGGGCCAGAGGGAAGTCAGCGCGGTCATCAGGGAAGCCTAGCCCACTGACCTCCGCACTCCTTGCCCCAGGCTTGCTCAGGCGGAGACGTCCCAGCTGATGTGCCGCCGGACGTCAGTGAGGTTCATTGACTTTGCCAGGAAAAGGTCGTCCAGCATGTACTCGTCCACCGCAATGATCCGAAGCCAGTGTCCGTAGTCCGTCGTAGCGGTTTCCAAAGACTGGCTGGCTACACATACGGCCGTCTCGAGATCTATCCGCACCCGGTTTCTGCCAGCCTGGCACAGCGGGGCGGCAGGATCAGCAGGGCGATAGGCAGCCGTGGGAGACACGACAGCCTCAAGTGCGGGCCGTCCTTCGTGGTCAATGTGCCGGACATCGCTGACTTCCACGGCGTTGCTGCCAGGGAATTCAAGAGGGACCGGAGCGTTGCCGGCCAGCTCGACCGGATCGAGGGCTGCCGAGAAACGGCCGTTACCGAAGCCTGGTTCGCCGTACGCCGCCTCGGGGCGGCGCCTGACCAGCCCGCCGTCGTCGTACACAGGCGCCACCAGTTGCGGGGGCAGCAGCCACGACTTCCGTGTGGCGCTGACGTAGAACCCGTCCTTGGAATCATTAATTCCGGTGGTGCTGTGGAGGACAAGTCCGTCAGCCGTTTCAAGGCGCAGTGCGCCCGGCCGTCGCAGCCAGGCACGCACCAGGGGCGATGCGGGGTCGGGGGCGTCGGCAAACGGCTCGTCCCAGTACTCGAAGCGCAGGCTCTGCCATTTCCACGGTGACGACCTGCAGAGGTTCCGGAACACTGTGGTCAGGTCCCCGGCAGCGTCGCCGCGGTCCGGATCCGGCCGGCGCCTGGTGTCCCATGTCGACATATCCACAGTTTACGCGTGGGGCGCTGCGGCGTGAGGGCGGAATCCAGTAGCATCCGAGGGGTGATCCGACGACTGGACGAACTTTGGGATGTGGCCCCGCTGGCCTTCTGGCTTGTCCTGGCAGCGTGCCTCTACTTTGTGGTGATGGCTGCCCGGCTGACCGTTATCGACGTGCGCCATCACCTGTTGCCCAATCGCATCGTCTTCCCGTCCTACGCTGTGGCAGGCGTCCTGCTCGTGACTGCCGCTGTCGTCCTCGTTGTAGCCGGTCCCGCGCCCGGGGCCGCGCCTGAGGGTGGCGCGGAAATCCTGGGTGTACCTGCACTCCGGATCCTCGCCGGGGGAGCGGTCCTCTGGGTCTTCTACTTTGTCCTGCGGCTGGTCTACCCGCCAGGGATGGGATTTGGCGACGTGAAGCTGGCCGGAGTCCTGGGGATGTACTTGGGCTACCTCGGCTGGGGCCATGTCTTCGCCGGCACCTTCGCCGCCTTCCTGCTGGGTGGGGTTTGGTCCATTGCCCTGCTGGCGGCACGGCGAGGCACCTTGAAGTCCTCCATACCTTTCGGCCCGTTTATGCTGGCCGGTGCGGCGGCAGCCATGTTGCTGCCTGCCTGAGGCGGGCAGCACCGGGGCAAGAAGTCCCCCGGACCGATCGGAAGCTTCGGACCCCAAGCCGGCGCGCCGCCTGATCGCAGTGAAGGTCGCGCTGAGGCGACTTGGTCACCCGGTCACCAGCTTGTTTACTGTGCTGGCACCAGTTTCCCGGGTTATCCACATAGGGCTTAATCCGCACCGTAATTGTCGGTGCCCCGCAGGATGATGGGGGTATGGAAAGCATGACGGCGGACGAGGTGTTGGAGCGCATGGCTTCCGCCGTTGCCCCCGTCGCGGCCCGTCTCGGTCATGGCGGCGCCGGCGGGAACGAGTCCCCGGATGAGGTACTTTTCCCGGCGGATCCTTTGCGCTGGCGGAAGGATCATTGCCTGGACCGGCTGGCCGGGATTGCACGGCTCGAGGCCCGGACCGCTGCTGAGAAGGTCCGGGTCCTCGCGGATTTAGTCGAAGTCTCCACCGCGTTGGCTCCTCCGGCGCAGTCGCCGCAGGAGGCCACTGCCCGGGAAATGGCGTTGGTTGCTGAGGTCGCGTGTGCCCTGGCCGTCAGCGAAAGGACCGCCGGGGCCCTGCTGGCCGAATCCCAGGCCCTGACCACTGATTTGCCTCAGACACTTTCTGCGCTCACGGCCGGTTCCCTCTCCCGGCAGCACGCACGGGTCATGGTGGAGGAGACCGCCAACCTGGACGCTTCTGCTGTTCAGGCGGTGGAGGCTCATTTCCTGGACCCCGAGGCGGAGAACCCCAACCGGGGCTGCCCGGCCGGGGAACTCGTCGCCTCCCGGTTCCGGCACAAGGCCCGGATCTGGCGGGAACGGCACCACCCGGTGAGCATCGAAAAACGCCACACCAGGAGTGTGGCCGACCGTCGGCTGGAGTACCGGCCGGACCGTGACGGGATGGCCTGGCTCTCGGCGTACCTGCCCGCTGACCAGGCCGCCGGGATCTGGAACCGCACCACCGCCGACGCCCGCGCGCTGCAGGGCCCGGACGAGGACCGCACCATGACCCAGATGCGTGCCGACATCGCCGCCACCCTGCTCCTCTGTGGCGACGCCGCCACCCTGCTCCTCTATGGCGACGCCGGCACCCTGCTTCCCGGCGGTGAGGGTGACAACCTCACCGCCGGCTCCGGCGGCATGGGGGAAATGGCCGGCGGTACGGACGGAAGTGCCGCGGGGCGGGTGCCCTCACCGCGGGCGCAGGTCCTGATCACCGTGCCCATCATGTCCCTCCTTGGCGCCACGGATGAACCGGCGATGCTGGATGGGTTCGGGCCGGTCCCTGTCACCATGGCACGCAGGCTCATCGCGGACGGCGCCGCCTCCTTCCACCGGGTCCTGATCGACCCGCGGGACGGGGCGCCGCTGGAGATCGGGCGGTCCAGCTACCCGGTCACCAAAGCCCAACGCCAATGGCTGCGGATGCGGGACGGGAAATGCCCGTTCCCCGGCTGCCACAACCAGTCCCTGGACAACGAAGCAGACCACCTGCTCGCCTGGGCACACGGCGGCACCACCGGCATCACCAACCTGGCCCAGCCCTGCCCGAAACATCACCGGCTTCGGCACACCGGCGGCTGGACACCCGGCCCGGCCACCCAACACGAACCGCCGGGCTGGATCTCACCCACCGGCAAGCACTACGCCAGTGAACAACCCGACTGGGAACCACCACATTGGCCGGAACGCCTGCTTCAGGAGCTAAGCAGTCTTCAGTCCAGCTTCGCCGAAGCGCGGCCACGCCCAGATCCCTGAATCGCCGTAGACCCGTGCGGGACGCGTAACGCTCAGGCTGGGCAGCCTTACGCGCAACAGGGGCGCCGCAACCCCCAAAGATTGCGGCGCCCCTGCGGGTCTGTTTGTGCTGCGTGAGCCAGGGAGTTGACGGCTTAGCCTTTCAGTCGTCTGGCCCGGTCGGTCGGCTGGCCCTCTCAGCTGCCCCGCCCCGTCAATTCGCTTGGTCCAACAAACGGGCCATCCCAGTCAACCGACCGCTCCGATCACTGCGGCTGGGAGGCCAGTTCGTCGTCGTCCTTCATGACCTCTGAGCCGTGGCCCGCAGCAACGTCCGAAGTACCGTTGTGCCCGGGATGCCCGGGAGCGGGTGCCTTCTCAGACTTCCCATGAAGCAGGGCCAGGTGCTCTGCTTCCAGCCGATCGGCTTCCTCGCCGCCCACAGCTTCCCCGCGGGCCACCATTCCGGCTGTGTCAGACAACGGAATCTGCTTGAGGGTGATGGCCAGGAGCAGGGCCGCAGCGATGAACGGTATGAGGTACCAGAACACCGGGGCCAAGGACTCGGCATAGGCGTTGACGATGGCGTCCCGCAGCTGCTCCGGAAGCTGGCTCAACGCCTGCGGATCGAGGGTGCTGGTGGACCGGGAGGCCTGCTCAGCCGACGCGCCGGCCCCCGTGAACGCAGTGGTCAGGGATTCGGACAGCCGGTTGGTGAAGATTGCCCCGAAAACCGCGACACCCATGGCCGCGCCGACTTCGCGGAAGTAGTTGTTGGTGCTGGTGGCTGTGCCGATCTGGTCGGCGGGGACGGAGTTCTGCACCACAAGCACCACCACCTGCATGATCAGGCCCAGGCCTGCACCAAAGATGAACAGCTGGATGCAGATGACCCAGATGGGGGTGGCCGCCGTAAGGGTTGTCATCCAGAGCATGGCTGCCATGGTGAAGGCCGCGCCAAGGATCGGGAACATCTTGTACTTGCCGGTCTTTGAGATCCGGATTCCCGAGTAGATGGAAGTGCCCATCAGGCCTACCATCATGGGCAGCATCAGCAGGCCTGACTCGGCCGCGGAAGTGCCCGAGGACATCTGCAGGAAGGTGGGCACAAACGCGATCGCCGAGAACATGCCCAGGCCCAAGGTGAACCCGATGGCCGTGGCGTTGACGAAGATCCGGTTCCTGAAGAGACTGAGCGGGATGATGGGATCCTCCGCGCGGCGTTCCACCAGGACAAACGCGGCGGCAGAGACCACCAGCCCGGCGCCGAACGCCCAGGTCAGGGGTGAGTCCCAGCCCTCGTCCTTTTTGCCACCAAAATCGGTGAAGAAGATCAGGCAGGTGGTGGCGGCGGACAGCAGGAAAACGCCCAGGATGTCGATCCGCTTCTCGGCCTTCTTGTTCGGCAGTGTCAGGGCCAACCAGGCAATGGCGAAGGCAGCGATGCCGATGGGGATGTTGATGTAGAAGGCCCATTCCCAGGTCATGTGGTCCACGAAGAAGCCACCGAGCAGCGGGCCGGCGACGGCGGAGAGCCCGAAGATGGCACCCAGCGGACCCATGTACTTGCCGCGGTCCTTGGCAGGCACGATGTCGGCGATGATGGCCTGGGATAGGATCATCAGCCCGCCGCCACCCAGGCCCTGGATGGCGCGGAAGATCACGAAACCCCAGAAATCGGTGGCCAATGCGCAGCCAACGGAGGCCAGGGTAAACAGGGCAATCGCCACCAGGAACAGGTTGCGGCGGCCCAGGATGTCACCGAACTTTCCGTAGATCGGCATCACGATGGTGGTGGCCAGCAGGTATGCGGTGGTGATCCACGCCTGGTGTTCCACGCCGCCGAGCTTTCCCACGATGGTGGGCATGGCCGTGGAAACGATGGTCTGGTCCAGGCTGGAGAGCAGCATGCCGGCAATGAGCGCGGAGAAAATGATCCGGATGCGTTTCTGGGTCAGCAGGAGCGGCCCGGCCGCTGCCTTGGGACTGACGGTGGTGCTCATGAGTGTCCTTCTGCGGGTAAGGGTTCTTCAAAGTTTTGGGAAAAGAGCTGGCGGGCGGCGGAGATGTTCTCCAGCAGCAGCTCCCGGTACGGGCGTGTATTGCCCTCGGAGAAGTAGGTCCAGCTGCTTTTGCGGGCAATATTTCCCAGCAGGACCACGGCCATCTGGACCACCGGATGTTCAGGGGCCACGCCTTCGCGGAGGGAGAGGACGCGGGCGAATTCCGCCTCGCGTTCCTCGGTGGCGCCGATGATCCGGAGCATCAGCTGAGGTTCCTTCTTGATGACGCCGATCAGCTGACGGGTTTCCTCTTCAGAGGCGGCCATGTTCTCGGACAGATCCAGGGAGAGGGCCACCAGGTCCTGGAAAAGCGTTGGGGAGATATCGCCGGGCGCCGACGACCCGCCACGGGCAACGAATGCCTCGATGACGTCATGCGGAATTTCGTCGTCCACGTGGCCAAGGATGGCGTCTTCCTTGGTGGGGAAGTAGTTGAAGAACGTCCGGCGGGATATGTCCGTCTGCTCGCAGACTTCCTCCACGGTATAGCCGTGCAATCCCCGTTCGGCGGTCAGTTTCCGCGCGACGGCGGTGATCGCGGCACGCGTGGCCGCGCGCTTCCGCTCGCGGAGTCCGCCTTCCATAACTGCACTTTCATTCATAAAGTATATATTTGCACTAATTTGAAAAAAGTGCAATTTCTTGCGGATCCAGACTCACATGCGGATCCAGACTCAGTGTTCTGTGCAAGAGCCGGTTAACGACGTCAGCCGCCCACCTTCGCGGGGAAGGTGGGCGGCCGACGTCGTACGTAAGGGATGCGGTGGGGAACTATGCCTTGTGCGGCGGGCGCGTCATGGACATGACGTCCAGTGCGGTGTCCAACTGCTCTTCGGTCAGTTCGCCGCGCTCCAGGAAGCCCATGGCGACGACGGTCTCGCGGATGGTGAGGCCCTCGGCAACGGACTTCTTGGCGATCTTGGCCGCGTTTTCGTAGCCGATGTGCTTGTTCAGCGGCGTCACGATCGAGGGGGAAGCCTCGGCCAGGAAGCGGGCGCGCTCCACGTTGGCGGTGATGCCGTCGATCATCTTGTCAGCCATGACGCGGCTGGTGTTTGCCAGCAGGCGGACGGACTCGAGCAGGTTGGCGGCCATGACGGGAATGCCGACGTTCAGCTCGAAGGCGCCGTTGGTGCCGGACCAGGCGATGGCGGTGTCGTTGCCGATGACCTGCGCGCAGACCATGATGGATGCCTCGCAGATGACGGGGTTGACCTTGCCCGGCATGATCGAGGAGCCCGGCTGCAGGTCCGGGATGGCGATTTCGCCGAGGCCGGTGTTGGGGCCGGATCCCATCCAGCGGAGGTCATTGTTGATCTTCATGAAGGAGATCGCGATGTTGCGCAGCTGGCTGGACGCTTCGATGAGTCCGTCGCGGTTTGCCTGGGCCTCGAAGTGGTCGCGGGCCTCCGTCAGGGGGAGTCCGGTGTCGGTGGCGAGCAGTTCGATGACGCGCTCCGGGAAGCCGGCGGGGGTGTTGATGCCGGTGCCCACTGCAGTGCCGCCCAGCGGTACTTCAGCAACGCGGGGGAGCGAGGCGTTGATGCGCTCGATGCCGTAACGGACCTGGGCTGCATAGCCGCCGAACTCTTGGCCAAGGGTGACCGGGGTGGCGTCCATCAGGTGGGTGCGGCCGGACTTGACGACGTCCTTGAACTCCACGGCCTTGCGCTCCAGCGACTCGGCCAGGTAACCAAGTGCAGGGATGAGGTCGTTGATCAGGGCCGAGGTGGCGGCCACGTGGACGGACGTGGGAAAGACGTCGTTGGACGACTGCGAGGCGTTGACGTGGTCGTTCGGGTGGACGACTTTGTCGCTGCCGGCGGCCTTGAGGGCGCGGCTGGCCAGCTCCGCAATGACCTCGTTGGTGTTCATGTTCGAGGACGTGCCGGAGCCGGTCTGGAAGACGTCGATGGGGAAGTCGCCGTCGTACTTGCCGGCGGCTACCTCATCGGCAGCGTCGGCAATTGCCTTGGCGAGCTCGCCGTCGAGCACTCCCAGTTCAGCGTTGGCCTGGGCGGCCGCCTTCTTGACCCGGGCGAGCGCTTCGATGTGGGCGCGCTCCAGGGTCTTGCCGGAGATGGGGAAGTTTTCAACTGCACGCTGCGTCTGTGCACGGTACAGGGCGTTCACGGGGACGCGGACTTCGCCCATCGTGTCGTGTTCAATGCGGAATTCTTCAGTGGAAGTCATGGGGCTAGCTTAGGGCGGTTGGCGGCCGGGGTTAAAACCGTGAACCGCATGCTACGGGCTGCGCCCACGCGCGAACCTAGAGCTCGCCGATCCCCGAAACCACGTTCGCCCTGCCTTCGGCGAGGCTGTAGGAGAGGCCGATGACTGCGGCCCGGCCCTTTTCGATTGCGTCCGAAATCACACGTGAGCTGTCCACGAGGCGCTGGGAAGTCTGTTTGGTGTGTTCCACCACCATGTCATTGACCTCGTGTTGCTCATTCCGGATGGATGTCAGTACCGAGGGGGTGATGCGCTCGACGAGGTCGCGGATGAATCCCGTGGGCATCTGCCCGGTCTCCACCGC
This sequence comes from Arthrobacter sp. 754, assembly GCF_040548695.1. Classification (NCBI taxonomy): domain Bacteria; kingdom Bacillati; phylum Actinomycetota; class Actinomycetes; order Micrococcales; family Micrococcaceae; genus Arthrobacter; species Arthrobacter sp. 754. Next base: position 542,488 of record NZ_JBEPSC010000002.1, read on the forward strand.
GTCCTTGGTGGCGCTGACCGCGCCGCAGCTGTCGTGTCCCAGGATCACGATCAGCGGCACACCCAGGACGCTGACGCTGTACTCCAGTGACCCGAGGACGGCGTCGTCAATCACCTGGCCGGCCGTGCGGACCACAAAGGCATCGCCGAGGCCGAGGTCGAAGATGATTTCCGCCGCAAGCCGGGAGTCGGAGCAGCCGAAGATCACGGCAAACGGATGCTGGTTCTCCACGAGTGAGGACCGGCGGGAAGCATCCTGGTTCGGGTGTGAGGATTCGCCGTTGACGAAACGTTCGTTGCCTTCGCGCAGTCGGCGCCAGGCGAGTGCGGGGGTGAGGTAGGTAGCCACGCGCCCACTTTACTGGGCGGTACCGGGAGAGGGCGAAACTGTGACGGCCGGGGCGGCGTCCATGGACTTCACGACGGCGGCGGCCAGGACAGCGAATTCGTCCAGCTGGGCACTTCCCGTCAGGACAACGGTGGTCCCGCGGTAATTGAGCACCATGCTCTTCTCACCCTTGCCCGTGTCCCGCAGTTCCCATTCCTGTCCACCCGCGCTGCGTTTGCCGGTGACGGGGGCGCTTCTGGTCTGTTGGACGAGCCAGGTGGGGTTGGGCTGACGGGTCTGGACCATGCCGATGAAGGAATCCTTGGGTGTCAGGAAGCCCACCTCCCAGGTGGGGACCCCGCTGCCGCTGCCCGACTCCCAGCGGGCGTAGTTGGACGTAAAGGTGCCGCCTGTTTCCGGCGCCACCGGTGTGAATCCCGCCACATCCGCAGCGTTCCGTGCCACCTCGCTGACATTGATATCGGGGCGGAAGCCATCGCTCTTGGGAAGCGGATTCATCAAAACGATGGGCAGGAACGCGGCGATGCTGACAACCAGGGCGACGATCATGCCGATCACGGATGCATTGGCCCGCTTTGCGGCGGCAGCCGGGATCACGGGGCGTACGGGGCCGGCGTGGCCCGCATTGACATCCTCGCGCTGGCCTCCGGAGTCGGAGGGATCTTGCGCCGGGTTGGTTTTTTCCTGCATTTCGCTCACCCCTCTATAGTCGCGCATGGACGGGCCCAACTCACATTCGGGCCTTCGGTCCGGAGGCTGAGGTCCATGTTGCGGGGCCACGTCATGCCGCGACCGGAAGGGGGCGCCACGACTATGATCAGAACCAGAGGAATCACCGCATTGGCTGAATCCGGCCGAGCGGGTCCAATGATCGCCACTCGAAGAAGAGGTTCACGTGTCACCTACGCCCATGACCCAGCAGTATTCCACGATCTCACCGTCCCTGGCTGTGGGAATCGACGAGCCGGACCGCAACCTCGCACTTGAGCTTGTCCGCGTCACCGAAGCCGCGGCCATTGCCGGTGGCCACTGGGTGGGCTTCGGTGACAAGAACAAGGCCGACGGCGCCGCCGTCGACGCCATGCGTTCCTTCCTTGGCACCGTCCACTTCAACGGCGTTGTGGTCATCGGCGAAGGCGAAAAAGACGAAGCCCCCATGCTCTTCAACGGCGAACACGTCGGCGACGGCACCGGCCCGGAGTGCGACGTCGCAGTGGACCCCATCGACGGAACCCGCCTGACCGCGCTGGGCATCAACAATGCACTGGCTGTACTGGCAGTCGCTGAGCGCGGATCAATGTTCGACCCCTCCGCCGTTTTCTACATGGAAAAGCTCGTCACCGGCCCCGAAGCTGCCGACATGGTTGACCTCCGCCTGCCGGTCAAGCAGAACCTGCACCTGATCGCCAAGGCCAAGGGTGTCAAGGTCAACCAGCTCAACGTCATGATCCTGGACCGCGACCGCCACCGCCCGCTGGTCGAAGAGATCCGCGAAGCCGGAGCACGGACCAAGTTCATCATGGACGGCGACGTGGCAGGCGCCATCGCCGCAGCCCGCTCCGGCACCGGCGTCGACGCCCTGATGGGGATCGGCGGCACACCTGAAGGCATCGTTGCAGCCTGCGCCATCAAGTCCCTCGGCGGCGTCATCCAGGGCCGCCTCTGGCCCACCAGCGACGACGAGAAGCAGAAGGCCATCGACGCCGGCCACGACCTGGACCGAGTGCTCTCCACCAACGACCTCGTCTCCAGCGACAACTGCTACTTCGCCGCCACCGGCATCACCGACGGCGACCTCCTCAAGGGCGTCCGTTACTCCAAGAACACGGTCCTGACGCAGTCCATCGTGATGCGGTCCAAGTCCGGCACCATCCGCTTTGTCGACGGTGAGCACCAGGCCAGCAAATGGGAAGGCTACGCCCGCAAGAATTGACCGGCCCCCAGCCGTGAACAGTTGAGGCCCTGGATCCAATCGGATCCAGGGCCTCAGTTGTTGGTGGTTCGGCCGAACTCAGTGCTACTTTGCCATTCGCGCGCGAAGGACTGATTTGAACGACATCAGCTTGTCCCTGAGCTTGCGGGCCGACTGGTATGCGCCGTAGCGGAGCTTCTTCACGGGGAGGTCCCAGGTGCCCGGGTACGCCACCTCGTAGCCGCCGAAGGACTTCTTGAAGGCGGTGAAACCTGCCCACTTGTGGTCCGGCGCATCGGCCGGGGCAACACCCCACAGGTCCACGTGCTTCAGGCCCCGCTCCTTGGCGTCGGCCATCAGCGTCACCAGGAGCGGGATGCCGGCACTGAGCTTGCGGTGGGTGTCATCGAGGGCCGCGTGGGCGTAAGTGCGGGTGTCGGCGGAATCGTAGGCCAGGGCCGCCGCAATGGGTTCACCGTGAAGCTCGGCAACGAACAGCGTGGCCGCACCGGCCGGCATCAGGGACGCCGCGACCTGGGTCAGGTACTCGTCGCTTTGGGGCTTGAAGCCGTTGCGACGGGCCGTCATGTGGAGGAAGTTGAGCAGGATCCCGATTTCGTCCGGATCCTGTGAGGATCGGAACGTCACCCCTTTTTTGTGGATGTTCCGGTAGAGGTTCCGGTTTACCGGCTTCATCTCTGCCAGGACCTCCTTGAAATCACGGTCGAGATCTACGAGCCACGTGAGTTCAGGCTGCTGGTTCACCGGCGCGGGCCGCAGGCCGCGACGTTTCAGTTCCGCGGCCGCGTTCGTCAGCTCGAGACCGGCAGAAACAGGCTCGATGCGGACGAACACGGCCCCGCAGGAACGTGCCGTTTCCACCAAAGCCGCGAGGGCGGCGTCGAACGCGGCGGCAGAAGAGGCGACTGGCCCGTACGGCGCATACAGTACCTTGCCGGCGGCATTCTTTTCCTCGACTGCCAGGAAGCTCCAACCGGGGCCGGACTGCTGATGGATGGTGCGGCCGAGCGAGGACAGCGTGTCCGCCCAGGCCGCAGTCTGCAGGAAATACTCCACCGGTCAGGCCCTCATGGAAGTGGTTACGGAGAAAGCAACGGCCGGTTCGTCCAACCCTGCAACGGGGTGGACATTGACCGGAGCTTCCGACGCCGGCAGGAAGGCGCTGCCGCCCCGCGCCAGCTGGAGGTCCCCCTTGGGGGAGTCGAGGTAGATGGCTCCTTGAACCACAATCAGGACGGCGGCACCGGCCTGTGCCAGGGGAACCGGAGCGCCCCCGGGAGCCAGTTCGATCCGCTGAAGCTGGAACTCACGGAAGGGCGGCTGATAGAGCTCCTGGCCGAGACCGGAAATTTCGGGGGTGAGCATCGGCACGGACACCGGCTTGAACTCCACTGTGCGCAGGAGTTCGGGCACATCAATGAACTTCGGCGTCAGACCGCCGCGGAGCACGTTGTCGGAGGAAGCCATGACTTCCACTCCCATGCCATGCAGGTAGGCGTGCACATTTCCCGCCGGAAGGTAGACGGCTTCGCCGGGGGCCAGGGAAATCCTGTTGAGCAGCAGCGAGATCAGGACGCCCGGATCGCCGGGGTACTTCTCGTTGAGGCTGAGAACCGTGGACAGCTCATTCTGGTAGGGCATCGACGGCGCCCTCGAGATTAACGCTTCCGCCACTGCGGCCGTTGCATGTGAAACGGCCTCGCCGCCTGAAATCAGCCGTTCGAAGGCTTTCCGGAGGCCTGCTTCTTCGCTCGGATCGGACAGATCCTCCAGCAGCTCTGTGAGCAGGGGCGGGATTTCCGTCTCTGCCGGATCAAAGGCGGTCGCCAGCTGGCCCAGGATCTCGCGGGTCTGGGCGGGCGGGCGGAATCCGCACAATGCCTCGAACGGCGTCAGCGCGAAAATCATCTCCGGCTTGTGGTTGTCATCGCGGTAGTTGCGGTGGTACTCATCCAGCCCGACACCTGCTTCGTTTTCCCTTGCGAATCCGGCTTTGGCCTGCTCAATGCTGGGGTGAACCTGGAGGGACAACGGCTGGGAAGCAGCAAGGATCTTGGTCAGGAATGGAAGCCGGGGGCCGAACTCGGCCACGGATTCGCTGCCCAGGAAATGCTCCGGATCTTCGGCGATCAGCTGATCCATCGGAATGTCGGAGCCGTCCGGCCGGCGGACCAGGGAAGCGTCGCCCGGGTGGGCCCCGATCCAGAGTTCGGCTTCCGGGTTGCCGGACTCGGGACGCCCCAGGAGGTCAGCGATGGCCGTGGTGGAGCCCCAGGCGTAATCGCGGAGGGCATTTTCAATTTCGTACACGGCTGGGATCCATTTCTTGGTCTTAAGGCCTACGGGCTTGCAGTCGGTTTCTGTCGGTGGAGCGGGCAGCGAACCTTACAGCGGTGCGCACTGGCCGTTGGTGGCCACCAGTTCACGGAGCGCCTGCTCGTTGCCTTCGCTCTTGAGCTGGTTCAGCAACTCCTCGGTGATCGGCTCGCCGTCGGGCGTTGTGGTCACGGGTGTGAAGTCCGACGGCGGCGCCGGACTCTGCTGGGCGGGGTTCCATCCCGCTGCGGGCGGGGCAGCGGCCGGCAGCTGGCCTGAGGCCTGCATGCGTCCGCCCGCTGCCGATGACTGGAGCATCGAGTCGGCCTGCGCGCCGCGGGCCCGGGTTTCCTGCACCTGCGCGGCAGCCTGGGGTCCCGACGCCGAGGCGAGCAGCTGGCCTACTCTGTCGTGGATGACGTCGAAGTCGGGAACCGTGGAGAAGGATGCGTCAAAATCGGGTGGCCCGATGGTGAGCCGCTTGACGTCCTGGCCCTTGGCTTTCATGGCGAGGTCCACAAAACTTCCAAGCTGCGACGAGGAGATGTTCGAGTCCACCACCTTGGTGCCGGCCTTGACGATGTCCTCGAACTTGGACAGGAGCGTGGCCGGATCCAGCTGCTTGAGCATGGCCTGCTGGACACACTGCTGGCGGGCAATGCGGGCGTAATCGTCGACGAATTCGCGCGACCGGCCGTACCAGAGCGCATGGAAGCCGTCCAGGGTATTGTCGCCTGCCGGGATCCAGCCCAGCGGCATGCCGTGGATGCCGCTGGCTTCATCAATGGTCTCGCCGCTGATCGGAACCCAGCCGCCGGCCTTGATCCGAATGCCGCCCATGGCGTCAATGAGTTTCGCGAAGCCGTCCATGTCCACCAGGACGTAGGCCTGGACCTTGATTCCGAGGGTGCCGGAAACCGCCTCCAGGGTGGCCTGCGCGCCCGGGTCTTCCACACCGGGATAGAGGTCCTTGTACTTATTGGTGACCTCGGTATTGACGGCGTTGATGAGGCACTCATCACCGCAGTCGTAGCCGTCGGGGTAGATCTTCCGCATCGGGGAGTCCTCGCTGAACCGTGCGTTCTGGAGGTTGCGGGGAATGGAGATGATGGCGGACTGGCCGGTCTTGGCGTCCACGCTGATCACTGACAGGCTGTCCGGGCGCCGGCCCGTGCGGTCGTCGCCGGCGTCGCCGCCCATCATCAGGAAGTTATAGCGTCCGTCCACAGGATCGATGGCAGGTCCGCCGGAGAAGATGCTGCCGATCGCGTTCCGGCCAACATTGAGCAGGTACGCCGCGTATGCCAGGCTTCCGCTGCTCAGGACCAGGGCAAGGACCAGTGCGATGACGACGGCGGGACGGGCTTTGGAGGCCAGCAGGACCGGGCGGATCAGCCGGAGTGTGTTGAGGAACAGCAGGGCCCATCCCAGTGCGAGGGCCAGGAGGACCAGGATGATGAGGAGGGAGGCGAACTGGTTGGTGATGATGTTGATCAGCAGGGCCCGGTTCAGGACCAACAGCAGCACGGCGGCCACCAGCAGGGCCCAGACGGCAAGGGTTACCCGCAGGGCCATGCGGCCGGTCCTGCGGTCGCCGGCCACAATCTGGGCGCTGCCGGGCACCAGGAGGGTCATCAGGACAAGGATGAAGGCCCGTTTGGTCCGAACTGGTTCCGAGGCCGCGGAGGGATACCGCACGGGATCCGTCATGGACATTCCGGCTGTGGGCTGCTGCAGTTCGCTTCTGGACATCTTCCGGATACCTTAGCTGCCGCCCCGGAGCATGCCATTGCCGTCAGCGAAAACCTCACTGACTTTCTGGCGGAGGCTGGCTCCCTTCCGGGTGGCGGCATCGTTAAGTTCCTGGGCGAAATCGAGGAGGTCGGCGCGGAGCGATGCAGCCAGCGTGTCCGTGCCGGCGGCCAGGATCCGGACGGCCAGGAGGCCGGCATTCCGGGCCCCGGCGATCGAGACGGTGGCGACCGGAACCCCGGCCGGCATCTGCACGATGGAGAGCAGGGAATCCATTCCGTCGAGGGTCTTCAGCGGCACCGGTACGCCGATGACGGGCAGTGGGGATACGCTCGCCAGCATGCCCGGAAGGTGCGCAGCACCGCCGGCACCGGCAATGATGACCCGCAGCCCGCGCTCGTGGGCCGTCTGGCCGTAGCGGATCATTTCGGTCGGCATCCGGTGGGCCGAGACAACATCGGCTTCAAAAGGTATGCCGAATTCAGCCAGCGCATCGGCTGCGGCCTCCATAACAGGCCAATCTGAATCCGAACCCATGACAAGCCCTACGAGGGGCTTGGTTGTTGTGTCGGCGGCATCGGACGTGGCTTCGGTGGTCATGCGGTCTCCTCGGAAATCAGTGCTGTTTCTTCGGCTGGCACCCGGCCGTCACGGATGATGGCAGCCACCCTGGTGGCGCGCTGCCGGACGGATTCAACGTCACCGGTGGAGGTCCCCACCAGGTTGACATGGCCGATCTTTCGACCCGGCCGCACCGACTTGCCGTAGCAGTGGACCTTGGCTGCAGGTTCGCTGGCGAGGGCGGCCGGGAAAGCGGAGAACAGGTCCTGGTTGTCGCCACCCAGGAAGTTCTTCATCACCACCACCGGGCCCAGCACGTCCGTGGCGCCGAGCGGAAGGTCCAGGACGGCACGCAGATGCTGTTCAAACTGGCTGGTGACTGAACCATCCTGGGTCCAGTGGCCGGTGTTGTGGGGCCGCATGGCCAGTTCGTTAATGAGGAAGCCGGCTCCGCTTCCCGGTGTTTCAAAGAGCTCCACCGCCATTACTCCGGTCACTCCGAGCTCACCGGCGATGCGCAGTGCGGCGTCCTCGGCCGCAGCGGCGACCTCCACAGGGATAGCCAGGGCCGGTGCTATGACTTCATCGCACACGCCGTCCACCTGGATCGTGTGGACCACTGGCCAGGCGCGGGATTCCCCGCTTGGTGTGCGTGCCACCAGGGCGGACAGCTCGCGGCTGAAGTCGACCTTTGCTTCGGCGAGCAGCGGGCTCATGGCTTCGAACCATCCTGCAGCTTCGGCGGCGTCCTCTGCGGAGTCAATAATCCGCACACCCTTGCCGTCATAGCCGCCGCGAGGCATCTTCAGGACCACCGGCCAGCCAATCAGGTCGCCGAAGTCCACCAGTGCGGCCACATCCGGAACCGCGGCCCATCGCGGATTCGGCAGGCCCATGTTGTCGATGGCGGCCCTCATGACCAGCTTGTCCTGAGCGTTCACCAGGGCGTCGGGGCTGGGCTGGACGTTCACCCCGGCTGCCAGAAGCGCGCGTAGGTGGTCATGAGGGACGTGCTCGTGGTCGAACGTCATGACATCCAGGCCGTCCGCGAAGTCGAGGAGCGTCTGCAGGTCCTTGTAGTCACCTACCGGTGAAGTGGATACAGCAGATACTGCCGAAACGTCCTCCGACTCAGCGAGGACACGGAGTTCAAAGCCGAGGGCAGTGGCGGCGGGGGCCATCATTCGCGCAAGTTGGCCGCCGCCAACCACGCCGATTACTGGAAAAGTCACATATGCCAGCCTACAGAAAAGCTCAACGGATCCCGGCTTTCGGAGGTCGCGGGAACCGGATTTCAGGTAATCGTGCCCCCGTTTCTCCGGGCGGATGGGGCCGGTCCCCGGATTTCGGGGCTAAAATGGACCTCTGGCCGTGTGGCCCACAATCGGACGGCCTTGGAGGGTCATGCTTAGCTCACTTGCAGATCGAATACGGGGACTGGCCTCGCTCTTTTGGCGCGAGGTCGCCAAATTCGGCGCCGTCGGCGGTGTGGCCTTCGTCATTGACTCAGCGGTCTTCATCTGGCTGTTCACCGGCCCCATGCACGGCAGCGAAGTCTGGGCCAAGGCATTGGCCACCGTAGTGGCCAGCATCTTCTCCTGGGTTGCCAACCGCTACTGGACTTTCCGGCACCGCAAACAGGCCAACGTGGCCCGCGAAGCAGCGCTTTTCGCCGTGATGAACGTGGTGGGGCTCCTGATCGCCTCGGGCTGCGTCTGGTTCGCCAAATACATCCTTGACCTGAACGACAAGCCCTCCCTCTTTATCGCAGGCAGCGTTGTGGGCCTTGTCCTGGGCACCATCTTCAGGTTCTTCGCCTACCGCTTCTGGGTCTTCAATGAAGAGCTGGACCAGGAGCCGGAGTTCTCGCACGACCACGAACTCATCGAGGGGCACCACCATGCGAAAGCCCCTGCTGCCGTAGCCACCAGGCCTGGCGAGCTGGCCGACGAGGACGCCGAGAGTCCCCGGCAGTCCTAGCAGGGTTGCAGGCCCTGCCGGCCGAGGCCCTGGGGCATCGGCCTGCAGGGCCTGATCACTACCCGCCGTGGACGCGTTCCGCAGCCAGAAGCTTGTCTGTCAGCTCCACGTCGGGGTGCACCAGCACCACTGAGCCGCCGTTGTCCCAGGCGCCAAGCGCGTCAGCCAGCACAGGCTCCAAACCCTCGCCTGCGTGGACCAGCAACCGGACGCCATCGTCGTGCGGAGTGGCGAAGCCGGTCAGAAGGTCTTCATGGAGGTGCCGCCGGCCGTCCCGGCCCCGCACGGCGACGCCATCCGCTGACGGATCGCTGTGGGCCAGGAAGACGTCTCCATGCATGCGGACCTCGGCGGCGAAGTCGATAACGCCGGGAGGCAGTTCCCCCGGCCACCGCATGGCCAGGGCCGGCAGCGCAACGGCGATGACGGCGTCGTGTTTTCCGGGGACGCTTCCGGGGTTATCGGTGACGAGCAGGTCCGCGTCGCCCCCGTCCAGGGCAGTCTCCATGCCCAGCTGCCACGCGGCAAGCGCCCAGATGAGTGACTTCCAGTGCGCCGGGAGCGAAAGGCTTATCCGCATCCCCGGCTCTGCATCCAGCTCGTCCTGCAACAGGTTGCTTGTTTTCGCCACCCAGTTGTCCAGGACCCTGCCTGAGAGTTCCACCCGCTCGGAATCCGGTCCGTACCAGGTGAGGCGGGGTGAAGTGGCGTGGCCGGAACGCAGGGATGTCATCAGTTCGATAGCCGGAATGCTCATGGCTACATCTTGCCACGCAGGCGTCCCGGGGCTCCCGGGCGGGAATCCGGGATTTCCTTTTGGCAGTAACCCCTAGGAGTACTGCCAGTCCTGTGATCTTTGTCACGTTGATTTGTCATCTCATTTGTCTTACCGGGCGCTTGCCTGTATTTTCTGCGGCAATTCAGGGGAATCGGGCTCTTCAGGACGCGGGCGGGGGTCCGCCTTCATCCGCCGCGCCCGGCAGCCCGGAAATTCCCGGGCGTGGCGTGCCGGTGGTTCGCGGGGAAAGTTGATTATTATCCCGTCCACGGCTTGACGCGCCTGTAGTTACACACGTGTAATTAGATACCTAAGGCCACTGCGTAAATACAGGCACACAACCGAGTGCCCAGGGATCCAGGCAGAGGCTGTAACTTTCAGGAGGGTCGCATGGGGCAAGCAGAGCGTATCCAGGAAAATGCTGTCGTCGCCGGTGAGGCAACGGCCAAATACCGCTCACGCGGCGTACCGAGTGACTGGTACGTGGATCCCGCCGATCCAGACGCTGCGGACCGTTACAACCGCAATGCAGGCGACTCACGCCAGGACCAGGCCACGGCCTTCCTTGCGGCGCACGAAGCACTCCTCGACGGCGGTCAGGGACAGGACGATGACGATCTGGACCCCCCGATGGAGCTGCGCACGGCAGACACCACCACCCAGCCCGTATGGATCGGACTGCCGTTCCGGCAGGACTTTGATGACGAGGGCGAACTCGGCTGGCAGACCGATGCATTGTGCGCGCAGACGGACCCGGAGGCTTTCTTCCCCGAGAAGGGCGGCTCGACACGTGACGCCAAGAAGGTCTGCGGCGCCTGCAATGTGCGCTCACAATGCCTTGAATACGCGCTGGCGAACGACGAACGGTTTGGCATTTGGGGCGGCCTTTCCGAGCGTGAGCGCCGGCGGCTAAGGAAGCGGGCAGTCTAATTCTTAAGGAAGTGCATGTCACTGCCGTTGTGGTAGCCCACAACGGCAGTGCCTATCTCCCCAGAACCCTGGCTGCCCTCGCGGGCCAGACCCGGCCCGCGGACTCTCTCATTGGAGTGGACACCGGATCGCGCGACGACTCCGCAGCGCTCCTTGAACACGCTTTGGGCGCAGCCAACGTGGCCAGCTTTCCCCACGGCAAGAGCGGAATGGGAGGCGCTGTACGCGCCGGGCTCAACGCACTCTCGCCCTGGGACGGTTCGCCCGAGCGCGCCGCATCGGAGTGGGTCTGGCTGCTCCATGACGATGCAGCACCGGCGCCTGAGGCGCTGGCTGAACTGCTTGGCGCAGTGGAACGTGCGCCATCCGTGACAGTCGCAGGCTGCAAGCAACTGGACTGGCATGCCGGGCGCCGTCTCATCGACGTCGGCCTTTCCACCAGCCGCTGGGCCGAACGCCTGACCCTCATCGACGCCGATGAGCTCGATCAGGGACAGTACAACGGCCGCACTGACACTTTCGCCGTGAACTCGGCAGGCATGCTGGTCCGCCGGGACATCTGGGAGCACCTGGGCGGGTTCGACCCCGCACTGCCCGGCACCGGCGACGACGTCGACTTCTGCTGGCGCAACCGCCTGGCCGGGCACCGGGTGGTGGTGGTCCCCACCGCGAGGATCTTCCACGTCGCGCACCGCCCCCACGGCCAGGGCAATCCTTCGGCAGCCCGCAAAGCCCAGGTCCATCTTCGCCTCAAGCACGCCCCGCTCTGGAAAGTACCGTTCCACGCCGTCGGGGCGCTCCTGGGCAGCATCTTCAAACTTGTGCTCAGCATCGCCGTCAAGGACCCGGGTCACGGTTTCTCCCAGCTCGTGGCCACATTCGCGGCCCTTGCCAGACCCCGGGCGGTGGCCAAGGCGCGCCGGACGGCGGCCCGGACCCGCCGCATCCGCCGCTCGGTCATACAGAAGCTGCAGACTCCCAGGCGGGAGGTCTGGAACCACCGCCGGTCCCTGATGGAAGCCCTCGGCGCTGACAACTCGACACCGGACGGGCTCGTTCAGGACCCACTCGCGAACCAGCCCACCGGGGATTCCGCCGATGACTTCGCTGCACTGACCACCAGCGAACGCGGCTGGGTGGGGACAGGCGCGCTCGCGGCGGTCATCATCGCTTCTGCCGCCTCCCTCCTTGCGCTCAGCGGGTTGTTCCGTGCCGAGGCCGTCTCCGGAGGCGGCCTCATACCGGTGTCCTCAACCCTGGGCGAAATCTGGCATCACGCGTCCAGCTGGTGGGTCAGCCTGGGGGCCGGTCTTCCCGGCAGGGGTGACCCTTTCGGCTACGTGCTCTGGATCCTTGGCGTGCTGGGCGGGGGAGACGCCAACGCAGCGATGGCCTGGCTGCTGCTGCTGGCCGCCCCGCTGGCCGGACTGACGGCATGGTTCGCCGCCGGCGGCCTGACTACCCGGCGCCGTATCCGCTTTGTGGCTGCCCTGTTCTGGGCTGCGGCTCCGGCGTTGCATGTTGCCCTGAACCAGGGCCGCACAGGGGCCTTGGTTGCCCACGTCATGATCCCGTTGCTCGTCCTGGCATTGCTGCGCGCCACGGGTTCCGCGGTGGGCCACGGCCGGTTTGTGGTTCCGACCCCCGGCGAGCGGCGATTCACCGAGAAGCCGCCGGCGCGGCCCGGAATCAACGGCACGCCGTCCTGGACCGCTGCTGCCGCGGCGGGCTTGGCGCTGGCTGTTGGGGCCGCCTCGGCTCCGTCCCTGCTGATCCCGGCTGCAGTCATCATCGTGCTCTGCGGGCTGATGCTTGGCCGCCGCGGCCGAACGGTCTGGTGGGCGCTCCTGCCCACTGCCGCGCTTTTCATTCCCTTTGGACTCTCGGTCATCGACCGGCCACGGGCATTGCTCGCCGATCCGGGCGTCCCGCTGGGTTTTGAGCCTGCTCCCTTATGGCAGCAGTTCCTGGGCCAACCCCTGGCTTTCTCCCCGGCAGCCGGGCTGTACGGCCTTCCTTTCTTCAGCGGCCAGGCCGTTCCGTGGGCTCTCCTGCTCGCGATGCTGGTAGCTGTCCCGGTCCTGCTGCTTGCCCTCGCGGCCCTTTTCCTGCCGGGTAAGCGGACCCGGAAGGCGCGGGTCCTTTGGGTGGCGGCGATGATCATCCTTGCTGGTTCATGGCTGGCAGGACATGTCGCCACCGGCGCCAACGCCGACACCCTGGTGACCCCGTTCACCGGTCCTGCTGTCTCAGCCGCCGGGTTCGCGCTGCTGGGTGCGGCGCTTATCGGTGCCGAACGTCTGCTCGATGCGGCGGACGGGATGGAGGCACCCAGCGCCAGGCGCACTGTTGCTTTGCGCTCCGCAACCGCCCTTGCCATGGTGGTGCTCCTGGCCGGGCCGCTGGCGGGAATGGCGGTGTGGTCGGCACAGAACATGCTCCGGTCCGCTGCCGCCGCGCCACTGACGGAGGTCCCGGCCGGCCCGGCGCTGGGGACGCCCCGGCTTGTGGAGGCAAGCAGCAAGCGGACCCTCCCCGCTACTGCGATTGACCGCGGCATCGGCCCCGAGCAGACACGCACACTGCTGATCAGCACCGGGGAGAACGGCACTTTTGATGCCGCCCTGATGCGCGGGGCAGGTACCACACTGGACAGCCTGTCGGCCATTGCGGCCGCGCGGAACATCATGGGTGCGCCCGGGCAGGAAACTCTCAGGGAGGATGACGAGGTTACCTCCTCCATCCGCAGTGTCGTCGCCACCCTGGTGGCCGGACAGGGCGTGGATCCCAGGCCGGAACTCGAGCGGCTCGGTGCAGGGTTCGTGGTCCTGCGCTCTGCCGACACCGCAGCCCAGCTCACGGCCAGCAGGATGGACGCCGTGCCTGGCCTCGTTGCCGTGGGGCAGACCGACGTCGGCTGGCTGTGGCGAATCACCCCGCTGAACCAGCCCACGCTCCAGCCGGCTGATGTTGCGCACCGCGTCAGGATTGTGGACGGTGCCGGAGCGACGGTGGCGCTGGTGCCCTCGAAGTACGACGACGTCGACACCGCCGTCGCTGAAGGACCGGAAGGCCGGCTGGTGGTGCTGGCGGAACGGGCGGACCCGGGCTGGAGCGCCTGGCTTGACGGACGGAAGCTCACATCCACCACCTCCGGCCCGGCGCAGGCATTCACCTTGCCTGCCGCGGCCGGTCAGTTGACCATCCGGTACGACGTCCCGTGGGCGCTGTGGACAGCGATCGGGCAGATCACGGTGATCGGGCTTACGGTGATGCTCGCAGTCCCCATGCCCGCCCGCCGGCCCAACACGGGCCTGTCCCGGGACGAGGGATCTTTGCGTAAGGAACACCAGAATGCATAACGACGCCCGCACAGCCGATCCCGCCCCGGTGGAGGAGACGGTGGCGGAGGACGCCGTCGAACCGCCAAGGCCCCGGGCCCGCCGGATTCCGCGGCGGGAGACACTGGCCGGGCTGGCCTCGGCCTTGGTGATAGTGGCCGCCGCCGGCGGGATAGTGGCTGCCGGGTCGATCGCGCCGCAGCCCGGGGGGAGCCGTAGCATTCCGGCCGCGCTGGCGGCTGTTCCGGCCGGGGCAAGCCTGGGCGTGTGTCCGGGGCCGGCGCGGCTTCTCGAGGGGACCGAGGCGGGCACTGACCCCCAGTTCAGCCCGGAATCGGCCACAGCCAACAGCGCTGTCACCGGAGCTGTCCTGAGTGCCCCCGGGGGTGTCCTGCCGGGAAGCCGGCTGTCCGCCCTTGGCGGGGCCGTAGCAGTCGAGATCGCCAAAAGCGGAGGGCGGCCAGGCGAAGGCACCGGGCCCCAGGACCTGGTCGCCGGAGTGCTGGCCGGACACAAGGTGGAAGCCCCCACAGTATTGGGAGCTGACGCCTCGGCGGGCCTCAAGCCGTCAGCCGCGGGAGCCCTGAAGTTTACTGCCACCGACGGGGACCTCCAGGGGTCCGCCGCCGCCAACTGCCAGGCGCCGGCCAACGATCTTTGGCTGGCAGGTGCCAGCACCACCGTGGGCCGCACATCAGTCCTTGTCCTCAGCAATCCCTCCAGCACGCCCGCCACTGTCAGCCTTGAGCTCTACGGCAGCGCCGGCCAGATCCAGGCGCCGGCCAGCAGGGGGCTCCTCGTCGCCCCGGGAACTACCCGCACCATTGTCCTGGCCGGACTTGCTCCGGGAGAGAAACAGCTCAGCGTCCACGTCCGAAGCGCCGGTGGCCCGGTTGCTGCAGCCATCCAGCAGAGCGTCCTCAGGGGATTGACCCCCGGTGGCGTGGACTTCATCGCACCGGGGGCTGCTCCGGCTGCCCGGCAGGTCATGACCGGGGTGGACATCCAGGACGCCGCCGGAATTGCCGCCATCACCGGGAAAGGCGGCTTCGACGACGCCGGTCCGACACTCTCCCTCACGGTCCCGGGTTCTGCAGATGCTGTGGTGGAGGTCAAGCTTTTCGGCCGCGACGGGCAGAAAGCCCTCCCCGGCGGAGGGGTTGTGACAGCCAAAGCCGGGGCTGTCACCGAGGTTACGTTGGCCGGGGTCCCGGCCGGCCACTACACGGTGTCCGCCAGTTCGGATGTCTCATTCGTGGCAGCGGCCCGCGTCACGCGCGGCCTCACTGCCGAGCGGCCTGCGGACGTGGCGTGGGCTGCCTCCGGGGTCAGGCTGGGAAGCCAGCACGTGGTGCCTGTGCCACGGGGCGGGGAGCGCACCCTGGTATTCGGGGTCCTGGAGAACCGCGCGACGATTTCCTACGCGCCCATCACAGCTGACGGCAAGATCCGGGCCGCCGCGACTGCCGACGTCGCAGGCGGCACCACCACATCCATCAAGGTTCCGGAGAAGGTGGACGAATCAGAGGTTGTGGGATACGTCGTCTCGGCTTCGGGCGACGCCGCCTACGGCGCGTTGCTTCTGCAGCAGGAGGGCAGGGAAGACGTATCCACCCTGGCCTTCATGCCGGCAGCCACAGGTCAGGAAAAGGTGCCGGTCACCCTCGGGTACTGACCGGGAGTGCTGCGCAAAGAGTCGCTGCAGGCCGGCAGTCAGTACCGCCGTCGGTAGACCGGATCCAGTGTCTCGGGCGCCACGCCGAGCATTTCGGCGGTGTGTTCGACGACGACGTCGTGAACCAGGTCCTGCAGTTCCTCGCGGGTAGCGCAACCCTGTTCCACCACCCGGCGGTAGAGGGTGATCACCGGGCCTTCCTCTGCCGTGGCGGGAGTGTAGGCGCCCATGGGCGGCGGCGCGGCGTCGGCCACCAGCTGTTCCAGCTGCGGCGGGATTTCATCGACCGCAAACCGCACGCCGTCAAGGGTCTTGCCCCAGATGTCGTGGAGCCGCTGGGCGGAATCGAGCACCATGTCATCAAAACGGTCGGACCGGGTTCGATAACCGGGATGCGTGGGCAGGATCAGTTCACCGCGGAGACCGCGGCCGTGGCGGTTCCGGCGTCGCATCGCGAAGCCCCGGCCCGGCGAGCCCATACCCGTTTCTCCCTTGCGGACATCCGGGTCAGCCAACCGGACCGTAAAAGCTGAATCATGGTTCGATGACTGCATACATTGACTCTAAACCCGGCCGCAGATTTACGCGACACATACCGCGCTTCCGGCCTTGGCGCGGCGACAAGCGGGAAATACGCAGAACGGCGGAGTGTAGCCGGTAGTCTGGGATGTCGTGGGAGCTATCCGTCAATGTTCGAGGTCAGCCTGCCGTCAGTCAGCGGTGGCGACTTTGACGTACGTCTATGCCGACTCCACCGCAGTCCTGGGCCCGCTCGCCACTTACGCGGAGCCGCATTGCTACGATTTGTGCGAGCAGCACGCCGGCTCGCTGACGGTTCCCCGCGGCTGGGAGGTGCTTCGGCTGGCCATGCCAACGAGCCCGCAGCAGCCCGGCCCTGATGACCTCCTGGCGCTGGCGAATGCGGTCCGCGAAGCAGCGGCGCTGCCACCGAAGTCCCAGACCACACAAACCCAGAGGGTTCCGCATTCGGCGCTGGAAGCTCCACCCGGCGCGGAAGGCACCCGCCGGGGGCATCTGCGCGTCCTGCGCGAACCTTCCTGACACCCATCTGGCGGTAGGCTGGAATCTGCTAATCTGTCAGCCACCGGCGCGAAACGCGCCCCTTTCGGGAGCATCAACCCATGCCAAAGATCAGTCCTGAACTGTTGTCCGTCCTGCGGTGTCCTGTCACCGGATCGCACCTGGTCCAGGAAGGCGATGAGCTGGTCTCGACTGCGGCGGGGGATTCCGGCGCGAAGCTGCGCTACCCGATCGAGGATGGCATCCCGCTTCTGCTGCCGCCGGAACTTCTTCAGGCGGCAAGCGCCGCAGGCTCGGACCAGCATGATTCCCGGCACGGCGCCGCCGGAACCGCATAAACCGTTCCTCCACCCGCATCCAGCAAAACCCTCCACTGACGCAACCCCCGCGGGCGCCTCTACACCGGCGCCGCGATCGGACACAGCAAAGGAACCCCATGACACTTGACTACAAGGTTGCCGACATCTCGCTGGCCGAGGCCGGCCGCCACCAGATCCGCCTGGCCGAGCACGAGATGCCCGGACTGATGTCGCTCCGCGAGGAGTTCGGAGCCACCCAGCCCCTCAAGGGCGCCCGGATCGCGGGTTCGCTGCACATGACGGTCCAGACCGCCGTGCTGATCGAGACCCTCACGGCGCTCGGCGCCGAGGTCCGCTGGGCTTCCTGCAACATTTTCTCCACGCAGGACGAAGCTGCCGCGGCGGTCGTAGTCGGCAAGGGAACGGCCGAAGACCCGCAGGGAGTCCCGGTGTTCGCCTGGAAGGGGGAGACCCTCGAGGAATACTGGTGGACTGCGCAGCAGATCCTGGTCTGGCCCGGCGCGGACGCCGATCCGGACCTTGGCCCGAATATGATCCTGGACGACGGCGGCGACGCCACTATGCTGGTCCACAAGGGCGTTGAGTTCGAGGCCCTGGGTGCTGTGCCGTCCGCAGCCGAAGACGAGTCCGAGGAAGGCCGGATCTTCCTTGACGTGCTCCGGGCGTCCCTGCAGGAGGATCCCAAGCGGTGGACCCGGATCGGATCCGGCCTGCGCGGTGTCACCGAGGAGACCACCACCGGCGTGCACCGCCTCTACCAGCTGGCGGAACAGGGCAAGCTGCTTTTCCCGGCCATCAACGTCAACGACTCGGTCACCAAGAGCAAATTCGACAACAAGTACGGCATCCGCCATTCACTGCCGGACGGCATCAACCGCGCCACGGACGTCCTGATGGGCGGCAAGGTCGCCGTCGTCTGCGGTTACGGCGACGTCGGCAAGGGAGCCGCAGAGGCCTTCCGCGGCCAGGGTTCACGCGTGATCGTCACCGAAATCGACCCCATCTGCGCCCTCCAGGCAGCCATGGACGGCTACCAGGTGGCCAAACTGGAATCGGTCCTCAGCGAAGGCCACATCTTCATCACCACCACCGGCAACAAGGACGTCATCATGGCGGAGCACATGGCCGGCATGCGTGACAAGGCCATCGTGGGCAACATCGGCCACTTCGACAACGAGATCGACATGGCCGGACTGGCCCGGACCCCGGGGATCAAAAAGGTGGAGATCAAGCCCCAGGTCCACGAATGGGTCTTCGAAGCCGATGCCGCCACGGGACAGGGCAGCCGCTCCATCATCGTCCTGTCGGAAGGGCGCCTGCTGAATCTGGGCAACGCCACCGGCCACCCCTCCTTCGTCATGAGCAACTCCTTCGCCAACCAGACGATCGCCCAGATCGAGCTGTGGACCAAGCGGGACCAGGCCGAAGGCGAACGTGAATACGCCAACCAGGTGTACGTCCTGCCCAAGATCCTCGACGAGAAGGTGGCCCGCCTCCACCTCGACGCGCTCGACGTCGAACTGACCGAACTGTCCAAGGACCAGGCCGAATACCTGGGCCTGGACGCCGCCGGCCCGTACAAGCCTGAGCACTATCGTTACTGACGTGTGACGCCCAGGGCGCGGACCGTGCCCGGGTTTGTTACCGCCAAGGATTAAGATCGGACTATGGAGCCTGACCTAAAGCCACGCCGCCGGGGGACCGCCAAAAAGATAATCTTGGTGGCGGTCCTCTGCGTCCTTGCTGCCACCGGAGGTGTCTTTGCCGCGGGGGCGCCGGGATTCGCAGGCGCGGGCCTTGAATCGGAAGCAGGCTCCGCGGTCCGTTCGGCACCGGGGGTTGCCTCGCCCGTCGTCGCCCCGGTGAAGCTTGAGGTCACCCCTGCCGAGGGAGCCAAACAAGTGAACCCGGCCTCGCCGGTTTCACTCAAGGTGGGCAACGGCAGGATCGAAAGCGTCACGCTGACCAGCACCTCAGGGGAAGAAGTCCAGGGAACTTTTGCCACGGACGGGAGCAGCTGGTCCGCGTCCGGCCCGCTGAAGTTCAACACCGAGTACAGCTACACGTACGTGGTCACGGACGCGGTGGGCCGCGAAACCAGCACCACCCAGTCATTCAATACCGTCTCCAGCACCCATGAGGCCGACGCCGCGATCTACCCGTTGGACGGCATGAAGGTAGGCGTGGGCCAGCCCCTCCAGGTCATCTTCAGCGAACCGGTGGTCAACCGGGCTGCCGTCGAGAAGGCCATCAAGGTCACCTCCAGTGCAGGCCAGGCGGGAGCCTTCCACTGGTTCAGCGACACGATGGTCCGGTACCGTCCCGAAACCTTCTGGGCTGCCAACTCCACGGTCACCATGGACATGCAGCTTTTCGGCGTGGACCTCGGCAACGGCCAGATCGCGAACTTCAACAAGAAGGTCAAGGTCAACTTCGGCGACAAGAGGGTAGCCATCGCCGACGCTGCCGCCCACACATTCACCCTCAGCGTCAACGACCAGGTGGTAAAAACCCTCCCCGTCAGCATGGGCGATCAGCGCTTCCCGTCAGCCCGCGGCTACGCCGTTCTCATGGAAAAGAACCGCTATGACCACTTCCGGGCCGCCAGCATCGGCCTCAAGCCGGGCGATCCCGCCTACTACGGCGAAGTGGACGTGGAGTACTCCATCCGCCTGACCCTGAGCGGGGCCTACATCCACCAGGCGCTGGAATCCGCCTACCCCTACATCGGCAACACCAACGTCTCCCACGGCTGTATCGGCTTCGCCCCCGACGGCGCCGCCTGGGTCTTCGAGAACATGACCACCGGAGACGTGGTGCAGATCATCAACACCGAGGGTGACTACGCTGCGCTCGACGACGGGTACGGGGACTGGAACATTCCCTGGGCCGAGTACGACAACTGATACGGACGTTCACTACGAGCGTTTAGTACGGACGTTCAGTAAAGCGTTCCCGTGCGCCTGCAGGTGCCGGACGGATCAGGAACCGAACGGCAACCGGTCCAGCCGCTCAGCCGTTGCCGAGTTGCGGCGCCGGGACTGCCGAAGCTGCGCCAGTTCGCGGTTACGCCGTTCGGCAATGACGGCGGCCAGATACTGTTCGGGGCTGGTACCCGACGGCGGCGGCGGAGCCACATGCGCTGCCAGTTCCGTGGCGATTGACTGCGCCATCCCGGCGGCAGACAGCGGTGACATCCTGCCCGCCTGCCGGATGAACTGGGTGGCCCGCCTGGCTGTGGCATCGGGAATCCGTCCGATGTCCGCGGCTCCGGCCCAGCCTTGGAGCTGAGGGGGCACATTGACGCGGACCGTAGCCTCAACGGGCACCCGGCGCCGGAGCGCGTAGGTGCCGGCGAGGATGTCGCCCAGCCGCTTGGACCGGCCGTTGAAGAGCGCCACGCCGATCGCCAGGCCGCCGAAGGTCAGGTAGATTTCCAGGAATCCCGTCAGCCCCCGGATGACGGCGTGACGGAACCGGATGGCACCGCCGTCGTCGCGGACCACACGCAGGCCTGCGGCCAGTTTGCCGAGGGAGAGGCCCCGGGTGAGCGTCTCAATGGCTACCGGAAGAATCACGAAGCAGAAGACAATGCTCAGCAGCGAGAGAGCCCGGACCGCCGCGTCGTCCAGGTCCTGCGCCGCCGCTGTGATGCCGAACAGAATCAGGACCAGCAGGACAACGTTGACCAGCACATCCAGCACCAGGCCAAGCGCCCGTGCGGCGAACGATGCGGGGCGGAGTTCCAGGACAACGGCCTCGCCCGTGATTATTGAACTCAACCGGGTTCCCATCCTCGTTGTAGATCCTGCATCGACGCTGCTGTTGTGCCTGCGGGTGCCCGCCATCCTCCGGACGCTCATAGTCTAAGGCGGCTAGGCTGTTGCCGTGGATATGGATGCCTTCTCCGCCGTCAACGGCGATAAATGGTCAAGGCTGCACGAACTTGCGCACAAAAGGCGGCTCAGCGGGGAGGAAGCCGACGAACTGCTGAGGCTTTACCAGGCAACCTCGGCCCACCTGTCCTTCATCCGCTCTGTTGCCCCGGAGGGTGGCCTGTCAGCGTCCCTGTCTGCCACCCTGGTACAGGCCAGGACCCGCTTTACCGGTGCCCGGTCAAACTTCATGGCCGACCTGGCCCGCTTCTTCGTCGCCGCCCTGCCCGCAGCCCTGTACCGCCTGCGGTGGCTGACTGTGGCGTGTGGTGCCGCATTTGTGTTGGTCGCCGCCGCGTATGCGTTGTGGATCGGGACGTCGCCGGAGGCTTTGCGGTCGGTGGCCTCGGACGCCGCGGTCAGGCAGTACGTCGAGTCTGATTTCATCGACTACTACTCCGAAAACCCTGCTGCATCGTTCGCCGGTGCAGTCTGGACCAATAATGCCTGGATCAGTGCGCAGGCCGTGGCGTTGGGCATCACAGGCATCTGGGTGCCGATGATCCTGTTCACCAATGCACAGGGAGTGGGGATCGCCGCGGGAATCTTTGCCGCAGTGGGCAAGCAGGATGTCTTCTACAGCTACATCCTGCCCCACGGCCTGATGGAGCTGACGGCCGTCTTTATTGCCGGCGCAGCGGGGCTCAGGATTTTCTGGGCCATGGTGTCACCCGGTCCACGGACCCGGGGACGCGCCGTGGCCAACGAAGGCAGGTCCCTGGTCACCGTTGCCCTGGGCTTGGTGGTGGTGCTGTTCGTCTCGGGCCTGGTGGAGGGTTTTGTGACGCCGAGCCCCCTGCCGGTGTGGGCAAAGATCGGCATCGGGGCCGCCGTTCTGGCTGCCTACTGGGTCTACGTCCTTGTCTGGGGCCGGCGCGCGTATCACGCCGGCGAACGCGGCGATCTGTTGGCGGGCGACGCCGGCTACACCGAAATCGCCGCCTGATTCGGGTGCGTCCGGGGTGGCACCTCGCCGTCGCGGAGCAGCGGACGGTAGGCTCAAGAACAGATACATGGCGCTGCCCGGACCAGAGCCGGCAGCGCGAACCCCGACGGAAGTGACGCTGCTGTGAATGACAATTCGCCGACCCCTGCCAAACGCTCGGAGCCGCAGCCGGATCCGGATCTGGATACATCGACAGACTCGGACGAGCCCGCTTTTGCCTGGATGACAGGATCCGGCTCCAGCAGCCCCGACGCACCGGACCCGGAAGCGTCCGGCCCCAACGCCTCCGCCCCCAAGGCCTCCAACGCGAACGCCTCCATCACGAACGCTTCGGGTGCCGACGGCGTCCGCGCCGGGCAGACCGCCGGGCAGACCGCCGGGCAGACTGCTGCGCAGCCTGAGAGCCGCGCCGACCGCAAGGCGGCCGAAGCCGCCGTCGAACATTCCGCTGTAGGACATTCCGCTGTAGGACATTCCGCTGTTGGACATTCCGCCGTCGAGTCTTCCGCCGGCGACGGTGTTTCCACCGATGAGTCCGGTCGGGAGCATTCCGACGTGGCTTCTGCCGGCCGGAAAGCCACCAGCCCGGACATTGCCGGGCGCGAAACCCCGGGCCACAACGCTTCCCACATGGGCGCTTCCCCGGCGTCCGCCCGCAAGGACGCCGGTGTTTTCAGCGAACCGCTTCCCACTTCCGCCCTGCAGGTCCGTCCTCCGCAGGACGAGGTGGAGCGGCGTAACGCCGAGCGTGAAAGCGCGGCCAACGCCAAACCGGTACCCCCGCGCGTGTGGCAGGTCCTCCTGGCCATCTTCTACCCCGTGATCCTGCTGGTGCTGGCTGTCCGGGCTGTGACCAGTCCGCTGTTCCTTTGGGTGGAGTACAACAGGCCCGGTTTCCCCGGCGACGGGTACGGTTTCAGCGCCGACGACAGGATGACGTACGGCTCCTACACCGTTGACTACCTCAGTAACTGGGCAGGCCCGCGCTACCTGGGGGACCTGGTCAACCGCAGCGGTGCGGACCTTTTCAAGGACGGCGAAGTCAGCCACATGGCAGACGTCAAGCTGGTGATCCTTTCCGCCTTCGGGGCGGGTGTGCTCATGATTGTGCTCAGCCTCGTGGGCATCGCCTACCTCCGGCGGCGCAGCACCGGGGGAGTACGGCGTGGGCTGTTTGCGGGCTCCATCGTCGGGTTGGTGATCATCCTGGGCCTCGGGGTGCTGGCAGTGCTCGGCTGGCAGCAGTTCTTCACCGAGTTCCACCGGCTGTTCTTCGCCAGCGGCTCCTGGACGTTTGCCTTGGAGGACACCCTGATCCGGCTGTTCCCGGGCCAGTTCTGGATTGACGCCGGAATAGTTATCGCCGCCCTGGTCTTCCTGGTGTCCTTGGTGACCCTGATCCTCACCTGGCCGACGCGCCGGCGCCGCGGCCTGGCCAAGGACAAGCGAGGTGCCAGCAGTGAGCAGGCCGTCAACGATGGACCGGCAGCCCGTGACGGACATGCTGTCAAGGAGCAGCGGTCGGCCGCTCAGCCGTAGATGCCGCTCAGCCGTAGAGGCCGGCAATCTCCGCTTCAAATTCACGGACGACGACGGCCCGCTTGAGTTTGAGGGACGGCGTCAAGTGGCCGGATTCTTCGGTGAATTCGGCCGGCAGGACGGTGAAGGCCCGGATGGATTCTGCCTGGGACACAGAGGCGTTCGCGTGGTCAACAGCCGCCTGGACGGCAGCACGGACCCGGGCGTCCGTGACCGCCTCGCGGACCGAAAGTGCCGGCACGCCGTTTTCCGAGCACCAGTTTTCCAGCCCTGACGGGTCGAGGCTGACGAGGGCGGCCACAAAGGGCCTGCCATCGCCCACCACCACAGCGTGGCCCACGAGCTGGTGGGCCCGGATCAGTTCCTCCAGGGGCCCGGGCGCGACGTTCTTCCCGGCCGCGGTCACCAGGATGTCCTTCTTGCGGCCGGTGATTTTCAGGAAGCCGTCGGAGTCCAGCTCGCCGATGTCCCCGGTGCGGAAGAAGCCGTCAACGAACGCGTCCTCGTTGGCTGCCGGGTTCGCGTGGTAGCCCTTGAACACCCCGATACCCTTGACCAGCACCTCGCCGTCCCCGGCCACGCGGATGGTGGTGCCCGGCAGCGGAATGCCCACGGTGCCCACCCTCGTCCGGGTGGGTGTGTTGGCGGTGCACGGTGCGGTGGTCTCGGTCAGGCCATAGCCCTCAAGCACCGGGATGCCGACGCCGCGGAAGAAATGCGCGTCCTCCGGAGCCAGCGGGCTGGCTCCGGACACCATATAGCTGAGCCGGCCGCCGAAGATGTTCCGGAGTTTTGGATATACCAGCCGGTCGAACAGGGCATGCTGCATCCTCAGTGCGATACCTGGGCCGCTGCCCTGGCCGCGGGCCGCGTTGTCCTGCTCGGTGGAGTAGCGGATGGCGGCGGCCGAGGCTGCCCCGAAGATCCTTGATTTTCCGGTCATGGCCGCCTGGTGGCCTGCGCTGGCCCGGACCTTTTCGAAGATCCGGGGAACCGCCAGCAGAAAGGTGGGTTTGAAGGCGGCAAGATCCTCCACCAACGCCGCCGGGCTTGCGACGTGGCCCAGCGTGGTGCCGGCGTGCAGGCACACAACCTGGACAGCCCGGGCGAGGACATGGGCCAGGGGCAGGAACATCAGCGTGCGGGCGTTTTCCTGCTTGAGGAGCTCGGGCAGGAAGGCCACAACGTTGGCTGCCACGAGCGCAAAGTTTCCGTGGGTGATCTCGCAGCCTTTGGGATGCCCGGTGGTGCCGGAGGTGTAGACCAGGGACGCGACATCATCCAGCCCGGCGGCGCTGCGGTGCCTTTCCAGTTCGGCGTCTGTGACTCCCATGCCGGCAGCCGAGAGGCTGGCGAGGTCGGGGGCTTCACCGTCGTAATCCATCCTGACTACGCTGACCAGCCGGTCGCGGAGGCGGTCGGAACCCTCCAGTACCCGGCCGATCATCGCCACTTTGCCGCGGTCCTCGGCGAATACGCGGCGGGCGCCGGCGTCGTGCATTATCCACTCCACCTGGGCGGGGGAGGACGTTTCATAGATGGGCACCGTCACGCCGCCGGCGAACCAGATGGCGAAGTCCACGAGTGTCCACTCGTACCGCGTTGCGGACATCACGGCCACACTGTCCCCTGGCTCCAGGCCGCCGGCGATCAGTCCCTTGGCGAGGGCGCAGACATCATGCAGGAACTTCTGTGCCGGGATGTCCGTCCAGCCGTTGCCGGTTTTGTGGGCGTAGAGGGCGTGGGCGCCGTTGGCGGCCGCCTGCCGGAGCAGGAGATCGGTGACATTGCTGTCCGGTTCAAGCTCCACCATGAGCTTTGTGCTTGCTTCCCGCACGGGCGTCTCCGTTCCGCGGCCTTACCGCCGGCGCGCTTGCCTTGACCCGCATAACCGCACGCGGCTCCATCGTCACGATCTGATGCAATCCTGCCTTAGATCCAGGACGGCATCCACATTCTGTACCGCCATTCCTGGTACGGGATGGTCTCCGCGGCCCATACCGGGTAGAAGAAGGCCGAAAGCAGTATTGCTCCGGCGACGAACAGCGCCACCAGATAGAGACCCGAGCGCCGGCGCCAGAGCGGGTCAGTGTCCCGGCCCAGCACCAGGCCAAGGCAGTAGACCAGGGCGAGCACCAGGAAGGGTTCAAAGGAGACGGCGTAGAAGAAGAACATGGTGCGCTCCGGGTACATGAACCACGGAAGGTAGCCCGCACCTACGCCCGCCAGGACGGCACCGGCCCGCCAGTCACGGCGTCCGGCCCACCAGAAAAGCACCACCACCAGCGCGATGGCCGCACTCCACCAGATCATCGGGTTCCCCACCGAAAGGATGGCGGAGGCGCAGTTGGGCACGTCGCACCCAGGGGTCCCCTGCTCCGGTTTCTGGTAGAAGAACGACGTCGGCCTGCCCATGACCAGCCAGCTCCAGGCGCTGGCCTCGTAGGGGTGTTCGGAACCCAGGCCCTGATGGAATTTGTAGGCCTCAAGATGGTAATGCGCCAGTGAACGAAGCGAATCCGGCAGCCAACCCCATTCAGCTGAGGGGTTGGCCTGGGCCCAGCGCCGGTAGTAGGCGTTGTCGGATCGGAACCAGCCCGTCCACGTTGCGGCGTAGACGAGGGCGGCAACGGGAACCATGGCGGCGAACGCCGGCAGCCCGTCCTTGATGATGCCGCCGCTGGCCCAGCCGCGTATTCCGGCAACGCGCCTGGCGTTAAGGTCCCATAGGACGGAGAGAACACCGAAAGCGGCGAGGAAGAAGAGGCCCGACCATTTGGTGCCGATGGCAAGGCCGAGGCACACGCCCGCGGCAATCCGCCACCAGCGGACGCCCAGCCAGGGGCCGGCCAGCAGTTGCCCTGCGGAGGGGCGGCCGTTCCTGGAAGCCGCTGCCAGCTTGCCGATCCGTGCGGCGAGGCGCCGTCGTCCGTGGTCCCGGTCCAGCAGCAAGGCCCCGAAGGCCGCCAGGATCCAAAACATGAGGAAGACGTCCAGGAGGGAGGTCCGCGACATCACCAGGTGGTGGCCGTCGACGGCGAGCAGCAGCCCGGCGGCTGCGGCCAGTGGCAGGGAACGGAAGAGTTTCAGGGCAATCAGTGACAGCAGCAGGATGGAAACCGTACCTGTCAGGGCTGCGGCGAAGCGCCAGCCGAAGGGGTTATCCGGCCCGAAAAGCCACATGCCGCCGGCGATCATCCATTTGCCCACCGGAGGATGGACCACGTATTCGGGCGTGTCCAGGATGACCGTCGGATTGCCGGCATTGAAGGAATCGTTTGCCTTGTCCGGCCAGCTTCGCTCGTAGCCGCTGATCAGGAAGGAGTACGCGTCCTTGACGTAGTACGTTTCATCGAAGACCAGGCTGGCGGGCGTGTCCAGCCGGACGAAGCGGAGGATGCCGCCGATCACTGCGGTGAGGATGGGGACCAGCCAGAACCAGAGCCGAAGCGACGGCGGGTAGTCCCGCCAGCTGCGGACGTTGCCGATCAGGCGCTCCCGGAGGGCTTCGGTGGAGTAGGCCTCGGCGGGCCGGCTGATCCAGGGGCGGCCGGCCGGGGAAGCGCCGGCGGTCACGTGTCCGGGGGAGCCGGGAACTGATGCTGCCTGATTGGCTTGCCCGGCCCCGGCAGGCCGCATGGAGGTCTGCGTCACCTGCCCCATGCTACCTTTTGCAGCCTGCGCAGCCCGCCAGCAGTAGGCTGGGGGAGTGGACCCTTACCCCAGCACCCCTGCCGATTCCAGCCCTGAAGACTTTCCCAGTGCCGGTGCAGGTGAGCCGGTTGCCGCGGCGGCCACTCCCGGGCCCGGCCGGATCATTCTCGCGGCAACGCCCATCGGCAACACGGGAGACGCATCGGCCCGCCTGATCGGCCTGCTGGGCACGGCCGACATTGTGGCGGCCGAGGACACCAGGCGCCTGCACCGCCTGGTCCAGAGCCTCGGGGTCACCGTCGAGGGGCGGGTCATCAGCTACCACGAGCACAATGAGGCCACCAAAACCGCAGAGCTGCTGGAGCAGGTACGGGCCGGAAAGACACTGGTCATGGTTACCGACGCGGGGATGCCCTCGGTTTCCGATCCCGGCTTCAGGCTGGTGGAAGGGGCCGTGGCAGCAGGCCTCACCGTGACGGCTGTCCCTGGTCCATCTGCCGTCCTGACCGCCCTGGCCCTGTCCGGGCTCCCGACCGACCGCTTCTGCTTTGAAGGCTTCCTCCCCCGGAAAGCGGGCGAACGGGCCTCGCGGCTTGCCGACCTTTCCGCGGAGCGCCGCACCATGGTGTTCTTCGAGGCCCCGCACCGCCTGGAATCGATGCTGCGCGCGCTCAGGGAACGTTTCGGCGCGGAACGGCGGATCGCCGTGTGCCGCGAACTGACCAAAACCTATGAGGAGGTCATCCGCGGCACCGTGGGGGACCTGCTGCTGTGGGCGGAAAACAACGAGGTCCGGGGTGAGATCGCGGTGGTGCTGGGCGGCGCCCCCGAACAGGCCCCGGGAACGCCCGAAGACCACGTGGCGGCCGTCAACGAACTGGTCTCCCAGGGGATCCGGCTCAAGGAAGCGGTGGCCGCCGTCGCCGAGGACGTCCGGGTGAGCAAGCGGGAGCTCTATTCAGCAGTCCTCGCGGCGCGCTGACCGCGGGCTGGTTGCGCGCTGACACGCACTGAACGCGCGCTGGCCGCGGGCTCGCCGGGCCAAACCGGCATCTGTGCACTCGCACAACGCTGCCCGCTCCCTGCAGTGCTTCCTGGCGTAGACCCTCCCGCCGTCGCAGCAGTAGTCTGACAGTAATTCAGCCAAACCGGCCGGTCACCAGCCCGAAGCCAGCATCGCCAGCCAAAGCGGCAGGCCTGGCCGGAAGCAAACCCAACTGACAAGGGAGTCACCGTGACGCTCACTGCACAGCCAGCTGTTACCGCCCAGCGCGAGAGCGAACTGCTCGCCACAGTCCCCACCGGCCTGCTGATCAACGGCCAGTGGCGGCCTGCGGCGTCGGGGAAAACGTTCGATGTCGAGGACCCCGCCACGGGCAAGGTGCTGCTCAGCATCGCCGACGCCGGCCCCGAGGACGGCAAGGCCGCCCTGGACGCGGCAGTCACCGCGCAGGAGTCGTGGGCGAAGGTCCCGCCGCGGGAGCGCGGGGAGATCCTGCGCCGCGCCTTTGACCTGGTGACGGAGCGGGCCGAGGACTTCGCGCTGCTGATGACCCTGGAAATGGGCAAGCCGCTGGCCGAAGCCCGCGGTGAGGTGACGTACGGCGCGGAGTTCCTTCGGTGGTTCTCCGAGGAAGCCGTCCGGGCGTTCGGCCGCTACTCCGTGTCCCCGGACGGGAAGTCCCGCCTGCTGGTGACAAAGAAGCCGGTGGGCCCGTGCCTGCTGATCACGCCGTGGAACTTCCCGCTGGCCATGGCCACCCGCAAGATCGCCCCGGCCGTTGCCGCCGGCTGCACCATGGTCCTGAAGTCCGCCAACCTGACTCCGCTGACCTCCCAGCTGTTCGCCGCGGTGATGATGGAAGCCGGCCTGCCGGCCGGTGTCCTGAACGTGATCCCCACGTCGACGGCCGGTGCCACCACCGGGCCGCTGATCAAGGACTCCCGGCTCCGGAAGCTTTCCTTCACCGGTTCCACCGAGGTGGGCCGGCGCCTGCTCTCGGACGCGTCCGAGACGGTGCTGCGGACGTCCATGGAGCTGGGCGGGAACGCCCCGTTCGTGGTGTTCGAGGACGCTGACATCGATGCCGCCGTCGCCGGGGCGATGCTGGCGAAGCTGCGGAACATGGGCGAGGCCTGCACTGCGGCGAACCGGTTCATTGTGCATGAAGCGGTGGCTGAGGAGTTTGCAGAGAAGTTCGCCGCGAAGATGGGGGAAATGACCACGGCCCGGGGTACGGAGCCGGAGTCGAAGGTTGGCCCGCTGATCGATGCCAAGAGCCGGGACAAGGTCCATGAACTGGTCTCCAACGCCGTGGCCTCAGGTGCCAGGGCGGTCCTGGGCGGCGCCCCGGCAGCAGGGCCGGGTTACTTCTACCAGCCCACCATCCTCACCGGCGTCACCGAGGGAACCCGGATCCTGTCCGAGGAAATCTTCGGTCCGGTGGCCCCGATCATCACCTTCGGCACCGAGGCCGAAGCCGTCCGTCTGGCCAACAACACCGAGTATGGGCTGGTGGCCTACGTCTTCACCAAGGACCTGAACCGCGGCATCCGGATGGGCGAACGGCTCGAAACGGGAATGCTTGGCCTGAACGCCGGTGTCATCTCCAACGCGGCCGCACCCTTCGGCGGCGTAAAGCAGTCAGGCCTGGGGCGCGAAGGCGGCACCGAAGGCATCGAGGAATACCTCTACACCCAGTACATCGGCATCGCAGACCCCTACGCAGGCTGAAGCAGGCCGGTTGAAGCAAGCAGGCCGGCCGAAGCACGCAGGCTAGAGCAGGCCGGCTGAAGCGCGCCCGCTGACCCCGTTCCTTATTGGCTGCCGGGGGATTGGCTGCCCCGGGTCCGGAACAGGCCGTCGCGCGCCCTTGCCCACGAGCGCGCGGCGGGTTTTGCCGCCCGGAGGGTCAGCCTGCCGATCGCCTTGAACGGCGAGGCCAGCAGCCGGCCTAACCTTCCCAGCACGGAAGCCGGGAGCCAGTCGGCCCTGAGCCGCCGCGGCAAGGAGGCGTTGTCCCGCAGCGACTGGTGGAGTGCGGCGATGCGCGAGGCGGCCGTCGCAGGTGCCCCGGGGCCGGCAGTGTCCTGCACCGGCCGCCCGTAGTGCCGGCGTTCGAAGTCGGCTGTCAGGGAAAGGACTGCCTGGTGTGCGGCCTCGTCCAGGCCGCCCGCCTCACCGAGCAGGGCCGAACCGCGGAGCCGGGCGGAATAGGTCCGCGGCGTCTCACTGGGCCCCGGTGGCAGCCCGTAATCGGTTCCGAGATCGCGGAGCTCGGCCCAGGCCAGCGCAACAGCATCCTTTGGGGACTGCTCCTGGTTCCGCAGCCGGCGGGCGCGCCGCCCCAGCCGGATCAGCCGCGGCGATGCCAGAAGCAGGACCAGTCCGAGGCCGCCCGCCGCCGTCAACAGCCACGGCAGGATCCGCTGTCCGAGGTCCTCCGCACCGCCGCCGGCGCCGGGGAGTGGGGCGGTCGTCGGCGTGGGTACGGCCGGAGCAGCCGTTGCATCCCGAAGAAGATCCTCGTTGTTTTCAATGAGGTTAGGGGAGCCGGGACTGGAGGCCTCGGTGGCGTAATCGGGCACCACGCCGCGCGACGGGGTGGGCTCGAAAGGCACCCAGCCCAGGCCCTGGAAGTAGAGTTCGGGCCATGCGTGGGCGTCCCGGGAGTCCACTTCGAACTCGGGCAGCGCTCCCTGGCCCAGGACGCCCACAGTGGCGCCGGTGGGCCTGCCCGGGGCATAGCCAACCGCGATGCGGCTCGGTATTCCTTCCAGCCTGGCCATCACGGCCATGGCGGACGAGAAATGGATGCAGTATCCGCTCTTCTGGGTGAGGAAGTCCGCCAGGACAGAGAGCCCGTTGCCGTCATAGCCACCCTGGACCGGTGACTGGAGCGAGTACGTGAACTCTCCTGAGCGCAGGAACTTCTGGATCGCCATGGCCTTGGCATAGGCGGTGCCGCTTGAACGTGTCACCTGATCAGCGGTGCTGCGGACTATGTCCGGAACGTTGCCGGGAATCCGGGTGAAGTCAGCGGAGATGCCGCGGACCGCCGCCGACGACTGCTCAAGCGCTTCGGCCGTAAGTTTGGGTTCGGTGGAGGACACAATGTACAGCTGGTTGCGTGAGTTCGTGTTGGATCCCTTGACGGACAGGGTGGCCGGGTCCCACGTCCAGGCGCCGCTGAGCCCGCGGATTGCCTCCGGAGCGTAGGGCAACGGAAGGTAAGGACTGGTGAACGTCCCGGTCTCCACCGCCGTCACCTGGCGGATCTGCTCGTTGGCGAGGATCTCGTAACCGGGCTCGATCAGCCCCGTCAGGGGCCGCCGCTCGCCCTCACGGTCATCGGGGCCCCAGGAGTCGCCGTCGAAGTTATCGACTGTGACCGATCGCAGATACAACGGCGTGGCTGCGTTAGTGGCATAAGTGATCCGCCCGCTGCCGGCCGGTGTCCGCAGGCTGCTGCCCAAAGTGATCATCGGGTTCAGGCCGGTTCCGGTACCCCAGGGGTTCAGCCTGGACCCCTGCGGGAAAGTCCCCTGATCGAAACCCGGGATGGCCATCGGCACCGTCAGGGTTGCCACCAGCGCCACGGTTCCGGTCAGCACGGCCCGCCGGAACTGCCCCGGATTCCTGGCCCTGTCAGCCGACGTGCGGGAATCAGGGGCGAACCACTGGCTGCATGCCAGGATCAGCAGGTAGCCGGCCACTGTTGCGCAAAACCCCCAGAAACCAACGCTCTGCGGTTTCACCATGGCGGGGACCACCAGAATTGCCAGCAGGCCCACCCCCGTTGTGGCGGGCATGCCCAGAGGCACGGCGAGCGCATCGATGAGGATGACAGCCAAGCCTAAAACAGCACAGATGACCATGACTATCCCGGCATTCGGAGCCACCGGGGCGCTTTCGGAAAGCACCGTCTCGCTGGCGCGGCGTATGAACTTGTCCAGTTCAGCCATGGTGGCCGAGGACGGGATCATGCCGGCAATGCCGGTGCGACGGAAAAAGGTGAGCGTGATGATCGCGATCAGGGATGCGAAGGCGCCTGCACTCACAAGAAGGGGGTGGGCGCGCACGGCGCGGAGTACTGCGATGGACAGGCAGACCACCACCACCGTGGTCAGAACGGGCAGGTACCACGCCCAGCCCCTGAGCACGCCGTTCAGGGAAATCGCCGCCCCGGCCACGGACATGGCAACCGCCCCGGCCATGGCCCAGGGGTAGGCCCCCACGCGTGTACGCACCGGAGGCTGCCCCCGGGCGGCTGTGCCCCTGGTCTCCCGCGGCTGTTCGCGGGGCGCGTTACGTTCGGGTGCCAGGGTCATCGCCCCACCTCAGCTCCGCGCCGGACATCGGCCGCAGCGGTCGCCTGCCCGCCTCCGCCCTGGTCAAACTGGCCCCAGGCAACAGGGACCGGGACCGACGTCCGAACTGCCACGGCCCGCCAGCCACCCCTGCGGAGGGTTTCAAGGGTGTCCTCGGCATCGGCCGGCCTGTCGGTCACGATGACGGCGAAGGCATTCGCCCCATAACCCGCAGCCGGAGCCAGGGCCCTGGCTTCTGCCGGGGTCACCCTGCCGAGCAGCGCAATAATGGGCCCGCGCATCCGGTGGGCGGACAGCTTATCCATCAGGTGGTCCTCGAACACGGCCGGACCCGAGTCCTGTCCATGTTCCCGGGCGGCGTGGTGCGGTCCGGTGAGGTGGATGGCGGCAAGGCTTTCGGCGACGGCCTGGAGTCCTGAAGCACCCTTGAACTCCTCGGCCTCCGGTTCCGGCGCGGAGGGGGAGCGGAGGAAAGCCGGCTCGCCCCGGGGATCAAGGAGGCGCAAGGCGTAGTTCCGGTCCGAAAGGTGCGTGCAGATGGAGATCGCGGCCACGACGGCCCACTCAAACGTGGCACTGCTGGCCAGTTCGTGGCCGTCAATGGAGGGATTGCCGCCGTGGCCCGGTCCCGTTCCGCCCGGGAACGCCGTGAAGCGCTGGTCCAGGATGACGGTGGCTTCGGGGGTCGTCACGGACTCCTCCTGGCGCACCATGAGGACGCCATGGCGGGCGGTGGCAGGCCAATGGACCCTGCGCATGGGATCGCCGTGCCGGTATTCGCGGGTCATGACGTCGTCGTCACTGGGGTTGGCGCGGGTTCGCGTAGCTGTAATGCCATCGTTGCCGCGGGCGCCCGCAAGTCCGGTCACGGGAAGGTCGACGGCGGCCGGTGTCACCGTGAGGGTGTCGCCGTCGCCGATGGCCTGCCGGTGCAGCGACAAGCCGAAGGGGTCCGTGAATTCAGCCGTCACCGGGCCGATCAGGTACTGCCCGCGGACGCCGGAGCGCAGGTGGTATTCGTAGCGGCTGACCCCGCCCGAGGCGGAGCGGGCAGGGAACCGGAAGGCCGGCGACTCGCCAAACCGCGCCGGAAGCCGTTCCTCCATGATCGCGTGGCCGCTCCCGTAACCGGTGCGCTTCACTGCCAGCCGCACCGTGCTGGCGGCGGACGTCTCCACCGGCGAGGGATTGAACTCGCGGTAGACGTGGAACCTTGGCTTCACGAGCCGGATTCCGGCAAGCGATACCAGCGGGAGGATGATCAGCAGGACGGCGAGCGTCAGGAGGTCCCGACGGCCCATGATCTGAGCGCCCAGAAGCGAGACTGCCCCTGCAGCCAGGAGCCCCCAGCCACGCTGGCTGAAGAGGTGCCGCGGCAGTCGGTGGTGCAGCGCCATGGGGATGCCTGCTAATGGGTTCGGCGGGACGCGACAACGGGTGAGCCCGCGGACCGGACCGGACTGTTCGCGGTTTCGTGGCTCACCGGCAGCCTGGACAGGACACCCCTGATGATGCTGTGGGCAGTCTCACCTGCGCCTGCTGCCTTCCGGTCAAGGATGATCCGGTGGGCGAGCACGGAGTCCGCAACGCTGATGACGTCGTCGGGCAGGACGAAATCACGGCCATCCAGGGCCGCGGTGGCCTTCGCCGCGCGCAGCAGCTGAAGCATGGAGCGCGGGCTGGCTCCGAGCCGCAGCAGCGGGCTTTCACGGGTGGCACGGCCCACCGAGACGGTGTATTCCTTGACTGCCTGCGAGACATATACCTGCTGGACGGTGGCAATCATGGCGGCGACGTCGGCTGCGGTGACGACGGCGGAGACCTTGTCCAGCGGCGACGTGGCCTGGTGGGTCTCCAGCATTTCCATCTCGGCTTCCTTGTCCGGATAGCCCATCGAGATCCGCGCCATAAAGCGGTCCCGCTGGGCTTCGGGAAGGGGATAGGTGCCTTCCATCTCGATCGGGTTCTGCGTGGCAACGACCATGAACGGCTCGTCGAGTTTGTAGGAGTCACCGTCCACGGTGACCTGATGTTCCTCCATGCACTCCAGCAGGGCAGACTGTGTCTTGGCCGAGGCGCGGTTTATCTCATCGCCAATGACGATGTTGGCAAACACTGCCCCGGGGCGGAATTCGAAGAGCCGGGACGACTGGTTGTAGATGGAAACGCCGGTCACATCCGAGGGCAGGAGGTCGGGGGTGAACTGGATCCGGCTGACGGTACAGTCGATGGTCCGGGCAAGGGTCTTTGCCAGCAGTGTTTTACCCACGCCGGGCACGTCCTCCAGCAGGAGATGGCCCTGGGCCAGCAGCACCGTCAGGGCAAGCCTCGCAGCGTCGGACTTACCGTCGATGACAGTGTTGATCGATTCCAGGATCCGTCGGCTGGCGGCGTGGAATGCCTCCGCATCCATGGCCGCACCCTTGTGGCCGTTCAGCTGGCTCACCGGCTCACTGACCGCAGTGAAATTCCGGCCGGCAGGGGCTATCTCGTTGACGGCGGTGCGGCGATGGGGGTCCATCTTCGCTCCTTTCAGCCCGGGGATCACCTGGGACGGGACAGCAGGCCTGCCTTCGACCTCGGTGTGTTCGGATCTGTTCGTACCAGCCTACTAACACAACTGCCTTTGCTGACAGAGAGTTCCGGTAATTCCGGCCGGACCTCCCGCCGCTAGGGTGGAGGGATGTGCAATTCGCTGATTCCCGCCGCCTACCGTGCAGCAGGGTCCGACGCCGATGCAGGGACCGGCCAGGCGCGGCAGGGCTTTCCGCCGGCGCCGGAGCCCCTGCCGGTGCCTGTGATGGACAACCACACGCACCTCGATTTCCCCAATGGAGACAGGCCAGTAGCCATCGCCGCGGCAATGGATGCCGCCGAGGCCGTCGGGGTGCAGGGGGCCGTCCAGGTGGGGTGCGACCTCGAGTCCTCCCGGTTCACGGTCCAGGCCGTCGAACTGGACAGCAGGCTGCTGGGTGCGGTGGCTCTTCATCCCAATGACGCCCCGGACTACGCGCGCCGGGGCGAGCTGGAGGCGGCGCTGGCGGAAATTGAGCAGCTGGCCGCCCACCCGCGCATCCGGGCCATCGGTGAAACCGGACTTGATTTCTTCCGCACCGAGGGGGAGGGCCTGGCACATCAGCGGTATTCGTTCCGGCGGCACATCGACATCGCCAAGCGGCTCAACCTGACCCTCCAGATCCACGACCGGGACGCGCACGACGACGTCGTCCAGGTCCTGCGCGAAGAGGGGGCGCCGGAGCGGGTGGTGTTCCACTGCTTTTCCGGTGATGAGGAACTGGCCAGGATCTGCAATACGGCGGGCTGGAACATGTCGTTTGCCGGCACCCTGACCTTCAAGAACGCTAAAAACCTCCGGGCTGCGCTCGCCGTGGCGGATCCTGACCTCGTACTGGTCGAAACTGATGCACCCTTCCTGACTCCGCACCCGCACCGCGGCCGCCCCAACGCCAGCTACATGGTGCCGTACACAGTCCGGGCGATGGCCGAATTGACAGGGACGGACCTTGCCGAACTCTGCACCCGGATAGGCGAAAATACCGTGCGGGCATACGGTTCCTGGGCCTGAGCCCGGCAGGGCCGGAAGACTCCGAGCACATACTTCGTATGTAAAATTGTTGGCCGCTTTATAACGCTACGGTTACAGTGGAGAACTATTAGCCGGGGTCGGGGAAGGCCTTCGGATAATTTCACTTCACTCGCAGCAGGACCCGGCGCGGCTTTGATGCCGCCTGCCTGCCGCGCGAAGTGTGGCGGCGCAATGGTGGCCGGAGCTGTCCTCTAGGGCCATGCACCGGCTATTTTACTGCGTTTTTCCCCGTGCCCGGATGGTCCTAAAGATACGGGCAATCGTGGTCAAGATCTTCACAACGGACGGCAAGTTCAGCTTTGTCAAAGTTGGCACCCAACTCGTGGTGCTTTGCGCCCTGGTACTGGGCCTCGTAGCCTTCGTCGGAAATAACAAAACCGTTACCCTCAACGTCGACGGCAAAGTGACTTCGGTCCAGTCCTTCGGCGGCACCGTCGGCCAGGTGGTCAAGGGCGCCAACGTCGAACTGAAGCCGGCCGACCGCGTCTCGCCCTCGGCGGACGTCAAAGTGGAGAACGGCACGGTTATCAACGTCAACATGGCCAAGGCCGTGAAGGTCAGCCTGGACGGTTCCGAAAAGACCGTCAGCACCACCGCACCGGACGTTGCCGGCCTCGTCACCGAACTCGGAGTCGCCAGCGCGTCGTCCGTTTCCGTCCCGAAGGACGCGCAGCTCGCCGTGGCCGGATCATTTGTTTCCATCTCCACCCCCAAGACCGTCAGCATTGTTGCCGACGGCAAGGTGGCAGCCGCGACCACGACGGCGGGAACGGTCGCCCAGGTGCTTGAAGACGCCGGCATCACCCTTGGCGTCGACGACCGCACCTCCCAGCCGGGCAACGCCCTCGTTGTGAACAACATGGTTGTCAAGGTCTCCCGCGTGGACACCAGCCAGACCGCCGCCACCACAGAAGACATCGCCTTCGACAGCATGACCACCGAGAGCGCCGAGCTCCTGAAGGGTGAGAAAGAGGTCACCCAGGCCGGAGCTGCCGGAAAGGTCAGCAAGACCTTCAAACTGGTCATGGTGGACGGCCGTGAAGCGTCCCGCACGCTGGTCTCCGAAACCGTTTCTGTGCAGCCCGTCACCGAGAAGATCACAGTCGGCACCAAGCCCAAGCCGGTTGCAGCCCAGGCCGCCCCGGCCGCCGGCGCGAACACCGGTGCCGCAGCCCCGGCCATGATGAACGAGGCCATGTGGGACAAGATCGCCCAGTGCGAATCCACCGGCAACTGGTCCATCAACTCCGGCAACGGCTACTACGGCGGCCTTCAGTTCGATATCCGGACGTGGATCGGCGCCGGCGGCGGAGCTTATGCGCCCAACGCCAGCCTCGCCACCAAGGCACAGCAGATCGACATCGCCAACCGCGTCTACGCCCAGCGTGGACTCCAGCCGTGGGGCTGTGGCTGGGCCGCCACGAGCTAGGCAGCCCCAGGAGCGGGTGCCATCCGCCCAACTGCGCCAGGCGGCAGCTGACCACAACCGCCAGACACGAAGCCAGCACAGGCATTGAGCCAAAGCCGGTCCCGGGTTTCCGGGACCGGCTTTGGCCGGTTAAGACCGGCCGTCAACAGTGGTCAGGAGAGGCCACGGCTCCAATACGGGCCGGGATAGGATACCTAGGTGACTGAACCGATCCCTGCCGCGCCCGCACCCCTCTTCGGTGCCTCCGACATACGCCGGCTAGCGGAGGAAATCGGAATCCGGCCCACCAAGACACTCGGCCAGAACTTCGTTATTGACGGCAACACCATCCGCCGGATCGTCTCGGTGGCCAACATCGGGCCGGACGAGACCGTGCTGGAAGTCGGGCCGGGCCTTGGTTCCCTCACCCTGGGCCTCCTGGATGCCGCAAAGGCGGTGGTCGCCGTCGAAATCGATCCTGTCCTGGCGGCTAAGCTGCCCGAAACCGTCAAAACGTGGCGGCCGGAGGCCGTGGACGCGTTCCACCTTGTCCAGGCCGACGCCATGAAGGTGACCTCCCTCCCGGTTGAGCCCACTGCCATTGTGGCCAACCTTCCCTATAACGTCGCCGTCCCGGTGGTGCTTCACCTCCTCCAGCATTTCCCGAGCCTTCAGCATGGGCTGGTGATGGTCCAGGACGAGGTGGCCGACAGGCTGGCCGCCGGACCCGGATCGAAAACCTATGGAGTGCCGTCCGTTAAGGCCGCCTGGTACTCCAGCATGCGCAAGGCAGGAGTGATCGGCATGAATGTTTTCTGGCCTGCGCCGAAGATCCACTCCGGCCTGGTGGCCTTCACCCGGCGGGAACCACCGGTGACAACAGCCACGCGGGAACAGGTGTTCGCCGTGATCGACGCCGCCTTTGCCCAACGCCGCAAGACCCTCCGCGCCGCCCTGGCCGGCTGGGCCGGGGGAGCCGCCGAAGCCGAACGCTGCCTGGTCGCAGCCGGTGTCGATCCCACGGCCCGGGGGGAAGTCATAGACGTCACGGCGTTCGCCCGGATCGCCGAAGCCC
Source organism: Arthrobacter sp. 754 (assembly GCF_040548695.1). Classification (NCBI taxonomy): domain Bacteria; kingdom Bacillati; phylum Actinomycetota; class Actinomycetes; order Micrococcales; family Micrococcaceae; genus Arthrobacter; species Arthrobacter sp. 754. Next base: position 580,958 of record NZ_JBEPSC010000002.1, read on the forward strand.
GTGAGGCCACCGCATGAACGCGCTGGCGGGGCGTTTTCCGGCCAGGACGGTCCGCGTCAAGGCGCCCGGGAAAGTCAACGTTTCCCTGGACGTCGGGCCGCTGCGGCCGGACGGCTACCACTCCGTGGCCAGCGTCTACCTGGCGGTCTCGCTCTATGAGGAAGTGGCCGCCACGAGCACCGGGACGCCGGGCATCACTGTGAGCATCAGCCCGGACAGCACCCTGGACCTTGACGGGGTGGACATCCCCCTCGATGAGAACAACCTGGCCTACAAGGCTGCGGCCATCATGGCGGACGTCTCCGAGCACGCCACCGGCGTCCATCTGGAGATCACCAAGCGGGTTCCGGTGGCCGGCGGCATGGGCGGCGGATCAGCGGACGCGGCAGCAACCCTGCTGGCCTGCGACGCACTGTGGAACAGCGGGCTGTCACGGGACGAACTCGCCCACCTGGCCGCCGAGCTGGGCGCGGACGTGCCGTTTTCGCTGCTGGGCGGAACCGCCGTCGGCCTGGGCCTTGGCGACGAACTCTCGCCTGCACTGGTCAAGGCGCAGACGGACTGGGTCCTGGTGGCTGCCGATTATGGGCTTCCCACCCCCGAGGTCTACCGCACGCTGGACCGGCTGCGGACGGCCGAGGGCGTGGACGCCGAGGAGCCCACCGCCGTGGACCCCAAAATCCTCGAGGCCCTGCGGAGCGGGGATGCCGACGCCCTGAGCCGGGTCCTGGTGAACGATCTCCAGCGGGCTTCCATTGAACTTGCTCCCGCCCTCCGCGATACGCTGGGCATAGGAGAGTCCCAAGGAGCCATCGCGGGTATCGTCTCCGGTTCCGGGCCTACCGTGGCGCTGTTGACTCATAACCCCACTGCCGCAGCAAGCCTCGCCGAGGACCTGCGGCATCACGGGCTGACGGCAATCGCTGTTCATGGTCCCGTGCCGGGCGCCCGCATCATCTCCGATACCCTCCTCTAGCTCCCCACCTTTACAGCAGCAGAAAGCAGTTCCCTTTGGCACACCTTCTTGGCGGCGAGAACCTCACGGTTTCGTACGCGACGCGCACCGTCCTGGACGGCATCACCCTCGGACTCGAAGAGGGTGACCGGATTGGCATGGTGGGCCGGAACGGCGACGGTAAATCCACGCTGATGCGGCTGCTGGCACTGCGGTCCACCCCGGATTCCGGCCGCGTCACCAAGCGCGGTGACGTGAACATCGGGTACCTGGACCAGAGCGACGTGCTCGACGGCGACCTCACCGTGGGTGCCGCAATCGTCGGGGACCAGGCCGACTACGAATGGGCCCGCAACCCGCAGATCCGCGAAGTGATGGGCGGACTGGTGTCCGACGTCGACTGGCATGCGAACGTCCATGCCCTCTCGGGCGGGCAGAAGCGGCGGGTGGCCCTGGCCAAACTCCTGATCGAAGACCACGACGTCATCATGCTGGACGAACCCACCAACCACCTCGACGTCGAAGGGGTTGCCTGGCTGTCCCGCCACCTGAAGACCCGCTGGCGCGCCAACCAGGGCGCTTTCCTGGTGGTCACCCACGACCGCTGGTTCCTGGACGAGGTCTGCACCAAGACCTGGGAAATCCACGACGGCATCATGGACCCGTTCGACGGCGGCTACGCGGCCTACGTCCTGGCCCGCGCCGAACGTGACCGCTCGGCCTCCGTTGTGGAAAGCAAGCGCCAGCAGCTGGTGAAGAAGGAACTGGCCTGGCTCCGCCGCGGCGCACCGGCGCGCACGGCCAAGCCCAAGTTCCGCATTGAAGCAGCCAACGCCCTCATCGCCGATGTCCCGGAACCGCGCGACTCGACGGCGCTGAGCAAGATGGCCACTGCCCGCCTGGGCAAGGATGTGCTGGACCTGGAAAACGTCTCGCTGGATTACCTGGGCGGCGAGGAAGGGCAGAAACTCTTCGACAACATCACCCTGCGGCTGGCACCGGGGGAGCGGCTGGGCCTGGTGGGCGTGAACGGCGCGGGCAAGACCACCCTGCTCAAGCTCCTCAACGGCGAGATCGAGCCAACCTCGGGGAAGGTCAAGCGCGGCAAGACCGTGGTCACGGCCGTTCTGAGCCAGGAGGTCAAGGAGCTCGACGACGTCTCGGACCTGCGTGTGATCGAAGTGATCGAGCGTGAGAAGCGTTCCTTCAACGTTGGCGGCAAGGAATTCACTGCCGGCCAGCTCGTCGAGCAGCTCGGCTTCACCAACGAGAAGCAGTGGACCCCGGTCCGGGACCTCTCCGGCGGTGAGCGCCGCCGCCTCCAGCTGCTGCGCCTGCTGGTGGGGGAGCCCAACGTCCTGATGCTCGATGAACCCACCAACGACCTCGACACCGACACGCTGGCCGCCGTCGAAGACGTCCTTGACGGCTGGCCCGGCACCCTGGTTGTGGTGAGCCACGACCGCTACCTCCTGGAGCGTGTCACGGACCACCAGATGGCACTCCTGGGCGACGGGAAGATCCGCGCCCTGCCGCGCGGCGTCGACCAGTACCTGGAACTCCGGGAATCCGCCCTGGCAGGTTCCACCATCACCGGCGGCGGGAACCCCGTCACCGGTGCCAGCGGAAGCGCCGCCCCCGCCTCATCCGGAGCCTCCGAAGGGGAAAAACGGGACGCCCGCAAAGCGAAGAACCGGATCGAACGCCAGCTGGGCAAGCTCGAACAGCAGGAAAAGAAGCTCCACGACCAAATGGTCAAAAGCACCAACGAGAACGACTTCGACGCCCTGGCCGACCAGAACAAAAAACTCAAGGACCTCGCCGGTGAACGCGAAGCCCTCGAACTTGAATGGCTGGGAGCCCTGGAAGTCCTCGGCGAGTAAAAGCAGCACCGGCTGGCGAGCAGCACCGGGTGGCACGAACCGTCACGGCGGCCTGTGTCACTGGCACCCCTGAACCCATGGCAAAATAAATACTTGTGCCTTGGCCTTGTGCCTCTGGCACGGTCCGCCCTGGTGTAATGGCAGCACCCCGGCCTTTGGAGCCGTGGAGTATAGGTTCGAATCCTATGGGCGGAACTGCTGTGCGACAGAGCGTCCAGTAGGATGAACACGGTGCCCCGCCAGTGATTTGGCCGGTTCGGCACCGCGCCCGGCCCAACGTGTAACCAATGCAAGGAGAGCCCGTACGTGATCCCCGAGACTACCGGTCCAGCCGCCGTCATTGTTCTGGCAGCAGGCGCCGGTACCCGGATGAAATCCCGTACGCCGAAGATCCTGCACGGGATCGGCGGCCGGTCCATGGTGGCCCACGCCCTGCTGGCGGCCCGCAGCATCAACCCCGGACGCCTCGCGGTGGTGGTCCGCCACGAACGTGACCTCGTTGCCCGCCACCTGAACGAACTGGACCCCGAAGCCCTGATCGTTGACCAGGACGAGATTCCCGGCACCGGCCGCGCAGTCGAGGTGGCCCTGAATGCCCTGGATGCCGGGGAAAAGCTCACCGGTACCGTAGTGGTGACCTACGGCGATGTTCCCCTGCTCACGGGCGGACTCCTCGCCGAGCTTGTGGCCACACACGAACGTGAAGGCAACGCCGTTACCGTGCTCACTGCCCTGTTGGAGGACGCCACGGGCTACGGACGGATCCTCCGCCACGACGACGAATCCGTCACCGGCATCCGCGAGCACAAGGACGCCACCGAAACCGAACGCCTGATCCGCGAGGTCAACTCCGGCATCTACGCCTTCGACGCCGCAGTCCTCCGCGATGCCCTGCTGCACGTCACTACCGACAACTCCCAGGGCGAGAAGTACCTCACCGACGTCCTTGGCCTCGCGCGGCAGGCAGGCGGGCGGGTGGCCGCCGTCGTCACCGAAGACCGCTGGCAGGTGGAGGGCGCCAATGACCGCGTGCAGCTGGCCGCCCTCGGCGCCGAACTGAACCGCCGCACCGTTGAGGCCTGGATGCGCTCCGGCGTCACCGTTGTTGACCCCGCCACCACATGGATTGACTCCACGGTCACCCTGGACGAGGACGTCCGGATCCTGCCCAACACCCAGCTGCACGGGTCCACCGCGGTGGCGAGGGACGCCGTCGTCGGCCCGGACACCACCCTGACCGATGTCCGCATCGGCGAGGGCGCCACGGTGACCCGCACGCACGGTTCCGGTGCAGTGATCGGCGCCGGCGCCGCCGTCGGGCCCTTCACCTACCTGCGGCCCGGCACCGTCCTGGGCGACACCGGAAAAATCGGCGCGTTCTACGAAACCAAGAACGTCACCATTGGCCGCGGCTCCAAACTGTCCCACCTCGGCTACGCAGGCGACGCCGAAATCGGCGAGGACACCAACATCGGCTGCGGCAACATCACGGCCAATTACGACGGCGAGAAGAAGCACCGCACGGTGATCGGCTCGGGCGTCCGCACAGGTTCGAACACAGTGTTCGTCGCGCCGGTCACCGTGGGGGACGGCGCCTACAGCGGCGCCGGCGCGGTGATCCGCAAAGACGTTCCGGCCGGGGCACTCGCAGTGTCCGTGGCCGCCCAGCGCAACTCCGAGGGCTGGGTCATCGCCCACCGCCCCGGCACGCGTTCGGCCGAACTCGCCTCCGCCGCTGACAGCACGGGAGCCACCGAAGCATCTTCACCTACCCCGGCACCGACAGAAGAGGGCACGCAATCATGAGCGAAATTACGGCACGCGGCGAGAAGAAGCTGGTGCTTGCCGCTGGGCGGGCACACCCCGAGCTGGCACGGGAAATCGCCAAGGAGCTGGGAACCGAGCTGCTGCCCGTTGATGCCTACGACTTCGCCAACGGGGAGATCTACGTCCGCGCCGGCGAAAGCGTGCGCGGCACGGATGCCTTCGTGATCCAGGCCCACCCGGCCCCGCTGAACAACCACCTCATGGAACAGCTGATCATGATCGATTCGCTGAAGCGCGCGTCCGCCAAGCGGATCACCGTGGTTTCCCCGTTCTACCCGTACGCCCGGCAGGACAAAAAAGGCCGCGGACGCGAGCCCATCTCCGCCCGGCTGGTAGCTGACCTCTACAAGACCGCCGGCGCCGACCGCATCATGAGCGTTGACCTGCACACCTCGCAGATCCAGGGCTTCTTCGACGGCCCGGTTGACCACCTGATGGCGATCCCGCTCCTGGCGGATTACATCCGGACCCGCGTCGGCGCCGACGACATCACTGTCGTCTCCCCGGACACCGGCCGCGTCCGCGTCGCTGAGCAGTGGGCTGAGCGCCTTGGCGGGGCGCCGCTGGCGTTCGTGCACAAGAGCCGCGACCTCACCGTTCCCAACCAGGCCGTCTCCAAGACTGTTGTCGGTCAGGTTGAGGGCAGGACCTGCGTACTGATCGATGACATGATCGACACCGGCGGAACCATCTCCGGGGCAGTCCAGGTGCTGAAGAACGCCGGTGCGAAGGACGTCATCATCGCTGCGACGCATGCCGTGTTCTCGGACCCGGCAGCCCAGCGCCTGTCAGACTCCGGTGCCCGCGAAGTGGTGGTCACAGACACCCTGCCCATCGCTGCCCACCAGCAGTTCCCGCAGCTGACGGTGCTGTCCATCGCGCCGCTCATCGCCCGTGCCATCCGGGAAGTCTTCGACGACGGCTCGGTCACCAGCCTGTTCGACGGCAACGCCTGACCCCGCCCGTTTTCAGTAATCGGGCCGGGGGCTGGTAGGCTCTTTGACGATACCTTGGCGAGGGAGAGCACCGGATTCCGCACAGTCGGAAACCGGATTGCAGGTCTCCGTTATCGACTGGGTCTGAATCTCCCTTCTGGAAGGGCCGCCCCAGGGCGCCCGGCGTTGAAGGTCGTAACAGACCTCCGCCCTTGCTGAACACCGTTTAAGTTTCCTAGGAGATACACATGGCTGAGCAGAAGCTTGCAGCAGAAGTACGCACCGAATTCGGCAAGGGCTTTGCCCGCCGCGCGCGCATGGCCCACCTGATCCCCGCGGTCATTTACGGCCACGGCGCCGAGCCGATCCACATCACCCTCCCCAGCAAGGCCACCACCCTTGCAGTCCGCAAGGCCAACGCCCTGCTGTCCCTGGACATCAACGGCGAAGAGCACCTTGCCCTGGTCAAGGACATCCAGCGCGACCCCATCAAGCAGATCATCGAGCACATCGACCTGCTGACCGTCCGCAAGGGCGAAAAGGTCACCGTGGACGTCCCCGTCCACGTTGTTGGCGAACTGGCTCCGGGCAACGTCTACAACCAGGAACTCACGGTCATCTCCCTCGAGGCCGAGGCAACCCACCTGCCGACCGCCATCGAGGTTGACATCGAGGGCCGCACCGCCGGCGAGCACATCCACGCTTCGGACCTGGTGCTGCCCAAGGGATCGGTCCTGCTGGCCGACGCCGAGGCGCTCGTGGTTCACATCTCCGAGGCCACCGAGGTTTCCGAGGAAGAAGCATCCGCCGAAACCACCGAAGGTTCCTCAGTTTCGGAAGCAGCAGCCGAGTAAGCATTCCCGCGGGTGTGGCCGGGTCCCTGTGGGGGTCCGGCCACAGCCATGTTCCGGCCCCCTTGGGCGTCAAACCCACTTTAGGATTGATCAATGACTGACACCTGGCTGATCGTTGGCCTCGGAAACCCGGGGGCCGAGTACAAAGGCAACAGGCACAACGTCGGGCAGATGGTCCTGGAGGAACTTGGGGCCCGGATCGGTGGAAGCTTCAAGACCCACAAGGCCCGTGCCCAGGTGCTTGAGGGGAGGCTGGGGATAGGCGGCCCCCGCGTAGTGCTGTCCAAGCCCATGAGCTACATGAACGTTTCGGGCGGACCTGTGGCAAACCTGGCGGACTTCTACGGCATCGGGCCCGACCACGTTATTGCGGTCCACGACGAAATCGATATCCCCTTTAATACCGTCAAGCTGAAATCCGGCGGCGGCGAGGGCGGCCACAACGGCCTCCGCGACATCTCCAAGGCACTCGGCACGAAGGATTACCTCAGGGTACGCGTTGGCGTGGGCCGCCCGCCTGGCCGGATGGAAACCGCCGATTACGTCCTCCGGGACTTCGGCACGGCGGAGCGGAAGGACCTTCCATTCCTGCTCGATGAGGCCGCCGACGCCGTCGAGATGCTGGTCAGGGAGGGGCTCACCGCGGCCCAGCAGAAGTTCCACCCGGCGAAGACCGATGTCCCGTAAAAAAACTTAAAAGTCCTTGTCCCTGTTTTCCTGTCTGTACCAAGGGGTAGTCTTCTTCCTAAGCGGGGGGCGATGGGGCTTAATCCCGCTTTTAGTGGGATGTAGGGGATAAGTTCATGTCAATCGAGCCACTCAGCTGGGGACGTGGGTCATCGCTCAACGAAGTTGGGCCACGCACGGACACCGCCGGCATAACTGAGCCACAACGATGGTCTGTGCCCGCTCGCAGCGCAAACCTTGAAGCCGTCCGTATTGCCCTGACCAGCCCGGACTCCCTGGGCGTCGTCATCACCGGAGGCAGGGGGGTCGGGAAGTCGTCCCTGGCACGGACAGCAGTATCAGAACTGGGCCCCGATGTCTGGACGCTGCAGCTGCGCAGCGGCCCCACGTCGGCCAAGACGCCCTACGGCTGCCTGGCATTCCTGCTCGCCCGCCTTCCCCAGGCCTACATGGGTTCACCAACCGCCATCCTGAGGGGCATCACGTCACTGATCAGGAGCGACGCCGCCGGACGCCAGTGCGTGATCACCCTGGACACAGCCGGCAGCATTGATGACATGAGCGCCGGAGTGCTGCTCAACATCCTCCTGACCGGGACTGCCCGCGTCGTGGCCGTCGCGCCCCAGATCAGCGACCTTCCGGCTGACTTCCACTGGCTCCTCACCGACCACCGCCTCACCGAGGTCAAGCTGGACAACCTGAACGAGCTCCAGACCCGGCAGGTCCTGCTTTCCCTGCTGGGCCACCGCGTGTCCGCTTCCCTGGTGGGCACCTTCCACACGATGGTTGGCGGAAACCCCCTGTTGCTCAAGGCCCTGGTCACCGAGCAGCAGCACTCCGGGAACCTGGTCCTCTCGGACTCCGTCTGGACGCTGCGGGACAAAGTGGTGCTCGACGGCGCGGCCAGCCTGGACGACATCGTGCGCTCCCAGTGGACCCGGAAATCAGAGCAGGAACGCGAAGTCATCGAGATGCTATCCTGCGCCCGGAGCGTGGAGCTGTCCAGGTTGACCGCGGTATACGGCGCCGGCATCGTCGCAGACATGGAGGACTCCGGCATGCTGGAGATCGACGCGTCGGACAACCGCTGGGTGACGCTGCGGGAAAAGTACCTCGGCGACGTCGTCCGTTCCTGGCTGAGCATCACCCGGCGAAGGGAGCTGCGCAGCCTGCTCCTCAATGGCAAGGACCCTGACCCGGCCACCATGACGGTGGAGGAGCTGATGGCGTTCTCGGCCTGGACCCAGGAATGCGAGGCGGAGCTCAGCCCTGCCATGGCGCTGGCGGCCGCTGAGGCTGCCGTTGAGCTCTTTGACCCGCATTTCGCCCTTAGGTATGCGGAGATCCTGAAGCGGAATGACCCGGAGTGGGTGCCCGGCCAGAGGCAGAAGGCCGCCGCGTACCTCCTGCTGGACCTCCCGGTGCAGGCCATGGCGGCGCTGGAGGACATCTCGCAGCCGCAGTTGGACAACCTGGATGTGGGAGAATTTGCCCGGGTCATCGCTGCGAAGGCAAAAGCGATGGTATGGCTGCCGGAACATACGGACCGGGTTCCGGGCCTGCTGCGCGCTGCTCGCGAACGGCTGGGAGTGGAACCCGGCATCGCCAAAGACTGGCCGGCGCCGTTGGCCGCCGCTGCCAACCGGATCAGCCTCAGTGAGTTCGAGTACCAGGCCTTCGTGGGCGACTACGCCCCTGCCATCGCCGCACTGGAAGCGGCCGCGGACCCTGAACAGAACCCTGACACCTGGTTCCGGATGAACGCCGCGACGATCCTGATGAGCGCCTTGTCCATGACCGGGCGCGAGATGGACGCGCTGAGCCTGATGCGGCAGTTGGGCGGCCAGATTTCGGACGCCGCCCAGATTGTGGGGCTTCGCGAGCAGTTCACCGGGCGGGCCTATGCCGTGCTCCTGACGGCGGGCCAGTGGCGCAGGTGCATAGACCTCCTCGATCCGCCGCCGCTTCGTGAGATCCACACCCTGCCGTACCGGAGCGCGGCCGCAGAGCTGTCGGCCGGGATCGCGTACGTGTACTCCGGACGTGGGGCCGTCGCATTGGATTCGCTGCTGTCGGCAACCGCGCAGCTGGAGCTGAGGCCCGTCCAGAGCATGCTCCGTGCCGCCTACGCCGCAACCGCCCTCGCGTATGCCCAGATCGGTAACGCCGGGCTGTCCCGCAAGTACCTGGACAAGCTGCAGCGCGCGGGGGGAGTCTCGGACCATACCACCAGGAGCATCGCCCACTTCTGCGCCGACGTCGCGGCCCGGTGGCTGGGGGACAACGACGCCGCCGCCCGCCTGAAGAAGTCAGCCCGCGAGGACATCGCCGCAGGAAGGTACACCCTGGCCGGCATCAGCCTGCTCGGGGCCACCGTCAACGGTACAGACGCCGACTTCCGCCTCATGGAGGAGGTGGCCGGCCACCGCCAGGGACCCCTGGCGGAAATCTCGCGGCTGATCGCCGTGGGCAGCAGGACCCGGGACGCCAAAACCCTGCTCGCCGGCGGGGAACTGGCTGCCACGCTGGAACTGGACGCCGTCGAGGCCCGCTGCATGGCTCTGGCCGTCGACTTCGCCAGGCAGGCCGGCGATTCCGTGTCAGCCAGGACCGCCCAGGCCCGGCTGGACATCCTGGCGGCAACCGTGGCGAGCCTGCCCATCGTGCCGAGCACCGGCAGCCCGCTCCTGACCAGCCGGGAACGCCAGATTGCGCGGCTTGCAGGCCGGGGCTCCTCGAACCGTGACATCGCGCTGGAGATGGGCGTGTCCGTACGCACCGTGGAAGGCCACCTTTACCAGGTCTTCACTAAGCTGGGAGTCACATCCAGGGGTGATCTGACTGGACTCGTCTAAAGGGCACATACCGAAACCGGGAGCCGCGTACCGTCTGCTGACCGGCCGGCGTGAACCGCTGGACCGGATCTGCAACATCATCCGCAGCCGCACCAGCCAGGCCGTGTTCCTGATGGCGGGCCCGGGCATCGGCAAGACAGCGCTGACCGAAGCCATCACCGAACGGCTTGCCGCCGAGATGATTATCGTGCAGATCCATGGCAGTTCGTCGCTTGCCAGCGTCCCCTTCGGGGTGCTGGCGCCCTACACTGCTGAGCTGAACGCGGAAGACTCGGTGTCTCCGGTTGCTGTCCTGAGGTCCGTGTGGAGTTACTTTGAGAAGCTCAAGGGCGGCAAGGAAACGCCGCTGCTCCTGATGATGGATGACGCCCACCACCTGGATGAGGCAACGGCGAGCATCGTCGCTGACATGATCTCCGCAGGCTGGGCCAGCGTGGTGGCCGCAGGCCGGCCGCGGCCCGGACTGCCCCAGCCAATGGCCCAACTCTGGTACGACGGCCTCGCCGACCGCGTGGACCTCCGTCCCCTTAACCGCGACCAGATCGAGGAAGTCCTTGCCCACGCGCTGGACGGCACCGTTCCGGCCGCAACCGTTGACACGATCTGGAGTGCCTCGGGTGGCAATCCGCGGCTCCTTGATGCCCTCCTCCATGACGCAGCCGAGCGGGGAGTGCTCGCAAAGCGGAACGGGATCTGGATGCTCCTGGGGCCGTTGCCTTCCGACGGGCCCAAGCTCACCGGCGTTGTGGTGAAGGACATGCTCCGCCGCAGCGCCGAGGAGCAGGAAGCACTGAAGCTGGTGGCCCTCGCCGGGCCTGTCCGGCGCAAGGTGATCGAGGACATCAGCGGAGCAGAAGTGGTCCGTGGCCTGCTGGACCAGCAGCTGGTGGTCGAAAGTTCCGGTACGCCGGCCGATCTCCGGATGTGGAACGCCATGTTCGGCGATGCCCTTCGCGGCAGTCTCTCTGTTTCCAGGAGCCTGCAGCTGCTCGAAACCATCCGGGGCCAGCTGGAAACCTCCCCCGCGGGATCCGAAGGCAGGCTGCGGGCTGTGGAATGGGCCCTTGAATGCGGGCTGAGAGTTTCTGATCCCGACCTGCTCGAGTCAGCGGAAACCGCCCTGGCCCACTTCCGGAACCGGAGCAGCCGGACCATGGCGGCGAGAGTGACCGATCCGGAACTGCTGCCCCGGGCACAGGCGGTCCAGGCGAGGGCGTTGTTCAACGACGGCGACTACGCAGGTGCGGCAAAGACCGCGGACGGATGCTTGCTGCAGCTGGAGACAGGCGAAGGTGCCGCCGCGGCCCTGATGGTCAGCCTGTCGGCACATCAGGCCCTCGGTACCCCGCTGGAAGTCCTGGCCGCACAAACCAGGGAGGAGCTCCGGAGCGCCTATGGCAATGCATCCGGCCGGGATTCTCCGGAAGATGCCGCCGGCGTCCCGGACAAGCCCTGGTGGGACCACCTGCTCTGTCTGCTGGAATATGACGAAGCGGGAAACCACGAGGCGTTGGCCGGCGAGGTGCAGGAACTTCGCAGCCGTGATTCCGGCGCCGCAACCGACGGTGCCCTTCGGGTTGTGGGAAGCGCATTGCTGGCCCATTCACTGGCCGGTGGCGGCCGCGCAGTCCAGGGCCTTAATGCCGCGCTGCTGGCCGCCTCCGAACTTCCCGCCCTGCAGGGAGAAGTATTCTTCTTCAACGAGTTCGTCCTGGGCCGCCTCGTGGCCAACTACCTGGCCCTGGGCGAGTGGGATTCGGCGGAGCGGGAACTGGCGAATTACGCGTCGGGTGATCCGCTCAGTGCCGCCGCATTCGCCGGCAATCTCCAGGTTCTCCGTGGCTATTCGCTGTTGCGGCAAGGAAGGATTGAACGGGCTTACCAGATGCTGTTGCCGGCCGTGGAGATCCTCCGGCTTCAGGACCCCCTGCAGATGTTCCGATTCGGCTCCGCGCTGGGGTTCTATGTGGCGGCAAGGCTTGGTGACACCGCCCAGGCGAGCCGCCTGGAGCTGGACTACAAGGATTCGCCGCCAGGCAGCACCAACCAGGAACTGCTCGCAACGGCTTACGCCGCTGCGGCCTCGGAATACCTGTCGCGGGACGGAAAAGGTCTGGCATCAGTCCACACCCTGGCAACCACACCGGAGGTGTCCGCGCGGGCGGGCATGCTCCTGGAACTTCTGGCAGTGTGCTGGGACCTGGGAGATCATTCGGTTATTCCCCTGGTCCAGTCCGTCGCCGCAAACGTTGAAGGCCGCTGGGCAGATTCCATGCTCACCCTGGCCCGCCACTGGGAGTCCGCCGATGCTGACGCCCTCATGAACACCGCTGCCACCCTTGAAGCTTCCGGATTCGTGAATCTGGCCCGGGAAGCCTACGCCCGCGCGAGCTCCGTCCTTGATAATTCCGGGGAACGCCGCCGGGCCCGCCAGGCCGTGGCGTTGCGGGAGAAATGCGATCACGAACTGGGCGAGCGGTTCCGCGAGGGCCAGTTCATCGCAGCTGCGCCCGCCGTGCATCTCACCCGCCGGGAACAGGACATCGTGGAGCTCGCTGTCCAGGGACTCACGGACCGCGAGATCGCCCAGCGGCTGATGGTGTCTGTACGGACTGTGGAGGGCCACCTGTACCGTACCTACGTGAAACTCGGTGTACGGAGCCGCGACGAACTGGCCACCGCGCTTCCGCACTAGATCTGCGGCTGGATCTGCGTTAGGCCCGGCCCGAAACCCGCATCTCCTAGCCCGCGCGGCGCCTCCATGCCCATGCGGTGTCTCCATGCCCATGCGGCGTCTCCGCGCTGGTGCGGCGCCTTACGGGCGGGCCAAGTAACGCCCCCTCATAAATACGCGTAGCAGCCGCGCGTAACCGGTAGCTGTGCAGGGCAGAAGTCGAGTACTTCCTACTCGTGCCCCGGGCGGCCGGAAGCGCTTAACTGGAAGAGGCAGAAAGGTACGGCTACAAACGCCGGTCCGACTGCCACCAGACTTTCCAGGTCTCGTCTTGAGAACAACTTCCGGCCCCAGGGCCGGACCTAGACGGGGCCGGCGACGTCAGAGTCTTCTGAGACCGAGGCTCTCCCCCCAGCCGTCGCCGGCCCTCCCTTCCGCGGGTCGAAGCCCGGAGCTGCTGTGGCGGTTGGCCCTCGGACCGCCGCCACAGTGGTGCTGTGGGACAATTGAGTGTCAATCCATTGGCATCTCAAGGAGTTAGCTTTGGCCTTAGTATCAACGCCCGCCACGCTGGAACGTGCCGTGCCGGCCATGGATAACGCCGAAGTCCTCAGGATCCGAAACGACTTCCCGGTTCTGGCCCAGCAGGTCAACGGCCAGCCACTGGTCTACCTCGACTCCGGTGCCACATCGCAGAACCCGCTCAGTGTTATCGAAGCCGAGCAGGAGTTCTACGAACAGCGCAACGCTGCCGTGCACCGCGGTGCCCACCACCTCGCCGTGGAAGCCACGGAAGTTTTCGAAGATGCCCGCCAGACCCTCGCGGATTTTATCGGGGCGGACTTCGCTGAGACGGTGTGGACGTCGAACGCCACCGAGGGCATCAACCTCGTCAGCTACGCGCTGTCCAACGCCTCGCTTTGGTCGGCACAGGGCAGGGGGGACGCGCGGCTCAAGGATCTCGCCGTGGGCCCGGGGGACCAGATCGTGGTCACCGAAATGGAGCATCACGCCAACCTGATTCCCTGGCAGGAGCTGGCCTTCCGCACCGGCGCCACCCTGCGCTACATCCCCATCGACGACGCCGGCGCCCTGCGGCTGGACGCCGCGGCTGAGATCATCGGCAGCAGGACCAAAGTCCTGGCGTTCACCCATGCCTCCAACGTTCTGGGAACCATCAACCCCGTGAAGGAGCTGGTGGCGCTGGGCCGGAAGGCCGGTGCCCTGGTGGTTCTGGACGCCTGCCAGTCCGCGCCCCATCTCGCCTTCAACGTCAAGGAACTGGACGTCGACTTCGCAGTCTTCTCGGGGCACAAGATGCTCGGGCCCACCGGAATCGGCGTCCTGTACGGCAAACAGGACATCCTGGACGCACTGCCTCCGTTCCTCACCGGGGGATCCATGATCACCACCGTGACCATGGAACGTGCCGAGTACCTGCCGGCTCCCCAGCGCTTCGAGGCCGGCACCCAGCGGATCTCCCAGGCCGTTGCCCTGGCAGCCGCTGCCAACTACCTCACCGAAACCGGCCTGGACCGCGTGCACCGCTGGGAATCTGAACTCGGCCAGCGCATGGTCGCCGGGCTGGAGGCCCTGCCGGGAATCCGCGTCCTGGGCCCCGCCGCCGGACAGGAAAGGATCGGGCTGGCAGCGTTCGACGTCGAGGGTGTGCACGCGCACGACGTCGGGCAGTTCCTGGATTCGCGTGGCATCGCCGTCCGCGTGGGCCACCACTGCGCCCAGCCGCTGCACCGACGCCTCGGCCTGACCGCCACCACCCGGGCCAGCGCCTATCTTTACAACACCACCGACGACGTCGATGTGTTCCTCGACGCCGTGGCCGGCGTCCGCTCCTACTTCCGCGTCTAGAGCGCGCCTCCACCGAAAGATGTGTCCATGAGCCTTGACCAGCTGTACCAGCAGATCATCCTTGACCACTCCAAGTCCCGACACGGCAGCGGCCTGGCCGCCACGCCGGCGCCTGCCGGCGCGTCAACGGGCCAGTCGCACCAGCTCAACCCGGTGTGCGGGGACGAAGTCACCCTCCGCGTGGCAGTGGAAGACGGCAAGGTGGCACAGATTTCCTGGGACGGGGCGGGATGCTCCATTTCCATGGCATCGGCGTCGGTCCTCAGCGAGCTTGCCGAGGGCCTCAGCGTTGCCGAGCTGCACGGGATCATCGACAGTTTCCGTGAGGTCCTCCGCTCGCGCGGCAAGATCCACGCCGATCCCGAAATCCTGGGCGACGCCGCCGCCTTCGAGGGCGTGGCCCGTTACGCCGCACGCGTCAAGTGCGCCATGATCTCCTGGGTCGCCGCCGAAGACGCCCTGAACCAGGCGGCGTAGATTAAGGGGCGTAAACCAGGCGCCCTGAGCCCGGCAGCGTAGATTAAGTGGCCTGAACCAGGCTGTTCGCTCTAGGCGTTGTGCTCGAAGACGTCCGGAATTCCGTCGCCGTCGGCATCGCGGCGCTCATCCTGTTCCACCATCCGGTAGTGCCGGTTGCGCAGCCGGAGCACCACCGTTGCCAGCAGCGCTGCAACCAGCGAACCCGTCAGGATGGCAACCTTCGCATGATCGTCATGGGATGAGCCGGGGCCGAAGCTGAGCTCGGCAATCAGCAGCGAAACCGTGAACCCGACGCCGGCCAGCAGAGCAAGGCCCGCCACGTCGATCCAGGCCAGTCCGTCGTCGAGCTTTGCCCGGGTGGTCTTGGTCAGCACATAGGTGGTGCCGAACACTCCAACGGTCTTGCCGATGACCAGGGCGGCGACGATGCCGATCGCCACGGGATCGGTCAGGGCTGACCGGATTCCGTCAAAGCCCCCGAGTGCCACCCCTGCGGAAAAGAACGCGAAGACCGGTACGGCGAGCCCGGCAGACAGCGGGCGAAGGCGGTGCTCAAAGGATTCCGCCATTCCGGCGCCGGTTTCCCCGCGATTCCTGGATGCCAGGACCGGCACGGCGAAGCCGAGCAGCACGCCCGCGACGGTGGCGTGGATCCCGGAGGCATGGACCAGTGCCCAGGCAGCGAAGGCGAGCGGAAGCAGGAGATACCAGCTGCGGATGCGTTTCTGGACGAGAAGCGTGAACAGGCCCAGCGGAACCAGGGCAGCGAGCAGGAAGAGCGGCTGCAGGCCGGAGGAGTAGAAAAAGGCGATGATGCCGATCGCCAGGAGGTCATCCACCACGGCGAGCGTGAGCAGGAAGGTACGGAGCGCTGCAGGGAGGTGGCTGTTGATGACCGCAAGTACCGCCAGTGCAAAGGCAATGTCCGTAGCCGTGGGAATGGCCCAGCCCCGCAGGCTTTCAGCACCTTGGTTGAGGTTGACCAGGGTATAGATGATGGCGGGAACAGCCACGCCGCCCACGGCCGCAGCCACCGGCACCACCGCTTTGGACATGGTCCGCAGCTCGCCGGAGACGAACTCGCGTTTGAGTTCAAGCCCGGCGATGAAGAAGAAGATGGCCAGGAGCCCGTCGGAGGCCCAGTGGCCCAACGACAGCTGGAGATGCCAGGGCTCGAAGCCGATCTTCAGGTCACGAAGGGCAAAATACCCGTCGGCTGCCGCGGAATTGGCCCAGAAGAGGGCAATGGCGGTGGCAGCGAGAAGCAGTGCCCCGCCCACAGTCTCGAGCCTGAGGATCTCCGAGATCCTGAGGTATTCCGGGTAGCTGGAGCGGCTGAGGACTCTGGCAGCTGGCGGAAACAGACGGAAAGGGCGCTTGGCCATAACGGCTCCTGGTGGACTGAGGGGTCGGCAAATACATTGCCGACCAGACTTCCCGGCGCACCTTTGACCAGTTTAGCCGAGCAGGCCCATAACTCCGATCACCGCAGTGGCGGCTCCCAGCACCATCGAGATGCTGACCAGCACCACGTGGACCGTGAGGAACCTGGTGGCCTTGCCGGCAGAGTCCCTGGCGCGGGGATCCTTCATCACACGCTTCAGGAACTGCGGCCACACCACCAGGGACCAGACGCCGGCCAGGATCAGGATCCAGGCGGCGAAGAGCGGGAGCTCCACGGCCTTAGTGGCTTTCGAGCCAGGCCTGGGCCTGCTGTGACTGGAGGTTCAAAGCCTTGGCAACCATGGGCTCTGCGGCGGCTGCGATCTTGCTGCCGAGGAACGGAACCGAAGAGGTGACGTTGCCTTCGAGGTCGATCCGGGTGCTGCCGCCCTCGGCCACCAGGCGCTGGACTGCGGAGACATCCACCGGGGCACCTGCGATCTTCAGCGAGATGTTGCTTTGCCGTGAGCCGTCAGCTGACGGGGCGTCCCAGTTCTCCACCTGGGTCACGGAAAGGCTCTCACCCACGAACTTGCGGGCAATTTCGGGCAGGCGCGTGGTGGGCAGAGTGCGGACGGACGTGGTGCTGAATGCCCCGGCCACGTCACCGGTCACCGCAAAGGACTCAAGGGTCCCGCCTACGAGCTCACTGGTGTGCCGCTGGAAGTCCTCGTTCACCAGGACAGCTGCAACGCTGTCGACGGCGTGCGGAAGGGTGGTGGTTGCACTCAGTGCCATGAATCCTCCAGTGATTCTTCATTGTCGGAACGCTTTTTGCTCCCCACATCCTACGGGGCGGCAGGAAGGTTCTCAGAACCGGCGTCGGCGCTGGCCAGTTTCTGGGCGGCTGCGGTGATGTTCCGGGACATCGCCGGGAAGATGAGGCTGTGGAAGGGCAGTACCGCGAGCCAGTACAGCTTGCCGCTAAGGCCCTTGGGAAAGAAAATGGCCCGCTGGCGGTACCGGCTGCCGTCGCCGTCCGGTTCCACCGACAGTTCCAGCCAGGCACGTCCCGGGGCCCGCATTTCGGCCCGCAAACGCAGGAGTTTCCCGCGCTCGATCCGTTCCACCCGCCACCAGTCCACGACTTCGCCGGCCGCCAGGTTGCCGGGGTGGCGGCGGCCGCGCAGGAGCCCCGCCCCGCCGGTGAGCTTGTCCAGCCATCCGCGCACCTGCCACGCCAGCGGCAGGGAGTACCAGCCGTTCCGGCCACCGATTCCCTCGATGATGGTCCACACATGGGCGGGATCGACGTTGCCGTGGAAGGACCGCTCATCCACGTAAACCTTGTGGCCGGCCCAGTCCGGATCGCTGGGCAGGGGATCGGCATCGGCGCCCGCGTTGGCCCAGGTGGTTTCCACCTGGCCGTCCCGCTCCTTGCCCAGCGCGAGGGCGACGGCGGTACGGTAGCTGGTCAGGCCGCCCTCGGGCTGGGGGATGTACTGGTCGATGTCGTGCTCGCCGGACACGGCGTCGTCCTGCAGCGACTGGACGAGGGGCAGCGCCATGGACAACGGAATGGGCGTGGTCAGGGCCACCCACATGCCCGCAAGCTTGGGCGCGGGTATGGGCAGCGCCAGCACCACGCGGTAGGGCAGCCCTGCCTCGGCAGCGTATTCCTTCATCATGCCTGCATAGGTGAGGACCTGCCGGCAGCCGATATCGAACGTGCGGTTGATGTGCCCTTCCAGTGACGCGGCGCCCACGAGGTAATGCAGTACGTCCCGGACGGCAATGGCCTCGATTTTGTTGCGGACCCAACTGGGGGCCGGCATGAAGGGGAGGGTCTCGGCCTGGTGCCGGATCATCTCGAAGGACGCCGAACCGGAACCGATCACCACGCCGGCCTGGAAGACGACCGCATCCACCGGGCTGTCCAAAAAGACTTTACCCACGGCCTCACGCGAACGCATGTGCGTGGACAGCTTGGCGTTGGCGGGATGAAGGCCCCCCATGTACACGATCCGGGAGGTACCTGCGTCCGCGGCCGCTTTGGCGACGGTCTCCGCCATTGCCTTCTCCTTGGCCTCGAAACCGGCGCCGGCGGCCATGGAGTGGACAAGGTAATACAGGACGTCGACGCCCGCCAGCCCCTGCCGCAACACCTCTCCGTCGTCAAGGCTGCTCTGGATCACTTCCACCTTCTGCAGCCACGGCACGCCTGCGATCTTCTCCGGAGAGCGGACCAGGACCTTGACGCGGTGCCCGGCCTCCAGAAGCCGGGGAATGAGCCGGCCGCCGATGTAGCCGGTAGCCCCGGTGACCAGGACCGTTCTGGCCGCAGCGTGCTGTGGTGTCTCGGTTGTGCCCGTCATGCTGACTCCTTCTTCTCACTTTGTCGTTCGGAGCGGAGGGGCGTCCGGACGGCCGTGGGTCCTGAAAGCTTAGTCCGGCGCATCGCGCGGTAGGCTGGGAATACCCGGGATTCTTGCGAATTTCGGGTATTCGTGTTGCCTGCGATCCCCATGAACACCACAGGAGCTTCCGCCATGAGCCTCACCGGCCCGTCCCATCACGGCCCGTCACTCGACGGACTGCGCCGCGTCCTCGCCGGAGACCGGACCTTCGCCCGCGTCCGGGCCGAGGCCGGCAGGGGGTTCGACGTCAGGGGCCAGGACTACCAGATCAGCGCCCCGGCGGGCCTGCGCGCCGTGCTGCTGGCGGAAATGGCTGACGGGCTCTCTGAATCCGCCAAAGAAAATGGAACAGCCGACGGCGGGAAGGCCCCCGTGGTGCTCGCCGTCACCGCCACCGGCCGCGAGGCGGAGGATCTGACCGCAGCACTGCGGGCCTACCTGCCGGCAGACGCCGTCGCTGAGTTCCCGAGCTGGGAGACACTTCCACACGAGCGGCTTTCGCCGCGCTCGGACACCGTCGGCCGCCGGCTTTCGGTCCTGCGCCGGCTGGCGCACCCGGAAACCTCGACGGCGGGCCACCTGCGGGTGGTTGTCGCCCCGGTGCGCGCCGTGGTCCAGCCGATCGTGGCCGGGCTTGGCGAACTGGTTCCGGTCACGCTGAAGGTGGGCCAGGAAATGCCGTTCACCGATGTGGTGCGCCGCCTCGCGGACGCCGCCTACGCCCGGGTGGACATGGTCACGCACCGTGGCGAGTTCGCCGTCCGCGGCGGCATCATCGACGTCTTCCCGCCCACGGAGGACCACCCCATCAGGGTGGAGTTCTTCGGCGACGAAGTGGACCAGATGCGCTGGTTCGCCGTCGCCGACCAGCGCTCGCTGTCCTCGCCCGGCCTGCACCACCCCACCGAACTGCATGCCCCGCCGTGCCGCGAGATCCTCATCACGCCGTCGGTGATGTCCCGTGCCGCCACGCTGAAGGCGCAGCTGCCCGCAGCAGCGGACATGCTGGAGAAGATCGCAGGCGGCATCACGGTCGAAGGCATGGAGTCGCTTGCGCCGGTGCTGGTGGACGCCATGGTCCCGTTTGTGGAGCAGCTGCCCCAGGGGTCGATCTCCGTGGTCATTGAACCGGAAAAGGTGCGTACCCGGGCCCACGACCTCGCAGCGACCAACGAGGAATTCCTGGAGGCCGCCTGGTCCACCGCGTCCGACGGCGGCACGGCACCGCTCGACCTGACATCCCAGGCCTCGGAGGCACTGCATTCGGCCAGCTTCCGTTCGCTGGCGGAGACCCGCAGCTTCTCCCTGGGACACGGGGTCTCCTGGTGGTCCATCACCTCCCTGGTGCAGGACGAGGAATTGCTCCCGGAGATCGACGTCCTGAACCTCCACGCCCGGGAACCCCGCGGCTACCAGGGCGATGTTGCCGAGATGATGGAATTCATCGGCTCGCATGTCCGGGACCAGTGGCGGATCGTGGTGGCCACGGAAGGCCCGGGACCGGCGCAACGCCTGGCCGAGCTGTTCCACGACGCCGACATCCCGTGCGCCCGGGTGGACGGCCTCGACCACGAACCCCAGGCGGGCATCATCGAGGTGACCACTGCCGCCGTCGGACGCGGTTTTGTGCTGGACGGCCTCAAACTGGGGCTGCTGACCGAGGCCGACCTGCTGGGCAGGACGTCCGCAGGGTCCACCAAGGACATGCGGCGGATGCCGTCGAAGCGGCGGAACGCCGTGGACCCGCTGCAGCTGCTGGCGGGGGACCATGTTGTCCACGAGCAGCACGGCATCGGGCGTTTTGTTGAGCTGATCCAGCGCAAGGTCGCCGGCGGTGGCGACGGCGTGCGCGAATACCTGGTCCTGGAATACGCCCCTTCCAAGCGCGGCGCCCCCGGGGACAGGCTGTTTGTCCCTACCGACCAGCTGGACCAGGTCACCCGCTACGTCGGCGGCGACACTCCCACGCTGAGCAAGATGGGCGGCTCGGACTGGGCGAGCACAAAGTCCAAGGCACGCAAGGCGGTCAAGGAGATCGCCGGCGAGCTCATCCGGCTGTATTCGGCGCGGATGGCGTCCCGCGGGCATGCCTTCGGCCCGGACACTCCGTGGCAGCGGGAGCTGGAGGAGGCGTTTCCCTATGTGGAGACGCCGGACCAGCTGACCACCATCAACGAGGTCAAGGCGGACATGGAGCGCGAGATCCCCATGGACCGGCTGGTGTCCGGTGACGTGGGCTACGGCAAGACCGAGATCGCCGTGCGTGCTGCCTTCAAGGCAGTCCAGGACGGGAAGCAGGTGGCCGTCCTGGTGCCCACCACCCTGCTGGCCCAGCAGCACTATGAGACCTTCACCGAGCGCTTCTCCGGCTTCCCGCTGCGGGTCAAAGCGCTGTCCCGGTTCCAGGGGACCAAGGAAACCAAGGAAACCGTGGAGGGAGTCAAGAGCGGCTCGGTGGACGTCGTCATCGGCACCCACCGCCTGCTGTCCAAGGACTTCGCGTTCAAGGACCTCGGCCTGGTCATCGTGGACGAGGAACAGCGTTTCGGGGTGGAGCACAAGGAAGCGCTGAAGAAGATGCGCACCAATGTGGATGTGCTGGCCATGAGCGCCACGCCCATCCCGCGTACCCTCGAAATGTCACTGACCGGCATCCGGGAAACCTCCACGCTGGCCACGCCGCCGGAGGAACGCCACCCGGTGCTGACCTATGTTGGGCCGTACACGGACAAGCAGACCTCGGCGGCGATCCGGCGCGAACTCATGCGCGAGGGGCAGGTCTTCCTGGTCCACAACCGTGTGTCGACGATCGAACGGACGGCCGCCAAAGTCCGCGAACTCGTTCCGGAGGCCAGGGTGGAGGTGGCCCACGGGCAGATGTCCGAAAGCCGGCTTGAACAGATCATCGTGGACTTCTGGGAAAAGCGGTTCGACGTGCTGGTGTGCACCACCATCATCGAGACAGGCCTGGACATCTCCAACGCCAACACCCTGATCGTTGATGGCGCCGACAAATACGGGCTCTCCCAGTTGCACCAGCTGCGCGGACGCGTGGGCCGCGGCCGCGAACGGGCCTACGCGTACTTCCTGTACCCCTCGGAGAAGCCCCTGGGCGAGGTGGCGCTGGAGCGGCTCAAGGCAGTGGCAACCCACAACGAGCTGGGCGCGGGCATGCAGCTGGCCATGAAGGACCTCGAAATCCGCGGCGCGGGCAACTTGCTCGGCGGCGAGCAGTCCGGCCATATCCAGGGCGTCGGGTTTGACCTCTACATCCGCCTGGTGGGTGAGGCGGTGGCTGACTACCGCGGCGATGCCGAGGAGAAGGCCGCCGAGATGAAGATCGAACTGCCCGTGAACGCCCACCTGCCGCACGACTACGTGCCGGGGGAGCGGCTGCGCCTGGAGGCGTACCGCAAGCTCGCATCAGCGGTGACGTACGAGGCCATCGAGGAGGTCCTTGCCGAACTGGTGGACCGCTACGGCGAGCCGCCCCTGCCGGTGCAGAACCTCATTGCCGTGGCCCGCTTCCGGGTGGGTGCCCGCGAAGCCGGCCTGTCCGACGTCGCGCTCCAGGGCAACTTCATCAAGTTCTCGCCCGCCCAACTGCCCGAGTCCAAACTCATGCGGCTGACCCGGATGTACCCCGGGTCCCAGTCCAAGCCTGCTTTGGACGCGGTGCTGATCCCCAAGCCGAAAACGGCAAGGGTCGGTGGCAGGGACCTGCAGGACGCCGAAATCCTGGAATGGGCCAACGGCGTCATCAGCAATATCTTCGCTGACGTGGCGGTTGCTGCCTCACCTTCGGGGAACTGACCTTGATGGGAGGACACCACGCCGCGTCGGGCGCCGCGGCGTGGGTCGCTGTTGCCTCAACCGGGCCGTACACCCTGGGCTGGTACCCGCTGGACGCCGCCGGAATCGTCATCGGGGGCATGGCGACGGCGGGCACGGCGCTGGTGTGCGACTGGGACCACCGGCACAGCACTGTGGCCCGGTCGCTGCCCCCGCTGTCCAACGTCATCGCCGTCGGCATCGAAAACGCCAGCGGCGGGCACCGGCAAGGTACCCACTCGGTGCTCGGTGCGGCGTTCTTCGTGCTGCTGGCCACCCTGGCCGGCCAGATCCAGCTGCAGACGCAGTGGGGGCTGCTGTCCGTGGGCGCTGGCGTGCTGTGCATGTTCCTGATCAACATCGCGGCCAAAGCCTTGAAACTGTTTCCGAAGTCCGGGTTCCTCACCAACTGGATCTTCGGGCTGGTGATGGCAGGGCTGGTGACCTGGTACGCGCCGGAGCAGTGGACGTGGCTGCCCGTGTCCATGCTGATCGGGGTGGTGGTGCACATCGTCGGGGACATGATCACCACCGGAGGGGTCCCGCTCCTCTGGCCCATCGTCATCAGGCCGCCCAGGTTCCTCCGCAAACTGCCGGTCCTCAACGACATCTGGCGGGCCAACGGCGCCTTCTCCGTCCCGCTGCTGGGCAGGGCGGGGTCCAAGCGGGAGTGGCTGGTGCTGATCCCGGTCAGCGCCTACGCCATGGTGGGGATGTGCGTCGCGGCCTGGGCCCTGGCAAAGGCGCATTTCCCCACTGCCATGGCGCTGGGCAGCAGCGTGGTCAGCAGGCTTTTTGGCGCGGGCTGAGGCATGCCCCTAAGAGGCTGCAGGACCACGAAAAGGGCCGGGGCCCCGGAATGATCCGGAGCCCCAGCCATCAAAGGTTCAGAGTGTTCTCAGTGCTCGCCGGCTGAGTCGGAGCGGCCCAGCACGGTCATCGGAATCCAGAAGGCCAGGGCGAACAGCCCAAGGCAGATGGCCATGGGCCAGTAGTTGTCCAGCGTCAGCCACGACAGCGAGTAGACGGAGCCCAGGAACAGGGCAATCATGACCACAAAAAGGGCGATGCTGGTGACGAGGCTGTTCTCGTTCTGCGGGGTCTGGATGGTGCCCGCCCGGGCACTGCCGGATTTGCCCGTGTTTGCCTGGCCGGTGATCTTGCTGGACATGCGTTCCTCCTTGGCCCCGTGGGGCTTTACCTGTGGAAGCCCGGCTGCGCTGTCAGTAGGCGGATGAACCCTGTTCACCCTTGACGATGGCAATGCCGGAGCTGGCACCAATACGTGTTGCACCTGCAGCAATCATAGCCTGAGCGTCGGCGAGCGACCGCACCCCGCCGGAGGCCTTGACGCCTAGGTCAGGACCCACAGTGCGCCTCATCAGGGCGATGTCTTCGGCGGTGGCCCCGCCGCCGTTGAACCCGGTTGAGGTCTTGACGAAGTCCGCCCCCGCCTCGACGGCCGCCTGGCAGGCAAGGACCTTCTGGTCATCACTGAGGAAGACGGTTTCGATGATGACCTTCAGGATGGCCCCGCTCGCGTGGACGGCCTCGGCGACGGCGGAGATGTCCTCCACGAGCGCGCCCTTGTCGTTTGCCCGGGCAGCAGCAATATTGATGACCATGTCCACTTCATCCGCGCCGTCCAGGACCGCGCCGCGGGCTTCGAAGGTTTTGACGTCGGTGGGGGTGGCGCCCAGGGGGAAGCCCACAACTGAGCAGGTCAGCACACCGGAACCCCGAAGGGCGGTTTTCACTGTCTTGACCCAGGCCGGGTTTACGCAGACTGACTTGAAGCTGTATTCGGCTGCCTCGGAGCACACTTTCAGGATGTCCGCTTCGCCCGCTTCCGGCTTCAGCAGGGTGTGGTCGATGTAGGAAGCGATGTTGCCCGGCGCTGAGTCCGTGCCCGCTCCGGGGTGGTTCACAGGAGTGGCTTCGTTGCTCATGATGGTCCTTTCCATGTGGCCTTGTGGGCCGCCGGTGCCACGATGTCGGTGGCTGTTCAGGTGACCATCTTGCCACAGCGCCGGCACCGGTCTGGGTGGCTCAGGCGGCCAGCTTGAGGGCCGTACCGGCGGGGGCTGAGGTCATGAGCTGGGTGGCGCAGACCCCCGCGGCTGATGCCGCTGCCACCAGCAGGCCCAGCCGGACGCCGTCGAACGCTGCAGCGTCCCCGATGGCCCAGATCCCCGGCACCGACGTCCGGAAGTCCCGGCTGATGACGATGCCGCCGTTGGCCGCAGTCTGCAGGCCTGCGCTGGCCGCCAGGCCGTCCCGCGAGACGCGTTCCTCGGCAAGCACCACGAGGTCCCCGTTCATGCTGCTGCCGTCGGCAAAGATGACCCCGGACGAGCCCAGCACGGATCCGGACGACGCCGGAACAACGGCGGCGGGGCGGACCGTGGTCCGGATGGGACGGACGCCGCGGGCACGGAGTACCGCTTCGGCCTGCCCGGCCGCAGCGCCGGTGCCCACCAGGATTCCCAGCGGCCGCCGGCCCAGCCCCTTGGTGATGTCCATGACGGCCTCGCCGATGCGGGCGGCGTCGTCAATCGTGGAGTAGCTCAGGCAGTGGCCGGACCCCTCAACGGGCGCGTCCAGCGGTGCGGATCCGGTGGCGATGACCAGTTGGTCATACGCGAATTCCATGCCATCGGCGGTGGCGACGGTGCGGGCCTCGGCGTCGATGTGGCTGGCCGGCTGGCCGAAGCGGACCGAAACCTGGGGGAGCAGGGCCAGTTCCAGGAGTTCCTCGGGTGCGTCGTCACGGTTGCTGAGAACGGTCGCAGTGCCGCTGAACCTGGCACCGCTAAGCTGCCTGACCAACGCCTGGGCGGCAGGGCCGGCGCCCGCGATGACGATGCGCTGTGCGGAGGAGAATGAGGTGGACGGTGCCGGAGCGGACATGTGCTGGCCCTTTCGCTGGCGGCCGCGTCAACGGCCGGAACTTCATGATGGACCCAGCGTAGGCCCCGGCTTTTTCGGTTGTGTTTCCCCGTCATTGCTGCTCTTCCGGGGCCCGTTCGCCAATGTTTACCGGCCGGTAACACATCCGGTGACCCCCGTCTCATTCACGCCTTAAACGGAAACGAAACGGGGGGCGGGAGGACTAGACGCGGAGGCGGTAACCGCGCTTGACCACGGTCTCCACCAGCCGTCCGTCCGGCAGGGACGAGCGGAGCCGGCTGACGGTCATGTCCAGGGCGTGGACCGAGCCGCGCAGTTCCAGGAGTTCGGACAGCGATTCGCGGGACAGCACAGCACCGCCGGCCCCCAGCAGCGCACGCAGCAGCAGCAGGGGAGCAGGTGCCAGCTCAACTGGCTGGCCGTCGATGCGCAGGCTGCGACCGCGGAGCTCGATGTTGCCGGACCGGGTGTCCAGCCGCCGCACGTGGTTCAGGGCCAGGTGCTCGCAGACCAGCCGGATCAGTGCCCCCATCCGGAATCGCTCAGGGATCAGCGGGGTCACGCCGGCGTCGAGCAGCGGCTGGGCTGTCACCGGGCCGACGACGGCTGTGGTGACCGTGGTCTGCAGGCTCTCGATGAGCTGCTTGTAGACACCCATCTCGTGCGCTGTGCTCCACATCGCGTCCACTGCTGGGGCGCTGGTAAAGGTCAGGACGTCCAGGTTGCCGCTGCAGGCCGCTTCGATGAGGCGGGGAAGCCGGTCCTCGCCGTCGGGCTTCACCCAGCGGTAAGGGGTAACTGTCAGGACGGTGGCGCCGGACATCCGCAGGCGTTCAAGCTGACGGACATCCGTGTAGCCGTGAAGCTGCACCACAACGGTCTTGCCCCGCACACCCTCGGCCAGCAGCATGTCCACCAGCGTCGCGGTGGTTTCGTCGCTGCTGATCCCGACGTCGGCAAGGCCTGCCGCGCGTACGGCACCACGGGCTTTGGGCCCGCGGACGAACATCCGGCAGTTTCCGAGGGTTTCCAGCAGCTGCTCACCGATCCCGAAGGAGTCCGCCGCTTCACACCAGCGGCGCATGCCGTAGGCGGTGGTGGCGATGCAGAGGTCCGGTTTGGCGGCGATAACAGCCTTGGTGTCCTCGATGAGGCGGATGTCCTCCTGAACTGGTGCGATCTTCAGGGCAGGGGCGTGCAGCACCTCGGCACCGCGGCGTTCCAGGGCCTCGATCAGGTCCTGGGAGCGCCGGTGCGAGGTGACGCCGATGCGGAAACCCTCAAGCGGCGAATCCGCGGTATCCCGTCCGGACGCTTCCTCAGTCTGGGACGGGGCAGCCCCGGGAGCTTCGGTCGGTGCGAGTGCGTTCATGGGGGTCAATCCTTTCACGAGCCCAGCAGCGAGGCCGCCAGCCGGTCCAGGTCGGCGGCGGCCTCGGCATGCCCGCGGTTGGCCTCAGCCACGCGAACCACCTCGCCGATGACCAGCACAGCGGGATTGCTGCAGCCGGCTGCGGCGGACGTGATGGTGCCCAGATCCGCGATGGTGGTGCGCTGTCCCGGGCGGTAGCCGCGTTCGACGACGGCCATGGGCATGTCGGCGCGCATCCCCGCCTTGCGGAGCCCGGCTGCGAGCTGGTGCAGGGTTCCGATGCCCATCAGGACAACGATGGTCCCGCCCAGGCCTGCGAGGTGGGTGTGCTCCTTGTGGGTCAGCGGGGCGTGCCCGGAGACCACGGTGAACATGTGGCTGACTTCGCGGTGGGTCACCGGAATTCCGGCCGCAGCCGGCACCGAGATAGCGCTGGTGACACCGGAGATCACGCGGACGGGGACGCCCGCCGCCACACAGGACGCCACTTCTTCGCCGCCGCGGCCGAAGACGTACGGATCGCCGCCCTTGAGCCGGACCACGTTGTTGCCTTCCAGAGCGGAGGCAATCATCAGCTTCTCGATATCGGTCTGGCTGACTTTGTGGTGGCCGGGCTTCTTGCCGACATCCACCAGCTCGGCCGAGGTCAGGGACGGCAGCTCCTGGTAGGGGGCGAGCCGGTCATAGAACACGACGTCGGCATCGCGGAGCGCCTTCACGGCGGCAGCGGTCAGCAGTTCAGAGGTGCCGGGGCCGCCACCCACCAGGGTGACGTGGCCCGCGGGTCCGGCAGCCGGCTCAACGGCGACCGGGATGCCGGTGGCGCGGCACCGGTCCAGCAGGGCTTCCCAGCCGGGCTGGCCGTCGTCGACCGCTGCCACCAGGAAAGGGCGCTCGGGGAGCGGCCCGTCGTGGCTGGCACCCTGCGGGGTGCTGAGGCGGGAGACTGCCGCGCCGGCGGCCTCGTAGCGCCGGACCGCCTGGCGGGCGGCGTAATCGGATCCGGTGACCAGGACTTCGCGGCCGGTGAGATCAATGCTGAGCTGCATGCCTATACCTCGTTCTCGTCGCGGGGCCTCATGGGGATGGAAGCTCCGATGAGGACCTTCCCTTTTTCTTCAGCGGTGGCGGGCCGGAACTGGCCGCGTTCGTCCGACACGAAGGTGATGGAATCGTCCTTCTGGTCCGGTGCGTTGACGAAGGAGCGGAACCGGCGGAGGCGGTCGGGATCCTTGAGGGTGTCGGCCCATTCGTCCACGTAGGTGTCAACATGCTTGGCCATGGCGGCTTCGAGGTCCGCGGCGATGCCCAGGGTGTCCTTGACCACCACGTCCTCCACGTGCTTGATGCCGCCGTCGAGCTCTTCCTGCCAGCGCGCTGTGCGCTGCAGGCGGTCAGCGGTGCGGATGTAGTACATGAAGTAGCGGTCGATGTACTTGATCAGCGTCTCGTCGTCGAGGTCCTTGGCGAGCAGCTGGGCGTGGGCCGGGGTGGCACCGCCGTTGCCGCCCACGTACAGGTTCCAGCCGTCCGCGGTGGCGATCACGCCGACATCCTTGCCGCGGGCCTCGGCGCATTCACGGGCGCAGCCGGAGACGCCCATCTTGAGCTTGTGCGGGCTGCGGAGGCCGCGGTAGCGCAGTTCAAGCTGGATGGCCATGGCCACCGAGTCCTGCACGCCGAAGCGGCACCAGGTGGAACCGACACAGGACTTCACTGTGCGCAGGCTCTTGCCGTACGCCTGGCCGGATTCGAAGCCGGCGTCCACCAGTTCCTTCCAGATCTCCGGAAGCTCCTCCAGCCGTGCACCGAACATGTCGATGCGCTGGCCGCCGGTGATCTTGGTGTACAGGTTGTACTTCTCGGCCACGGCGGCGATGACGCCGAGCTTCTTCGGGGTGATCTCGCCGCCGGCGATGCGGGGGACCACCGAGTAGGTGCCGTCCTTCTGCATGTTGGCCAGGGCGCGGTCGTTGGTGTCCTGCAGGGTGCCGCGGCCGGCGTCCAGGACGTAGGCGCTGTTCTGGCTGGCCAGGATGTTGGCGATGGTGGGTTTGCAGATGTCGCAGCCGGCTCCGGTGCCGTACTTGGCCATGATTTCCTCGAAGGAGGACAGCTCGAGGACGCGGATGGTCTCGAACAGTTCCTGGCGGGAGAGTTCGATGTGCTCGCAGAGGGCCTTGGAAACCTCGACGCCGGACTTGGTGAGCTCTGTTTCCAGTAGCTTCTTGAGCATCGGGACACAGGAACCGCAGCTCGTCCCGGCCCGGGTGCAGCCCTTGAGCTCGCCGAGTTCCTGGACGGGAGCGTTGCCGTCGCAGGCGCCGCAGCCGTTGACGGTGTCGCGGATGGTTCCGGCGGAGACGTTGTTGCAGGAACACAGGATGGCGTCGTCGGGGAGTTCGGTGTCCGGGGCGTCGCCGCCGCCGGCCGCCGTGAGGTAGGCGCCCGGCTCGGCGCTGAGTTCACGGCCCAGGAGCGGGCGGAGGCTGGTGTAAGGCGTTGCGTCGCCCACGAAGATGCCGCCCAGCAGGGTCTTGGCGTCATCGGTGGTGACGATCTTCTGGTAGACGCCGCGGGCGGGGTCTGCGTAGACGATTTCGAGGGAGTGCTCGGTCTTGGCGAAGCCGTCACCGAAGCTGGCAACGTCGACGCCGGAGAGCTTGAGCTTGGTGGCAGTGTCGAAGCCGGGGAAGGTGGCCTCGCCGCCGTGCAGGCGGTCGGCCACGATCTCGGCCATGGTGTTGGCAGGAGCAACCAGGCCCAGGCACATGCCGCCGTAGTTGGCTACCTCGCCGATGGCCCAGATGCCGGGCACTTCGGTGGCGCAGTAGTCGTTGATGACCACACCGCCGCGCTGGCCCAGGCTGAACACCTGTTCTTCGCCCTCGGCGGCGCGGAAGAGTTCATCGCGGGGCCGGACGCCGATGGCCACGATCACGAGGTCAGCGTCAATGACGCGGCCGTCGGCCATCAGGACACCGGTGACCTGGCCGTCGTCGTCGGACAGGACTTCCGAAGGGAAGACGCCGCCGTGGACTGCGAAGCCCTTGGCCTTGATGAGCCGGCCCATTGCCTGGCCTGCACCCTCGTCAAGCTGCGTGGCCATCAGCCACTGCGAACCGTCAATGACGATCGGGTTGGCGCCCAGCTGCTCGGTGCCGGCGGCCGATTCGAGTCCGAGGAGCCCTCCACCGATGGTCACGGCGTTGACCTTGCGGCCGAGCTTCTCCGTGAGCTCGGTGATGGCCTTGTTAATCGCCCACACGTCTTCGAGCGTGCGGTAGACGTGTGTGTGCTCGGCCCCGGGGATGGGAAGTCTGGCCGCATTCGAACCCGTGGCAACTACGAGGTCGTCGTATTCGAAGACGCTGCCGGCCGCCGTTTCAACGGTCTTGGCCTCGGCGTTGATCTTGACCACGCGCTCGCCGGTCTTCAGCGACAGGGAATCGTGGTCCCACATGGAGGCCGTCCCGAGCGTCAGGTCCACTTCGGAGTCGGTGAGGGCCTTGGAGAGCGCCACCCGGTCGTAGGGGAGGTGTGCCTCCTCGGTGAGGACCGTGACATGCCAGCCATCGAGGCCGCGGGAATGCATAGCGTCGGCAAAACGGTGGGCGGCGGGGCCGCCACCGGCGACGACGATGCGGCGCGTGGTCTCGTTGCTTGAAGTCTGTTCGGTCACTGTGGGCCTTTCGCATGGGCCGCAAACGGAATTCTGCGGCTTTCTCTGACGAGGTGTTGCTTCAACAGTAGGGAGCCGCAGTTTCGCTTCAGTTTCCCAATTGTTTCGTGACCTTAACTTCTGCATCACGAACGCGTTTCCGACCGGGTGAGTTCTCTTTTACGCGCCGGACACATTCACCGCACGCCATCGAAACACCAGCTGCCTAGTTTGGTAGTACGGCCGCAGAGGTGGCCTGACAGACACGCAGCACAGCAAACAGACAAGCACAGCAAAACGCACGGGGAGAGGAGCCGGACATGACGGCAACACTGGAACTTGGGGCGCTCGCCGCCGAAACCGGCACGGCACCGAACGCAGCCGGACTGGTCACGGGCTGGCACCGCGTCTGTGCGGTGGAGGAGCTTGAGCTGTCCTGGGGCGAGGCAGCGCTCATCGCAGGCCGCCAGGTGGCACTCTTCCGGACCGGCCCCAGCGAAGTTTTCGCAGTGGCCCACGAGGACCCGGCCACCGGCGCCCACGTAATGGCCCGCGGCATACTGGGTTCGCGCGGCTCCCGCCCCACCATCGCCTCCCCGCTGCACAAAGAGGTCTACGACCTCGAAACGGGTGAATGCTTCGGAACAGCGGCAGTGCGCCTCGAAACCTTCAGCACCCGCGTTTCGGATGGATTCGTCGAGGTCGAGGCCTAAGCGGCTTCGCCTGAGTCGGCTTCGCCTGAGTCGGCTTGGCTAGAGGCCCAGGGCCTCGCGGACATCGCCAAGCACGCTGTCCAGGGCGGCGCGCGCCGCCTGCCGCGCCTCGGGCAGTTCAGCCGCTGACTCCACCGGGCGAAGGACTTCCAGGTAGCACTTGAGCTTGGGTTCGGTCCCGCTGGGCCTGATGATCACGCGGGTCTGGTCCTTGGTGAGATACAGGAGGCCATCGGTGGGCGGCAAGTGCCCGCTCCCCTCCGCGAGGTCCACGAAGGTTTCAACCGCCGAAGAACCGAACGATTCCGGTGCGCTGACGCGGAGCCGGTTCATCATGGCGTCGAGCAGGCCCGAATCAGCCACCCGGATGCTCAGCTGGTCGCTGGCATGGAGTCCATGCCGCAGGTAGAGCTCATTGAGGGTGTCGAAGACGGTCTTTCCGTCAGCTTTTGCGGCGGCGGCCAGTTCCGCAATGAGGACAGCCGCCGAGATCCCGTCCTTGTCCCGGACCAGGTCCGGCGCAACACAGTAGCCCAGGGCTTCTTCGTAGCCGTAGAGGAGCCCGGGCACCCGGGAAATCCACTTGAACCCCGTCAGCGTCTCCTCATGGGCATACCCGGAGGCCGCGGCGATGCGGGCGAGCAGGCGCGACGACACGATCGAACTGGCGAACACGCCGGCACCCTTGGAACCTGCCCTGTCCGCCCCGGCGGTGCCGGCGCCGCCCGCACCCCCGGTACCGCCCGCGAGACGGGCCACAATGTGCGCGCCCAGCAGGGCGCCCACCTCATCGCCGCGCAGCATGCGCCAGGCCCCGGTGTCCGGATCTTTTGCTGCGACGGCGGCACGGTCCGCGTCGGGGTCGTTGGCGAGCACGATGTCCGCATCAACCCTGGCGGCCGTCGCGAGCGCGAGGTCCAGCGCCCCCGGCTCTTCCGGGTTGGGAAAGTTCACGGTGGGAAAGTCCGGATCCGGCTCAGCCTGTTCCGCCACGAGGGTGACATCGGCAAAGCCTGCGGCGTTCAGGACCGCGACGGCGGTTTCCCCGCCGACGCCGTGCATGGGCGTCAGGACGATTTTTAGGTCACGGGCGGGAAAGCGTGCCGGATCGGCGAGTGCCGCCGTCGCCCGTTGGTAGTCCGCCGCGATGGAGGGGTCCAGGACGGTCCAGCCGTCCGCGGCGAGGGCGATGGATTCCAGGGCGCCCACGGCGGCGATCCGCGCGGCGATCATGCCGTCGTAGGGGGCCACGATCTGCGCGCCCCTGCCGCTTTCCTCCACGGCGTGGCGGCCCAGGTACACCTTGTAGCCGTTATCCTGCGGCGGATTGTGGCTGGCGGTCACCATCACGCCGCCGTCGCAGTCCAGGGCCCGGACCGCGTAGGCGAGCAGCGGCGTGGGCAGCGCGGCGGGCAACAGGAAGGTTTCAATCCCGGCGGCGGCAAAGATGGCCGCGGTTTCCTCGGCGAAGACATCGGAGTTGTAGCGGGCGTCGTAGCCGACGACGGCGCGCGGCCGGGTTCCGGGGGCAGCCTCGCGCACGGCGTCGGCCAGGAAAGCAGCCAGTCCGGCGGCCGCGCGGCGGACCACCACCCGGTTCATCCGGTTTGGTCCTGGCCCGAGCGCTGCCCGCAGGCCGGCGGTGCCGAACTGCAGCGTCCCGTTGAAGCTGTCGGTGAGTTCCTGCAATGCGGCAGGGGAGCCGTCTTCCGAAAGCCGCAGCAGCTCAGTGAGTTCTGCGGAAGTGGCGGGATCCGGGTCTTTGGCAGCCCACTCGCGGGCTCGGCTGAACAAGGACTCGGCATCGGAGGACGTCATGGTCCCCACGCTATCGTCATTGCCCACGGAACCGTTCCTTGAACACTCAATGGTGGGAGCGGAAAGCCGAAATCCTTGACAGCCGGATTTCTGGACAAGTAACGTCGCGAATATGAAAATGGGGCAGGGAGTTGAATGGGGGCTGCACAGCTGCGTGAACATGTCCTGGACGCCTGCGGGGGAGGCCGTCAGCAGCGCACGCCTGGCCGAGTTCTACAAACTTCCTGCCGCATACCTGAACAAGCAGCTCCAGGCGCTGGTGCGCGCGGGGATCCTGAGCTCGGTGTCCGGTCCCCGGGGCGGCTTTTCCCTGGCGCGGCGTCCGGAGAAGATCTCGGTCCTTGACGTGGTTCTGGCCATCGAGGGAAACGAGGATGCCTTCCGCTGCGAAGGAATCCTCCGCGACGCACCCGGCGGGGACATGGACGCGGACTACGCCCGGACGTGCCTCATTTCCCAGGCCATGCGCCACGCTGAGGTGACCTGGCGGACCGAGCTGTCCCGGCAAAGCATCGCCGGGATCGCCCAGTCCATCGAACGCCGGTTTCCCGAGGCCCGGGGGAACACCGTCAAGCAGCTCGTCGGGGCCAGATCCTGAATCCCTCTTTGAAAGCAACGCGGGGTCACTTAACGCCCAAAAAAGGGCTCCGGATGGGCATTTAGTGACCCCGCGTTGCCCTAGAGTTTGGCGATGATTCCGGCCAGCAGTTTCGAAATGCGCGGCCCGGCGGCCTGGCCGGCTTCGAGGACCTCCTGATGGCTGAGCGGCATCGGGCTGATGCCGGCGGCCAGGTTGGTCACCAGCGAAATGCCGAACACCTCCATGCCCGCGTGCCTGCCCGCGATTGCCTCCAGGGCAGTGGACATACCCACCAGGTCAGCACCGATCCGTTTGGCAAACTGGACTTCGGCAGGGGTTTCGTAATGCGGTCCGCTGAACTGGGCGTAGACGCCCTCGTCCAGTGAAGCGTCGACTTCGCGGGCCAGGGCGCGGATGCGTGAGCTGTAGAGATCTGTCAGGTCAACGAAGGTTGCCCCTTCCAGCGGGGACGTGGCGGTGAGGTTTATGTGATCTTTGATGAGGACCGGCGTCCCCGGAGCCCAGTTCTCATTCAGGCCACCACAGCCGTTGGTGAGGACCAGTGTCTTGCAGCCGGCGGCCGCGGCCGTCCTGATGCCGTGGACCACGGCGCGGACCCCTTTGCCTTCGTAGTAGTGGGTCCTTGCACCCAGGACCAGTGCGCGCTTGCCTTCCTTGGTCAGGACGGAGCGGATGGTGCCGACGTGTCCTTCCACTGCCGGGGCATGAAAGCCGGGGACTTCGGAGGCGGCCAGGGTGGCGGTGGTGTCACCGATGAGGTCGGCGGCCTCCGCCCAGCCCGAGCCCAGGACGAGGGCGACGTCGTGGCCCGCCACGCCTGTCGCCTCGGCGATGTAGGCGGCGGCGGAGCGCGCGGCGAGGAAGGGGTCGGTGGCGGGGAGGTCTGTATTACTCACTGGTACAAGCTATCGCGCCAGCGCCCGCAGCGCACGGCGTCAGGTGGTGGTCCCGGTTCGGATGGGAGAGAATGGTTGATTGTGACTACGCACCCTGATTTCAGCTCACCCCGGATCGCAATCCTGGGAGGTGGCCCGGGCGGATACGAAGCCGCCATGGTGGCCGCCTCACTGGGGGCGCAGGTCACCATCATCGAACGCGCCGGCCTCGGCGGCTCGGCGGTGCTCACCGACGTCGTGCCTTCCAAAACCCTGATCGCGACGGCGGACCTGATGACCCGCGTCGGCGAGGCGGACGAGCTGGGAGTGAAGTTCGACGTCGACGGCGGCGACTTTGTGCCGGTGATGCGCGCAGACCTCAAGCACATCAACGACAGGTTGCTGGGCCTGGCCCGCCAGCAGTCACGGGACATATCCACCGGGCTGGAACAGCACAACGTCCGCATCCTGATCGGTTCCGGCCGCCTGGTGGACACGCACACCATCGAAGTCCTGACCGCGGACGGCACCGAGATGGTCGAAGCTGACACGATCCTCCTTGCGGTGGGAGCGCATCCCCGCGAGCTCCCCACCGCCCGGCCGGACGGCGAACGCATCCTCAACTGGGCCCAGATCTACGATCTGGACGAACTGCCGGAGGAACTCATCGTGGTGGGTTCCGGTGTGACCGGGGCTGAATTCGCCTCGGCGTACAACGGCCTCGGCTCCAAGGTCACGCTCATCTCCAGCCGTGACCGGGTGCTGCCGGGCTCGGACACCGACGCCGCCGAAGTGCTGGAGGAAGTCTTCAAACGGCGCGGCGTGACTGTTCTCTCCCGTGCCCGGGCCGAGAGCGTCGAACGGACGGACGACGGCGTGGTGGTCACGCTCGGCGACGGGTCCAGGGTCACCGGCAGCCACTGCCTGGTCTGCGTGGGCTCCATTCCCAACACCGCCGGCATCGGACTGGAAGAGGCCGGGGTGGCGCTGACCGAGGCCGGCCACATCAAGGTGGACGGCGTTTCCCGCACCACCGCACCGAACATCTACGCCGCCGGTGACTGCACCGGTGTGCTGGCGCTCGCGTCCGTGGCTGCCATGCAGGGCCGGATCGCCATTGCGCACTTCCTGGGCGACAGCGTCATGCCCCTCAAGCTGCACCAGGTCGCGTCGAACATCTTCACCTCGCCCGAGATCGCGAACGTGGGTGTATCGGAGGACGAGATCCACTCCGGCAAGTACCAGGGCGACGTCATCAAGCTGTCCCTTAAGAGCAACGCCCGCGCCAAGATGCGCAATCACAAGGACGGTTTCGTCAAGATCTTCGCGCGCAAGGGCTCCGGCACCGTGATCGGCGGGGTTGTTGTGGGACCGAACGCGTCAGAACTGATCTTCGCCATCTCCATCGCCGTGAAGCAGAAACTCCACGTGGACGACGTCGCCAGCACCTTCACCGTGTACCCATCGCTCAGCGGCTCCATCTCAGAAGCTGCCCGGCGCCTGCACGTCCACATGTAGCACCGAAGGGCCGCGCCGGCCCACTGCTACACTCTGCTCATGATCGGGCTTCCCTTTGCGGGAGATGGGCTGGTGCATGGCGGTCTCGTAGGGCTGGGAATCTTCGCAGCCCTCTTGTTTTACGCCTACGAAAAGCGCCGCCGGGGCCTCACCGATCCCCGTCTCTGGCCTATTGCAGGTTTCGCAGTCGCCTTCGGTGCCATTGGCTCCAGATTGCTTACCTGGGACGTTTCCCGGCAGGTCTCGCTCGCGGACTGGTGGGGCAACGGGGACCGCAGCATCCTCGCGGGGCTTGTGGGCGCGTGGTTCGGCGTCCATTTGGGCAAGCGGCTGACAGGTTACCGTGAGCCCACCGGCGATCTGCTGGCACCCGCCGTAGCCCTGGCGCTGGTCATCGGACGGATCGGTTGCCTCCTGACCGAACTGCCGGGCACTCCAACCGGCGGAACGTGGGGGATCGCACTCACCCCGGCGCAGGCTGCATTGTTCGGCGCGCAGCCCGGAGTGGGCCTCCATCCGTCCTTTGCCTACGAAATGGTGTTCCACCTTGCGGCATTCGCGGTGATGTGGCGGTTTCGTGACCGCTTGCCCCATCCAGGCGATCTCTTTATCTGCTACGTGAGCTCCTACGCCCTGTTCCGGTTCGGGGTGGAGTTCGTCAGGGGCAACGAGGTGCTCTGGCTGGGGATGAGCCGCCCCCAGTGGTTCCTCCTGGTGATTCTCCCCCTGCTGCTCTGGCGGATGCAGCGGGTCTTCGGGAAACCTCTCCGCCCGCAGTTGGAAGGAACAGCGGCATGAACGAGGACAAGCCCGACATCCCGTGGGACCCGTCCAGACAGCCCGGGCAGGAGGAAACGCCGGCTGAACCGAGGCGTGGCTCCATGGTGCTGGGAATCCTGTTGGGGGCGCTGGCGCTTTATGCCCTCTATTTCGGGACAACAAGCGGTATCGCTCCGGATCAGGGGTACAGGACCTTCCTCGCCGGGCCTGCAGCGTTCATACCCATCGCGGTCTATCTGGCGGGAGCCATCGTGCTGGCGGTCAGGCCCAGCACATCCCGGTGGGGTACCGGGCTGCTGATTGGCCTGGGGGTCTTCACACTGGTCGGTGGAGGCATCTGCGTCATGGCCCTCTCTCAGATGAGTAGCCGGATATGAATCCGTCCCCGTTCTCTTCCGGCCAGGCTATGCCCGGCCCCGGGCAGCCGTTGCGCGGGGACCGGATCCACCGGTACGTCACGGGATTCTGTCCCCGCTGCCACGAGGGGAACCCTGAACTCGCGCAGGTCCGGCGGCTCTCCGGCGCGCTGCTGATCCGTGATGACCGGGTGTGGCTCGAGCGGGGCTGCCCGGACCACGGCCTTATCAGTACCTTGTACGACGAGTCTCCCGAAATCCTGCGCTACCTGGAGAAGTGGCAGGCGCCCACCAAACAGCACGTCCCCGACCGGGCAGACAATTTCCGCCAGGTGCCGGAAGCCTACGCCTACGGGCTGCCCGCCATGCAGACGCAGCACACGTGCATCCTCCTGCAGGACATCATCGAGCACTGCAACCTGCGCTGCCCCACGTGCTTCACCGCCTCCGGCCCCCAGCTGCAGGGGGTGGCCCCGCTCAGCGAGGTTCTCGCAAACATCGACACCCGGCTGTCGCGCGAAAACGGCCGTCTGGACGTGCTGATGCTCTCCGGCGGCGAGCCGACGCTTTACCCCCACCTCGCCGAGCTTCTAAATGAGCTCGTAGCCCGGCCGATCGTCCGGATCATGGTTAACACCAATGGCATGCTGGTCGCGACTGACGACGACCTGCTCGCGCTGCTGGCCGAACACCGGGACCGGGTGGAGGTTTACCTCCAATACGACGGCCCGTCGAAGGAAGCATCCATCCACCACCGCGGCGGGGACCTTACCCGCTTCAAAGACGCAGCGATCTCGCGACTGTCGGAGGCGGGCATCTTCACCACTTTGACGATGACGGCCACACTGGGCGTCAACGACGGTGAGGTGGGCGCCGTCGTCATGAGGGCCCTGGAAACCCCGTTCGTGGGCGGGGTTGCCCTACAGCCGGTGTTCGGTTCAGGGCGCGGCCACGGCATCGACCCCACGGACAGGCTCACCCATACAGGCGTACTCGACCGGCTCGCGGAGCAGACAGGCGGGGTGGTCTCGTGGCACGACCTGACGGCACTTCCGTGCTCGCATCCGCATTGCGCTTCCGTGGGGTACATGCTCAAGGACGACTCGGGGGTCTGGCGCTCGCTGACCGCCCTCATCGGGCACGACCAGCTGCTCGCCTGGCTGGAACTCAATCCTGACAGCATCGCCAACCGCATCGCCGACAGCGCCATCCCGCTCGAGCTGCGCAACCTCATGAAGTCCTCCCTGCTGGACCTGCTGAGCGAGCAGTCCTCGCTGTCCCACCCGCGCACCATGGATCTCTGGAAGAACATCTGCACCCAGTGCGACCTCGGCATCGGCACGCTCACCACACTCGCGGCCGGCAAGCTCCCGGGCCAGCAGCAGCGGCTGCGCAGGCTGCTCGCTGAACGGGTAACCCGCATCATGGTCAAGCCATTCATGGACATTTCGACCATGATCGAGGAACGGCTCACGCAGTGCTGCGTCCACGTGGGAACAAAGAGCGACGACGGCGCTCACCAGTGCGCTCCGTTCTGCGCTGTCCAGGCGTGGCCTGCACTGGCCAGGCAACGGATGAGCACAGCGACAGGCACGCGGCTTCTCCCCGTCCGCCAGGTTTGAGCCAGCCATAACAAGGAGGTCCGATGAGTTCCGCATCTGATGCCCGGCGTATCGCAGCCGGGCCATTGCCGTCGCAGCTGGTCCGCTCCAGGCACTCAGCCCGGCACGGACACGGGCCTGGCCCTGAAACGGATCCGCAGTCCGCACCGCCGTTTGATCCGCTGCGCCTCTGCATCTTCGCAACGGTCGCCCTGCTGGGCTGGGCAGCCGGTCCGGTGGCACTGGCTGTGTTTGCTGCCATCGGGGTCGCTGGTTACTGGAAAGCGCGCCGGAGGGGCCTCACGAAGTCGAAATGCTACCTCAGGGACACGAGGCTGGTGCTGGCATATCTGGGGATCCTGCTCGCGGCGGGGTTGTGGGGGATCTACGCGTTGGCGGCGCGCCTGGTGGGCTGATCCGGCCCGTGTTGTCCCCCGAACCGGCCGCAGGGCCTTTCGCCCTGCCGGTCACCAGCGTTTTCAGGTAGCGTGGCGGCATGAGCACAGCACTGGAGCGTCCGCGCAACGGAAAAATCATCGCCGGCGTCTGCGCCGCACTCTCCGCCCGCTTCGGAATTCCGAAGTTCCTGGTCAGGCTGGGGTTTGTCATCTTCGGCATAGTCGGGATCGGTGAGCTGGTCTACGTCGCCTTATGGATCATGATTCCCAAAGCCCCGGCCTAGCGTCCGGCCCCGCACCACGGCTCCGGCCAGCATCACTGCTCCGGCAGGCCAGGACGGGGACGTTCGGCCCTACTTCGGCAGCCCGCTGCGCGCACACAGTGGAACATGGCCAACATCTACATCCCCTATGGCAGCGTTGAAGGGCAGACAGCCCGGATCGTTGAGTACATTGCCGACTTGGTCCGTGCCCACGGACACGAGGCGGAAACGGTGGACCTCAAGCACTCCGCCGCCAGCAGCATCCCCAACGGCCACGACGGTGTGATCGTCGCGGCCTCGATCCATATGGGCAAGCACGAGGGCTTTGTGGCCGACTTTGTCCGGCAGAACCGCGCTGAGCTGGAGCGGCTCCCGTCCGCACTGATCTCGGTCAGCCTCGCCGCCCACGGCGCCGAACACGATGCTGAGGGCTACGTCGCGGAGTTCGAGGAACAGACCGGCTGGCATCCCGAGCATGTCGGAATCTTCGCCGGGGCCCTGCTTTACACCCAGTACAACTTCCTCAAACGCCAGATGATGAAGAAAATCGTCCGGGACAAGGGGTCCACGGACCTGGACACGTCCCGCGATTATGTCTACACCGAGTGGGACGGCGTGAAGCGCTTCACTGAGGATTTCCTGGCGGGAGTGCCTGCCCCGTCGCCTCAGGACCAGGCGTAACGCAGGTCAGGATCGGGCGTAGGCCGGGACCACGTCCACCGGTGAAAACGGCGTGAACCAGCGCTCGAAGCCAAGACCGACGACGTCGTCATCGGCTCCGTCAGGACCCTCTGAGTACAGCCCCTGGCTGTCCGCATCCTCCAACAGGACTTCCTCTACCTCTGCCAGCCAGTCTTCGGGCAGGTCCAGTTCGTAGATGTCCTCGGTGATTTCCGCCTGATCGAGCAGGCACCGGACCGCCAGTTCTGCCGAGATGCAGCCGGGGGCGCTCCAGCCGCGGCCCAG
Organism: Arthrobacter sp. 754; assembly: GCF_040548695.1. Classification (NCBI taxonomy): domain Bacteria; kingdom Bacillati; phylum Actinomycetota; class Actinomycetes; order Micrococcales; family Micrococcaceae; genus Arthrobacter; species Arthrobacter sp. 754. The sequence continues at coordinate 621,440 of NZ_JBEPSC010000002.1, forward strand.
GGATGCTGCCACGTCCGAGGCCACCACAATGAACTTTTGGGTGAACTGCACCTCATAGCGGGGTCATATCATCCGGGTGGGGATCAAGGCCCAGCAGCTCCAGGCTCAGCCCGGTCAGCTTCCCGGCGTCAGCCAGCAGTTCACCGGTGATGTCGTCGTCGTCGGCGCTCATGGCCCCGATGCTACCGGTCCGACGCTCCGGGCCCGATTCGCGTTACGCGGGCCCCGGCCGCCCGCTCAGGCCGAAGCCGCCAGGAACTACACGGTTGCCGGGTGTGGCCGCGCAATCCGGACAGACGCGAGATAGATGATCCCGGCGATGAGGGGGACCACGCTCGCTGCCGCGAGTGAGACGACCGGCCCGGATCTTCCGACGATCGTGATCAGGAGGGGGAGCACGCCCAGGGCGATGAGCAACCAGCCTGCCAGGGCAGTCCGTTTGAGTCCGAGTACGGCTGCGGGGAACGCCAGGGCGATAACGCTGACAGCTACGACCGGTCCGAGGCCACTGATGAAACTTCGCGCGTACTCCGGATCAACGGCGAACCATAGGCATGCGGCTACCAAAGCAGACGTAAGTGAGATGAGCAGGGGAGCGGCAAAGGCCGGCCAAAACCAGGCGGCGGCGGCCAAGACGAGCATGGGCGCCACCCAGGCGAGGGTGACTGTCAGCCCGGCATTTCCCCCTGGATCCTCCATTGCGTAGCCCCCGATGAAGATTGCGCCGAAGCCGGTGAACACCACCATGACGGCGACGCCGATCCGTCTCAGCGCCCCGCCACGACGCAGTGGATCCTTCTGCCGGACTAAAACAACAGTCACCGCGACCGCGACCACAACTATCGCGCCGAGGGCCAGGACGATGCCGACGATCATGAGTGCCTTCCATGGATGCCAGCTTTCAGAATCTCATCCTGGCGCCCGGGCACAAGGGCAGGAAGACCCAGCAGTTATCAAGGCCAGGACGCTACAGGGGCAACCCGGTACTTTTGCCTCTGTGCCCCAACCCCGGGCGGGCGCCAGACTGACGCCACAGACCGGCGGCTTCGTTCGCGCGGACCGGAAAAGGAGTCCCATGCCCACTCGCCAGTCCCTTTCGGTTCGACCCGCTGTAACGGTGATGGCCGTGCTCGTCCTGCTCCTCACCTCGTGCGCTGCGCCGGCGGGCCAAGGCGGACCGGCGTCGTCCGGTGCCTCCATCGGCACCACCAGCCCGGCCTGTGACCTCATTACCCCGGAGATCGCAGCGAAGGCCGTACCCGGTGTCATACCTGTAGGCCAGAACACACCTGACAGGCCGATAGGCAGCAAGGCGTACTCGTGCGGCTACATGAGCAAGTCCGATAAGGGAATGACGAACCTGTCGGTGGCCCTCATATCCCCTGCTTCGGACGCCGACATCGCCAAGGCCAGGTCGACGTCGGACTGCTCACCTGTCACGGGCATCGGCGACTTTGCCTGCCTGCAGTGGACGGGCTACTTCCGCGGTGAGACAGGCGGCGCGTCCGCCAACGCCGTGCTGGCTGCGGTCCGGGGCAACGAGACGCTCGAGATGGTCTACCTGGCTTCACCACCTTCGGCGGGTGCCGGGATTCCGGATGGCAACGCCATGGCACGCGCGCTCGCGCAGGCAGCGGTGGACGCCGGCTGGGGCAACGGCTCCCCGCTCAGCGTTCCGGCCGCTCCGGCGGTGGGTGCGCCGACCACAACGAACAATCCGGTCTGCGCGCTGACCAGTCCCGATGAAGTGAGGCAGGCTTTCGGGGCGAAGTCCGCGCCGCAGGTCCTCCCGGGGGAGGTCAGCTGCCGCTACACATTCAGCGAACCGGGCACACCCGGCCCGGATTCCATGGTCTTTTCGATCGAAGTCCTCAAGGGCGCAGCGTCTTCGCTGCCCGGTCCTGGTGTGCGGGGAGAGGCAGTGGACGGGATCGGGGACAGCGCGTCCTTCTCCATGACAACTGAACCTTCCGGTCCGAAATCCCTCCGTCCGGCGGGCGACGTGCCGATCACCATCCTGATGATCTCTGCGGTGAGGGGCCAGAACATCGCCACATTCGTGGCTCAGGTCCTGATCTCACCGACGGGACCCACCGCAGAGCAGACGAAGGATCAAATGATCAACCTGGTGCGCGGCGTGGAGTTCTAAGGCCGCGCCATGTCCTCAGGCGACGGCCCCTTGAAAGTGTTTTTCGATGAGCCCCTTGATGTCATCATGGCAGCCGCCGCACCCAGTCCCGGCGCGGGTGGCGCCCGACACTTCGGCCACCGTCCCGCAGCCGTCGGTCACCGCAGCAGCGATCTTCGTTCCGCTGACCCCGGCGCAGCGGCACACCGTGCGCTCCGGGTCCACCGCACCGGCGGACACGGGCTGGTCCGGGCCGTCGAGGCGCAGCAGGAGGGACCGGTCCGCCGGCAGCTCGGCGCTGCGTTCGAACAGTCCCACCAGCTCGGCGGCGGTGCGGGGCATGCCCACCGCGACGAGGCCTTCGAGCACACCGCCGCGGGTGGTCATCTTCACGTAACGGCCGTGCTCCGGGTCAGCCCACTGCGCGATCTGCAGGCGGGGGCGGCCGTTGACGGCACCGGCGGTCAGCGCCTCCTCGTCCCAGGGTTCGGCAGCGTTGTCGCCGGCAACGGCCATGTTCAGGCCCCGGGCCTTGAGGACAATGACGCCGGCCTGTTCCTGCGGCAGCGCAGCCAGGGCATCCGCGTTCTCCTGGGTGCCGGTGGCCAGCAGGGTCAGGTACTCGGCCAGCCATTCCGCCTGCCGCCAGCCCGGTCCCACCAGTCCAGACGGTCCCTTGGCGGAACGGCACTCGGCGCAGGCGGGATCCGGGCAGCGGACCTCAGCGCAGTCGCCGATGGCGAAGATGTGCGGCTCGTGGTGGGCGCGGAGCCGGTGGTCCACGAGGATCCCGGTCCCGGTGGAGAGGCCGCAGCCTTCGGCCAGTTCGGTGCGCGGGCGGACGCCGCAGGACAGGACCAGGAGGTCGCCGTCGATCGCCGAACCGTCGTCGAGCAGCAGCGCCGAGAATCCGCCGTCGGGGGAGTTGTGTTCCACGCCGGTGGACCTGGCGTTGCCTGCCATCCGGACGCCGCAGCGGCGCAGCCCGGCGGCAAGGACTGCTCCGCCGCCGCGGTCGATGTTGCGCCCCAGCGGGTGGGGGCCGTTGTGCACCACAGTGACGGTGGCGCCTTCCTCGGCAGCCGCCAAGGCTGTTTCGAGGCCGAGGACGCCGCCGCCGAGGACCACCACACGCTTGCCGCCGTCGACAGCCTGCCGGAGCACGGCGGCGTCGGCGAGGTCCCGCAGGGCCGTGACCCCTGCCGGGAGCACGGGGGAGGCGGGGTCCGGGTTGATGCCGGTGAGGTTGGGGATGACTGGCCGGGAGCCGGTGGCGAAAACCAGCCGTTCGTAGTGGGCGGAGCTGCCGTCCGTGAGGAGGACCTGCTGCCGGGCGCGGTCCACGCGGCGCACCCGCACACCAAGCCGGACATCAACACCTTCGGCTGCCAGCGCTGCGGCATCGGAGAGGGCCAACGCTTCCGCGGTGGTGCGGCCCACGCCAAGATCGGCCACCAGGACACGGTTGTAGGCAGCCTCGGTCTCCTCGCCGACCACCGTCAGCTGTACATGGCCTTCGCGGACCGCGGGCAGCAGCTCGTCGATCAGGCGCGCGGCCACCGGGCCGAAACCGACAACGACAACTTGCTCGCTCATGAGGCCTCCGTCATTTGGGGAACGTTGTTGTGGAGTTGGGGTGCTGCGGCAGCCCTGACCCAGACTCTGTTGAACTTGAACTCGGGCATCCCGGAGATGGGGTCCGTGGCGGCTTCCGTGAGGCGGTTGGCGCTTTCAAGTTCCGGGAAATGGAAGGGCAGGAAGACAGTTTCCGGGCGGATCGTGGTGCTGAGCTCGGCCCGGCACACCACCTCGCCGCGTTCATTGGCCACCGAGACAAACGAACCCTCGGTGATGCCCATGGCGGCGGCGGCGGCGGGATGGATCTGCATTTTCGCTTCGGGCTGCGAAGCGAGCAGTTCGGACACCCGCCGGGTCTGCGCGCCGGACTGGTAGTGCTCCAGGAGGCGCCCGGTGATGAGGGTCATGGTCCTGGCCATGGGGTCAGGATTGGCAGCGGGCGTACGACGGCGGCGCGGCGTCACCGGGGTCATGACGGCCTTGCCGCCCGGGTGGGCGAACGCGTCCAGGAAGAGCCGCGGTGTCCCGGTGCTGCCTGCCGGGTAGGGCCAGTAGGCGGCCTCGCCGCGGTCCAGCATGGCGTAATCGATGCCGGAGTAGTCGGCATGGCCGCCCGCGGAAGCTAGCCGCAGCTCCTCGAAGACCGTTTCCGGGTCCTCGCTGTAGGTCGACGGCGCCTCAAGGGCTTCCGCCAGCCGTGCCATGATCCACAGCTCGCTGCGGGCACCGGCGGGGGGCTGCAGCGCACGGCGGCGGCGCAGGACGCGTCCTTCCAGGTTGGTCAGCGTGCCTTCCTCTTCGGCCCACTGGAGGACCGGGAGGATGAGGTCGGCTTCGGCTGCGGTCTCTGACATGAAGAAATCGCAGACCACCAGGAAGTCCAGGCTGCGCAGGCCCGCGATGACAGCGTTGGCATCGGGGGAGGCCACCGCAATGTTGGAGGCGTGCACAAAGAGGCACCGGACGCCGTCGGGCTGTCCGAGTGACTTGAGCAGCTGGACGGCCGGGAGGCCGGGACCGGGGATGGTTTTCTCCGGAACGCCCCACACGCCGGCCATGTGTGCCCGGGCGGCGGGGTCGGTGATTTTGCGGTAGCCGGGGAGCTGGTCGGCCTTCTGGCCGTGTTCGCGCCCGCCCTGGCCGTTGCCCTGGCCGGTGAGGGTGCCGTAGCCGCTGCGGAGTGAACCGGGCAGGCCCAGGAGCAGGCTGAGGTTGATGGCGGCCGTGGCGGTGTCGGTGCCGTCGATGTGCTGTTCCACGCCGCGGCCGGTGAGGATGTAGGAGCCGCCCTTGCGTGCGCCGTCGGCGAGCCTGCGCGCGGTTTCCCGGATCAGTTCGGCCGGAACACCGGTGAGCGACTGGACGCGTTCGGGCCAGAAGGAGTTCACGCTGCGGACCACGGCGTCGTAGCCGGCTGTCCGTTCCCGGACGTAGGCCTGATCGGCCAGGCCCTCGTGGACCACCACGTGGGAGATGCCCAGCAGGAGGGTGAGGTCGGTGCCCGGCAGTGGCTGGAGGTGGAGGCCGCCGCCGTCGGACGTGAACGCGGCCGTGGCGGAACGGCGGGGATCAACAACGATCAGCCCGCCGGCGTCGCGGGCGCCTTTGAGGTGCTGGACAAAAGGCGGCATGGTTTCGGCGACGTTGGAGCCGAGCATCAGAATGGTGCTGGCGGTGTCCAGATCCGCCAGCGGGAAGGGGAGGCCGCGGTCCAGGCCGAAGGCCCGCATTCCGGCGGCCGCGGCGGAGGACATGCAGAATCGTCCGTTGTAGTCGATCCGGGAGGTGCCCAGGGCCAGGCGGGCGAACTTGCCCAGCATGTAGGCCTTTTCGTTGGTGAGGCCGCCGCCGCCGAAAACGCCGACGGCGTCCTTTCCGTAGCGGGACTGCGTTTCCTTGACGGCGGTGGTGACCAGGCCCAGTGCCTGGTCCCAGCCGATGGGACGGTGCACGCCGTCCGCACCCTTCAGGAGGGGTTCGGTGACACGGCCGGGGTGGTTCAGGAGCGTGGCGGAGGTCCAGCCCTTCCGGCACAGGCCGCCGCGGTTGGTGGGGAAGTCCCGGCCGCTGACTTCCAGGAGGGGTGCCGCGGGGGAGGCGAACCCGGCAGCCGGCGCAGCGGGTCCAGCCGTTTCAGCCGGCACGGGGACTGACCCCGGCTCGGAAGCCGGGGTCAGTCCCGTTGGAGACTTGAGCGTCATGGCGCACTGCAGGGCGCAGTAAGGGCAGTGCGTGTCGGCGCTTTTGGTCATGTTAGACGTGTCCCATCGCGTTTCGGTTGGCGTTGCGGATGTAGCAGAACCAGCAGACAACCAGCATGAGCACATACGCTCCCACGAAACCGTAGAAGGCCGGTGTGTAGGATCCGCTGGCGGTGTTGGAGGCGTTCAGCACCTGCGGGATAACGAATCCGCCGTAGGCGCCGATGGCCGAGATGAGGCCAAGGGCGGAGGACGCAAGCCGCTGCGTTGCCACGGTGCTGGCCCCGGACTTCGCTGCCCGGCTGGAGGTGGCGAAGATGATGGGGATCATCCGGTAGGTGGCGCCGTTGCCGAAGCCGCTGGCGGTGAAGAGCATCAGGAAGAGGACCAGGAACAGCCAGAAGTTCTTCAGCGGCAGGGTCCAGATCATGGTGAGCGTGATGACGGCCATGGAGGCGAAAGCGGCCACGGTCATGCGGGCGCCGCCCATGCGGTCAGCCATGCGTCCGCCGTAGGGGCGGGCCAGTGAACCGACCAGGGGGCCGAGGAAGGCGAGTGAGAGCGCCACGGTTCCGACTCCGATGGAGGAGAAAGCCGGGAAGTAGTCCTTGATGAGCTTGGGGAACACACCGGCGAAGCCGATGAAGGAGCCGAAGGTGCCGATGTAGAGCAGTGCCATGATCCACAGGTGCGGTTCCTTCAGCGCTGCCACTGAGCCGGCCACGTCACCCTTGGCGCTGGTGAGGTTGTCCATGTACTTCCAGGCGCCGAACGCGGCGATCAGGATGAACGGGACCCACATCCAGCCGGCCATGGGCAGGTTGACGCTGCCGACGGCGAGGAGGGTGATGACAATCGGGACGGCGAGCTGTGCGACGGCGGCACCCATGTTGCCGCCGGCGGCGTTCAGGCCCAGGGCCCAGCCCTTTTCGCGGGCCGGGTAGAAGAAGGTGATGTTGGCCATCGAGCTGGCGAAGTTGCCGCCGCCGAAGCCTGCGAGGGCTGCCACCAGGAGCATGACCCCGAACGGGGTTCCGGGGTTGGAGACGCAGAGCCCCAGGCCGATCGCGGGAATCAGGAGGAGGAGTGCGGACACTATGGTCCAGTTCCGGCCGCCGAAGCGGGGAACCATGAAGGTGTAGGGGATGCGGAGCGTGGCGCCTACCAGGCTGGGCATCGAGATCAGCCAGAAGATTTCCGACGTGGAGAAGTTGAAGCCGGCCGCGGGGAGCTGGACCACAACGATGGACCAGAGCTGCCAGACCACAAAGCCGAGGAATTCGGCGAAGATGGACCAGTTCAGGTTGCGTCGGGCGATTGAGCGGCCAGCGGATTCCCACTGCTCTTTGTTCTCGGCGTTCCAGTTGGCGATCCAGCGGCCCGGGCGGAATTCCAGGGCGGGGGCGTCAGTTGTACGGGTGGAGCCGGGCTGTGCGCTGGCGGATGGGGACACGCCTGCGTGCAACGGGTCGGTGTCTATGTCTACGGAATTGCCGGTGCCGGCATCTGCGCTGCGATCAACAGTCACGGTGTACCTCCTCTTGGGGGATGTTGTTCTTCCAAGGTAGAGAAGGTGCGTTTCGCGGACTGTCGCGGTTTGTTAACGCGCTGTGACATTTGCCTATCGGCAGCAGAAAAGAGGCGTGAGGCGATGTGAGACCATCAAGTGAGACAAATCACCCGGGTCCAGATAGTGGACTATTTGTCCATTGACTGGACGCCGGGAACTAATATTGAACTCTAACTACTGCACGCCGGGGTCTCATTCTGCCCGGCCGGTCCCCAGGAAAGTGTTTCTATGTCATCCACCCAAACCACCGCGGAGCCAGGATCCCCCAAGGCGGTGAACTCGCGCGGCCGCGTGATTGTCGCCAGCCTGATCGGCACCACTGTTGAGTTCTACGACTTCTACGTCTACGCCACAGCCGCTGTGCTGGTCTTCCCTTCGCTGTTCTTCCCCAACCAGAACGAGACCACGCAGCTGCTCAGCTCGTTCGCCGTGTTCGGCGTGGCATTCGTCGCCCGCCCGCTCGGATCAATCGTCTTTGGCCACTTCGGTGACAAGTTCGGCCGCAAGGGCACGCTGGTGGCCTCGCTGCTGACCATGGGTATTGCCACCTTCCTGATCGGCTGCCTGCCCACCGCGCTGGTCCCGGGCTGGCAGTTCTGGGCCCCGGCACTGCTTGTGGTGATGCGCTTCGCCCAGGGCCTGGCCCTCGGCGGCGAATGGAGCGGTGCCGCCTTGCTCGCCACGGAGAACGCCCCCGCCAACAAGCGCGCCATCTACGGCACGTTCCCGCAGCTGGGCGCCCCCATCGGATTCATCATCGCCAACGTGATCTTCCTGGTGGCAAGCTACGCCCTGACGCCCGCGGACTTCCTTGCCTGGGGCTGGCGCGTGCCGTTCCTGCTCAGCGCCGTCATGGTGATCATCGGCCTCTACGTGCGCCTGAAGCTGATCGAAACACCTGCTTTCACCAAGGTGCTCGAATCCAACGAGGTTGCCAAGCTGCCGCTGGCCCGGGTCTTCAAGTCCAGCTGGCGCCCGCTGATCCTGGGCACGTTCATCATGCTCGCCACCTACGTGCTCTTCTACCTGATGACCACGTTCACGCTGACCTACGGCACCCGGGCTTCCAGCCTGGACGCTGCCAGGGCCGCGGCCGAGAAGGCCGGCAAGCCGATGACGGAAGCGGCCGCGGCGGCATTCGTCCCCGGGCTTGGCTTCACCCGCAACGACTTCCTCTGGATGCTGATTGCCGGCGTCGTCTTCTTCGGCATCTTCACCCTGGTCTCCGGACCGCTGGCCGAGAAGTACGGCCGCCGCAAGATGCTGCTGGCCGTCACCGGAGGCATCTTCGTCTTCGGCCTGCTGTTCGTCCCGCTGTTCAGCGGCGGCTTTGTGGGCACCATGACCCTGCTCATCATCGGCTTCTCGCTGATGGGGCTCACCTTTGGCCCCATGGGCGCGCTGCTGCCGGAACTGTTCCCCACCAACGTGCGGTACACGGGCTCCGCCGTGAGCTACAACGTGTCCAGCATCCTGGGCGCTGCAGTGGCTCCGTTCATCGCCGTGGCGCTGTGGGAACTGGCCGACGGCAGCCCCGTGCTGGTGGGTGTCTACCTCACCGCCATGTCGGTGCTGACGCTCATCGCGCTTTTCGTGAGCAAGGAAACCCGCGACCTGGACTACGAGAACAACGTAGCCTGACGCACCGCCGTCGTACGCTCCACCCCGGATATTGACAGCACTGCCCGGCGTGATCCCTGAATAACCAGGGAACGCGCCGGGCTTTGCTGCGTCCGGGCCCCACCAACTCGGCAGGAACGCACGACGGCGGGACTCCGCCCCGCGTGGCAGGCATCAGTTGGCGTAGCGGGCCACAAAGTTGCGGAGGATCTTCATGGGCTCGGTGGCGGTGTACCGCCGCGCTTCGGCCATGAGCTCCTCGGCGGACTCCGGGGGGAAGTAGCCGGCGTGGCGGTAGATGTCGATCCTGGTGACCAGTCCTTCCGCGTCCAGTTCCGGGTGGAACTGTGTGGCGTACAGGTTCTGCTTGATGCGGAACATGTGGACGGGGCAGGCCTGGGAGGAGGCCAGCCGCACCGCGTGGGAGGGCAACGTGGTGCAAGCCTCCTTGTGCCCGGTGAAGGCGGTGAAACGCCGGGGCATCCCGTGCAGGAGCGGATCCGAGAGCCCGGCCTCCGTCAGCTCGATTTCCACCCCGCCCAGCTGTTCGCCAAAGGTCCTGTCGATCACGGCGCCCTGGTGCCTGCCCAGGGTCCCCACCCCGTAGCAGGCGCCGAGGAAGGGGAAGTCCAGGTCCACTATCCGGTCAAGCAGACCGGCCAGTTCCCGCTCCACCCGGTGCTGGGTGTCGCTCTTCTGGTCTGCAGGATCGCTGGACGTGAAAGGGCTGCCGCCCACGATCACTCCCGAGTACTCGTCCAGGTCAAGCTCCGGCAGGGGAGCTGCCTCGAGCCGGATGCGGCGCAGCTGATCCGGCGCCAGCTGCCCGTACCTCAGGTAGGCGGCGTACTCGTCATCGGCGGCGGCGTCTTCGGCCCGGGAGGCCAGGAGCAGGAAAGGCTTCACACGCTAAGTGTGCCCCGGGCCGGTTTCCCAATGCCAGCGCCGGGGCAGCGCCGGCGCCGGATCACCGCCACGGCAGGGCGGCGGCGCGGCGGCGACACTGCGTGTACGGCTGCGCCTACGGCTCCGCTGTCAGTTGCCGGCAGTATGTGCCAGTGAATGCCGGGACTGCGGCTGTGCGGCGGGGTCCGCATGCCGGTGGACCAGCTTCCAGAAGCCCTCTTCACGCCGGAAGATGCTCGTGACACGGAGCGCGAATTCCTCGGGGGCGGGTGCACCCTCCACCCGGGCCTTGAAATGCTCCGTCTCCACCAGGTACGCGGTGTTCAGGGCCGTGTAGGACGTGATGGTGTCGAATCCGAGCATCTCTCCGTCGTGGAAATAGCGGGCAGCCTGGTCAAGCCGGGCCTCCACCTGCGCCCAGCCGCGTGCGATGCCGCCGAACGGATTGGCGAGCGTGACGTCGTCGAGCCTGGAGTACAGGTCCTTCACCGGGCCCGGGTTTCCGCGCGTGATCTCCGGGACGGCAAGGTGGTAACGGTCCACTTCTTCTTCAAAACTTGGTGCGAGCATGGTGTGCCTCCGGCAGGGTCTAGTCTTCGATCGTGGCGATGATGGCGCCGGCCGAAACCGTCTCGCCGGCGTTGGCAACCAGGCCAACGATGATCCCGGAGCGGTGCGCAGTGAGGGGCTGTTCCATCTTCATCGCTTCGAGCACCACCACGAGGTCGCCCTCGGTCACTGCGTCGCCGTTGGTAACGGCGACCTTGACGATGGTGCCCTGCATCGGAGAAGTCAGGGCGTTGCCCGTGGCTGCCGCTGCCTGGCCGCCGGTACGGAGGCGCTTCTTCGACTTGCCGGGCTTGGCGCCGGCGCCCGCGCCGGTCCCGATCGAACCCAGGGAGGCCGGCAGCACAACCTCAAGCCGTTTGCCGCCGACTTCAACCGTGACGCGCTGCCGTTCGCCGGCGTCGGGCGTTTCAGCCTCGGTGCCGGTCGGTGTCCAGGCAGGCAGGTTGTTGACGAATTCAGTTTCGATCCACCGGGTGTGGATGCTGAACGGCCCCTCCGCGGGTGCGAAGGCGGGGTTGCTGACAACGGCCAGGTCGAAGGGGATGACGGTGGGAATGCCTTCCACCACCATTTCCTCCAGGGCCCGGCGGGAACGCTGCAGCGCCTGGGTGCGGGTGGCTCCGGTGACGATCAGTTTGGAGAGCATCGAGTCGAAGTTGCCGCTGATGACATCGCCCTGCTCCACGCCGGAGTCGATGCGGATCCCGGGGCCCGTGGGGTTCTTCAGTGTGGTGATGGTGCCGGGCGCCGGCATGAAGTTCCGGCCAGGGTCCTCGCCGGTGATGCGGAACTCGATGGAGTGGCCGCGGACCTCGGGGTCGCCGTAGCCGAGCTCTTCGCCCCGGGCCAGGCGGAACTGCTCGCGGACCAGGTCAATGCCCGTGACCTCTTCGGAGACGCAGTGCTCCACCTGGAGGCGGGTGTTGACTTCGAGGAAGGAAATGGTGCCGTCCTGGCCCACCAGGAACTCGCAGGTGCCCGCACCGAGGTAGCCGGCTTCCTTCAGGATCGCCTTGGAGGATTCGTAGAGGCGGCGGTTCTGCTCTTCGGTGAGGAACGGCGCGGGGGCTTCTTCCACCAGCTTCTGGTTGCGGCGCTGCAGGGAGCAGTCGCGGGTGGAGACCACCACCACGTTGCCGTGGGCATCGGCGAGGCACTGGGTTTCGACGTGGCGGGGCGCGTCCAGGAACCGCTCGATGAAGCATTCGCCCCTGCCGAAAGCAGCGGTGGCTTCGCGCACGGCGGATTCGAACAGTTCGGGGATTTCCTCGCGGGTGCGGGCCACCTTGATGCCGCGGCCGCCGCCGCCGAAGGCGGCCTTAATGGCGACCGGAAGGCCGAATTTGTCGACGAAGTCGAGGATTTCTTCCGCCGACTGGACGGGATCGGCCGTGCCGGGGACCTGGGGTGCGCCCACCTTCTCAGCGATGTGGCGGGCCTGCACTTTGTCGCCCAGGGCCGAGATCGCGTCCGGTGAGGGGCCGATCCAGGTGATGCCGGCGTCGATCACTCGGGCGGCGAACTGGGCGTTCTCCGCCAGGAAGCCGTAGCCCGGGTGGATGGCGTCGGCGCCGGAGGCAATGGCGGCCTCGATGATCTTGTCCATCACGAGGTAGGACTCGGCAGCGGTGTTTCCACCCAGGGAGTAGGCCTCGTCTGCAAGCCGGGCATGCAGCGCATCGCGGTCGGGATCCGCGTAGACAGCCACGGAGGCAATGCCTTCGTCGCGGGCCGCCCGGATGATCCGGACTGCGATTTCACCACGGTTGGCGATCAGCACCTTTGTGAGGTTCGACTGCACGGGCTTTGCGGACTGCTCCAAATTTGCTGACAAGGCGTCTCCTTCTTTCCTTCAGGGAGCCTAGCGCGATTTTGTGGGTTCCGCCGATATTACTTGCTGATTCCGTGGGTAAACGGGCAGGGCTTTGTAGGGAACCTACAAAGCCCTGCCTAATTGCTTTCCTTTAGTCCGCAAGCCACAGCTCGGTGATGCGCACGTTCGCCTGTCCCAGGAGGTTCCGGAGCGTGGAAATGGACAGCCCGACGACGGCGTGCGGGTCGCCGTCGACCTTCCGGATGAAGGCACCGCCGAAGCCGTCGATGGTGAACGAGCCGGCACAATTCAACGGTTCACCGGTGGCGATGTAAGCATCGATCTCCTCCGGTGCCATCTCCATGAAGTGGACCTCCGCCGAGGCGACCGCCCCGAGGGTGGCGCCGGACCCCGGTGCTGACCCGGCGGCGTCGGACGGGTCGTCGTCTGATGCGTCCGACGCGTCGCTCACGGCGGCCGTGGCGCGGCAGTCCACCAGCCAGTGGCCGGTGTGGAGCACCCCGCTGCGCCCGCTCATCCGGAGCATCCGCTCACGGGCGACGGCGGCGGTGTACGGCTTGCCGTGCGACTCGCCGTCGAACTCGAAGACGGAGTCACAGCCGATGACCAGCGCACCCTCCGCCTCGGGTAACGCGGCAACCGCCTCCGCTTTGGCGCGGGCAAGCAGCAGCGCAGTATCGTACGGGTCCGTGACGCCGTAGCGGGCCTGGACTGCGTCCTCGTCCACGTCGGACACCAGCACCGTATGCCGGATTCCCGCCTCGGCGAGGAGTTTGGTGCGGGCGGGGGACTGGGAGGCGAGGATCAGGCGGGTCACCGTTTCAGCTTAATGGACCCGCTCGCTGACCTTGTTCCGGCCGCCCGCCAGGCGCTCAAGCTTGGCGCCTTCCACGTCCACGTCCGGCAGGATCCGGTCCAGCCACCTGGGCAGCCACCAGGTTCTCTCGCCGAGAAGGTACATGAGCGCCGGCACGATTGTCATGCGCACCACGAAGGCATCGAGCAGCACACCGAACGCCATGGCGAAGCCCAGGGGCCGGACCATGGTCAGGTGGCTGAAGATGAAGCCGGCAAAGACGCTGACCATGATGATCGCAGCGGCGGTGACCACAGCCGCTGCGTGGCTGAAGCCGATCCGGACAGCCTTTTTGGCCGGGGCGCCATGCATGTAGGACTCGCGCATTCCGGAGGCGATGAACACCTGGTAGTCCATGGCCAGGCCGAACAGGACACCGATCAGGATGATGGGCAGGAAGCTGAGCACCGCGCCGGGATTGGCGACGTCGAACACGCCGCCCAGCCAGCCCCACTGGTAGACGGCCACCACGAGGCCGAAGGCTGCTGCCAGGGACAACAGGAAGCCGCCGGTAGCCAGGAGGGGAACCACAATGGAGCGGAACACCAGCAGCAACAGGAGCAGGGAAAGCCCGACGACGATCGCCAGGTAGGGCGGCAGGGCGTCACCGAGTTTCGTGGAGACGTCGATGTTGCCGGCAGTCTGCCCGGTCAGGCCAATGGTGGCCCCTGTCTCGGCCTGGATCTGCGGGCCGCGTTCGCGGAGTTCGCGCACCACCTGGACAGTGCCCGCCTTGGCCGGTCCCTCTTCGGGGATGACCTGGAAAACTGCCGTGCGGCGGTCTTCACTCAGGGCGACCGGGACGGCTGCCACCACGTGGTCCACGCCCCTTATCAGGTCGGCGACGTCGTACTGCTTCTCCTGGGCCTGTGCTTCATTCAGACCGGCGGGGAACTCGCCGACCACAACAATCGGGCCGGTGACGCCTTCGCCGAAGCTGCGGGCCGTCACGTCGTAGGCCTGGTAGGCCTCGGAGTCGACCGGTTCCGAACCGCCGTCGGGCAGGGCGAGCTGAAGCTGCGCGGCCGGCAGTGCCAGTGTGCCGAGCAGGAGCACGCCTGCGACGAGCGCCACCACCGGGTGCCGCGTCACCAGGCCGCCCCAGCCACGGGTGCTTTTCTCCTCGTCCCGGGCCTCATCTGCCACCTCGTGGCCGGCCTCGGCGTTGTGGGCCTCGGCCTTCGCCCAGGCCCGACGTGAGATGATCCGCCGCCCGATCAGGGAAAGCATGGCCGGGGTCAGGGAAAGTGCCACCAGGACGGCCACGGCCACGGTGCCTGCGGCTGCCAGGCCCATCACACTCAGGAACGGCAGCCCCGGAACCACCAGGGCGGCCAGGGCAATAATCACCGTCAGGCCTGCGAAAAGCACCGCATTGCCGGAGGTTCCCGTAGCCCGCGCCACGGACTCCTCCGGATCCATCCCGGCCAGGAGCTGGGTCCGGTGCCGGTTGACGATGAACAGCGAATAGTCGATGCCGACCGCCAAGCCGAGCATCAGGGCGAGCATGGGGGAGATTGAGCTCATGTCGAACGCACCGGACAGAGCGAAGGTGATGCCCACTCCGACTCCGACGCCGATAAGCGCCATCAGCAGCGGCAGACCGGCGGCGACCAGGGTGCCGAGCATCAGGATCAGGACCAGGGCGGCCACGGCAACGCCAATGACTTCCGCGGCACCGAAGAGCTCTGAGATGTCCTCTGTGATTTCCTTGCTGGCCAATGCCGTGACGCCGGCAGCCGACGTCTCATGGGCAATCTCCTGCACCTGGTCGCGGACAGCAGGCGTGAGGGCATTGATGGAGGTGTTGAACTGCACCCGCGCCACGGCGGCCTGACCGTCCTCGGAGACGAAGCGGACGCCTTCTGAGGCTTCGGCCTGGCGCTTGCCCAGTTCCAGCTTGGCCTTGGCGGACTCAAGTTCCTTGGTTCCGGCCTCGAGCTGGGCCTGGCCCTGGGCCAGCGCGGCCTTCTGCTGTCCCAGCTGGGCTTCGATCAGGGCGGCCGGGGCGCCGGCGGCCGTAAGCTGCTGCTCCGCGGCGGAAAGCTGCGCCTTGCCGGCGTCGAGCTGCGCGCGCGAGGCGTCCAGGCGTGCCTGGCCGGACGAGAGCTGCTGCTCGCCGTCGGCGATGGCCGTCGAGGCCTGGTCCAGCTGGGCCTGGGTGGCGAACGGATCCACAGTGCCCTTCACCTCGGGCAGGTCCCGGAGCTTGTTCAGCGCATCTGTGACGGCTGCCCGGCCCGCATCCGTGAACCCGCCCGCGGGCGCTTCGAACACGATGGTGGCGGAGCCGCCTGAAGCCGACGGCAGTTCCTGCCTCAGCTTGTCTGCGATCCGCTGGGTCTCGGTGCCCGGAATCTGGAAGTTGTTGGAGAGCGTGCCGTGGAAGGCTGCGGCCGACCCGCCGACGGCCACCAGGACCGCGAGCCAGAGGGAAATGACCAGCCAGCGGTGGCGGTAGGAGAACTTGCCGATCCGGTAGAGCAACAGGGCCATGTCAGAGCCGTTCTTTGAGGAGGGTGGTGGAGGTTGGAGCCGGGCTGCTGAAGCCGGTGCCGAGGTGGCCCATGGCGTCGATAAGCAGCTGGCGGAGGATGGCGAGCGATTCGGGGGAGAGGTCTGCTCCGCAGCGCGCGAACCACACGTCCATGGCCGCTTTGCCGCAGGAGATGACGGATCCCGCCAGGGAGCGGAGGTACAGCTCGTCGACGGCCGCACCTGGCGTCGCGGCAAAGCGTTCCCGTGCTGCGCTGATGATCTGTTCGGTGCAGTGGTCCCATGCCTCAAGTTCCGAGCGGGAGAGCTGGGCGCTCTCGTGCGTGAGGGTGAACAGTTCAGCCAGCGGCGCCACTGTCATGGGATCCGCGAGCTGCATCAGGGCGGCCCGCGCGGATTCCAGGATGGGCTCGTCCGCCGGACGCTGGCGGAACTGCTGCAGGGCGGTGTCCAGGAAACCGTGGGTCATCGAGGCCAGGGCGGCTTCGGTACTGCCGAAGTAGTTGAAGAAGGTACGGCGCGAAATTCCCGCCGTTTCCGCAATATCCTCCACCGTGAAGTTTCCCGGGCCTTTGCCCCGCAGCAGCGTCAGGGCGGCGTCGGTGATGGCCTGCCGGGTGGCAGCTTTGTTCAGTTCGCGGCGCGAGAGAAGTTCGGGCATGAAATTACACTACGTGCAAGTTTGCACGCCGCGCAACTTGATTCACAGGAAGATGAAAGGTTCCGAACAGCTGTGACAGATCCTGGCGCCTGAGACTGAAAGAGTCCCGAAAGGGACAACATCACCAGCCGTCACCGGACGGCAGATCCAGGAGAGACGAATGGTACGCACTAAGAGAATTACGCTCGGCCTCACGGCTACAGCTTTGGCCCTGGGCGCCGGTATTGGGGTGGCCGGGATGGCATCGGCAACCACCACGCCGGCCCCCACCCCCAGTGCCAGCTCCAGCACCCAGGCGGACGGCAGCACCGCCGCTCCGACCGAGGGCAAGGGCGGGCGCGGTGGCCACGGCCACGGCGGTTTCCGCGGCGTGGATGCCGCCGAACTGGCCACCAAGCTCGGCGTCGACGAGGCCAAGGTTACCGAGGCCCTGCAGGCATACCGCGAAGCCAACAAGCCCACCACTCCGCCGGCCGCAGGTGAAAAACCGGACGCGGCCACCCGGGACGCGGCCCTTGCCAAGTCCTTGGCGGCGTCGCTGGGCATCGACGAGGCCAAGGTCACGGCGGCGCTCGAGGAACTCCGTACCGCTGAGCAGGCCGAACATGCCGCGGCATTGAAGACCCGGCTGGACAAGGCAGTCACCGACGGCAAGCTGACCCAGGCCGAGGCAGACGCTGTCACCAAGGCCGTTGAAGCCGGAGTGATCGGCGGCGGCGGGCGCTAACAGAGGAGCCAACGAAGAAAGCAGTCCCCGGGAGAAATCCCGGGGACTGCTTTTTTGCTAACGAAACACCCGTCAGGACTTGGCTTCGGCCAGCTCCCTGCCGGCGCCGGCCGAACCGGTACCTCCGGCGGAGGCGACGGAACCCGCAGCGGGGGTGTCGGCGTCGTCGTCCACGAACGGCGTGCCGTTGCGGGGCGCGTTGTAGAGCGTTTCGTCAAGGATGCCCTGGCGCTTGGACACGATGGTGGGGACCAGGGCCTGGCCGGCGACGTTGACCGCGGTGCGGCCCATGTCCAGGATCGGGTCAATCGCCAGCAGGAGGCCGACGCCGGCGAGCGGCAGTCCCAGCGTGGAGAGCGTCAGGGTGAGCATCACCACGGCGCCGGTGGTGCCTGCCGTTGCTGCTGAGCCGAGGACGGAGACCAAGGCAATGAGCAGGTACTGGGTGAAGTCGAGCTGGACGCCGAAGAACTGGGCCACGAAGATGGCGGAGATGGCCGGGTAGATCGCCGCGCAGCCGTCCATCTTGGTGGTGGCACCGAGGGGCACGGCAAAGGACGCGTAGGCGCGGGGAACACCCAGGCTGCGTTCGGTGACCCGCTGGGTCAGAGGCAGGGTCCCGATGGACGAGCGTGAGACAAAGGCCAGCTGAACTGCGGGCCAGACACCGGAGAAGTACTGCTTCACGGACAGGCCGTGGGTGCGGATCAGGACCGGGTAGACGACGAACAGCACCAGGGCGAGGCCAACGTAGATGGCAAACGTGAACTTGCCGAGGGCGCCGATGGTGTCCCAGCCGTAGACGGCTACGGCGTTGCCGATCAGGCCTACGGTGCCGATCGGAGCGATCCGGATGATCCACCACAGGACCTTCTGGATCACGGCCAGCGCGGAAGCGTTCAGGACCAGGAAAGGCTCGGCCGCCTTGCCCACCTTGAGGGCGGCAACGCCGACGGCGATGGCGATGACCAGGATCTGCAGCACGTTGAAGCTGACGGAGGTGCTGACAGTGGTGGCTGCGTTGGCGCTTTCCGTCACGGTGGAGCTTGCGCCGAGTCCCAGGAAGTTCTTCGGGAACAGGCCGATCAGGAAGGACCACCAGTCACCGGACTTGCCGGAGTACTTCGCTTCCTGGGTGATGCCGGTGTTGGCGCCGGGCTGCAGGAGCACACCGAGCCCGATGCCGATCAGGACGGCTATCAGTGAGGTGATGGCGAACCAGAGCAGGGTGTTCCAGGCCAGCTTGGCGGCGTTGGAGACCTGGCGCAGGTTCGAGATGGAGCTGACCACGGCCGTGAAGATCAGCGGCACCACAGCGGTCTGGAGCAGCGAAACATAGCTGGAGCCGATGGTCTGCAGCGTGGCGCCGAGGCCATTGGGCTCTGCCTTGGTGCTGCCGGTGTACTTGGCCAGCAGGCCGAGGCCCAGCCCCACGATGAGGGCGGCGATGATCTGGAAGCCGAACGAGCCAGCCCATTTGGGCAGCTGGAAGCCGGTCTTTCCTGCGGATTCGGGGGTGCGGGTTTGAGTGCTCACCAGAACACGCTAGGGCGGGACCGTGTAGCACAGCGAACGAACGTTGAGAAATATTACGCCCACTCTGCGCGTAACAAGACACGGAAGCTCCGGAAATCCGCCGTCATACAAGGCAATTGTGAAGTTATTCCCGGCCTGGCTGTGGCGAACCTCTCCTGCAACGCGGGGTCACTCGACGCCCGATATCGCCGTCGGATTGGGCATCAAGTGACCCCGCGTTGCTGTTTTAGGGGACCTTGGAGAGCAGTGCCCGGCGAAGGGTGTCGAGGCCTACGGAGCCGATGTTGAGGGCGCGGGTGTGGAACTCCTTCAGGTCGAAGCCGGGCCGGGCCTCGAGTTCGGCGCGGATCTGCTCCCAGAGGCGCTGGCCCACTTTGTAGGAGGGGGCCTGGCCCGGCCAGCCGAGGTACCGGGTGAATTCGAAGTTCAGCTGGCCCTCGCTGATGGGCAGGTTTTCCTTCAGGAAGGCATAGCCCTTGTCCGGGGTCCAGGTTCCGGTGCCCCAGCGTTCGGGGACGGGCATTTCCAGGTGGACGCCGATGTCGAACACCACGCGGGCGGCCCGCATCCGCTGCATGTCCAGCATGCCCATGTGGTCGCCGGGGTCGGTGAGGTACCCGAGTTCCTGCATGAGTTTTTCCGCATACAGCGCCCAGCCTTCGCCGTGGCCCGAGGTCCAGCAGACGTTCCGCCGCCATTTGTTGAGCAGTTCACGCCGGTAAACGGCGGTGGCTACCTGCAGGTGGTGGCCGGGAACCCCTTCGTGGAACACCGTGGTGGTCTCGGCCCAGGTGGTGAACGTGTCCTCGCCGGCCGGGACGGACCACCACATCCTGCCCGGACGGCTGAAGTCATCCGATGGGCCCGTGTAGTAAATGCCGCCCTCGTCCGTGGGGGCGATCAGGCATTCAAGCTTTTTCATCACATCGGGGATGTCGAAGTGCACCCCGGCCAGGTCCGCAACAGCCCTGTCCGAGAGTTCCTGCATCCACGACTTGAGGGCATCAGTGCCTTTGAGTTGCCGCGCCGGGTCGTTGTTGAGGTTGTCCTTGGCCTCGGCAATGCCGGCCCCGGGCTTGATGGTGGCAGTCACCTTCTCCTGCTCGGCGATAAGACGGTCGAGTTCCTGGACGCCCCACGCGTAGGTTTCCTCAAGGTCGACGGCGGCGCCCAGGAAGGAGCGTGAGGCGAGGGAGTAGCGTTCCCGGCCCACCGCATCTTTCTGCGGGGCTGCGGGAAGCAGTTCAGAGCCAAGGAATTCGGCCAGTTCCGTATAAGCGCCCCGTGCGGCGGCAGCGCCGTCGTCGAGCTTCTCCTGGATACTGCCCGGCAGGGGACCGGTAGCGGTCCGGGCACCGGCTGCGAGCTTGGCAAAGAAACCGTCCTCGGCAGCGTATTTGGTTGCCTGTTCGATCACGACTGAGACCTGGCGGGCGGCCGCCACTTTCCCCGCCTCCCTGGCCGTACGCAAGGCCTCGATGTAGCCATGGATGGCGCCGGGAACATTGAGGGCACGGCCGGCGATATGATCCCAGTGTTCCGCGGTCTCAGTGGGCATGAGGTCAAAAACCGACCGGATGTCCTGGGCCGGCGACGCGATGTTGTTCAGATTCGCTTCATCCCAGCCGGAATCGTGGATTTCCAGCTGGAGGCCCAGCCGCTCGCGCATCGCATCCAGCGTGACGGCGTCAACGTCGTCTTGCGGTACCAGGCCGGCCAGGGCAGCGAGCGCCTTCCGGGCCTCGGCCGCGAAGGCGGCGATGCCCGCGGGGGAGTAGTCCGGATACCGGGTTTCGTGGCCGGGGATGCCCAGAATGGTGGCAAACGAAGGATCCAGCCGGATCAGCGCGTCCGTGTAGTCATCCGCCACGGCATCAATGGCGGTATGGGGACGGGTGGCGGGGGCGGTTTCGGTAGTCACCCCACGAGCCTAACCCCGGCTGCGCTTCCAGGCGCCGGGTCCCGGCGTGGGGGCGAGCCGCAGCTGCTGGCGGCGGACCCAGTGCCGGACGGTGGGCTTGCCCGTATCAGAGGCTTCGGTGCCGCTGAGGGAAAGGACGACGGCGGCCAGCGCCGCAAGCTCCTCGGCGGACGGCTGCCCCTTAACAACGGAGAAAAGGGCAGCGGCGGGCTCTTCCGCAGGAACGTCTTCGGGGATCACAGCGGGATGTTTCCGTGCTTCTTGGCAGGCAGGCTTGCCCGCTTGTCACGCAGTGCCCGCAGTCCCCGGACGATCTGGGGCCTGGTTTCCGACGGTGCGATCACGGCGTCGACGTAGCCAAGCTGGGCGGCCTGGTAAGGATTCAGCAGTTCCTCTTCATACTGCCGGATGACCTCGGCGCGCCGGGCCTCGACGTCCCCGCCTGCCTCGGCAACCGATGCCAGCTCCCGGCGGTAGAGGATATTGACCGCGCCCTGGGCGCCCATCACGCCGATCTGTGCGGTGGGCCAGGCCAGGTTAAGGTCAGCGCCGAGCTTCTTGGAGCCCATCACGATGTACGCGCCGCCGTAGGCCTTGCGGGTGATGACTGTCAGCTTGGGGACGGTGGCCTCGGCGTAGGCGTACAGCAGTTTGGCGCCGCGGCGGATGATGCCCTGGAACTCCTGGTCCTTGCCGGGCAGGAAGCCGGGAACATCCACCAGGGTGATGATGGGGATGTTGAAGGCGTCGCAGTGGCGGACAAAGCGGGCGGCCTTCTCCGAGGCGGCGATGTCCAGCGTGCCGGCAAACTGCAGCGGCTGGTTGGCCACGATCCCCACGGTGTGGCCTTCAACCCGGCCGTAGCCGATGATCACGTTGGGGGCGTAGAGGGACTGCATTTCCAGGAAGTGGGCGTCGTCCACGATCTGGCCGATGACGGTGCGCATGTCGTACGGCTGGTTCGCCGAGTCCGGGATCAGCGCGTCCAGGACGAGGTCGTCGTCGTCGATTTCCAGCTCCTGCTGGTGCTCCAGCACCGGTGCCTCGGCGAGGTTGTTGGACGGCAGGAAGTCCAGCAGTTCGCGGACGAATTCAATGGCATCGGCCTCGTCGGAGGCCAGGTAGGTTGAGGTGCCCGTTGTGGCGTTGTGCTGCCGCGCCCCGCCAAGGGTTTCCATATCCACATCTTCGCCGGTGACGGTCTTGATAACGTCCGGTCCGGTAATGAACATGTGCGAGGTTTTGTCCACCATCACCACGTAGTCCGTCAGGGCGGGGGAGTAGGCCGCTCCGCCCGCGGACGGGCCCATGATGAGCGAAATCTGAGGCACCACACCGGAAGCGTGGACGTTGTTGCGGAAGATGTCCGCGAACATCGCCAGCGACGCGACACCTTCCTGGATGCGGGCACCGCCGCCGTCCAGGATGCCCACCACCGGGCAGCCGTTGCGCAGGGCAAACTCCTGGACCTTCACGATCTTCTCGCCGTTGACCTGGCTCAGCGATCCACCGAACACGGAGAAGTCCTGGCTGTAGACCGCCACCGGGCGTCCGTCCACGGTGCCGTAGCCGGAAACCAGGCCGTCGCCCAGCGGCCTCTTCTTTTCCATGCCGAAGGCGGTGGAGCGGTGCACTGCCAGGGCGTCGAATTCCACGAAGGAGCCTTCGTCCAGCAGGAGTTCGACGCGTTCGCGGGCGGTGTTCTTGCCGCGGGCGTGCTGCTTTTCGATGGCCTCCGGGCCGGAAGGCTGTTCTGCACGGGCCTGGCGGTCGCGGAAATCGGCGATTTTTCCCGCTGTCGTTGTCAGATCGTGGCTCATTCAGTGTCTCCGGCTCTGTAGCAGATTGGTGCTGTAACAATGTGGTGCTTCGTGCGGTGGTGGACGGTCCGGGTGTCGGTGGTCTTAAGTAGATTCCACACAAAATTCGGACCCTGCTCGCTAGTCTAATGACGCCCTTCGCCGCGGCGGCTGTAGAAAACCTACAATTTTCGCCCTACTTCTGGCGAGCGTCACTTATGTTACTGGTCAGTAACATAAGTCGGCTACAGTGGATCCATGACTTCGAGCAACGACGCACGGACCGCCGCGGCCCCCTATCAGTCCACTGGTTCCCTCCGGGGCCGCACCATCCTCATGTCCGGCGGAAGCCGCGGCATCGGGCTTGCCATTGCCCTCCGCGCAGCCCAGGACGGTGCCAATATTGCCCTGCTGGCCAAGACGGGCCAGCCCCATGCCAGGCTCGCCGGCACCGTTCACACCGCCGCCGGGGAGATCGAACGCGCCGGGGGACAGGCGCTGCCCCTGGTCGGTGATGTCCGCAGCGATGAGGATGTTGCAAACGCAGTGGCAGCCGCCGTCGAACGCTTTGGCGGGATAGACATCGTGCTCAACAATGCCTCGGCCATTGATCTGTCCAATACCGACCAGATCGACATGAAGCGCTACGACCTGATGCAGGACATCAACGTCAGGGGAACGTTCCTGCTCTCCAAGCTTGCCCTGCCCGCCCTGCGCCAATCAACGCAGGGCCACATCCTGACGCTCTCACCGCCCCTGAACCTCGATCCCAAATGGGCAGGCAGGCACCTCGCCTACACCATGGCCAAGTACGGCATGAGCCTGACCACCCTGGGCCTGGCCGAGGAGCTCAAAGCCGACAGCATCCACGTGAACTCCCTCTGGCCATGCACCCTGATCGATACCGCCGCCATCCGGAACATGCCGGGCGGCGAGGCGATGGTCCACGCTGCCCGCGGTCCGCAGATCATGGCCGATGCCGCCCACGCGATTCTCACCGGAACCAACCTGGCGGCCGGCGGGGCGCCCACCGGCAACTTCTACACCGACGAACAAGTGCTCACGGCGGCGGGTGTCACCGACTTCCGTCCATACAGCCTCGGAGCCGCGGAGGAGCAGCTGGTTCCGGATATCTTCCTCTGAGCAGCCGTGTCCGCCGCGTCACCATTGGGACATGTTGGCCGGCCGGCAGGCTGCGGGGCAGGCGTGAGTCGATAGGATTCAACCATGGATGACTCACACACCCAAGGCAGTCCGTTGAACCGCGGAGCCCTGGCAGACCAGGATTTCCTGGCAGCCACCGGCATCGCCAAGGTGGTGGTGGTGGACTCCACCGGTTCGACCAATGCGGACCTCCTGCGCTTTGTCACGGTGGAGCCCGCGGAATGGCCGGACCTGTCGGTGCTCACGGCCGAATACCAGAGCGCCGCCCGAGGCCGCCTGGACCGCCGCTGGGAATCGCCTCCGCTGAGCTCCCTGTCCGTTTCCCTGGTTCTGCGGCCCGCCAACGCGCAGGGAAGGCCGCTTCCCACCCACACGTACTCCTGGCTGTCACTGCTCGGTGCACTGGCGCTCCGGGAAACACTGCTGGAGACCGCAGGCATACCCGCTGAGCTCAAATGGCCCAACGACATCCTCGTCCGGGGCCGTAAGATCGCCGGAATCCTCGCCCAGCTGGGGCCCATGGGTGACGGGTCAGTTCCGCCGGTCATTCTGGGAACCGGCCTGAACGTCACCATGACAGAGAAGGAACTGCCGGTACCGACGGCAACTTCGGTCGCCTTGGAACAGCCCCTCACGCTTGACCGGACGCTTCTCCTGAAGAGCTACCTCTCGCACTTCGCCAGTCTCTACCGGGGATTCTGCAACGCCGACGGCGATCCTGCCGCGGGCCTGGCAGGTGGCCCGTCACTGCACAAGCGGGTTGAGTCCGTGATGGTGACCCTCGGCAAGCAGGTGCGCGCGCAACTGCCCGGTGACCACGAGATCATCGGGCACGCTACCAGGCTTGACGATTACGGTTCGCTGCTCGTGGTGGACAAGGATTCACGGGAACATGTGGTGACGGCCGGCGACGTGGTTCACCTCCGCCCGTGGACCCCGCCGGGCCAGGGAACCGAAGCCGAAGGCGGATATGCGTAGAGACCTCGTTCCGGGCGAGCAGGTCATTACGACCACCCGCCCGCAGCCGAGGAAACTGGCAGGTCCCGCCGCAGCCTTTGTTGCTGCCCCGGCCGCAGCGGCCTTTGCCAGTGCTTGGACGATGCGTGGGGAAGCCACTCGTCTGGTCCCGGCCGTTTCTGAGGGATGGACTCCCTGGATCCTGCTTGGCTGCGTCCTTGCTGTGGCATGGATATGGTTGGCATATTGCCTGCCACGGCTGATGCGGTGGCAGGGGACCCGGTATACGCTGACGAACCGGCGCATTGTTGCCCGCTACGGCATGATGCGGCGCCGGGATGTGCAGGTCAATCTGGCATCAATCCGGAACGTGACGGTCCACCGGACGGTGCTGCAGCGCATATTGCGGTCAGGGAATATATCCTTGGAAACCGGGTATCAGGGCGTGGTGACCATTCAGGACGTCCCGGAAGCCGCAAGGTTCCGGGATTTTGTCCTGGATGCCATGGACGACCTCCCTGAGGGCACGGATCCGGAGACCGACGGAACTGTGGATTACACCGGCATGCCGGACCCCGCAGACCGGACGCTGCAACGGGAGTTGAGAGAAGGTGGACACGATGAACGATGAGGACCAGCAGGACCTGCAGGCTCCCGCCGCGCCCGGAAGTGCCCACCCGGCTACCGGCACTCTCTCCGCTGAACGGATCGCAGCCAAAGCACTCGAGACCAGGCTGCTGGGAGGCGAACGGAAACTGCGCCGCCGTGAGGTCGCCGCCGGTGCAGGACTGTCGCTCCTCTCGGCCCGGAAGCTGTGGCGCGCTTTGGGCTTTCCGAATTTCGGCGACGAAGACGTGGCCTTCACCGAACGCGACCAGGCAGCGCTCTCCACCGTGGTGGACCTGGTCCGATCCGGGGTGCTCACCGAAGAAGCTGCCATCTCGGTGACCCGGGCAATCGGGCAGATGACGGACCGGATGGTGGTCTGGCAGATCGAGGCCCTGGTGGAGGACATGGTCCACGAGCAGGGCGTCACGGACGCCGTGGCACGGAAGCGGTTGGTCAACGAACTTCCGGGCCTGGTGGACGCTTTGGAGGAGATGCTGGTCTACTCGTGGCGTCGCCAGCTCAACGCGGGCGTCCAGCGGCTGGGCGTGCGGGCGGAAGCTGGCCTGCAAGCCAGCGAAGAGGGCCGCGAGGGCGATGAAGACGACGCGCCGCTGCCGCTGGCCCGTGCCGTCGGGTTTGCTGACCTCGTTTCCTACACCAGCCTGTCCCGACGGATGAACGAAAAGACCCTCGCGCGCCTGGTCCAGCGTTTCGAGAACAAGTGCGCCGAGATCATCTCTGTCGGCGGCGGGAGGCTGGTCAAAACCGTTGGTGACGAAGTGCTCTACATTGCCGAAACACCGGCAGCTGGAGCGGAAATATCGCTCGCCCTGGCTCAGGCGTTTACCGAGGACGAAATCCTTCCAGAGGCACGGGTGGCAATGGTCTGGGGCCGGATCCTGTCCCGGCTCGGCGACATCTACGGACCCACGGTAAACCTGGCCGCGCGCCTCACCAGCCTGGCCGATCCCGGAACTGTGCTGATCGACTCCATGACGGCTTCCGCCCTGGACCAGGACGAACGCTTCGTCCTGCTGCCGCAGCCCGCGGAAAACGTCCGCGGTTTCGGTGAAATCCACCCTGTCCTGCTCAAGCGCGGACAGGGCAAGGGACTGGTCCTGGACTAGCTTTGCCGCGGCGTTCCCTTCCGGGCGCAACGAATTTATCCACTTGATGGCGAACCGGCTATAGTCGGTTGTGCCTGGCCGCCGCGGATCGTAGTTCCGCAAGGCCGGAGTCTTATCTGGGGAGATACCGGCCATGAAACTTCGCGACTTCGCGCGCACAACAAACCGGCCTGTCAACAGGTCTGCCAGGACCACAGCACGCGGAAACCCGCGCCGCTGGCTTGCCGGGGGCGCTTTTGGCGCTGCCCTGGTGGTTTTGGTGACCGGCGCTGTGTTGTACCCGGGGTTCAAGACCACTGAGGTGGAGCTGAACGACGGCGGCGTGTGGGTCGTTTCGAAGTCCAAGAATGCCGTGGGGCGGCTGAACTACCCCTCCCGCGTCCTCGACGGTGCCGTGACACCGGCGAGCACCACCTTCGACGTTCTCCAGGACGCCGGGAACGTCTTTGTCGATGACAACGCCGGATCCACCCTGAACCAGGTCTCGGCCGCCAACATGCGCCTGGGCGGGGACAAGAAGCTGCCGGGCTCGGCAAACGTGAGCTTCGGCGCCAACGTCATCGCCGTGACGGACGGGGCCAACGGCAAGGTCTGGGCCCTCTCGCCGTCCACGGTCAACGGATTCGATCAGGAAAACACAGAGCCGGTGCTGACAGGTTCGGCCGGAACCGTCTCCGCTGTTGGTGCGGATGGCCGGATCTACACTGTGGATCCGGAATCGGGCCAGGTCACGGAAACCACCGTCAACGCCGCAGGCGAACGCACAGACGCCACGTCAAGCACCTGGGCCGGGCTGAAAGGTGCGGGCGATGTGCAGGTGGCGGTCGTGGGGGACCAGCCGGTAGTGCTGGACACGGGCAGGGGCAAGCTGTTCCTGGCCGGCGGGCGTGAACTTGCGTTGGCGGATGCCAGGGATGCGAAGCTGCAGCAGTCCGGTCCGGAATCGGATTCCGTCGCCATCGCGACGCCGAAGGCGTTGTTGAAGCAGCCGTTGGACGGTTCGACGGCGAAGACGGTGACGTTCGACGGCGAGGGTGTGCCGGCTGCCCCGGTGCAGCTGGGCGGTTGTGTGCATGCGGCGTGGTCCGGGGCCAACAAGTATGTCCGGGACTGCGTCAACGATGCTGATGACAAGAACGTGGACGTGCCCAAGGCGAGTGCGTCGCCGTCGTACGTTTTCCGGGTCAACCGGGACCTGGTGGTCCTTAACGACGTGAACTCCGGGAACGTGTGGCTGGTGAACCAGAACATGCAGCTCGTGAACAACTGGGACGACGTCATCCCGCCGCAACAGACCTCCGATGACGCTGACAAGGACTCCGCCGACGAGGTCCAGCAGACGGTGCTTCCGGACCGGACCAAACCCAACAACCCGCCGGCCGCAAAGCCGGATACGTTCGGTGTGCGCGCCGGCAAGACCACCATCCTGCCCGTGCTGGACAACGACACAGACCCCGACGGCGACATCCTGACCGTGCGCACCCCTGACCCGCTCAAATCCGGGCTGCTGGCTCCCATTTACGGCGCCACCGGGTTCCAGGCCGGCATCGGGGCGGAAAAGACCGGCTCGGAAACGTTCAAGTACACGGTCGACGACGGGCGCGGGCTTTCCGCCACCGCCGACGTTACGCTGAACATCGTCCCGCCCGGAGAGAACTCTGCCCCGCGGCAGAAGCCCAACCGCAACACCACGCTTGTGGTCCAGTCCGGCAAGGTGGTCAGCCAGAACATCCTCACTGACTGGATCGATCCCGACGGCGACGACCTGTTTGTTGTGGGTGCAGTCGGCAGCGATCCCCGGGACCAGGTCAAGGTCCGTCCCGACGGACTCCTCAGCTTCCAGGACGCCGGCACGGAACCGGGGCGCAAGACCGTGACCGTCACCGTCTCGGACGGACGCTCCTCGGCCGAAGGCAAGGTCACCGTGGACGTCCGCGCCCCCGGGGCCCTGCCGCCGATCGCCAACGCTGACCACCTCGTCGCCGTCGCCGGGGTAAACACTGTGATCGCCCCGCTGAAGAACGACTCCGACCCCCAAGGCGGTGCGCTCAGGCTCGCCCAGGTCAGCCCGGACGGCAATTCAACTGCCACCCTTGGTGCTGACCAGCAGACCTTCACGTTCAACTCAACCGCCGAGGGCGCGCACTACGTGACGTACCTTGTCACGAACGGTCCGGCCAGCGCCCAGCAGCTGGTGCGCGTCGACGTCGTTCCCGGCGGCGGCGACGGCGCCCCGGTGGCCGTCCGCGACACCGCGCTGCTGCCCAGCGGGGGCAGCGTGCTCGTGGATGTCCTGGGCAACGACTCGGATCCCTCCGGCGGCGTCCTCGTGGTGCAGTCCGTGACGGCTGCCGACGGGCTTCCGGTCAGCGTCTCCGTGTTGGACCACTCCGTTGTCCGGATCACCGACCTCCGTGCCGAAGGCCAGCTGAGCGTCAAATACACCATTTCCAACGGCAAGTCCTCCGCGAGCGGGGAGATCGCCGTCCTGGTGGTCCCCGCGCCCGCCAAACTCCAGGCACCGCAAGCCAAACCGGACGAGGCAACTGTGCGTGCCGGGGACGTGGTCACCATTCCCGTACTGGAGAATGACACGGACCCCAACGGCGGGAAGCTGACCCTGGAACCTGTCCTGGCCCAGCAGCCGGACGCCGCGGACGGCCGCACTTTCACGTCCGGCGGCGTGCTGCGCTTCATCGCCGGCGAGGTCCCGAAGACCGTTTACGCGATCTACAAAGTCACCAACGCGTCCGGCCAGTCGGACTCCCAGCAGGTGGCCATCCGCATCAGGGCCCGCGATGACGAGCGAAACACCCGCCCCGAGCCCAGGAACCTCACCGCCCGCGTGGTGGCCGGCATGACCGTCCGGATCCCTGTTCCGCTGGACGGCGTGGACACCGACGGCGACTCCGTCCAGCTGACCGGCGTCGACAAGGCCCCCGCCATGGGAACGGCGGTGGTCAAGGACGGCTACCTCGAATTCACCGCCGCCGGGAACGCTGCGGGAACGGACACCTTCAGCTACCGCGTCCGGGACCGGATAGGTGCCGAAAACACCGGCACCGTGATCGTGGGCATCGCACCGCAGGAAGCGAACAACCAGAAGCCCATCGCCATCGATGACGCCGTGGATGTCAGGCCAGGCCGTAAAATTGCCGTCGACGCCCTGACCAATGACTCGGATCCCGACGGAGACCCGGTCAGCCTCGTGTCCAACGGTTTCGAATCCCGCCCGGAACTCGGTGTGGAGGCAGCGGACGGCGGCAAGGTACTCCTCACCGCGCCGGGCACTGCCGGAAACGAGAGCGTGGCCTACAAGATCCAGGACGACAAAAAGGCCCAGGGCAGCGCCGTAATCCGCGTCCGGGTAAGCCCGGATGCCGCCCTCAAACTGCCTCTTGCCAAAGACGATGTGGTCACGCCCGCCGAAACCTTAGGCAAGTCCGCAGTGGACGTCCCGGTCCTGAAGAACGATGCCGATCCGGACGGGGTGGCCGCCGAGCTCAAGATCAGCCTGCCGGACGGCAACCCGAACGCCCGTACCGGTGACGACGGAAACGTTGTGGTCACCCTCGCCCCGAACGACCAGCTGGTCCCGTACACCGTCACGGACATCGACGGCCAAAGCGCGACGGCGGTCATCTGGGTCCCCGGCCAGGGCGAACAGCATCCCACCCTAGCCAGCTCCGAGGTTGTCGAAGTGATGGCCGGTAAAGAGATCACCCTTGACCTGAACGAATACGTCCGCGTCCGGGAAGGCCGCACGCCACGGATCACCCAGGTGGACAAGGTCCGCGTCCAGGGCGCCGACCCGCAGAACGTGGTGCCCGGCAACGGCAGCGGGGACCAGCTGCGGTACGCGGCGCTCGAGGACTACGTGGGGCCGGGTTCGGTCACCTTCGAAGTGACCGATGGTTCCGGTCCAGAAGATCCGCAGGGCCTCAAGTCCACGCTCAGCATCATCACCAAGGTCATCCCCGATCCGAACGCCAACCACCAGCCTGTCTTCAGCGGCACCTCCCTCGACGTGCCCAAGGCCGAGTCCGCCACCCTGGAGCTGGGCAACCTGGCCAAGGACGTGGATTCCGGGGACCAGGAGAAGCTCAGGTTTGAGCTGGACGGCACGCTCCCCGAAGGCTTCAACGCGACGCTGGACGGCGGCACCCTGAAAGTCACCGCGGACTCCAGCCGGGGAGCGGGCTGGAAGGGCAGCATCCCGCTCAGGGTCACAGACGGCCGCTCCGAGCCCGCCCGCGCAACAGTCACGGCAACCGTCGTGGCATCCAACCGGCCCATGCCGGTTGCGAACGAGGATGTGATCGAGAAGGCCAATGCGGGCAAGACCGAGTCCATCAACGTCCTGGCCAACGATTTCAACCCCTTCAGCGACACTCCGCTGCGGATCGTCGCCGCCACGGTGGAAACCGGCTCCGCTTCCGGCCAGCCAGTAGTGGCCGGCGACTCCATCACAGTCACCCCGGCCAACGGCTTCAAGGGCGTCATGGTGGTCCGCTACACAGTGATGGACAAGACCGACGACGTCTCGCGGCAGACCGACGGACGCGTGCGGATCACGGTCCGGGACAAACCGGACGCTCCCTCGGCACCCACCGCAACGGATGTGCGCAGCCGCACCGCGGTGCTCAAGTGGACTCCGCCCTCGGACAACGGCGCCACCATCAGCAAGTACACGGTCAGCTCCAGCGGGTTCAGCCAGGACTGCGCCACTACCACCTGCACCCTCAACGGCCTGACCAACGACGTGAAGTATGTCTTCACAGTCACCGCCACCAACGAAGTGGGGGAGTCCGCACCGTCGCAGTCCTCCAACGAGATCAGGCCGGATGAGAAGCCTTCTCCGCCTGAGTCTCCCACGGTCAAGGCCGGCGACAAGGACATGGTGATCAACTGGGCCGCAGCGAAGACCGAGGGCTCCGCGGTCAAGACCTACAACCTGGAGATCTCCCCGCCGCCGGCCAGCGGGATTGCCGTGAAGAACGGAGTGACCGGCCTGACGTACACCTGGCCGGGACTCACCAACGGCGTGCGCTACAAGGTGCGGGCCCAGGCGGTCAACGAACTGGGGCCCTCCGACTGGGGCCTTTACTCGGCCGAGGACAACCCGGCCGGAGTGCCGGCTGCCCCGGCCGCCCCGACGACGTCGGTTGCCTCAGCCGTGGGCACGTCCAACCAGCTGAAGGTCAACTGGACCGAACCGAACACCAACGGCGATGCCATCAGGAACTACTACGTCACCATGAGCGGCGGCGGCGGCGCCCCGCAGACCCAGCAGGTTGCCGGGACCATCCGGACCGCAAACTTCACGGCCAACAACTCCGAGGCCTCGTATACCTTCACTGTCCAGGCCGAAAACAAAGCCGGCAAGGGCGCCGTCAGCGCGCCCTCCGCGCCGCGCCGTGCCACCGGAAAGCTCAGCCAGGTGTCCGGAGTCAGCGTCACCGAGGCCAACACCGGCGGCGCAGGACGGCAGGTGACCATCAACTTCAGGGAACTCACCGCGGCAGAGCGCAACGGTTCGGCCTATGGCGAGGTCAGCTACACGTACTACGCCACCACCGGCCAGTCCGGGCCCGTCAGCCCGGGGGACACCAAGGGAGGCTTCGCCAACGGGGCCGCCACCACCATCACCGTCACAGCGCACTCCAGTGTGGCGCCGAGTTCAGACGCCAGCGCAGGGGCGGGAGCGAATCCGTACGGTGCACCAGGAACGCCGTCGGCCTCCGGGCAGAACGGGGCAGAGAACCAGAAGAGCCTCAGCTTCAGCTGGAGCTCGCCGTCAACCTCGACCAACGACGTGGCCTACACCCAGATCAACATCGACGGCGGGGGCTGGGAGCGGGTGGCCGCCTCCGGCAGCCGGACGGTCAATACCGGCGGTTTCAGTGAACCGCACTCCATCCAGGTCCAGACCGTCAACTCCCGCGGCACCGGCGGTCCGGTAGCCTCTGCCTCCGCACAGTCCGGCCCGGCGAAGACACGGTGGACGACGCGGCTCAACGCCGGGATGTACCGCAGCTGCACGGACTTGCCCGGCGCCACCTCCTACGACAACAGCCAGCCCGGGAACTTTACCTGCGACGGACAGAGCGGCACCGACCGCCCCTGGATGGGCGCCGCCGATGTCTTCGACGTTATGTGCTGGAAGCCGCACGGCACCTACTACAGCGGCGACGGGCAGTGGTACTACATTATGCGCGGCTCGCCGAACCAGACGCGCTGGATCGATTCGCGGCACACCACCATCGGCACGCCGGGCCAGAGCGGCGTACCCAACTGCACCTTCCCGGTCGGGGCGACACCATAGCCGGCGGGGCCCGGAGAGCGGGCAGTACTCCCCATCGCCCGCTCCGGGAACACTCGGTAGGCTGTCTCGGGTGCCGGCCCTGTCTCAGGCCCGGCGGGGGACAACGGAATCTTGAAGGAAATCTGACGCCGTGACATCACTGCTGGGTAAGCTCGGTCTCAAGAAGCGCCACAACAAACTCATCACCGGCACCGCTTTTGCTGCGGCGGGTGTTGCGCTGGTTGCAGGTGCCATTATCTATCCCGGGTTTAAGACCACTGAAGTGGAGCTGAACGACGGCGGCGTGTGGGTTGTTTCGAAGTCCAAGAACGCTGTGGGGCGGTTGAATTATCCGTCGCGTGTGTTGGATGGTGCGGTGACGCCGGCGAGTACAACCTTTGACATTCTGCAGAGCGCCGGGGATGTGTTTGTTGATGATGAGACGGGTTCGACGTTGAACCAGGTGTCGCCGGCGAATATGCGTCTGGGTGGCGATAAGCAGTTGCCGGGTTCTGCTGAGGTGAGTTTTGGTGCCGGCGTGATTTCGGTGACGGACCCGGCGTCGGGCAAGGTGTGGGCGGTGTCGCCGTCGACCGTAAACGGTTTTGACCAGGAAGCGTCGGAGCCGGTGATGGTCGGTTCTGAGGGCCTGGTGTCGGCCGTGGGGGCGGACGACCGGATTTATTCGGCGGATCCGAAGTCCGGCGCTGTGACAGTCACTGAAGTGGATGTCAACGGTGTGGTGGTGTCCACCGGTTCCAACACCTGGGGTGAGTTGAAGGGCGCCGGTGACTTGCAGATCACGGTGGTGGGGGACAAGCCGGTGGTGCTGGATGCTGCTGCGGGGAACCTGTTCCTGCCTGGCGGGAAGCGTCTGCAGCTTGAGGGTGCGCGGGATGCGAAGCTGCAACAGGGCGGGCCGGCGGGTGATTTTGTGGCGATTTCGACGCCGAAGGCGTTGTTGAAGCAGCCGTTGGACGGTTCGACGGCGAAGACGGTGACGTTCGACGGCGAGGGTGTGCCGGCTGCCCCGGTCCAGCTGGGCGGTTGTGTGCATGCGGCGTGGTCCGGGGCCAACAAGTATGTCCGGGACTGCGTCAACGATGCTGATGACAAGAACGTGGACGTGCCCAAGGCGAGTGCGTCGCCGTCGTACGTTTTCCGGGTCAACCGGGACCTGGTGGTCCTTAACGACGTGAACTCCGGGAACGTGTGGCTGGTGAACCAGAACATGCAGCTCGTGAACAACTGGGACGACGTCGTACCGCCGAAGAACGAATCCGATGAACAGGACCAGGAGTCGGCGGACAACAACACCATCAACGTCCTTCCTGACCGCACCAAGCCGAACCGGCCGCCGGAAACCAAACCGGATACGGTAGGGGTCCGCCCGGGACGGACCACCATTCTCAGCGTCCTGGACAACGACT
Source organism: Arthrobacter sp. 754 (assembly GCF_040548695.1). NCBI lineage: Bacteria > Bacillati > Actinomycetota > Actinomycetes > Micrococcales > Micrococcaceae > Arthrobacter > Arthrobacter sp. 754. The sequence continues at coordinate 655,434 of NZ_JBEPSC010000002.1, forward strand.
CCGATCCCGACGGCGACGTCCTGACGGCCGCCGTCGACTCCGGACCCAGGGCCGGCACCCTGCAAAACATCTATGGCGGCACCGCATTCCAGATCTCCGTCCCCGCGGACACCAGGCCCGGCAGCGAGACGTTCAGCTACAACGCCGCAGACGGCAGGGGCCTTTCGGCCGGCGGCCAGGTGGCGCTCACTGTGGTGGGACCGGACCAGAACAAGCCTCCGCTTTTCAAGCGCGGCGGAGACTCCACCACCATGCTGGTGGAACAGGGCAAGACCGTGAGCCAGAACATCCTCACCGACTGGATGGACCCCGACGGCGACGACCTGGTGCTGATGGACGCCAAGGCGGACAACGACCAGGACCAAGTCAAAGTCCGGCGTGACGGACTGCTCACCTACCAGGACTCCGGAGCAACTGCCGGCAAGAAGAACGTCAGCGTGACCATCTGGGACGGCAGGGACACCGTTACCGGGAAGGTGGTGGTCAACGTCCAGCCTCCGGGCGCACTGGCGCCCGTGGTGAACGCCGACCATGTCACTGCGGTGGTGGGCCAGGACCTGGTGATCGCACCGCTGAAGAACGACGCCGACCCCAACGGCGGGGCGCTGCGCCTGGCACAGGTGGAGGCGAACGGACCCGCTGAGCTCGGTCCTGTCACTGATGGCGGCACCTTCACGTTCCGCAGCACCACCCCCGGCCCCGTCTACCTGACCTACATTGCCAGCAACGGCCCGCAAAGCAGCCAGGGCCTGATCCGCGTGGACGTGGAGTCCGGCAAGGACGCCGGTGACCCCGTTGCGGTGCACGATGTTGCCCTGATGCCCACCGGCGGCAGCGTGCTGCTGGACCCGCTGGCCAACGACTCCGATCCCTCCGGCGGTGTCCTGGTGCTGCAGTCCGTCAAGCTCCCGGAGAACACCACGGCCTCGGTCAGCGTGATCGACCACAGCGTCCTGCGCATCACGGATGTCCTGGGTACCAAGGACCCGTTCCTTTTCGAATACACCATGTCCAACGGCAGGAAGTCGGCCACCGGCAGCGTCTCGGTGGTCCCCGTCCCGGCGCCCGCCGTCGTCGAGGCCCCCCAGCCCAAGCCGGACGAGGTCAACGTCCGCGTCGGAGACGTCGTGACCATTCCGGTGCTGCAGAACGATACGCATCCGCAGGGCCTGGAACTGAGCGTTGACCCCGTCCTGCCGCAGGCAGTGGATGAACCGGACGGCAAGAGCTTTGTCTCCGAGAACACCCTGCGCTTCATCGCCGGTCCCCAGCCCAAGACCGTACGTGCCATTTACAACGCAGTGGACCCACAGGGGCAAAAGAGCGCTGCCGCGGTGACCATCCACGTCCTTCCCCTCGAAGGGGCCCAGAACTCCCGGCCGCAGCCGCCGAACCTGACGGCCCGCGTCGTTGCTGCCGGAACGGTGCGCATCCCGGTCCCGCTGGACGGCATTGATCCCGATGGCGACTCGGTCCAGCTGACCGGCATCGACAGCACCCCTGCCATGGGAACCGCCACGGTGGGCAGCAACTTCATCGATTTCACCGCAGCCGGTGACGGCTCCGGCACCGATACGTTCCGGTACAAAGTGGTGGACCGCCAGGGCGCCGTCAATACCGGCACCGTCACGGTCGGCGTCGCCCCGCGCGGCGAAACGAACCAGAACCCGACGCCCGTGGACGATGAGGTCAGGGTCCGTCCCGGCCGGCAGATCGCGGTGGACGCCACGGGCAACGACACCGACCCCGACGGCGACCTGATCCGCATCCTCACCGATGGGATCGAGGCCGATGCTGCCCTGCAGGCGACCGTCAGCCAGACCAGCGGACGCGTCATCGTGCAGGCTCCGGGCGCCGCCGGGACCGTCAATGTCCGGTACACGATTGCGGATGACCGCGGCGCGGCCGCCCAGGCCGCCATCCGCGTGGTGGTGGACAACGACGTGCCGCTCAAGGCCCCGATTGCCCGGGACGACCGCGTGACCTCTGCCCAGACGATGGGCAAGACCGCCGTGGATGTTCCGGTCCTGAAGAACGACGAAGACCCCGACGGCGTGGGCGAGAACCTCAAACTTGGCACCGAGGCCGCCACTGCCCGCCCCGGCTCCGACGGGAACATGATCGTGGACCTGACCGAACAGCCGCAGCTCATCCCGTACACCGTGGAGGACGTCGACGGGCAGAAGTCCATCGCGATCATCTGGGTTCCGGGCATCGGGCAGCAGGTTCCCACCCTCTCCAGGGACGAAGTCATAGAGGTGACCTCCGGACAGTCCGTCACGGTTGACCTGAACGAATGGGTCAAGGTCCGGGAAGGACGGTCCCCGCGGATCACCCAGACTGACCGGATCAAGCTCATCGGAGCCGACGGCGGTGACCCCACCGGCGGCAGCGCCACCTCGCTCAAGTACACCGCTGGTGGCGACTACGTGGGACCCGGCTCGCTGAGCTTCGAAGTCACTGATGGCTCCGGCCCGGATGATCCCGCCGGCCTGAAGTCCACCCTCAGCATCCGCACCAAGGTCCTGCCGGATCCAAACCGCAACAACGCTCCCACCCTCCTCGGCGCCAGCGTCGAGGTGCCCAAGGGCGAATCCGCCGACCTGGACCTCAGCCGGCTGACGTCGGACCCCGACAGGGACGACCTCGGGAACATGAAGTACGAACTTGTGGGTGGCAGCCCTGCCGGCTTCAACGCCAGGATCGACGGAAAGACGCTGAAGACCTCCGTTGACGGTTCAGCGTCCACCGGCACATCCGGTGCCGTCCAGATCAAGGCCAAGGACTCCCGAGGCCTCGAGGCCACTGCCACTTACCAGCTGGCGGTGACGGCTTCGAACCGGCCCAAACCGGTGGCCAACGATGACGTCGAGCCCAGCGCGGCGGCCGGGAAACCGGTCACCGTGAAGGCTCTGGCCAACGATTCCAACCCGTTCCCGGAGACGGCGCTGAAGATCATTTCGGCAGCGACCGAGACCGGCAGCGGCAACGTGGAGGTATCGGGCGAATCCGTGGTGGTGACACCGGCTCCAGGCTTCTCTGGATCGATGGTGGTCTCCTACACGGTGGCGGACAAGACCGGGGAGGCGTCGCGGCAGGCAACAGCCCGCATCCGCCTCACCGTCAAGGACAAGCCACTGGCGCCCACCACACCGCAGGCACAGAGCGTGGGGGACCAGACGGCCCTGCTCAACTGGTCGGCACCGGCAGACCGCGGCTCACCCATCACCAAGTACACGGTGTACGGCGAGTCCGGTTTCCGGCAGGACTGCCCCGCCAACACCTGCACGCTGAACGGGCTGGTCAACAACACCAAGTACCACTTCGAGGTGACGGCCACCAACGGGTTCGGCGAATCTGACCGTTCGCCCGCGTCGGCGGAAATCAGGCCCGACGTCAAGCCGGACACCCCGCTGGCGCCGTCGCTGAAGTTCGGCGACAGGGAGCTGTCCGTGAACTGGGTGGCTCCGGCCAGCAAGGGGTCCCCGGTCAAGTCCTATGACCTGGAAATTTCGCCGCCGCCCGCCGGCCAGAACGCGCAGATCCAGAACCTGACTGCAGTCAGCTACGTCTGGAAGGGACTCCAGAACGGGGTGTCCTACAAGGTCCGTGTCCTGGCCCGCAACGACGCCAAGGAACCATCCGAATGGAGCGCGTATTCCGCAGCAGAAGTGCCGGCAGGCATTCCCGTTACGCCCGCTGCCCCTACGGCCTCGCAGGCCGGATCCGTGGGAACACAGACCCAGCTGAGGGTCAGCTGGACTGCTCCGAACAACAACGGGGACGCGGTCTCGGCCTACACCCTGACCACGTTGCGGGGCGGCGCCGCGGTGGCCACGCAGCAGGTCGCCGGAACCACCCAGAACGTCACGGTGGACAACTCCGAAGCGGGTTATACCTTCACGGTTTCCGCCACCAACAAGGCGGGTACCTCCGGGACCAGCGCGCAGTCTGCGGCCATCCGGGCGGTGGGCAAACCGGGCATGGTGAGCCAGCCGACCGCAACCCTGGTCGACACGGACAACAACGGCGGAAAGATCGATGTGCGGTTCCCCGGGTTGACCGAGGCCCAGCGCAACGGATCGGCCCCCGGCGAGATCTCCTACATGTACCGGCTGACCTCCGGCGGCGGCAGCGGAAGCATTCCCGCCGGCGGAGGCGTGGTGGCAGCCACGAACGGCACCGATACCGCCGTCGTGGTCTGGGCTGTGTCATCCCGCAGTTCCACCGCCGGTGATGCGAGTCCCGCCTCGAACACAGTGAACCCGTACGGGCTGGCCTTCGCCCCGACGGTGACGGGCAGCAACAGCAGCGGGGTGGGGGACAGGACCGTTTCCTGGACCTGGAACCAGCCCAACGGCAACGGGCGTCCCGTCACGGGCTACCAGTACAGCGTCGACGGCGGCGGCTGGCAGAACACCGACCAGCGGTCGTTCTCAAAGACCGTGGGCTACAGCGAGACGGTCCAGCTTCGTGTCCGTGCCATCAGCGCCAACCAGCCAGGCCGGATCGGCCAGGACACCTCACGCAGCGGCGCAGCACCACCGCCGCCCGCGCCCACGTCGTGGGGCGTCTCCGCGACACCGGTCCGTACCTGTACCGAACCCCGGTACGGCACGGACAGCTACCGCAATTCCAACCCCGACCAGTGCATCAGCCCCGGCAAATGGTTTGACACCGGTTACACGGCGCAGACCGACTTCTATGTCGTCTGGTACAAGACCTCGGCCAACCCGTCGGGAGTCTGGTACCACCTGACCAGCGGTGGCGCGTCAGGGAACTACGCCAGGTGCGACACCGTTTCACTGGGCTGCAACCCGCCCGGGGGAATGCCACAACGATGACCATTCAGAACCGAAGAAAAGGACTTACTCCATGACCATGACCACTGAGCAGGCCGAATGGTTTGCCGGCACTTTCGAGAAGCTCGTTGCCAACGTCGGGCAGGCGGTGCTGGGCAAGGACCACGTCATCCGGCTGACCTTCACCGCAATGCTGGCCGAAGGGCACGTGCTGTTCGAGGACGCTCCCGGCACCGGCAAGACCATGCTGGCGCGGGCCATGGCAGCCACCGTCCAGGGCTCCAACAACCGCATCCAGTTCACCCCCGACCTCCTGCCCTCAGACGTCACCGGCGTCACCATCTACGACCAGAAGACGCAGAAGTTCGAGTTCCACAAGGGGCCGATCTTCAACAACATTGTCCTGGCCGATGAAATCAACCGGGCATCGCCGAAGACGCAGTCGGCACTGCTGGAGGTCATGGAGGAGTCCCGGGTCACCGTGGACGGCGTCACCTACGAGGCCGGCCGGCCGTTCATGGTGATGGCGACCCAGAACCCGATCGAGCAGGCGGGCACCTACCGGCTGCCCGAAGCGCAGCTGGACCGCTTCCTGATCAAGACCTCCATCGGCTATCCGGACCACGCCTCCACGGTCCGGCTCTTGGGCGGATCGAACCTGAAGGACCGCTCCAAGGAGCTCTCCGCGGTGATCACCACCCAGGCCGTGGCGGACATGGCTGACCTGGCCGCGACGGTGCACGTGGACACTGCGGTGCTCGAATACATCTCCCGGCTTTGCGAGGAGACGCGCAACGCGCCTGAGTCCAGGCTGGGTGTCTCCGTCCGCGGCGCCATCGCCATGGTCCGCGCTGCCAAGGTGTGGGCCGCGGGCCAGGGGCGGAACTTCGTCCTGCCGGACGACGTCAAGGAACTTGCGCCCGTGGTCTGGACCCACCGCTTTGTGATGGACCCGGAGGCCGAGTTCTCCGGCGCCACCCCGGAAGCAGTCCTTGCCCGGGTCCTCTCCGACGTCGCCGCACCGCAGCAGCGCGCCAACGCCTGACGGTCCCTGCGGACCTAACGACAACCACCGACCAGCGCAAACAAAGGCACCTCTATGTCCAGCAGCACACCGTTGACCCGGCTTGCTGACCTGCTTCGGCAGCCCTTCCACCGGGACGGCCGGCCAACCCGGCTGCACCCCCCGGCTGTCTGGGCCGAGGCCACAAGCACCGCAGCCCTCGCCCTGACTCCGGCGTGGCAGAAAACCCGCGGCCTGTGGCTGCGCTACGTGTGGCCAGTTGTCTCGGTGGTCAGCGTCCTGGGCTGGTCGGTCCTTGCCGCCTCCATCCTGTTGTGGAGCCTCGGCCAGGCATTCGGCTGGCAGGAGGCCAAGGCCGCGGCCATCGCCGCGTTCGTCCTCATCCTTATCGCCATCGGGTTCATCATGGGCCGCTCGTCGTACGGTGTGATCCTGGACCTGGCCCGGACCCGGGTGGCCGTGGGTGACAGCGCGGTGGGCAGTATTTCCGTTTCCAACACCTCAACCCGCCCGCTCCTGCCGGCCGCGCTGGAACTGCCGGTGGGCAACGCCACCGCGATCTTCCACCTGCCCAGGATGAAGCCCCGGCAGGTGCATGAGGACCTCTTCACCATCCCCACCGCCCGCCGTGCCGTCATCGTGGTGGGCCCTGTCCGCTCCGTCCGGGCAGACCCGCTGCACCTGCTCCGCCGTCAGGTCATGTGGACTGAGCCGGAAGACCTCTTTGTCCACCCGCGCACCGTTGCCCTGGCCGGCTCCGCTGCCGGCTTCATCCGCGACCTTGAAGGCATGCCCACCACTGACCTCTCAAGTGCCGACGTTTCCTTCCACGCCCTCCGCGACTACGTACCGGGCGATGACCGGCGGCATATCCACTGGAAGACCACGGCACGGACCAACAAGCTGATGGTGCGCCAGTTCGAGGAAACCCGCCGCGCCCACCTTGCCATCTCGCTGTCCATCAACACCGACGAATACGCGTCAGAGCAGGAATTCGAAATGGCCATCTCGGCGGCGGCATCGATCGGACGGCAGGCCATCCGCGAGCAGCGCGAGCTGGATGTCCTGACCCAGAAGGGGCCGCTGCGCTGCGAAACCGGGCGGAACATGCTGGATGACATGACCCGGATTGTCGGCGCACCCATGCGCCGGACCGCCGTCGACCTCGCCCGTACCCTGGCCGATACGGTTCCCAACGCGTCGGTGGTCTTTTTCGTGGTGGGCAGCAATGTCACCCCCGCCCATCTCAGGTCAGCCGCGGCATCCGTGCCGCCGGGAGTCCGCAGCCTGGCTGTCCGCCTCCAGATCGGCGCAGCCCCAGGCCGCGCCAACATCGCGGACCTCACAGTCCTGACCCTCGGCGACCTTGCCGATCTCGCCATCGTCCTCAGAAAGGCCGCCGCATGAGCGCCCCACCGGTCCTCCGGCCTCGACAGCAGCAGCGGCAGACTGAATCCGCGTTCGGCGACGGGCAGCCCATTTGGCATTTCGTGCTCGACGCCGCCGCCCTCACCATACTTCTGGGGCTTGGCCTGCTGGGCTTCAGCCTGAGCTTCGGCGGGGACCCCTACTACCTGGTCTCAGGCTTCGGCGGCATCTTCCTGGGCCTGGGCATCGCTGCCGCGAACGCCCACCTGCGCCTCGGGCTGCTGATCACCACGGCTGCCGCCCTCGGCGCCTACCTGGTGTTCGGCACTGTACTGGCTGTTCCCGACGCGTCGGTGGCCGGCTTCCTGCCGGGCCTTGATTCCCTGCGGACACTGCTCCTGGGCGTCGTGTTCGCCTGGAAAGACATGCTGACAGTGGGCGTGCCGGTCGGGTCAGCCGGCGGCGTGCTGATCGTGCCGTTCCTCAGTTCGCTGCTGACCGCCCTGGTTGGCGGCATCCTCACCTGGCGGCTCAAGAGCCCCTACTGGCCGCTGCTTCCGGTGCTGGCGCTGTTCGTCACCGGCATAGCGTTCAGCACCAACGCTGCCTTCCTGACGGTGGAGCGCGGCATCGGGCTCACTGTCATTGCCATCGCCTGGGCCACCTTCCGGAGGGATGCGCTCCGGCGCAGCGACACCCGGAAGGTCTCCGTGAACCGCCCCGAGACTGATACCGCAACGGCCAGGAAGGCCCGGCTCCGCAGGCTCGGAACCGCAGCGGCCGTCATAGCTGCCAGCGTCGTCATCACCTCCCTCGCAGCGCCTTTGGTCACCGCCAGTTCCGACCGCAAGGTCCTGCGCAACGTGGTGGTCCCGCCGTTTGATCCGAAGGCCTACATCACGCCCCTGGCCAGTTTCCGGACGTTCGTCAAGGACAAAAAAGACGACACGCTGTTCGTGGTCAAAGGCCTGCCGCGGGATGCCCGTGTCCGGCTGGGCGCCCTGGATACCTTCAACGGCACCAACTACAACATGGACCCCAACGGCTCGGGCAGCTTCAGCAAGGTCGGCGACACGGAGTCAATCAACACCCTGGCCGATACGTCCAGCGTGGTCCCCACCAACGATTACTCCATCGACGTCACCATCGAGGACTATCAGGGCTACTTCGTTCCGGGCGGCCGGAAGACCACCGGCCTGAGCTTTGACCAGACCGCCTCCGCCGCGGCGTCAGGGCTTTACTTCAACGCAGGCACGGACACTGCGGTAACCACCAGGGGCCTTTCAAAGGGCGATTCCTACAGCGTCCAGGTCTCGGATCCGGTCAAGCTTGAGCACGGACAGCTGACCCAGTACGACTTCGCCAAGATCACGCTTCCGGACGCTGTCGAGGTCCCGCCGGTGGTGGGATCCCAGGCCAATGACCTCTCCGCCGATGCCCCCACCGCGATTGACCGGGTTCGCCAAATCGAGGCGCACTTCCAAAAGACCGGCGCCTTCAGCAACGGGCTGGTCACCGAGGGACAGTTGCCCAGCGTTTCCGGCCACAGCTCCTCACGGATCCGGAACCTGCTCACCGCCAAGCAGATGCTTGGCGACGACGAGCAGTATGCCGTGTCCATGTCGCTGATGCTCCGCCACCTCGGGATCCCGTCACGGGTGGTGATGGGGTTCTACCCCGAACCCACGAGCCCCGAGAACGGCGCCGGCGAAGTGAAGATCACGGGCAAGGACGTCCACGCCTGGGTGGAAGTGGCGTTCGACCGGGTGGGCTGGGTGACCTTCGACCCCACCCCGCCCAAGGACAACATCCCCATCCCGCCGGACCCCGAAAACAAGTCCAAGCCGAAGCCCCAGGTGCTTCAGCCACCGCCCCCGCCGCAGGAACCCGCCGACCTCCCGCCGGATTCCTCCCCGGATGCGCTGGACGCCGACCAGAAGAAGAACAACCCCTGGCTGTTCTGGGGTGCACTGCTCGGGGCGCTGGGCATTGCCCTCATTCCGATCACCATCCTGGCGCTGCCGCTCCTTTTGATCGCCCTGCTGAAGTCGCGGCGGCGGAAGGCACGTTTCACTGACGGACACCCGGCGCAGCGTGTGGGTGGTGGCTGGAACGAAGTACTCAGCCTGGCCACGGACATGGGCGCGGGAATCGACACCCGTTCAACAAGGCGCGAAAGCGCGGCTGTGGTGGCCGAAGCTTTCCCCGCGACAGGGCAGACCACCACCATGCTCGCGCACCGGGCCGATGCCTCCATCTTCGGCGCGGGCCAGCCGAGCGAGGAAGATGTGCGGGAGTACTGGAACATCGTGGACGGTTCGCTCAAGGAAATGACCGGGACCGTGGGCTTCTGGCGCCGCCAGCAGGCAAGGTTCTCGCCCCGTTCCCTGCTCGCCGACGGCCGCAACGCCCTCAAACTGCGTGGCGCCCGGATCGGACTGGGCCCGCTGGCACCGTCCCGGCAGGGCTCCAAGGCACAACCGGCCCCCACCGGTAGGGTGGAGACCGGCCCGGACACCTCCGGCAGCCCGGCTCCGGCAGTTCAGGAAAGCGGTACCCGGACGACGGCGGCAGCCCCCGAGGCTGATGAGTCCACCGTTCTGCGGAACCCTGGCAGGAAGAAACCCACTGAATCATGACCTACGAGGCCGAGCGCTGCCAGCGGTGCCAGCAACTGATCCGCGGCGGCGCCACATTCTGCACGGCCTGCGGGGCTCCGCTGCCGAACCGATCTGCCCGCAGCGGGCGCAATGCGGATCACGCCCAACGGGCGCTGATGGATCGCGCGGCGGAGCAGCAGTTCCAGATACCCGGTACTATCCCGGTAGTACGAACGGCTCCAGGGGGAGGAACGGGAATGGCAGCCAATCTTGAGCTTGTGCCGGCCACGGCCGGCAAGCGGCTTGGCGCCGCAGTGCTCGACTGGCTGGCGCCGGTCGCAGTGCTGGTGGTGACCTTCTCCCTCGGCTTCGCGGGCATCACGCGTACCCAAAGCGGCGGCTTCATCATCTACGACACGGCTTCGCTGGTCCTGTTCGGCGGCATCGGCCTGGGGCTGACCCTTGTTTACCTTCTGGTCCTCATGAGCCTGGAAGGCCGCACCGGCAATACCGTGGGCAACCGGGCCATGGGGATCCGCAGCGCCGATAAGGATGGCTACGCGCCCGGGGCCGGGGGAGTAGCCCTCCGCGGCCTCGTCACCGGCGCAGGCATCATCCTGACCCTCCTGGCCGCCCTGGCCGTCATCGTCTTCCAGTGGTTCGGCATCGCCACGTTCATTTTGGGCCCGCTCCTCCTGGCCGGTGCCGTCTGGGCCGTCCTGGTGGTGGTTTCAAACACCTGGGACCGCAACGGCAGGCTCCGCGGCTGGCATGACGCTGTATCCAAAACCCTGATGTTCGACGTGAAGGCCGGCCGCAACCCCATCACCTCAGGCGGGATCCAGGGCCCGTACAGCTTCGCTCCGCTTGATCTGCCCCCTGTCCAGCAGGTTGCCTCGCCCGTCGCCGGTGCCGCTCGGCTGCCAACGAACCAGGCGCCGGCGAACCAGGAGCAGCCGCCACTGCAGCCGGCCGCAGCCCAGCAGCCCGCAGCCGTGCAGCCTTACCCACCCTTGCAGCCTTACCCAGCCGTCACTCCGGCACCGGTACAGCCCCACCTTGCGACGCAGGCGCACACTGCGACGCAGCCTTACACGGCGCCGCCGTCGCCGTTCGCGCAGGCTCCGTCCCAGGCCGCCCCGGCACAAGCTTTTCCTTTTCAGCCGGCCAACTCCCAGCCAGCCAACTCCCAGCCGGCCCCCCACCCGGATGAGGACCATGACCGTACGCGGATGCGCGGCGGTGCGTCCTATTCGGCGCCGGTGGCAGTGCTGCGGATCAAGCTCGACGACGGCCGGGACTTCCAGCTCGACCGCAACGTCCTGGTGGGCCGGAACCCGGTAGGCCAGACTGGGGAGCAGCAGTCCCAGGTCCTGGCCATCAATGACCCCGGCCGTTCGATCTCCAAGACGCACCTCCACCTGCTGACCGACGGTGCGGGCGTCTGGGTCACTGACCGGAACTCCACCAACGGCAGCGCCGTGACCACCCCGGATGGCCTGCGCACGCCGCTGCAGCCGGGCGTACCAGCCTTTGTCAGCCCGGGATCCACTGTCCACTTTGGTGACCGTTCCTTCCACCTAGGACAGGCATGAATTCACAACCGGACAGCGTCTCCACTGACGATGACCACGCATCGGGCCTCAGCCTGAGTTACGGCTACGGGACGGACCGCGGGCTGCGGCGGGAGCTCAACGAAGACTCCTTCATCGCCTCCGATCCTGTCTTCGCGGTGGCGGACGGCATGGGCGGACACGAAGCAGGGGAGATCGCCAGCGGGATGTGCGTCAGGGCCCTGGCCGCCATGCCACAGCTCGCAACCGGGGAGCGGTCCGTCACGGCCTCCGTTCTCCAGCAGTACCTGCTCCGTGCCGACAGTTCCATCAGGGACGTAACCGGTGCGCGCGCCGGAACCACCCTCACCGGAGCCGTCGTCGTCGAACAGATGGGAATGCCGTACTGGCTGGTCATGAACATCGGTGATTCGCGCACCTACCGGCTGAGCCAGGGCAACTTCGCCCAGGTCAGCGTGGACCATTCGGAGGTCCAGGAACTGGTCGATGCGGGCGAAATAACGCCTGAACAGGCTGCCGTCCACCCCCGCCGGCACGTAGTAACCAGGGCTCTGGGCACGGGCGACGAGACCGAGGCCGATTACTGGCTGCTGCCTGTTGAAGAAGGCGACCGGATCCTCGTCTGCTCCGACGGCCTCAACGCCGAGCTGACCGACGAGCACATTTTCCGCATCCTGAGTACTGTCGGCCACCCTCAGGACGCAGTGGATGCCCTGATCCAGGCAGCACTCCGCAACGGAGGCCGGGACAACGTCACCGTCATTGTGGTTGACGCCAAGAACGTGATGAACGACGCCGGCATTGCAGTAACTGCGCCCCGCCGCCCCGCCGATGCCGAACAGGAAGTCACCCTGCCCCGGGCACAGATCGTCGACGCCAGCAGGCCGGCGGACCGTGAAGACGAAAAGGGGGAGCGCTGACATGGCTGCCGCTGGCTACACCTCAGGAACCTGGCTTGGAGTGATCCGTTCCCGCACAGCTGTTTTGCTGGGGCCCGGGTCCTCGCCCGAGCTCGCCCAGTCGTTGTGGGATTTGCTGGGGACGACCCCGGAAGTCCATGAAGTGCTGCATGCCGTCACCAGCGGCTTCGGCGTTTCCCTGGCTCAGATCCCGTCGTTCGGAATCGTGGATTTCCGTGACTCCCTCAGGGTCTTCCTCCGCGGTGACCTTGACCTGATTGTTCAGCTGCCGGATGCCTCCGTTGAGTTGAATGGGCGGGATGTCACCACCTGGACGGAGCGCCGTCTCGCTGCTCCCGAGGGGTACGTCCTCACCGTCGCAGGTGATAGCCGGCCGGGAACCCTTCTCCCGCTCGGCGAGGGCGTGGTCCTGCTCCGGTCCCTGGCCATGGCACTCGCAGCCAACGGGGATGCGGCCTACGGGGACGCAGCCAACGAAACTGCTGTGCCCGACGCCGTCGCCGCTCAACCCGAAGCCGGCCCTCAGCGTGCCGTTGAACCGGTGCCTGAAGTGGACAAGCTGCCTGAATTTGAGCCTGCTCCGGAACCTGAGCTTACGCGCGCAGAGGCGCCTGCAGCTGCACCCGTACCTGACGCTGCCCCTGAGGTCGAGCCAGACGTGGTGGAGGAATCAGAAGCGGGGCCGGCAGCTGGACCAAGCAGCAGCGGCACCGGCACCGGCGCCATGAGTGGGGACAGTGAGGTCTCGGCCGAAACGGTGATGGGGCTCATGGACGAGGACTCCCGCTATGCGGAAAACCCGGAGCCTGTGCTGCCTGAAGCTCCCGTGTCCTTTCCGGACCAGGTGCCTGCCCACGAACTGACGGGCAGCTACGACCATCTCTGGGAAAAAACCGTCGTCCGCCGCATCGAAGATGCCGCCGTCCGCGACGAGCCCGAAGCAGAGGACCCCGGGCATCCAGAAAACCAGGCACCGAACCAGGCATCGAACCAGGCACCGAACCAGGCACATCTGAACCAGGCGCCGGACGATGACGCAGCGCCGGCAGCCGCAGCTTCAACCGGCCTCAGCGGCGGACTGATCGATTCGGTCCCGTGGCGGACCGGTGCCGGCAGCGCCCCCGCTGTCCAGGTTCCGCCGTCGTTCAACCTTCCGGCGGCCCCGGGAGCACCGGCCCCGCTGGCTGCGGACCCGGGAGTATCGGCACCCGCAAAACTCGCCCCGGTCTCCGGGGCAGCAGTCTCTCCGGCTGACTTCGACCCGGACCACGACGGCCAGACCATCATGAAGAGCGACCTCAACGTCAAGCACGGTCCGGCCGGAACGGCCGCGCAGCCGGACAATGCGCCGGAGCCCCGCACCGCCGTCGGCCCCCTCGTGCTGGCCCGTGTCTGCGAACGCGGGCACGCCAACCCCCCGACGCACGCGCAGTGCGCAGTCTGCCGCTCGCCGCTGCCCGCCGACGCCGTCCAGGTGGCGCGGCCGCGGCTGGGCAGGATGCGGGTATCAACCGGGGAAATGGTGGATCTCGACCAGTCCCTGGTGATTGGACGCCAGCCTTCCGTTTCCCGGGTCCAGGGCGAAGGAATGCCACGGCTGGTCCAGGTGGCCAGCCCGAGCGGCGACATATCGCGGTCGCACGTTGAGGTCAGGCTTGAGGGCTGGCATGTGATGCTCTGTGATCTCAAGGCCACGAACGGAACAGTCCTGGTCCGGGAGGGCCAGCAGCCCCGCCGGCTTGCCCAGAACGAAATGGCCATCCTGCTGGACGGCGACATCGCTGAGCTGGGGGACGACATCTCGTTGCGTTTTGAGGAGATTCTTTGAGTTCGAAACGGCCGATCGCGCCGCCGCCCCCTATTCCGGGGTTCACGTACATCAGCCTGCTGGGCTCCGGCGGGTTCTCCGACGTCTATCTCTACGAACAGGACCGGCCGCGGCGGAAGGTGGCGGTCAAGGTCCTCCTGTCCGACCTCAAGACCGAGGGTGCCCGGCGCAGGTTCGAGTCCGAAGCGAACCTGATGGCCCAGCTGTCCTCCCATCCGTACATCGTGACGATCTACGAGGCGGAGGTGACCGACGCCGGCCACTCCTACCTGGCGATGGAATACTGCTCCCGGCCGAGCCTCGACGTCCGGTACCGCCGCCAGCGCTTCAGCGTCGATGAGGTATTGGCTGTAGGGATCCAGGTGGCCTCCGCGGTGGAAACCGCACACCGGGCAGGCATCGCCCACCGGGACATCAAGCCGGCAAACATCCTGGTGACGGACTACAACAGGCCCGCGCTGACGGACTTCGGGATCTCGGGAACCCTGGGTGACGCGGCTGACGAGGACGCCGGGATGTCCATTCCGTGGTCGCCGCCGGAGCAGTTTGCCGACGGCCCGGTCGACGGCATCATGGTGGACGTCTGGGCACTGGGTGCCACGCTGTACACTCTGCTGGCCGGCAGATCCCCGTTTGTCATGCCCGGCACGGATAATTCCCAGCGTGAACTGATCTCACGGATCACGAACTCGCCCCTGCCACGGCTGGGGCGGGCGGACGTTCCGGATTCGCTCGAACGCGCACTGTCGACGGCGATGGCGAAGTCTGCTGCGTCCCGGTACTCCTCGGCGCACGCGTTCGCCCTTGCCCTGCAACGGATCCAGGCCGAACTGAACCTGTCGGTCACGCCCTTCGAGGTCCTTGAAGAGCAGCACCAGGATGACAGCCATCCGGACGACGGCTTCGAGGAAACCCGCGTCCGGAGCATCGCGGCCATCGATCCCGAGCGCACCGGCAGTGCGCCGACTTTCCCGGCACGCACCCGGCCGCAGGGCGCCGGCAGCGGCGCGCCGCCGTCGGGCTTTCAGTCGTCGGGCTTTCCGCCAGCCGCCGTGCAGCCGGGAGGGCCCCAGCCGCAAGTGCCGGGCAACCTCTTTGCCGGGCAGCAGTCCGGGCAGCAACCCGGTCAGCAATCCGCCGGGCAGCAACCCGGCGCGAACCCGGCCGGTGAATGGGCCCATGCCACCATGCTGCGGGGCAGTGCGCCCGCCGCCACTGAGTACGGCACCCCCCAGGACGCAACCGTGCAAGGGCCGGGCCTCCTTGTCCCGCAGGCAGGACAGGGACAGCAGGCAGGATCCCCGGGCCGGGCCGCTGCGGCAGAGCAGGCAGTCGATGCGACGATCAGCCGTCCCGCTCCTGTCCGGGAAACCGCCCCTGAGGCGCCAACTGACCACGGCAAGCGGAATCTGTGGCTCGGCGTCGCCGGCGGGACCCTGCTGGTCCTCGCCGTGATCGTGGGAATCGTCATGGCCAGCGCCGCGCCCGCGCCGAAGGTGGCTCCGACAGCCGGGATCAGCAAACCTCCGGCGGATGCCCTCGATGACGGCACGGTCCCCGACGTCGCAGACCTGGCGGGAACAGTGGATGCCACGGGCAAGGCGACCTTTACCTGGACCAACCCTCAGCCGAAGGCCGGGGACGCCTACAAATGGCGGGTCTATGCCCTCGGGGGCAGCGGCGAATACCAGTCCACGGCCGAGCCAAGGGCCCAGGTGGCACTGAATCCCAGTGAACCCACCTGCATCCAGGTGATGCTCGTCAGGAGCGACGGCATGTTCTCGCCCCTGGAAGAAGATTCGATCGCCTGCATCCGCAAGTGATTGCAGGCAGACGCATAAACGCTGGGCGAACGCGGGCCAGGCCCGACAAGGAGGCACGGAAAATGGGGGATCTAGCAATAGATTTCTGTGGTGAATGGTACGAACCGTCCGATGAGGAAATCTTCAATATCGGCCGCGAAGGCGATCTTGAGGTGGACGACAACCCATATCTTCACCGTCAGTTCCTGCAGGTGGCCCGCTACGACGGAATCTGGTGGCTCAGCAACGTGGGCAGGATGCTCTCCGCGACTGTCGCCGACGGCTCCGGAGGCATGCAGGCCTGGCTGTCGCCGGGTGCACGCATACCGCTGGTGTTCAGCCACACCAATGTCATCTTCACCGCCGGCCCTACCACTTACGAGTTCGCCGTACACCTCAAGACCCCGTCCTTCCGCCAGCAATCACGCGAGGACGACAGCAACGGCGACACCACGATCGGCCCCGTGGTTTTCACCGATTCCCAGCGGGCACTCATTGTGGCGCTCGCAGAACCCATGCTCCGCCGCGAAGGGACGGGCTTCAGCGCCATCCCGTCCTCGGCTGCAGCGGCCAAGACCCTGGGCTGGGCCCTCACCCGCTTCAACCGGAAGCTGGACAACGTCTGCGACAAACTTGACCGGGTAGGTGTGGTGGGGCTTCGCGGCGGCGGCGGAAAGCTGGCCACCAACCGGCGGGCGAGGCTCGTCGAACATGCGGTCACCTCGCATCTGGTCACCGCCGAGGACCTGCCCCTGCTTGAAAAGATGAGGGGCGTGGACGAAGGATGAGGATCCGGCTGACACTCCGCCGGGACCCGGCGGAAACGAAGGACCTGGCCGTCACGGTCGACGGACTGGCCACAGTGGCGGACATCGCCACCCAACTGTGGGCCGCCGATCCCGAACGGAAGGGTTCGACGCCGCCGGAGAACCTTTCGCTGCGTATCGACGAGGCATTTGTGGCCGGCGGAATGCGCGGCAATGTCCTTTCCCGTTCGGACAACCTTCTGGAGTCGGGCCTTCGCCCCGGTTCCGTGGTGTCGCTGACCGAGGTCAGCGAACTCTTCAACGCCCCCGGCGCCAACCGAGGCCCCGCCGCTGCGACGCTACGGATCCTTTCAGGGCCCGACGTCGGCCAGGAATTCTCGCTGCCCTCCGGCACCAGCTACATCGGCCGGGACCGGGACGTGGACATCCGGCTCTCCGATCCACTGACGTCAAAGCGCCACGCGCGCATCACCGTTGGCGAGAGCGTGGAAATCGTTGACACCAACTCGGCCAACGGGCTGCTGATGGACGGCCTTCCCGTCACGCGGGCAACATTGAACTCTTCGGACACGGTGACGCTGGGGGACACAACGCTCACAGTGGTTCCGCTGGGCCGCAACCATGCGGCAGCACCGACGTCGCCCCTTGTCGATTTCAACCGCTCCCCGCGCGTGGTTCCCCGCTTCGAGGCCCCCAAGCGCGTGCCTCCGGCCGGGCCCAAAAGGCCGGACCACCAGCCGTTCCCCTACATCATGCTGATGGCCCCGCTCCTGATGGGCGGAATCATGTTCGCCACCACCGGGAACGTACTGTCCGTGGTGTTCATGATGATGATGCCGCTGTTCATTGTGGGCCATTACGTGGACCACAAAATGCAGGCCAGGCGCCAGCAGAAGGAACAGCTCAAGCACTTCCGGGAATCCATGGCCGCTTTCCGCCAGGACATCACCGAACTGCAGCATGTGGAACGCGCAGTCCGCCTGCAGGAAGCCCCATCAGTCAGCGACACCGTGGATTCCATCTACAAACTGGGCCCTCTGCTATGGACCCACCGCCCGGAGCACATCGGCTTCCTGGGCCTGAGGTTCGGGCTCGGCACCAGCCCCTCACGCATCATTTTCGATGAACCGGCCAGCAACGACACCGAAGTTGAGCACATGCGCGAGATCCAGGACTGCCTCAAGCAGTTCCAGGACATCGAAGGCGTCCCGGTGGTCTCGCAGCTGCGGGCCGCGGGGTCCTTCGGTGTTGCCGGGGCGCGCGGCCTCGTTGACGACGTCGCCCGCGGTATGGTGCTGCAGTTCGTGGGACTGCACTCGCCGGCGGAAGCCGTGGTCACCGCCATTACGTCGGCACAGTCCCGGCAGCGCTGGGACTGGCTGCAATGGCTGCCCCACGTTGGCTCGGGCCACAGCCCCCTCGCCGGGGACCACCTTGCCGCAGGCTCTGCCAGCGGCTCAACCCTGCTGGCCAGGCTCGAGGACCTGCTCGACGCCAGGGAAGCCACGGCCGGACGCTCAGCCCCCGAGCCGAGGGCGGAAATCAACCCGGCCAGGGACGAGCTCCCGGCCCCGGTATTGCCGGCAGTAATGGTCATCGTCGAGGATGACGCCCCGGTTGACCGTGGCAGGCTGACCCGCCTCGCTGAGCGGGGGCCTGACTCCGGCGTGCACGTGATGTGGGTGGCAACCGACATCCAGGCCCTCCCGGCTGCCTGCCGGGACTTCATGGTGGTCGACGGCGAGAATGGCACCACCACCGGGCAGGTGCGCCTGGGGCGCCACTCCTACCCCGTCAGCTGTGAAAGCCTCGACGCCGAACTGGCCGCCCAGCTGGCCAGGATGCTGGCGCCGGTGGTCGACGTCGGCAAACCCGTCAGCGACGACTCCGACCTGCCGCGCGCGGTCTCCTATGCCACGTTGATCGGCAAGGACTTCCTGGACAATCCGAAGGCCGTGGCGGAGCGCTGGGTGGAGAACAATTCCGTCCACGCCTCCGCCGTGCCGAACCGCAAGGACAACGGCACCCTCCGCGCGCTGGTGGGTTCCAAGGGCATCGAACCCCTCTACCTGGACCTTAAGAACGAGGGACCGCACGCACTGGTGGGCGGCACCACCGGTGCCGGCAAATCCGAGTTCCTGCAGTCCTGGGTCATGGGCATGGCCGCCGCGTACAGCCCCGACAGGGTGAGCTTCCTGTTCGTCGACTACAAAGGCGGCGCGGCGTTCGCCGATTGCCTCAACCTGCCCCACACCGTTGGCTTGGTCACGGACCTGTCCCAGCACCTGGTCCGCCGTGCCCTGACGTCCCTCCGGGCGGAGCTGCATTACCGTGAGCATCTGCTGAACCGGAAGAAGGCAAAGGACCTGCTGGCGCTCCAGCGCGAAGCCGATCCCGAGGCCCCGCCGTACCTTGTCATCGTCGTGGACGAGTTCGCCGCACTGGCCACCGAGGTACCGGAATTCGTGGACGGGGTGGTGGATGTGGCCGCCCGCGGCCGGTCCCTGGGCCTGCACCTGATCCTTGCCACGCAACGTCCCGCCGGCGTCATCAAGGACAGCCTGCGCGCGAACACCAACCTCCGGGTTGCCCTGCGCATGGCTGATGAAGACGACGCCACCGACATCCTCGGAGTGCCTGACGCGGCCTACTTCGACCCCACCATCCCGGGCCGCGGCGCGGCCAAAACCGGCCCAGGCCGCATCCAGGGATTCCAGACCGGCTACGCCGGCGGCTGGACCACCGAGAAACCCCAGCGGCCCCAGATCGACATCGTGGAAATGGCGTTCGGCTCCGGGCCCAGCTGGGAGGCCCCTGCCCCGGAGAAACCCGTCAGGGAAGCCCCGGCCGGACCCAACGACATCTCCCGGATGACCACCAACATCGTCAGCGCCGCTGATTCGCTGGCCATCAGGCCGCCGCGGAAACCCTGGCTTGACGAGCTTGCCAAAACCTACGACTTCTCCTTGCTGCCCAACCCCCGCACTGACGAGCGGCTGCTGCTCGGTGTTGCGGATGACCCCGCGCGCCAGGAACAGCCCACGGTGTTCTACGAACCGGACAAAGACGGCAACATGGCCATCTACGGCACCGGCGGCTCCGGCAAGTCCGCTGCCCTCCGGGGGATCGCGATTGCCGCTGCGGTCACGCCGCGCGGCGGGCCGGTCCACATCTACGGGATCGATTGCGGTTCCTCGGGGCTAAGCATGCTCGAAGACCTGCCGCACGTTGGCGAGATCATCAGCGGCGACGACGTCGAACGCGTCGGCCGCCTGCTCCGCCTGCTCCGGGACATTGCTGACCAAAGGTCGGCCCAGTTCGCCGACGTCAGGGCGTCCACCATCGGCGAATACCGGACCCTCGCCGACAGGCCGGACGAAAAACGCATTTTCGTGCTGGTGGACGGCATGTCAGCCTTCCGTGAGACCTATGAATACAGCCGGCTGTCCGCCCTGTGGGACATCTTCCTCCAGCTGGCCACGGACGGCCGTCCCCTCGGAATCCACCTCGTGGTCACCGGGGACCGTCCCAACTCTGTACCGGCGTCGTTGCTCGCATCGATCCAGCGCCGGCTGGTACTTCGGCTTTCCTCCGAGGAGGACTACCTCTCCATGGACGTTCCCAAGGACGTCCTGAGCAGTTCGTCGCCGCCGGGGCGTGGCCTGCTGGGCGGCCTTGAGGTCCAACTGGCGGTCCTGGGCGGCAACTCCAACCTGGCGCTGCAGGCCCGCGAGGTCCACAAGCTCAGTCAGGCAATGCTGCGCCAGGGTCTGGAGCAGGCACCGAAAATCCAGCGGCTTCCGGAGCAGGTGGATCTGGACGTTCTTCCCGCCGGCAGCCCGGACCTGCCGGTCATCGGTGTCGACGACGAAACCCTCCAGCCCGCCGTGATCATGGCCAAGGGCACCCTCCTTCTGGCAGGTCCGCCGGGGGCAGGCCGGACGGTGGCGCTGGTCAGCCTCGCCTACGCCCTGCGCCGGTCCAACCCTGACACGGAGCTTGTCTACATCGGTTCCCGCCGGTCAGCGGTGGCCTCGCTCCCGGTCTGGAACCGGTCGGTGGTGGGTGCCGATGACCTTGCCGACGTCGTCGAGGACCTGATCGCGCACTCCAGCGGCAATCCGGGCAAGGTGGCGATCTTCATTGAAGGCCTGACCGAGTTCACGGATTCCGTGGCCGAATCGGGTGTCTCGCAGCTTGTGACGGCGTCGCTCAAAGCCGACCAGTGGGTGATCGGTGAGTCCGAAACCTCAACCTGGTCCTCGGCCTGGTCGTTGTCCCAGCCCTTCAAATCCGGGCGCCGGGGCCTGCTCATCAACCCGGGGGACATTGAAGGGGACAGCCTGCTTAATACGTCGCTGGGCCGGGTCAGTCCGGAGTTCATTCCGGGCCGGGGCTACATTGTGGGACGCGGCAAGGCACGAAAACTGCAGGTCGCGTTGCCGCCCGAAAACAGGGACTGAAAGCCGGCTGTTCCGGCGGGGCCGGGAACCGGGGGATTTGCGGCCCCGTTGTGCGCTGTAGGAGACTACGGGAAACACAAGTTCGCCGCGGAGGGGTGCCGCGCGCCGTCGAAAAGGTAAACATGATCCGATCCTCCGCTGTGCTCCGCGACGTCTCCGCAACTGTTGCAGGTGCGTTTCTGGCGCTGACGTTGGGGCTCTCGGCGGCTGTTCCGGCGCATGCTGAAACCGGTGAACCCACCCCGTCGTGCCTGCTCAACTGCGGTGTAATCCTCGTCGATTCCGGGGATAAGACACCGCCCGGGAACCCCGGAAAACAGGACCCCAAGCCCACCATCGAGCCCCCTGCCCCGGCACCGGCACCTCCTGCACCACCGGCGGCGCCGGCACCCGCAGCCCCGGAACCGGTCGCCACCACGGCGCCGGAACCCATCGTTGCGCCAACCGAGGAGACGGCCTCGGCCTCGCCCACCACCACCGACCCCAGCCCGTCGCCGTCGTCCGCAACCCCGTCCACGGAATCGAACTGGAACAAACCCGTCACCAAGTCGGCCAAGCCCACCCAGGCCGCCGCCGTGTCACGGAACGACGGCTCCGGCCTCTTCGGCAGCCCCGGGCTGCTGGCCATCATGGCCGGGGTGCTGCTGGTGGGCGTCGCAGGGCTGGCATTCGCCTGGTGGGGCCGGAACCGGCTCTCCTCGCACTGACCTGGATGGGTCGCACTGACCTGGATGGGGAGTGCTGGATGGGCAGCGGTGCCCATCGACAGTGTTTTGGGGCCGGGATAGGTTCTAGGTAATGGATCTTCCGGATGAGCCGGGGGCCGCTGGGGATGCCGACGAGTTCGGATCCAAGAATATGAGGAGAAACTGATGGCTATTTGGGGCGCAGATGTAGAGCAGCTCAGGACTCTGGGGAACAAGTTGAAGGCCGGTGCTTCGGAGATCGAGCAGCAGCGGACCAACCTTGGCCGCGTGCTGGAGAGCACCAACTGGGAAGGCCCGGACGCACAGCACTTCCGCAGCGAATGGAACGGCGCCCACACCAGCGCGCTGAACCAGGTCATCCAGGCGCTGAACGAAGCCGGCCAGAAGGCCACCAAGAACGCCAACGAGCAGGACCAGGCTTCACGCTAGACACCAGCACCACAAATTCACCGCGGGGGCCCGGACACAGCACAGTGTCCGGGCCCTCCGGCGTTGTCCGGCGTCAGTTGTCAGCCGGGGTAAGGCAAGAGATGCCGCCGGTAGGGCAAGATAGGTTTGTGAGCACAGTACCGGGCCCCGCAGGGAAGACAGTCGCCAGCACCGATGACCCGACCGAGCCGGACGCCGTTCCCTCCGGGTCAGTGCGTGAGGAATACGAAAACCTCGCTGACCTCGTCCGGAAATACCGGTTCGCGTATTACCAGGAAGACGAACCCCTGGTCTCGGACGCCGAATTCGACACACTTTTCCGCCGCCTGGAGGAGATCGAGGCGCTCCACCCTGAACTGGTGTCCAACGACTCGCCCACGCAGGAGGTGGGCGGCGAAGTCTCAGCCGCGTTTGCCGCCGTCGAACATCTGCAGCGCATGTACAGCCTCGAAGACGTCTTCTCCCTTGAGGAGCTGGAAGCCTGGATCACCAAAGCCGAGGCCTCCGTCGCCAAGATCGGCAACGGCACGGCCGGGCCGGCCTGGCTGACGGAACTGAAGATCGACGGCCTGGCCGTCAACCTGCTGTACCGTGACGGGAAACTGGTGCGCGCAGCCACCCGCGGGGACGGCACCACCGGTGAGGACATCACGCACAACGTGCTCACCATCAAGGAAATCCCGCAGGAACTGAGCGGCACCGGCTTTCCGCCCGAGATGGAAGTCCGGGGCGAGGTCTTTATTCCCTCCAAGGCTTTCGCGGAATTCAATGAAGCATTGATCGAGGCCGGAAAGGCGCCGCTGGCCAACCCGCGGAACGCCGCTGCCGGCTCCATCAGGCAGAAGGACCCCGCGGAAACTGCGAAGCGTCCATTGCGGATGTTTGTCCACGGCATCGGTGCACGGGAAGGATTGGAGACCCGGAGCCAGTCCGAGACCTATGCCGTGATGGAGCAGTGGGGCCTCCCCGTCAGCCCCTACTTCGAGGTGCTCGGCAGCCTTGAGGAGATCCTTGCCTTCATCAAACGCTTCGGCGATAAACGGCACAGCCTGATGCACGAAATCGATGGCATTGTGGTCAAGGTTGACGATCTCGCCACCCAACGCGCGCTGGGTTACACCACCCGGGTGCCGCGCTGGGCCGTCGCGTATAAGTACCCGCCGGAAGAAGTCCACACCAAGCTCCTTGATATTGCCGTGAACGTTGGGCGCACCGGACGCGTGACCCCGTTCGGTGTGATGGAGCCGGTGAAGGTGGCGGGGTCCACCGTGGGAATGGCCACCCTGCACAACCAGGACGTCGTCAAAGCCAAAGGCGTGAAAATCGGCGACATCGTGGTCCTGCGGAAGGCCGGCGACGTCATCCCGGAGATCGTTGGTCCCGTGCTTGCCCTCCGGGATCAGCAGAACCCGCCCGTCCGGGACTTTGTGATGCCCACCGAATGCCCCTCGTGCGGAACTCCGCTTGCCCCGGGCAAGGAAGGCGACGTGGATATCCGCTGTCCCAACGCCCGGTCCTGCCCGGCGCAGCTCCGCGAACGCGTCTTCCACCTGGCCGGCCGCGGGGCGTTCGACATCGAGGCACTTGGCTGGGAAGCCGCCATCGCCCTCACCCAGCCGGCCGAGCCGGAAGTGCCGCCCCTGACCACCGAGGCTGCCCTGTTCGACCTCACCCCCGAGGACCTGGCGAACGTCCGGATCAGGCGTGAAAAGCGCTCCAAGGGAGTGGCCACCGGCGAGTTCGATTTGGTGCCTTACTTCTTCAGTAAGGGCACCGCCAAGTCCCCGTCGAGACCCACGGCGAACACCGAGAAGCTGTTCAAGGAACTGGAAAAAGCAAAGAGCCAGCCGCTGTGGCGTCTGCTGGTGGCGCTGTCCATCCGGCACGTGGGTCCGCGGGCCTCCCGGGCCCTCGCCCAGACTTTCGGCACCATGGACGCCATCCGGAACGCCTCGGAGGAAGACCTGGCCCATGTGGACGGCGTGGGCCCCACCATCGCGGCTGCGCTCAAGGAATGGTTTGCCGAGGACTGGCACCTGGAAATCATTGACCGCTGGGCGGCAGCCGGTGTCCGGATGGAGGACGAACGGGACGAGTCCACCCCGCGCACCCTGGAAGGCCTGACCATTGTGGTGACGGGCTCGCTTCCGAACTTCAGCCGGGACGAAGCCAAGGAAGCAATCCTGGTCCGGGGAGGCAAGGCCGCGGGCTCGGTATCGAAAAACACCAGCTACGTGGTGGCAGGCGAAAATGCCGGCACCAAGCTGGACAAGGCCGAGCAGCTGGGGGTCCCGGTGCTGGACGAAGACGGTTTCCGGGAGTTGCTGGCCAACGGCCCGTCTGCGGCCGGCGACTCTGCAGCCGCTGACTCAGCAGCCGCTGACTCTGCTGCGACCGACGACGACGACGGCCACGTCGCCGCTGTGGGCGCACCGGATGAGGCCGAGTGAACCACCCGGACCTCGTCACCGAGCTGCTTGGGGTGGCCAGGCGGGCCGCCGCCGCGGGCGCCGCCGTCCTGGCCTCACGGAACGGCGATGCCCTGGAAGTCAGCAACAAGGGGGACTCGGGCGACTGGGTCACCGCCTTTGACGTGGCCGCTGAGAACGCGGTGCGGGATGCGATCACCGCTGCCAGGCCGCAGGACACCATCACCGGGGAGGAGCACGGCACCACGCGGCCGGCGGAACCCAGCGGCTACCGCTGGTCCATCGACCCGCTGGACGGCACCACCAACTTCATCCGGAACATCGTTTACTACGCCACCTCTGTGGCAGTGGCGGACCCCGACGGCGTCTGGCTGGCCGGCGTCGTACACGCGCCTGCGCTGAACCGCGTTTACTACGCAGCGCGGGGACAGGGGGCGTGGCTGGAGGAACGCGGCCAGGTGACGCAGCTGGAAGGCCCCGTGGCCGGCCGGGCAGGCCAGATTCTGGCCACCGGCTTCAGCTACGATCCCGCCGTCCGCACGGAGCAGGCCGCTTTGCTGGGTGAGCTGATGGACGGCTTCGCCGACGTCAGGCGGCTGGGCTCGGCCGCACTTGACCTGTGCCTGGTGGCCGATGGTACCCACGACGCCTACGGTGAACGCGGGCTCAACGAACACGATTTCTCCGCCGGCGCCCTGATCGCCGAGGAAGCCGGCTGCTGGGTCCGCCGGCCCCGCCTGGACAGTCCGCTGGACGGCGGACCCGCCGATGCGGACAGGCTCGCGGCCTGGACCTGCGCCGGAACACTGGAACTGTCGGGGAAGTTTCCGCTTTGATCCGGTGCGGCCACTAACATTGTCAGGTGCAGCCGCAGATAACCATCCGACCAGCCGTTGAGGCAGACTTCGACGCGATCGCCCGCATCACCCGGGACTCTTACCTCGCAGCAGGCTACTTCGACAGCCCGGACCACCCCTACATGCGGCAGGTGCAGGAAGTTGCCGAGCGTGCAGCGAAGGCCACCATTTGGGTTGCCGAGCGTGAGGGGCACGTAGTGGGCTCAGTGACCCTGGCGGTCGCAGGAGAACCTTACGCCGACATCGCGTTGGCGGATGAGCTGGAGTTCCGGATGCTGGTGGTGGACCCCGCCATTCAGCGCAGCGGCGCCGGCAAGGCGATGGTGGAAGCCATCATCGACCACGCCCGGTCCCTCCCAGGAATCAAAGCGGTTGCCCTCACCACCGGCAAGACGTGGGAGAGCGCCCACGGACTGTACCGGAAAACAGGCTTCACACGCGTCCCGGAACGTGACTGGCTGGTTCCGGGCACCGACATAAAGCTGCTGGTTTACCGGCTCGACGTCCAGCCGCCCTAAAGTGGTGCCGACTCATTTTCAGCTCTGAAAGGCCCACCATGCGCAAAACGTTCGGCACCGGCTCCGTCTGGGAACAGACGCTCGGCTACTCCCGCGCCGTCCAGGTGGACAACACCCTGTTCATCTCTGCCACGGCCGCCAGCGGTGAGGACGGCATTGTGGGCGAGGACTTCTACACCCAGACCCAGTTCATCCTGCAGAAGCTCGGGGCAGTGCTGGCCGACGCCGGCTTCAGCTTCGAGGACGTCGTCCAGTCCAAGCTGTACCTCACGGACATCAGCAAGTGGGAAGAGGCCGGCCGGGCCCACGGCGAGGTCTTTGGCGAGATCCGTCCTACGCTCGCACTGGTGCACGTCCTGCCGTTCCTGGACCCGAAGATGCTCGTGGAGATCGAACTTGTGGCCCAGAAGAGCGCCAGCTGACAGCGCCGGCTAACACTGAGGATGTGACGGTCATCCGCTGGCCCAGGTTATCCACATAGGCCTGATGCTTCGCGGTTTTTGTCGGTGCCCCGCGGGATGATGTTGGTATGGGAAACAGGGCGGCGGTTGAGGCGGCGGAGGCTGTTTGTGCCTCCGCCGCGGCGCTGCTCGCTGCGGCTAAGGCCGGCGCGGATTCCGCCGCGGTTGTCGGGCCTGCCGGATTCAGCGGGAACGCGGACTCTGCCCGGCTGGCTGGGTGTGCTGCTGATGATCCGTTGCGCCGGGAAGCCGATGGCTGGTTGGACACGCTGGCCCTGACCGCCCGGCTCAACGCGCAGGTCGCCGCCGTGGCGGTCCACGCGGCAGCCGGGTATGCCGGCATGGCCCAGGCGTTGGCGTCCCCCGATACCTCTGATCGGGCGCAGGAGATGGCGGTCGTGGCCGAGGTCGCGTGTGTGCTGACGGTCGGCGAACGGACCGCCGGGGCCCTGCTGGCCGAATCCCAGGCCCTGACCACTGATTTACCCTTGACCCTTTCCGCTCTGCAGGCAGGGGCAATTTCGTGGCAGCATGCCCGGGTCATGGTGGATGAGACCGGCAACCTGGACGCTTCTGCTGCTCAGGCTTTGGAGGCGCACTTCCTGGACCCCGGGGCGGAGAACCCCGCCCGGGGCTGCCCGGCCGGGGAACTGGTCGCCTCCCGGTTCAGGCACAAGGCCCGGATCTGGCGCGAACGCCACCATCCGGTCAGCATCGAAAAACGCCACACCAGAAGTGTTGCGGACCGGCGGCTGGAATACCGGCCGGACCGGGACGGGATGGCGTGGCTTTCGGCGTACCTGCCCGCGGACCAGGCCGCCGGGATCTGGAACCGGACCACCGCCGACGCCCGCGCTTTGCAGGGCCCGGACGAGGACCGCACCATGACCCAGATGCGAGCCGACATCACCGCCACCCTGCTCCTCTGTGGAGACGCGGACACCCTGCTTCCCGCCGGCTCCGGCGGCACAGGTGAAATGGCCAGCCAGACTGGCGGGGGCGGAACCACTGGTGGCGGCAAGGACGGAAGCGCCGCGGGGCGGGTGCCGTCACCCCGTGCGCAGGTCCTGCTCACCGTGCCCCTCATGTCCCTCCTCGGCGCCACGGCCGAACCGGCGATGCTGGACGGGTTCGGGCCGATCCCTGTCACCATGGCACGCAGGCTCATCGCGGACGGCGCCACCTCCTTCCACCGGGTCCTGATCGACCCCAGGGACGGGGCACCGCTGGAGATCGGCCGGACCAGCTACCCCGTCACCAAAGCCCAACGCCAATGGCTGCGCCTCCGGGACGGGAAATGCCCGTTCCCCGGCTGCCACAACCAATCCCTGGACAACGAAGCAGACCACCTCCTCGCCTGGGCACACGGCGGCACCACCGGAATCACCAACCTCGCCCAACCCTGCCCCAAACACCACAAGCTCCGCCACACCGGCGGCTGGACACCCGGCCCCGCCACCCAACACGAACCACCCGGCTGGATCTCACCCACCGGCAGACGCTACGCCAGCGAACAACCCGACTGGGAACCACCACATTGGCCGGAAGACCTGCTGGAAGACCTGCAGCTTCACCTGCCGGCCGTGAGCTTTTCCGCCGGTACCGGGTTGCATGCTTTCTCAGGGCCGCCCCAGGGTGCGATACCGGTTGACCCCTGAGGGTTGCATGCTTTCTCAGGCCCGCCCGAGGACGCGCTTACCGCTGATACGTGAGGGCTGACGCTGCCGGTCGACACACCGGTGCCTGACGGCTGCGGGCTGACGATGACTTCCGCTGGGTCGGCCTGCCCTACTGGACTGGAAGGCCGTAGCGGTGTTCAGGACGGCCGGTGGTTCCATAGCGCAGCTGGATGTCGACGGCGCCGTCGTCGGCCAGCGAGGACAGGTAGCGTTGCGCCGTGGCCCGGGATACGCCTACGCGCGTTGCGACTTCAGCGGCCGAGTACTGCTCACCGGGAACGAGTGACTCCAGGACGGCGGCTTCCGTGGCAGAGCGGGGCTTGGCCGACGGCGTCACGTCGCCGGGAATCAGGGCCCGTTTGGCGCGTTCCACTGCCTCCTGGTCCAGCACGCCGGGCTGGCCCAGGATACGGCGGTATCTGGCATAGGACCTCAACTGCTGGGAGAGGGATTCGGCCGTGAACGGCTTCAGCAGATATCCCAAGGCGCCGCGACGGAAGGCAACGCGCAGAGACGCTGCGTCGGACGCCGCGCTGAGGATCATCGTGTCCACGTCGAGCTGCTGCAGCAGATCCAGGCCGGACGCATCGGGCAGGTACACATCGAGCAGCACGAGGTCCGGGCGCAGGCTGTGGATGGCCTGCAACGCCAGCGACGCCGAACCCACCGGCGAAAGGGCGAGGAACCCCGCCACCGAATCCACATAGGCGGCGTGTAGCTTCGCAACGTGGAAGTCGTCGTCCACAATCAATACCCTGTAGTCCTCAGGCATCGTTATCCTCTCCAACTGTGTCCCTGATGCCGGCGGTGTGCCCGGTGCCGGGTGTTTCCACGCCAGCTATGCCGCTGCCTGACGCTGCCGCGGTACCGGCTGTGCTTTTCCCGGCCGTCTTGTTCTCAGCCGTGTTGTTCCCCGCAGCGGGGCTACCAGCAGCGGGGCTACCCGCAGTGGTGCTTCCTGCTGTGGTGCCGGGAAGTGAGGCCATAAACACCGCGCCCGGACCGCCCGGTGAGCCGGCTTCCAGCACCCTCACGTCGCCGCCGCGGCGGCGGGCCAGCTGCCGGGCAAGAGCCAGTCCCAGCCCCTGGCCACCGCTGGAACGGCTGACCCCGGAACTCGCTGACCCCGCAGCCACTGAACCGGCATTCGTGGCGGGTGCCGCCGTCGTAAATCCTTCGACGAAGACGGCCTCAGCGTCCGTTCCGGCGCCCAACCCGTCGCCTGAGTCGGCGACGACGATGTGCAGCGTTCCGCCGTCGTCGTGCGGTTCATCGAGTACTTCAAGCTCCACCCATCGCTCCTGGGAAGAGCCTGCGACGGCGGCGTTCACCGCGTTGTCGATCAGGTTGCCCAGGACAGTGGTCACGTCCTGCGGCTCAGTGACCTGCCCGCGGACCAGGGTTTCGGGGCCGATGCGCAGCGTCACTCCGCGTTCGTCCGCCTCAACACCCTTGGCGCCCACGAAGGCCTGGAGGTAGGGGTCCTGCAGCAGTTCAGCCTGGTCCACAGGGAATTTGAGCGGACCGGTGGCGGCCAGTCCGGCCAGGTAGTTGCGGGCCTGCTGGTGCTGCCCGATGCTCATCAGCCCGGCGATGGTGTGCAGCTGGTTGGCGAACTCGTGGCGCTGGGCGCGCAATGCCGTTGACATCGTGCCCACGGCGTCCAGCTGCCGGGTCAGCTGCTGCAGCTCGGTACGGTCGCGCAGCATGATCACCCAGCCCAGGTCCTCGCGGCGGTGCAGGGCCTTGCGGGCACTGGCCACCAGTACCCGGCCGCCAGCCACCAGCTCAATGGCGTCCCCTTCCGTGGCATCCGGAAGTGTCAGGTCCTTGAGCCGGTCCGGCACCGGCGCGTCAGCCCAGGGTGTCCCGGCCAGGTCCCCCCGATCCAGGAGGCGCTGCGCGGCGGCGTTGAACACGCTGATCCTGCCATCGGCCGACACCCCGATGACGCCGTCGTCCACACCCTGCAGCACAGCCACCTGGTCGTGGACCAGGGTGCTTATTTCCTCAGGCTCAAGGCCCAGCGTCAGCCGCTGGAGCCTGCGCCGCAGCAGGAACGACGCCAGCACGCCGGTCAGCAGCGCCCCGGCAGCCGCCAGGGCTACCGGTCCGACGTCCCGCGCAACGCTCTGGCCGACGCTCTCCATGGAGTATCCGACGCTCACTTCACCCACAATGGTCTCTGTCCCGGGCGCATAGACGGGGACTTTGGCGCCGGCTGAGGGTCCGAGCGTGCCGGTGTTGCGCGTGGTCACCTCCCGGCCAGCGAGGGCCTCGGAGGGATCGGTGCTGACCTTCTCGCCCAGCCGGCCGGGGTCCGGGTGCGCCAACCGCAGCCCGGTCTCGTCGGTGATCACCACAAAGAGTGCACCGGTCCGGGTGCGCACAGCCTCAGCGGTGGCCATCAGCGGCCCGGTGCGGAGTTCCGCGGGCGGGGGAGTGCCGGCCTGTTCGCTGATGGCCAGCACCTCGGCCCGTACTGAGGGGTCCGAGGCTACGGTGCGTGCCAGCGTCAGGGCTTGGTTTTCGGCTTCGTCGCCGATCCTGCCGTACGTCAGCCACGTGTGCACGCCGGCGCTGAGCAGGACCACCAGCAGGACCACGCCCAACTGCAGGAGCAGGGTCTGGGTCGAGAACCGCAACGGCGGCCGGGGTGCGGGACGCTGCATGATCCTCCTTTGGAAAGCGCATCTTTGACGGGTGGGGCACTACACGGAGACCCTCACGCAGGGGCCGCATTCGGCCGCACTCCCTGCGTGAGCACAATGCGCAAAATGCTCTGAATAAGCAGTATGCCAATCAATTGAGCGAAAGGCACAGCCGTGACGTCCGCCACCATATCGTCTGTAGCACGCGTCACGCCGTTGTGTCGCCGTTCACAAAAGGAGCCGGCCGTGCTGGTATTACTTGGATTCGCCATGATCGCGGTATTCATGGTGCTGATCATGACGAAGAAGTTGACGCCAGTGCTGGCGCTGATCATCGTCCCCACCGTTTTTGGCCTCTTTGCAGGTGCAGGACTTGGCATCGGGGGCATGGTCCTGGAATCGATGAAGTCCATGACGTCCACCGCGGCGCTGCTGATGTTCGCCATCATCTACTTCGGCCTGATGATCGACGTCGGCCTGTTCGACCCGCTGGTGAGATGCATCCTCCGCAAACTCGGCAATGACCCCGCCAAGGTGGTGCTCGGTACCGCAGTCCTCGCTGCCGCTGTGTCCCTTGACGGCGACGGCTCCACCACCTTCATCCTCACAACCGCGGCCATGCTGCCGGTCTACCTGCGTCTCAAGATGAGCCCGGTGGTCCTCACCTGCGTCGCCGGCCTGGCCAACGGCACCATGAACATCCTGCCGTGGGGCGGCCCCACTGCCCGCGCCGCCACCGCCCTGAAGCTCGACGTCAACGACGTTTTCGTCCCCATGATCCCGTCCCTCATCGCCGGCCTCGTTGTGGTCTTTGCCTTCGCCTGGCTGCTGGGTATGCAGGAACGCAACCGCCTCCGCGCCACCGAACCGGAAATCTGGGGCGTGCCGGATACAGCTGGAAAGTTCGACGGCGGCGCTGAAGCCCGCGACGGCGGCACCTCCGCCGGCGGTCCGGGCTCAGGCCGCGGACGCTTGGGTTCCGGCACCCCCGGCATCGGTGCTCCCGGAACCGGCGCTCCCGCCGTCGGAGGCTCATCGGTGGCCGTGCTGGAGCGCACCGAAACGCTGGTGGACGACAAAGACACCGCCATGGCCGACACGGCCCTGGACCCCAACCGCTCCACGCTGCGTCCCAAGCTGTTCTGGTTCAACCTGGGCCTGACCGTCGCGGTCATGGTGGTGCTGGTTGCCAACGTCGTTCCGCTGCCGTTCGTCTTCATGGTGGCGTCCGCCATTGCCTTGCTGGTGAACTTCCCCAGGGTCAAGGACCAGGGCGCCCAGCTGATCGCGCACGCACCGTCCATCGTGGCTGTGGTCAGCATGGTCATGGCCGCCGCCGTCCTGACCGGCGTCCTGAAGGGGACCGGCATGGTGGAGGCAATGTCCGCGTGGCTGGTGCAGATCATCCCCACGAGCATGGGCCCGTTCATGGCTGTCATCACCGGCGTCCTCAGCATCCCCATGACGTTCTTCATGAGCAACGATGCGTTCTACTTCGGCGTCCTGCCCGTGCTGAGCGAGACCGCCGGGCACTACGGGATCAGTGCCGCCGAAATGGCCCGCGCCTCCATCACCGGCCAGCCGTTCCACCTGCAGAGCCCGCTGGTTCCGGCCATCCTGCTGCTCGTTTCCCTGGCCAAGGTTGACCTGGGCGATCACCACAAAAAGGTGCTCTGGCGCACTGCCGTGGTGTCCCTCGTGATGCTCGGTGTGGGGATGCTTACCGGGGCCATCGGAATCGGTTAGTCTTATCCTGCCTGTGGCCGGCCCCCCGTGGCCGGGACCACGGTACCGAGGTGCCCGTCTGAAGCCCGCTGGGGGTCGTCAGACGGGCACTGACGTTTCCCCACTAGACTGGTTCGGAAAACAATTCAAACTTTGCAGGGGAGATCCATGGCTGCGATCAACCGTGACGACGTCGCGCACCTCGCGCGGCTCGCTCACATCGAGATGAGTGCCGAAGAGCTGGACAGGATGGCCGGCGAACTCGCCGTCATCGTTGATTCGGTCAAATCAGTCAGTGAAGCCGCCGGTGACGACGTCCCGGCCACCTCCCACCCGATCCCGCTGAGCAATGTGTTCCGCGAGGACGTTGTGGGCCACACGTTCACGGCTGAGCAGGCACTCTCGGGCGCACCGGATTCGGATGAGAACCGATTCAAGGTCCCCGCAATCCTGGATGAGGAATAACCAATGACTGAACAGAACCAGAACGGGTCCATCAGCGCAGAGCGCCTGATCCGTTCCTCCGCCGCGCAGCTGGCCGGAATGCTGGCATCCGGCCAGGTCACCTCCGTCGAGGTCACCCAGGCATTCCTTGACCGGATCGCAGCTGTTGACGGCGGCGAACGCGGCGTCAACGCCTTCCTGCACGTCAACACCGAGGAAGCGCTCGCCGTTGCCGCCGAGGTTGATGCCATCCGCGCAGCCGGCGGCGCCGCAGCAGCGGAACTCCACGAACTCGCCGGCGTGCCCATCGCCGTCAAGGACCTGATTGTCACCATCGGCCAGCCCACCACTGCCGGTTCGAAGATCCTCGAGGGCTGGCACAGCCCGTACGACGCCACAGTGGTCAAGCGGCTCCGCGCGGCCAAGATGCCCATCCTGGGCAAGACCAACCTGGACGAATTCGCCATGGGGTCCTCCACCGAGCACTCCGCCTACGGGCCCACCCGCAACCCGTGGGACCTGGACCGGATCCCCGGCGGCTCCGGCGGCGGTTCAGCTGCCGCCGTCGCTGCCTTCGAAGCACCGCTGGCCCTCGGGACCGACACCGGCGGATCCATCCGCCAGCCCGGCGCCGTCACCGGAACCGTGGGCGTCAAGCCCACCTACGGCGGTGTTTCCCGCTACGGCGCGATCGCCATGGCCTCCTCCCTGGACCAGATCGGACCCGTCTCGCGGACCGTCCTTGACTCCGCCCTCCTCCACCAGGTCATCGGCGGGCACGATCCCCACGACTCCACCTCCCTGCCCGACCCGCTGGCAGACCTCGTTGCGGCCGCCCGGACCGGCAACGTCGAGGGCATGCGGATCGGCATCATCAAGGAACTCCACGGCGAGGGCTACCAGGCCGGCGTCGAGAACCGCTTCAACGACTCCCTGGAGCTGCTGAAGCAGGCGGGCGCCGAGATCGTTGAGGTCTCCTGCCCCAACTTCCAGTACGCCCTGGGTGCCTACTACCTGATCATGCCGTCGGAGGCCTCCTCCAACCTGGCAAAGTTCGACGGCGTCCGGTACGGCCTGCGGGTCCTGCCCGAAGACGGCCCCATGACCATTGAACGGGTCATGGGCGCCACCCGTGCCGCCGGCTTCGGCGACGAGGTCAAGCGCCGCATCATCCTGGGCACCTACGCCCTGAGCGCCGGCTACTACGACGCCTACTACGGTTCGGCCCAGAAGGTCCGCACCCTGGTCCAGCGCGACTTCGACGCAGCCTTCACGGTGGCCGACGTCCTGATCTCTCCGACGGCTCCCACCACGGCCTTCAAGCTGGGGGAGAAGCTGAACGATCCGTTGGCGATGTACCTCAACGACGTCGCCACCATCCCGGCAAACCTCGCCGGCGTGCCGGGGCTGACCCTGCCGGGCGGCCTGGCGGACGAGGACGGCCTGCCTGTGGGCATCCAGCTGCTCGCTCCGGCCCGGGAAGATGCCCGCCTTTACCGGGTGGGTGCTGTCCTGGAGTCACTGCTGGAGGCCAAGTGGGGTGGCCCGCTGTTGGCCCAGGCCCCTGAACTTGCGGCGCAACCGGTGGCCGGACTTGTCGGAACCCAGGAGGCAAAATAATGATCACTGAAGCAACCCTTAGCTTCGAAGAGGCGATGGAGAAGTACGATCCCGTCCTGGGGTTCGAGGTCCACGTTGAGCTCAACACCAAGACCAAGATGTTCTCCTCTGCGCCCAACGTGTTCGGCGACGAGCCCAACACCAACGTCAACGAGGTGGACCTGGGCATGCCCGGCGTCCTGCCCGTGGTGAACAAGGCCGCGATCGAGTCCTCGATCAAGATCGGCCTTGCCCTGAACTGCAAGATCGCCGAATCCTGCACCTTCGCCCGGAAGCAGTACTTCTACCCGGACACCCCCAAGAATTTCCAGACCTCACAGTACGAAGACCCGATTGCCTACGACGGCTACCTGGACATCGAACTCTCCGACGGCACCATCTTCCGCGTGGAGATCGAGCGGGCGCACATGGAAGAGGACGCCGGAAAGCTGACCCACATGGGCGGGGCCACCGGCCGCATCCAAGGTGCGGACTTCTCACTGGTGGACTATAACCGGGCCGGTGTTCCGCTCGTGGAAATCGTCACCAAGCCCATCCAGGGCGCAGGATCCCGCGCCCCCGAACTCGCCAAGGCCTACGTGGCAGCGGTCCGGGAGATCGTCAAGAACCTCGGGGTGTCCGACGCGAAGATGGAACGCGGCAACGTGCGCTGCGACGCCAACGTCTCGCTGCGCCCGCACGGCCGCGAACGCTTCGGCATCCGCTCCGAGACCAAGAACGTGAACTCGCTGCGCGCCGTCGAACACGCCGTCCACTACGAAATCCGGCGGCATGCGGCCGTCCTGGACTCCGGCGTGCCTGTCACCCAGGAGACCCGCCACTGGCACGAGGACACCCGCACGACGACGTCGGGCCGGGCCAAGTCCGACGCCGATGACTACCGCTACTTCCCGGAGCCTGACCTGGTTCCGATCGTTGCCTCCCGCGAATGGGTGGAGGAACTCCGCGCCACCCTGCCCGAACCGCCCGCGGCGCGCCGCAAGCGGCTCCAGGCTGACTGGGGCTACTCCGATCTGGAATTCCGCGACGTGGTCAACGCCGGCGTGATGGACGAGATCGAGGAAACCATCGCTGCCGGAGCTTCCGCCTCCGTGGCCCGCAAATGGTGGATGGGCGAGATCGTGGGCCGTGCCAAGAACGCCGACGTCGATCCCGGCCAGTTGGGCGTTGCGCCCGCCACCATCGTGGAGCTCAGCAAAATGGTGGAGGACGGCAAGATCAACAACAAGATGGCCACCGAGGTCCTGGACGGCGTGCTCGCCGGCGAGGGCACCCCGGCGGAAATCGTTGAGAAGCGCGGCCTCGCCGTGGTCTCCGACGACGGCCCCCTGCTGGAGGCCATCGACGCGGCACTGGCCGCACAGCCCGACGTTGCCGAGAAGATCCGAGGCGGCAAGCTCCAGGCCATCGGCGCGATCGTGGGCGGCGTGATGAAGGCCACCCGCGGGCAGGCCGACGCCGCCCGTGTCCGCGAGCTGATCCTTGAAAAACTGGGCGTCGAAGGCTGATTGGTCTGATTTAACCCAACCGGGCCACAGTGACGCTGTGGCCCGGTTTGGCGTTAACCCGGCTGGGCGTTAAGCAGTACTCACATTGCACAGCCCGCAAAGTACTCGTGTTCAGCGGCGTTTCCCGGCCCTACACTGAAGATCCAGGGCACAGCGGCCCTGCAGATGCGTGGGAGGAACGGCGATGTCGGTCAGGGAACCATTGAAAATCCGCAAGGCTTTGCTGGCCGGCATGGTGGCGCTTGCGCTGACCGGAACGGGCGTGGCGATCGCATGGTCAGCCTCCGACCCGGCACCCTCCCCGTCTGCGTCGCCGTCGGAGCCGGGCGCGGCAAAGAAGGACAAGGCCCAGCGGCCCCAGCACCTGCACAGCGAGAGCGTGGTCAAGAAGGCAGACGGGACCTTCGAAACCGAGCTGAGCCAGCAAGGCACCGTGGACGCCGTCAGCGCAACATCGGTCACCGTGAAAAGCGAGGACGGCTTCTCCCAGAGCTATGCCGTCAACGCCGACACCCGGATCATCAAGTTCCCGGCCCCGAAAGCGGACGGAACGCCGGCAACGGGCGAGGACGGCAAGCGGCTGCGGCCCTCGGAGGTCACCATTGAAGAGATCGCCACGGGTGAGACCGTCAGGGTCACGGGCGTGAAAAACGGGAACGACGTCACTGCGCGGAACATCGTCGAAGGTGCCGGAACGGGTCCGGGCAAGGGAATAGGCAAGGGCCTGGGCAAGGGCATGGGCCAAGGCATGGGCAAGGGCCACGGGCCGGGCAAGCCCAAGGAGTCCGGAAGCGGCAGCTGACCGCCTGCACCAGCCGCCCCGCAAAAGACCAGCCGCCTGCAAAAGACCTGCGGTCAGCTGTCTTCCACCAGGCCGGTCATGATGGCCTGCAGCGCCTCGCACACAATCATCACCGAGCGGCGCTTCAGGTTCTCCGGACGCGCCAGGATGTCGATCCGCCGTCTGGTGCTGATGCCTTCGAGCGGCCGCAGCACGATGCCCGGGTTGAGCACCGGCCGCGCCGTGTGCCGTGGCAGCAGGCCCAACACGCCACCGGCGGCCACCAGCGCCGCCACGATGGAGTAGTCGTTGATGCGGTGGACGATGTTCAGTTCCCTGCTGGAGACGGCCGCGACGGCGGACAGCACGTCGGCGGGGGAGTACCCGGTGTGGCTGGTCACCCATGGTTCCCCCACGACGTCGGCCGCGGTCACCGTGTCCTGGCCGGCGAGCCGGTGGCCTGCAGGGAGTGCTACGTCAAGCGGTTCATGGGCCAGGGGGATCACGGCCACCCGCTCCCGGGGCCAACGCGGACTGTGGTCCATCCGGTGCGCCAGCACCAGGTCGTACCGCGCCGTGAGCGCCGGGAAGTCCTGCTGCGCCACGTCCTCGTCGGACAGCTGGATTCCCGGCTGGCCGGGCGCATCGAGACGCCGCGCCAGCTGGGCGAACATTGCCTGGCCCGCGCTGTGGAACCCGCTGATGGTCACCGGGCCAACAGGTGACCCGTGATAGGCGCCGATCGCGGTCCGCGCGTCGGCCATGGCACTGACGACGGCGGCACCGGCGTCGGCCAGCACCTGGCCTGCCTCGGTGAGCACCAGGTTCCTGCCCTCCTTGCGGGTCAGGGGGACCTCGACGTTCCGCTGCAGCAGTGCGAGCTGCTGGGAGACTGCCGAGGGGGTCACCATCAGGGTTTCGGCGACAGCTTTCACGCTGCCCAGCGCACCGAGCTCGCGGAGGATTTCCAGCTGATGAATTTCCATCTGGTCAGTCTACGCATTAGCCGAACTTCATCGTCGATTGAGGAATTACTGCTTGTGCTAATGCTTCTTCAGTGGCTCTAATGAAGGAAGATCTCCGCCCCCGAACCGCGAGGCGATTGCCAAGAAGTTAGGAAGCCGATGAAGGCCCTCTACAAGTCCGGCGCCCATGCCGGGTTCGAGCTCGTTGACCGCCCGGAACCGGAAACCGGCCCCGATGACGTCAAAATCCGGGTGATGACCACCGGGATCTGCGGCACAGACCTCCACATCCAGTCCTGGGACACCTGGGCGCAGGGCATGATCGAAGCCCCGCTGATCGCCGGCCACGAGTTCTACGGCGAAGTGGTGGAAACCGGCGCCGACGTCCGCGATGTCAAAGTGGGGGACCGGGTGTCCGGCGAAGGCCACGTGGTCTGCGGAATCTGCCGGAACTGCCGGGCCGGCCGCCGCCAGATGTGCATCCACACCGTCAGCGTCGGCGTCCAGCGTGACGGCGCGTTCGCGGAGTACGTGGTGATTCCCGAGACCAATGTCTGGGTCCACCACGATCCGTCGGTCACACCGGAACTGGGTGCCATCTTCGATCCGTTCGGCAACGCCGTCCACACCGCCCTCAGCTTTCCGCTGGTGGGCGAGGACGTGCTCATCACCGGCGCCGGTCCCATCGGTTTGATGGCCATCGCCGTCGCCCGCCACGCCGGTGCACGCAAGATCGCCATCACGGACGTTTCCCAGCCGCGGCTTGAGCTCGCACGCCGGCTGGGTGTTGACCTCGCCATCGACGTTTCGGCCACCCGTATCAGGGAGGCCCAGCGTGAGTTGGGCATGCGGGAGGGCTTCGACATCGGCATGGAAATGTCGGGCCATCCGACGGCCCTGCCTGAAATGATCGAGAACATGAACCACGGCGGGCGCATTGCGATGCTCGGCCTGCCCAGCCAGGACATCACCATTGACTGGGCCAAAGTGGTCACGCACATGCTGACCCTCAAAGGCATTTACGGCCGTGAGATGTACGAGACCTGGTACGCGATGAGCGCCATGCTCTCCTCCAACCCGGTGCTGCACGCCGCCATTTCCGCTGTGGTCACGGACAAGCTGCCCGCCGCCGAATGGGAAAAAGGCTTTGAGATTGCCCGCGCCGGCCTCGGCGGCAAAGTTGTCCTCGACTGGACTGAACTCTAAGGAACGCCATGTACACCACCATCAAGGACCAGCTGCAGACCGAGCTGGACGACATCCGCACCGCAGGGCTCTTCAAGACCGAGCGGACCATCAGCTCACCGCAGTCCAGCCACGTGACTGCCGGTCAGCTGGGCCAGCCGGGCGCGCCGGTCCTGAACTTCTGCGCCAACAACTACCTGGGCCTGGCAGACCACTCGGAGATCATCGCAGCCGCCAAGGCCGCCATGGATTCCCGCGGCTTCGGCATGGCCAGCGTGCGCTTCATCTGCGGCACCCAGGACCTGCACCTGGAGCTTGAGGCCCGGGTATCGAAGTTCCTGGGCACCGAGGACACCATCCTGTTCTCCAGCTGCTTTGACGCCAACGGCGGCGTGTTCGAATCGCTGTTCGGACCCGAGGATGCCATCATCTCCGACGCCCTCAACCACGCCAGCATCATCGACGGCATCCGGCTCTGCAAGGCCCAGCGGTTCCGGTACGCCAACCAGGACATAGCGGACCTGGAAGCGAAACTGGTTGAGGCGAAGGATGCCCGGCGCAAGATTATTGTCACCGACGGCGTTTTCTCCATGGACGGCTATCTGGCACCCCTGGAGGCCATCTGCGACCTCGCGGACAAGTACGACGCCATGGTGATGGTGGACGACTCCCATGCAGTCGGGTTCATGGGTGCCACCGGGGCCGGAACCCCAGAGCACGCCGGGGTGTCACACCGGGTGGACATCTATACCGGGACGTTCGGCAAGGCGCTGGGCGGCGCCTCCGGCGGTTACGTCTCCGGCCGCAGCGAAGTGGTGGCGATGCTCCGCCAGAAGGCGCGCCCCTACCTCTTCTCCAACTCCGTCGCCCCGGCCATCGTCGCGGCCACCATCAAAGCCCTCGACCTGGTGGAGAACTCCGGCGAACTGCGGACCAGGCTTTTTGAGAACGCCGGCCTGTTCCGCCGCCGGATGACCGAGGAGGGCTTTGACCTGCTGGCCGGCGAACACGCGATTGTCCCGGTGATGTTCGGGGACGCGGTGATGGCCGGCAAAGTGGCCGATCAGATGCTCCAGCACGGCGTCTTCGTCACCGCGTTCAGTTTCCCGGTGGTCCCGCGCGGTGCGGCCCGGATCCGCGTGCAGCTCTCCGCCTCACACTCAGCCGACGACGTCGAAGCGTGCGTGCGTGCCTTCGTCGCCAGCCGCGCCGCGGTAGCGGACTAGGCCCCCGGCTCTATTCAGGCAGAATTGCCGGGCGCGGCGGCCGGCAATTCTGCAACACTGGAGCCATGGCAGCTCATTACGATGTTTTGATTGCCGGCGGCGGCATAGCCGGCCTCTCCCTGGCGTCGGCTCTCGCCGGCAGCTGCAGTGTGGGCCTCGTCGAGGCGGAGCAGGACCTGGCGTACCACTCGTCCTCCCGCTCGGCCCGCCAACTCATTCCCAGCTATGGACCGGACGTGGTCCGGGAGTTGACGGTTCGGACCCTGGAACTGATGGCGGCCCGGGACGCGGACCTGCCCCAGCCGGTCCTGACGCCGCGCAGCTTTATGCTCATCGGCACCGAGGAGTCCGTCCGCGCGGAGGCCAGCGGGCACATGCAGGCAATCTCCCACGCCCGGGCCCTGGAGCTCTGCCCGGTGCTGGTGCCTGAGGCGTTCGCGGCAGCCGGCCTGGACACCGGGTCCTACGGCTGCAACGCGCCTGTGCTCCTGGCCGACCATCGCCAGCGGGCAGAAGCAGCGGGAGCAGACATCATCACCGGCGCCCGGGTCCACTCCGCCCAG
Organism: Arthrobacter sp. 754; assembly: GCF_040548695.1. Classification (NCBI taxonomy): domain Bacteria; kingdom Bacillati; phylum Actinomycetota; class Actinomycetes; order Micrococcales; family Micrococcaceae; genus Arthrobacter; species Arthrobacter sp. 754. The sequence continues at coordinate 696,330 of NZ_JBEPSC010000002.1, forward strand.
CGGCTGGGCTCGGGGTGGGAAGTAGGTGCCGGCCAGGAGGCTTTCCAGGCCGGCGTGATGGTCAACGCTGCCGGCGCCTGGGCGGATGAACTCGCCGTCATCAGCGGTGTTGAGAAGCTCGGGCTGCAGCCGTACCGGCGCACCGCGGCGATTGTCGACGTCGAACATCCCCTGCCCGAGGCCAGTCCCATGGTGGCGGCGGCGGACCACAGCTTCTACTTCCGCCGGGACGGCAACGGGGTGCTGATCTCGCCGTCGGAGTCGGTCCCCAGCGGACCGGAGGACGCCCGGCCACGGCCCGGTGACGTCGAGCGGCTGGTTTCCCGGCTCAACGAGGTGACCACCCTCGGAATCGGCGGAATCCGCAGCGCCTGGACCGGGCTCCGGACAGAGGCGGCCGACGGCATCCCGGTGGCCGGTTTCGACGCAGAGGCTACCGGGTTCTACTGGCTGGCCGGCCAGGGCGGCTACGGCTTCCAGACCTCCTCGGCCATTGCGGAACTGGCAGCGGCACAGATCCTGGCCGGCCCGGGAGCGGGGCAGGCAGCCACGGGCGGTCCGGCATCCCGGACAGCGGAGGCGCTGGCAGCCACGCGCTGGTCCATCCGGCGCTGAAGAATGGTCCCATGAGTACCCTGATCACCAATATTGCCGAGCTGATGACCCAGGACCTGGAACACCGCGTCCTCACTGACGCCGCTGTGGTGATCGAAGGCGAGCGGATCGCCTGGCTCGGACCCGCGGCCTCCGCCCCGGCGGCGGACACTGCCGTGGACGCCGGTGGACGCGCAGTGCTGCCCGGCTGGGTGGACTCCCACTCCCACCTCGTGTTCGCAGGAGACCGCACCGCCGAATTCGAGGCCCGCATGGCGGGGGAACCGTACGCGGCAGGGGGAATCGCCGTTACCGTGGACGCCACGCGCCGCACCTCGGACTTCGACCTCACCCGGCTGGCGATGGCACGGGTATCCGAAGCCGTGTCCCAGGGCACCACCTACCTCGAAACCAAGACAGGCTACGGGCTCGACGTCGAGCACGAGGCACGGAGTGCACGGGTAGCTTCCACCGTGGCGGATGAAGTCACCTTTCTCGGCGCGCACCTGGTCCCCGCCGGTTCCGATGCCGAGGATTACACGGACCTGGTCTGCGGCCCCATGCTGGCCGCCGTCAGGCCCTATGCCCGCTGGGCCGACGTGTTCTGCGAGGAAGGCGCCTTCACGGCCGGGCAGTCGCGGCGCGTCCTTCAGGCCTGCCGGGAGGCCGGCCTGGGCATCCGCGTGCACGGCAACCAGCTCGGTCCAGGTCCCGGTGTCCAGTTGGCGGTGGAGTTGGGGGCGGCGAGTGTTGACCACGTGAATCATTTGTCGGCCGATGACGTGGAGGCGCTTGCGGAAAGCTGGTCCGGCTGGAACGCCGCTGCCGGAACGGGACGCAGGGGAACGGTGGCCACATGCCTGCCGGCCTGTGACCTCTCCACCCGGGCGCCGCTCGCGCCCGGTCGGGAGCTGCTTGACGCCGGCGTGCAGGTGGCCCTGGCCTCCAACTGCAACCCGGGCACCTCCTACACAAGCTCCATGGCCTTCTGCGTGGCCACTGCCGTGCTCCAGATGCGGCTCACGGTCCACGAGGCCGTCCGCGCCGCAACCTACGGCGGCGCGCTGGCGCTCCACCGCGAGACAGGGGACGACGCCGACGGCGCGCGGGCGGTGGGCTCCCTCGCCGTCGGACACCGGGCGGACCTGCACATGCTCAACGCCCCTTCGGCCACGCATCTCGCCTACCGTCCGGGCATGCCACTGACGTACGCTGTGTGGCGGGCAGGTGTCCGGGCCCGGTAGCCAGCAACCGCCGATCTGACGCAATCTGCACCTTTGGCCTCTGTTATAATCAGGAAGCGTCATTTCCTGGCGAGTTCTGACTCTGAAAGGCCCGCATGACCCGCACTGACCGCCTCACGGCCATCCTGGACCTCCTTGCCAAGACCGGCCAGGTGGAGGTGGAGGAGATTGTCAGCACGCTGGAAGTTTCACCGGCCACGGCACGGCGTGACCTGGACAGCCTCGCCAAGCGGCGCCTGCTGACCCGGACGCGCGGCGGCGCCACCACGGGGGCACTGGCTTACGACCTCCCCGGCCGGTACAACCGCGATGACCACGCAGAGGCCAAAGAGCAGATTGCCCAGGCAGCGTCCGCGCTGATCTGGCCCGGCGCGGTGATCGGGATCTGCGGCGGCACCACCAGCACCGCGCTGGCCCAGATCCTCGCGACCCGGGAGGACCTCAACGCGCCGGCCAACCAGCCCACCCTCACGGTGGTCACCAACGCCATCAACATCGCCGCACAGCTCGCAGTCCGGCCAAACATCAAAGTCATGGTGACCGGCGGGATCCTGAACCCGCGCTCCTACGAACTGGTGGGCCCGTACACGGACATCATCATGCAGAAGGTTGTGCTGGACATCGCCTTCATCGGTGTTAACGGCATCGATCCCGAAGTCGGCCCCACCAACACCGGCGAAGGCGAAGCATCAGTCAATGCCCTGCTGGCAAGCCGGGCCAGGGTTTCGTACGTGCTGGCGGATTCCTCCAAGGTGGGGGTCAGGGCCTTCGCCACCATGGACGGCTACGCATTCAACCGGCTGATCACCGACGCCGGAATTTCCGCCAAGGACAAAGCAGCGTTTGAAGCCAACGGCACGGAAGTGATTGTGGCGCCGCGCTAGGAAGCTACTGCCCTGGAAACCACTGCCCTAGAAAACCACCGGCGGTGCGTCCAGGACTGTCTCATCCACCCGGCGCTCCACCCACTGGCTGAACGGAACGTCGAGCCGGTACTTGTCCAGGTCGGTGCGCACCAGGGTCCGCACATCGGCGTTGTCCGGGTTGTTCAGGGATTCGAAGTACTCCACGGACCAGTGGAACCAGCGCATGCAGAACAGCCGCATCGTCAGCCCGTGGGTCACAAGGAGGGCGTTGGGGGCGTAGTCCGGCTTGGACCAGTGGCGGTAGAGCGTCTCCATAAAGGATGAGATCCGGTCATAGACGTCCGACCCGGACTCACCCTCCCGGAAGCGGTAGAAGAAGTGGCCGTAGGCGTTGCGGAGTTCCTTCTGGTCCTCGATGTCCCCGCTGATCTGGAAGTTCGCCCAGTCCTGCTCCCGGAGCCGCGGCTCTTCAATCACGCGCTCCGTGAGGGGGCCAAGATTCAGTGCCTCGAGCGTCTGGTAGGCCCGCAGGTACGGGGAGACGTAGACGCAGACCTGCCGGCCGTCCAGCTCCCGGCGGATGCGTTCGCCGGCCGCGGTGGCCTGGGCCAGCCCCAGGGGAGTCAGCGGAATCCGGTAGTCCGGGACCCTGTTGTAGATGGAAGTATCCGCGTTGGCGGCGGACTGGCCGTGCCGGATCATGATGATTTTGCCGGGAGCACTCATAAGCCCCAAGCATATGGTCGTTCCCCTTTCGGCGCTCTCTCACCTAATGTGGGTTTTTGGCCAACGCTCCCGCACAGCGGCAAGTGGACCAGCGAAGATCCGGAAACTACAGGCAAGATGGAACCATGTTGGTTCCCTCCCGCCGTCGGCTGCGGATTGAAGTCTGGATTGTGCTGGGACTGTCCCTGGGGCAGTCCGCCGTCTACTCCGTGGTGCAGTTGCTCGACAAGATGACCCGCGCGCCGCTGGCGGAGGGCACGTCCACGCTGAACCGTTCGCAGAGTACCCGCGAATATTTCGATCTCACCTACCAGCTGCTGGACATCATTTTCGCCCTTGTGCCCGTGCTGCTGGTCATCTATTTCCTCACCGACCACCGGCAGCCGGGGGCTGGGGAGGGTCCTCGCAGCGGCTCAGCCTTCAGCAAACTGGGGTTCAACTTCGCCCGGCCCGGGCGGGACCTGCTGCAGGGCTTTGGCCTGGCGGCACTGATCGGAATTCCGTCGCTGGGGCTCTACGCGGCGGGCCGTGCACTGGGCATCACCACGGCCATCATCCCCAGCGCCCTTGACGCCTACTGGTGGACGATTCCGGTGCTGGTCCTCTCAGCAATGCGGCACGCGGTGGTGGAGGAGGTCATTGTGGTGGGCTATCTCCTGAACCGCTTCGGGAAGTTCGGCTGGAGCATTCCGTTGGCCATCTTCACCAGCTCGATGCTGCGGGGCAGCTACCACCTGTACCAGGGCTTCGGCCCGTTCATTGGCAATGCCGTCATGGGCGTGGTCTTCGCCTGGCTCTACACCAGGACAAAACGGGTGATGCCGCTGGTCATCGCACATGCGCTGCTGGACATCGTTGCCTTCGTCGGCTTCAGCCTCTTCGGCAAGGCGGTGGGCCTGGGCTGAGCAGGGCGCAGGGCCCGCTTAAGGAAATTCGGCCGCCATCGGTAGGTGACATCATTGGCACCCGCTGATGGCGGCCGAAGGTTTTCCGGATCACACAGGACTGGTCTCAGATCGTGACTGCCCCGGTGGCGGTTTCGAACGTTACAGACAGGATGCCCGGGGTGCCATGCGGGGCAACCCATTCAACGGCCACGTCCTCAAGGGGCTTCTCCACGGGCTCGCCCAGCCATTCCGTCACGCGCTCGGCGGAGCCGGCGATGGTCAGGCAGCTCATCTTGACGTTGCTCTCGTAGGCGTTCGAGGGGTGCAGGGCGGGGTCGCCCTCCCACTTGAGCATGTAGGGCACCTGCGGATCCGCGATCAGGCCCAGGATGCCGATCTGCTTCCAGACGAGCTCACGGCCGTCCGGGAACTTGCGGTTGCCGTTGACGGCGGCGCGGCCGAGGCGGTCTTCGAACGGGGCGAGGTCGTCCACTTCGACGCACCAGCCCATCCAGCCGCCACCGGCTTCGGACCGCGCCCGGACAGCCTGGCCGAAAGGAGCCTTGTCGGACGCGGGGTGGTTCAGGACCTCCACAACTTCAAGATATTTGTGGCCGGCCAGGGGAATAATCATGTTCCGGGTCCCGAAGCGCGGGTGCACTCCGCCCTTCACGGCTTCGACGCCGAGGGCGGACGAAATACGTTCGGTGGTGGCAACGAGGCCATCTTGTTCACAGGCGTAAGAGACGTGATCCATGCGCATGCCCTCATCTTGGCACTTTGTGATGAGGCTCTCAGCTAAGGGTACCCTTACTTGGTTTTGGGCCCTTCCTGGGCCACCATTTCCCCTCCTTCGGCCACGACGGGCAGCAGTGACCATGTTCGTCACAATGCTGTTCCCGGCCCGCAGCCCGTTCCTACACTGAACCGAAGGTGATGAGCGCCAGTACCACGTCAAAGGAGCCGTAAATGTCCCAGGGTTGGTCTTTCGAAACACGCCAGATCCACGCCGGCCAGGAACCTGACACCGCCACCGGTGCGCGGGCGCTGCCCATCTACCAGACGACGTCGTTCGTCTTCCCCAGCGCGGAAAGCGCTGCGAACCGCTTCGCGCTCGCGGAACTGGCACCCATCTATACCCGGATCGGCAACCCCACGCAGGACGCCGTCGAACAGCGGATCGCCAGCCTGGAAGGCGGTCTGGCCGCGCTGCTGCTGAGTTCGGGACAGGCAGCGGAAACCTTCGCCATCCTGAACGTTGCCGAAGCCGGTGACCATATTGTGGCGAGCCCCAGCCTGTACGGCGGCACGTACAACCTGCTGGCGCACACGCTGAAGAAATTCGGCATCTCCGTCACGTTCGTCGACGATCCTGACAACCTGGGCCAGTGGCGGGAAGCCGTCCAGCCGAACACCAAGCTGTTCTTCGGCGAGGTGGTGTCCAATCCCCGCCAGGACGTCCTGGACCTTGAGGGCATCTCCGCGGTGGCGCATGACGCCGGAGTCCCGCTGATCGTGGACAACACCCTGTCCACGCCGTACCTGATCCGGCCCATCGAATGGGGTGCGGACATTGTGGTGCATTCCGCCACCAAGTACCTCGGCGGACACGGCGCCGCGATTGCCGGCGTGATCGTGGATTCGGGCAACTTCGATTTCGGCAAGGACCCGGAGCGGTTCCCCGGGTTCAACACCCCGGACCCCACCTACAACGGCATGGTCTATGCCCGCGACCTGGGCGCAGGCGGTGCCCTCGGCGCCAACCTTTCCTACATCCTGAAGGCCCGCGTCCAGCTGCTCCGGGACCTCGGCTCGGCAGTGTCCCCCTTCAACGCCTTCCTGATCGCCCAGGGCATCGAAACCCTCAGCCTTCGGGTGGAGCGGCACGTCGCCAACGCCACCACTGTGGCGCAGTGGCTCGAGGCAAGGGACGACGTCGAATCCGTCGCCTATGCCGGTCTGCCCTCCAGCCCCTGGTACGGGCGCGGCCGGAAGTACGGGCCCAAGGGAACCGGGGCTGTGGTTTCCTTCACCGTCGCCGGGGGAGCCGAAGCGGGCAAGCGGTTCGTGGACGCCCTGGAGCTCCACTCCCATGTGGCCAACATCGGCGACGTACGCTCTCTGGTCATCCACCCGGCCTCCACCACGCACAGCCAGCTCTCGCCCGAACAGCAGGCCATAGCGGGGGTGGCCCCCGGACTCGTCCGCCTCTCCGTCGGCATCGAGCACATCGATGACATCCTCGCCGACCTCGAAGCCGGCTTCCGTGCGGCCAAAAGCGCGGCGGAAGCAGCCGCGGCGGCAGGTGAGGAGCGGCAGTAGGCATCCGCTGAAGTCACAACCTGTCACAGGCTTAGCGCCAAGCGCCGGCTGTTTCGTACACTCGAAGCAGGTCATGAGTGCCAGCGACAGCCCCGGCTTGCTGGCCGGCAACCCTCCTCCGCGGCGGGGTGCCCCGGGTGAGGACCTGGCCTGCCGGTCAATTGACGGCGGGCAAGCGCGTAGAAAAGGTCCTGCCATGACGATCACGATTTCCCGAACCGCCGCCCCAGGACACGGGGTTGTCCGCTATGCCACCATCGGCGGCCTGCAGCTGGAAGCCGGCGGTTACCTTCCCGACGTCACCCTGGCCTACGAAACCTGGGGCACGTTGAATGCCGACGGATCGAACGCCGTCCTCATCGAGCACGCCCTGACCGGAAGCACCCATGTGACCCGTGGGGACAGCGACGAGGAAGGCTGGTGGGAACAGCTCGCCGGACCCGGCGCGCCGGTGGACACTGACCGGTTCTTTGTGGTCTCCATCAACATCCTCGGCGGATGTTACGGCTCCACCGGACCGTCCTCCGAAGCTCCCGACGGGAAGCCGTGGGGGTCCCGGTTCCCGTTGGTAACACTGCGCGACACCACGGCGGCTGAGGCCCGGCTGGCCGATGCCCTGGGCATCCACAGCTGGTTTGCCGTACTGGGCGGCTCCATGGGCGGGGCGCGCGCCCTGGAATGGGCCGTGACCTACCCTGAGCGTGTGCAGCGCTGCGCCGTCATCTCTGTCGGCGCCGCCAGCACGGCCGAACAGATCGCGTTCGCCCAGGCCCAGACCCTGGCCATCCGCCAGGACGTCAACTTCAATGACGGCGACTATTACGGTGGCCCGCTCCCCGAGGATGGCCTGGCACTGGCGCGGCGCATCGCGCACATCACGTACCGCTCGGCCGCTGAATTCGATGGCCGGTTCGGACGCTCGGCACAGATCGCCGAATCGCCGCTGCAGGCCGAGGCACTGGGGGCGCGCGGCCGTTACCAGGTTGAAAGCTACCTGGACCACCAGGGCAGGAAACTCGTCCGGCGGTTCGACGCCAACAGCTACATCGCCATCACAGACGCTTTGATGAGCCACGATATCTGCCGCGGGCGGGGATCCCTCCACGAGGCGCTCGGGCGCGCCACGGCCAGGTTCTTCGTCGCCGCAGTGGACAGTGACCGGCTCTATTTCCCGTCCCAGTCCCGTGAACTGGCGGATGCCCTGCCTGGCGACGTGGACGTGCACGTGATCGAGGCCCCCATCGGCCATGACGGCTTCCTCACCGAAATCGGCCAGCTCAGCGACCCCCTCCGGCGGCACCTCGCCGGCTGACGAACCGGCCAGGCCCAGGGCGCCTGTGCATTTTTGCAGATAGGGCCTGCATTTTTCGGGGTTGATGTTAAGTCCTGCGCGGAACATACTCTTGGGACCCGGCGATCCGTGGCGCCCGTCATCACGGCCGCCAAAGGCAGGTCCCAGTGGTGTCGATGGCGACGCCGAAGGAGAGTTCAAATGAGCATGGAAAACTCCGCCGGAAGGCGCGTAGTCGAACCCGATGTCAAGGCTTCAGGCCTGAGAAAAGTCGTCACGGCCTCCATGGCCGGCACCGTCGTTGAATGGTACGAATTTTTCCTCTATGCCTCGGCAGCCACCCTGGTGTTCGGCAAAATGTTCTTCCCCAACTCAGGGACAGAGCTGGACGGCATCATCGCCGCGTTCGTCACCTACGCCGTGGGCTTCGTCGCCCGGCCCATCGGCGGCATAGTGTTCGGCCATTTCGGTGACAAGTTCGGCCGCAAGCAGCTCCTCCAGCTGAGCATCATCCTGGTGGGGGTCTCCACCTTCCTCATGGGCTGCCTGCCCAGCTTCGCCCAGATCGGCTACTGGGCTCCGGCCCTCCTGGTGTTCCTCCGCTTTGTCCAGGGCTTCGCGGTCGGCGGCGAGTGGGGCGGAGCCGTCCTGCTCGTGGCGGAACACAGCCCGAACAGGTCGCGCGGGTTCTGGTCCAGCTGGCCGCAGTCCGCCGTTCCGATGGGTAACCTGCTGGCCACCGGTGTGCTGTTCACCCTTTCCTCCACGCTTTCCCAGGAAGCCTTCCTCGGCTGGGGCTGGCGGGTGGCGTTCTGGCTCTCGGCCGTCATCGTCGTCATCGGCTACTACATCCGAACCAAAGTCCAGGATGCCCCCATCTTCCTGGAGGCCCGCAAAGAAGTCACCGTCGAGAAGAAGGGCTATGGTGTCGCTGAAGTCTTCCGCCGCTACCCGCGGGGTGTCTTTACGGCCATGGGGCTGCGCTTTGCCGAGAACATCCTCTACTACCTGGTGGTGACGTTCTCCATCACCTACCTGAAAGTCGTCGTACAGACCGATACCTCCCGGATCCTGCTCCTTCTGCTGGTGGCACACTTCATCCACTTCTGCGCAGTCCCGCTCGTTGGAAAAATGTCGGATGCCTTTGGCCGGCGGCCGGTGTACATGGCAGGGGCGGTCCTGGGCGGGACGTGGGGTTTCTTCGCCTTCCCCATGATGGACACCGCAAACGACATGATCATCCTCGCCGCGATCACCATCGGGCTGCTCTTCCACGCACTGATGTATGCAGGCCAGCCCTCGATCATGGCAGAGATGTTCCCCACCCGGATGCGCTACTCAGGCGTTTCCCTTGGCTACCAGGTGACGTCCATAGTTGCCGGGTCGCTGGCACCGATCATTGCCAGCTCCCTGCTGAGCAGTTTCAAATCCTCCACCCCGGTGGCGTTGTACCTCCTGGGAGCATGCGTCGTCACGGCAGTCTCTGTGTTCTTCCTCAAGGAAACCCGCGGCATTTCACTGCACGACGTCGATGCCGCTGACGCCCAGGGCACGGCAGACCTGCTGGCAGCCGAGAAGAAGTAGCGCATGCGAGCAGCGGTCCTCTATTCCACGGTGCCGTCCGGCACCAGCTACAGCGAAGCCAGGCCGCTGGTGGTGGAGACCCTGGACCGGCCCGCACCCCGGGCCGGCGAGGTGGGCGTGGCCATCACTTATTCCAGCCTGTGCCATTCGGACTTGTCGGTGGTGGACGGTTCCAGGGTCAGGCCGCTGCCGATGGCACTGGGCCATGAAGCGGTGGGCCGCGTCGAAACCCTGGGCGAGGGCGTCCGGGATGTCCAGGTGGGGGACCACGTAGTGCTGGTCTTCGTCCCCAGCTGCGGCACGTGCCGCGCCTGCACCGCCGGCCGGCCTGCGCTTTGCCACCGGGCCGCCGAGGTCAATGGCTCCGGTGACCTGCTCCACGGGGAGGCTTTGCTCCGGACCCGGAGGGGGGAGCGGATCAACCATCACCTGGGCGTCTCGGCCTTCGCCGATTACGCCGTCGTGGCCCGTGAATCCGTCGTGGTGATTGACGACGACGTCCCGGACACCGTTGCGGCGATGTTCGGCTGCGCCGTCCTCACCGGAATGGGCGCTGTGCTCAATACGGCGGCTGTGAAGGCCGGCCAGTCCGTCGCCGTGTTCGGCCTCGGCGCGGTGGGGCTTTCCTCGGTCATGGCTGCTGCGCTCGCCGGTGCCTCCTCAGTGATCGCCATTGATCCCAATACCGGCAAACACCAGCTGGCGTTGGACTGCGGCGCCACCGCTGTCGGTACGCCCGAGGACGCCGAACGGCTGATCGCCGAAGCCACCGGCGACGGGGTGGACTGTGCCGTCGAAGCCGTCGGTTCGGCCCGGGTGATCGCTTCGTGCCTGGAACGCGTGACACGCGGCGGTGCAGTTGTTTCCGTTGGTCTTCCTCACCCGTCGGCTGAACTGACAGTACCCGCGTTGCAGTTCGCCGGCGCGGGCAAGCGACTCCTGGGTTCCTACATGGGGGACGCCGTGCCTGAGCGGGACATACCCCTTTACGTGCAGCACTGGCGCGAGGGGCGGCTGCCGGTTGAGCTGCTGCACACGGATACCAGGCCGCTGGAGGAGATCAACGAGGGACTGGACGCCCTCAGCACGGGCAAAGTTGTCCGGCGGCTGTTCCAGGCCTGAGAGCCGGCGCCCGGGCCAGTCCGCCCGGTCCAACGTCAAGCACGTAAAGTCCCGGCGCACGTGCCGGGCACAAAGCAAAGGAGCTTACAGATGGCTGTAGTCGGTTGGATCGGTCTGGGGAACATGGGCGGTTTTATGTCCGCAAACCTGGCGAAGGCGGGCCACGATGTCCACGGCTTTGACCTCAACGAAGCAGCTGTTGCGGCCGCGGAGGCCAACGGGGTGAAGCCGGCGAAAAGCATCGCGGAGGCAGTGCAGGGTGCGGACGTTGTCTTCACCATGCTGCCGAAGGGGGAGCACGCCAAGGCCGTCTACCTGGGCGGTGACGGCGTACTTGCACATGCCGACAAGCGCACCCTCCTGGTGGACTCCTCCACCATCGACATCGCTTCAGCAAAGGAACTGCACGACGCCGCCGCTGCCGCCGGCTTCCGCTTTGTGGACGCCCCTGTCTCGGGTGGAATGAGTGGGGCCGAGGCCGGAACGCTCACCTTTATGGTGGGCGGCGAGGACAGCGCCGTAGCGGACGCCACAGCCTACATCGGGCCGATGGCCGCCAACATCATCCCTACCGGCGGTGCCACCACCGGCCAGGCCGCCAAGATCTGCAACAACCTCATGCTTTTCATCAACCTGGCCTCCACCGCCGAAGGCGCCGTGCTGGCGGACCGGCTGGGTCTGGACAAGCAGGTGTTCTGGGACATCGCCTCTGTCTCCTCGGGGGACAGTTGGGCCCTGCGCACCTGGTACCCGGTGCCCGGGGTGGTTCCCACTGCAGCATCCAACAACGGCTTCGCCCCCACCTTCACCACAGAGCTGGCCAACAAAGACATTGGCCTGGCGATCAGCGCCGCCGAGGAAACCGGTACCCCGCTCGAAATCGGCCGCCACGTCCAGCAGCTCTTCCAGAGGCTCATCGACGCCGGTGAGTCCGGCAAGGACTGCTCCATGATCATCAAGCTCGTGGACGGTTCGCTGGACCCCACAAACCGGGACTGAGCAGGCTCTACCCGTCCATGATTTCGGAGCGGCGCTTCATGTACTCATCCACCGGCATCTCGCCATTGCTGTACTGCTGGTCGAGTTCGGCGAGCTTCCGCGCACGGAAGCCCAGCGGTGCCGACGGCGGCGGGGGAGTAACAGGGGCGGCGGGAGGCTGCGGCGCTTCAGCGGGCTGCCCGGGCGCCGGCTGCCCGTAGGGCTGCTGGCCGTAAGGCGGGAACTGCTGGTTCATGGGCGGAACCGGCTGCATGGGCGGAAGCGGCTCGGCCGGCGGAAGCGGCTGGGGCCCGTTGATCTGGCGGAATCCGCCGCCCATGTAATCCTGCTGGGTGTAGCCGTCGCGGGGCTGCCGGCTCTGCTGCCCCGGGAACTGGCCCCCGCCGGGAAACTGGTCAGGGTAGCGTCCGGAAAAGCTCTGGTCCTGGTTGCGCTTGTTGACGGACTTCCGGTACATCCGCATCGCCATGGGAATCAGGAACGACAGAACGATGATCCAGAAAAACAAGCTGTTCACGGTATAGCGCCTCTCATATGTGTCCTTCCAGCTTAGCCCCGGAGTGCACAAGGACGGTGGGGACGCCGAGGAACGACCCGTACCTGTCAACGGCATCCTGCACGGCGCGCCCAACAGCCCCGGCACGGGTCAGGCGGATGTCGAGTTCACAGCGGCCGGGGAACATCGTGTGCCGCCAGGAGCCGGCCATCCGGCCATCCAGCAGCACTACATGCAGGGGCGCACCGGCAGTGGGGAAGGCGGGGGCGGCGCCGCCCAGGTAATGCCGGGTGGGGAAGTAGCCCATGATGTATTCGTCGTAGCACTGGATCAGGTCGATCTGCGGCAAGGTGCCAACTGGAGGGGCTGGTGCCCCGCCGTCTTCCGCAGCGGCGTCGAAATAGAACTCGACGCCGTCCATCACCATGGCCGCCAGGGCGTCCGGATAGGCCTCCTGCGCCACGTGCAGACCGCGCCGCACGTCAGTAACGGTGAGTCCGGACCAGCCCGCACAGTCCTTGAGCGTGGCCGGACCGCGGCTGGTGAAGTAGCGCCGGGCCAGCCGGCCAAGGGCCTCGTCCCGGGATACCGGAATGGCAGGGGCAGGCGGAACGCGCTCATCAAAGAGGGCGTACGTCTGCTTCAGGGCACCTCCCGGACTCCGCACCGGCGAGCCGCTGACCAGTACGGAGCCGGCCTCGGCGTGCATGATCAGGTAGGCGAGCCGCAGGCCGTCCGCGTCGAACCCTGCGTCCTGAAGCCGCACTGCCAGCTGGTCCCGGGTCAGGTGCCGCCCGCCCCGGACGGCGTCGGCCAGGACCTGGGCGCTGCGCTCGGCCGTGGCCCCGTCGATCCCGGTCCTGCGGTAGGTGGTTTCATTGCCCTGGTGGAGGCGCGGCGCAGACAGGGCCATCAGCCAGCGGAGATCGTCCCGGTGCACAAAATGCCACGTGGGGCGAAGGATGTGGGTGCGCAGGATCCGGCCGTCCGCCACCGCCTGCTCCACGTCCCCTGCCGTGACGCGGCCTGCGCCGGGGAACCGCGTACGTTGGGCAAGGCTCCAGCGGGCGTAGGGGAATTCCTGGGCCTGGACCGCCAGCAGGTGCCGGACGACGTCGTCGGGGGAGGCCAGGCCGGGTCCGCGAAGCCGCTGGGCGACAAGCCGGCGCCGCACCACCTCGTCCGGGTCCATGGCTGCCTGCTCTCCGGCTCCAGGGCTGCCCTTCCCCGGCACTGCCGCTACCGGCGGGCGTCGGTGGTGCCCAGCGGACCCTCGCCGGAGCCCAGCGGGACGCCCGGGCCGAACACCGGGCCCGGCGTCGGGCGTTTTGCGGTGATGCCGTCGCCGGAGGAGCGGTTGCGCAGCCGCCTGACCACCCACGGGACAAAATGCGTGCGGGCCCACACCAGGTCTTCGGTCCGTGCCGCGCGCCAGGTACGGCCCGGCCGGGGCTTGGGCTGAAGCGGCTCGAGGGTGTGGGTGACGTTGAGCGAATCAAGCACCATCGCAGCGATGGTGTGGTGGCCCAGGGGCGAGAAGTGCAGGCGGTCCTCGTCCCACATCTGCGGATCGTTCAGCTGCTTGAGCGACCACATGTCCGCGATGATCGCATCATGGCGGGCGGCCACAGTGCGGAGGTTCTCGTTGTAGATGGCCACCTTGCTGCGCACCCGTCCCAGCACCGAAGAACCCGTATCCGGGCCGTTGAACAGGACCACCGTGGCCCCGCTCATGGACAGGATCTGGACTACCGAATCGAGCTTTTCGGCCAGGGCATCGGGATCGCCGCCGGGCCGGATCAGATCGTTGCCGCCGGCGGAGAGCGTCACGAGGTCGGGTTTGAGCGCAAGGCAGGCAGCGAGCTGCTGATCCACGATCTGCTGCAGCAGCCGCCCGCGGACGGCAAGGTTGGCGTACGCAAAGTCGGCCTGCCCCCGGCCCAGTTCCTCCGCCACGCGGTCCGCCCAGCCGCGGTAGCCGCCGGGGCTGACGGGATCCGGATCGCCAATGCCCTCCGTGAAGGAGTCTCCCATGGCGACATACCTGCTCCAGGGGTGGGATTCGGCGGTCACGGTCGGATTTTGCATGGCTTCTGCTTCATTCACGGTCCTATCCTTCCTCGTCCCCGTCCAGCTGTGCCACCGTGGGCAGCTACCGATCGGTAGCTGTAAGAATGGAAACCATGACTGACGCCCAAGTATTTCCTGCCCCTGTTGTTCTGTGGTCCAAGCCCGAGGACCAGCGCGCCGGAAAGCCCCTTCTCGTACTCTTGCACGGCTACGGCGCCAATGAACAGGACCTCCTGAGCCTGGCGGACCTGCTGCCTTCGGAATTTGTTGTGGCCTCCGTCCGGGCGCCCCTGCCTACGGGCCCGGGGTTTATGTGGTTTCCGCTCACGGCATCAGTGGAATACTCGCTGGACGAAGTCAAGAAGGCAGCGGCTTATGTGCAGGACTGGATCGACACCGTCAAGGCCAACCACCCGTCCGTGACGCTGCTGGGCTTTTCCATGGGAATGGCGATGGCCACCACACTGCTCCGGCAGCGGCCCGCTGACTACGCCGCCGTCGTCGGTCTTTCGGGCTTTGTCGTCAACGCGGACGGCGATCCGAGCTTCAGGGACGGCGAACTGGACGGCACCGTGCCCTTGTTCTGGGGCCGCGATCAGCAGGATCCGGTGATCACGCCGGACAAAATCGACTACACCATGGCCTGGGTGCGCGAACACGTCCACCTGACCAAGGTGCTCTATACCGGGATGTGGCACGGGATCAACCAGCAGGAGATCGGGCATGTGTCCGAGTTCCTGACCCATGAGGTGCTGAACAAGTAGGTGCCGGATAAGTAAGGGGCCGGACAACTAAGCTGCCGGACAACTAAGGTGCTGAACCGGTAACGCCCGACGGCGGCCGGCGGTTCAGTGCCGCCGGCCGTTTTCGCTGCGGTCAGTCAGCTTCCGGCGCAACGACCTTCACGGTCTGGGCGTTGACGGTGACAGTGTCGCCGTTGTGCAGTTGCCGGCCGCGGCGGTCGTCGATCTCGCCGTTGACCTTTACCAGTCCGTTCTTGATGAGTTCAGCCGCTTCCACGCCGTCCTCCGCCAGATTGGCGAGCTTGAGGAGCTGGCCAAGGCGGATCATGCTGTCACGGATGGGGATCTCTTCAATGTCCTGGTTGCTCATACAGCCATGATGCCTGACGTAAGGTACTTTCAATGACCCTCACCCCGCGACTGCCACTGCCGGCAGGGCTCCTGCTGGCCGTCGGAGCGGGCTTGGCGATCCCCGTCCAGGGCCGGATCAACGGAGCCCTCGGAGGGCGCCTCGATGACGGCATTGCCGCCGCGGTGGTCAGCTTCAGCATCGGCCTCGTCCTGATGATCCTGATTTCACTGGTCCTGCCCAAGGGGCGCGCAGGCCTGGCCAGGGTTATTCCCGCAGTCCGTAGCCGCGCGTTTCCACCCGTGTATGTCCTCGCCGGCGGGATCGGCGCCTTGTTTGTCTTCGCGCAGTCCTTCACCGTCGGACTCCTGGGGGTGGCGCTCTTTACGGTCGCCACCGTGACGGGCCAGACGCTCAGCGGACTGCTGGTGGACCGGCTGGGCATCGGGCCCGCCGGCAAAAGGCCCGTGACCGCCATCCGGGTGATTGGCTGCGTCCTGACCATCGCCGCGGTCGCCTGGGCGGTCTCGCCCCGCTTTGCCGGAGCCGGCGGACCCGCCGGTCCGGCCGGCACGGGAAGCGGTCCCGAGGCGCTGCTGCTCCCGCTGCTGTTGCCGGTCCTGGCAGGGTTCCTCATGAGCTTCCAGCAGGCGATGAACGGAACCGCCACGGTGCACTACGGCACACCCATCGCCGCCACGCTGGTGAACTTCGTGGCAGGCATGGTGGTGCTGTGGATTGCGTGGGGCGTCAAGCTGGCACTGTTCGGCCCGGGCAACCCGCTGCCCGCCGAGTGGTGGTATTACCTTGGCGGTCCCATGGGCTGCCTTTTCATCGGCCTGGGCGCGCTGCTGGTCCGCAGCCTGGGGGTGCTGGTCACCGGACTGGGCATGATTGCAGGGCAGCTTCTCGGTTCCCTCGGCCTGGACCTGCTGGTTCCCTCCCCGGGCGCAGTGGTTGCTCCCGCCACAGTCCTTGGCACGCTGCTTACCCTGGCCGCCATCATCCTGGCCACCCTGCCCTGGCCCCGGGGCGCCTTACGGAGGCTGGGCCGGTAGGCTAGGACACGCGGCTGACGCCGCACCTTAGTTTCCTTCGCCCGCCCCGCCCGCATCCTGCGGTGATGCACACACGTGCAGCGGGGCCAGATAAACCGCGGACCGCACCCAGCGGCCCTGTAGAAATTGGAGTTCCACCCATGGCACCTAAATCCGTTCTCGACCAGGTCATTTCCCTCTCCAAACGGCGGGGCTTTGTGTTCCAGGCCGGTGAGATCTACGGTGGTTCGCGTTCTGCCTGGGATTACGGGCCCCTTGGTGCGGAGCTGAAGGAAAACATCAAGCGCCAGTGGTGGCAGTCCATGGTCCGCGGCCGCGAGGACGTGGTGGGCCTTGACTCCTCCGTCATCCTGCCGCGCCAGGTCTGGGAAGCATCCGGCCACGTGGACGTCTTCTCCGACCCGCTGGTGGAGTGCCTGTCCTGCCACAAGCGCTACCGCGCCGACCACCTCGAGGAAGAATACGAGGAAAAGAAGGGCCGCCCCGCCGAGAACGGCCTGAAGGACATTGCCTGCGCCAACTGCGGCACCCGCGGACAATGGACCGAACCCCACGAGTTCTCCGGCCTGCTGAAGACCTACCTCGGCCCCGTGGCAAGTGAGGAAGGCCTGCACTACCTGCGCCCCGAAACCGCCCAGGGCATTTTCGTGAACTTCAGCAACGTCCTCACCACGTCCCGCAAGAAGCCGCCGTTCGGCATCGGCCAGATCGGCAAGTCCTTCCGGAACGAGATCACGCCCGGCAACTTCATCTTCCGCACCCGTGAGTTCGAGCAGATGGAGATGGAGTTCTTCGTCGAGCCCGGCACTGACGAGGAATGGCACAAGTACTGGATGAAGGAGCGCATGTCCTGGTACACCGGCCTGGGCATCCGCGAGGAGAACCTGCGCTTCTTCGAGCACCCGCTGGAGAAGCTCAGCCACTACTCCAAGGGCACCACGGACATCGAATACCGCTTCGGTTTCCAGGGCTCCGAGTGGGGCGAGCTTGAAGGCATCGCCAACCGCACCGACTTCGACCTCTCCACCCACTCCAAGGCATCCGGTCAGGACCTGAGCTACTTCAACCAGGCCACCAACGAGCGCTACACCCCCTATGTCATTGAGCCGGCCGCCGGGCTGACCCGTTCCTTCATGGCGTTCCTGGTGGACGCCTACACCGAGGACGAGGCACCCAACGCCAAGGGCGGCGTCGACGTCCGGACGGTCCTGCGGCTGGACCCGCGCCTCGCCCCCGTCAAGGCCGCCGTGCTGCCGCTGAGCCGCAACGAGGACCTCTCCCCGAAGGCCAAGGACCTCGGCGCCCAGCTGCGCAAGAGCTGGAACATCGACTTCGACGACGCCGGTGCGATCGGCCGCCGCTACCGCCGCCAGGATGAGATCGGCACGCCGTTCTGCATCACCGTGGACTTCGACACCCTCGAGGACCAGGCAGTCACCATCCGCGAGCGCGACACCATGAGCCAGGAACGCGTCTCGCTGGACAAGGTGGAAGGCTACCTGGCCGCCCGCCTGATCGGCGCCTGAGAATGGCCATCGAATACCGCGAATGGCGCGATGGCGATGACCTGACGCTCCTGGAAATCTGGGGCGGTCCGGAGACGGAGCAGGCCCGGCAGTTCCGCGGTGCCCTCACCGTCTCCTCGGCTGGAACGGACGGAACGCCGTGGCGCCGCACCATCGTGGCAGAGGACGTCATCGGCGGCGTCGGCATCCCGGTGGCAGCCGGCGTGGTCTACGAGGCCTCGCTGCACCCGGAACGCCTGTGGGCCTACATCGAGGTGGCGCGGGACCATCGCCGCGCGGGCATCGGCGCCGCGCTGCTGGCCATGCTGCGCCGCGAAGCCGAACAGTCGCCGTCGGGCGTCACCAGGCTCCGTGCGAAGGTGCAGCCGGGAACGCCCGGCGCCGCGTTTGCCGAGGCCGCGGGACTCTCGCCCATCCAGCGCTCGCGGCTGGTGGTGGTGGAGCCCGGCGCCCTGAAGCTGCCGGTGTTCCCCTCAAAGAACGACGGCGGCCGGCCGGCGAACGATGAAAACGCCGGGTCCGACGTCGTCATGGACCTCGCGACCGGCTCGGTGGAGCTGACCGATGTGGTGGGGCGTTACTACACCTCCATCCATGGCTGGGATTCCCCCGGCGTGCTGTCCGTGGGTCAGGTGCAGAAGCTGTTCCTGGACGACCTCACCGGCGCCCACGGCGCGATCGTGCTCCGGGCCGAGCCGGAGTCCGCTTTCGGCGCCGGCGTTGCACCGAGCCGGAAGGGCAGGATCCGGGCGTTCGCGGTGAGTTACGCGGAGACTGCGCAGGACCCCCTGGCCGAGGCCGGAGCGGCCCAGGCCGCCGGGGCCCAGGCCACGGATGTATTCGTGGGCCACGAGCCCGCCCTTGCGGCCGACGACGCCGCAGCTGCGGTCCGGGACCTGCTGGCCCTCCTGGCCTACCAGCACCCCGTCATGCTCGAACTGGACGATTCCATGACGGCACTGCGCGCCGCCGTCGAGCCGCTGCTCGACAGCGGCCGGGCGCGGCTGGCCGGAGCTGAAACCCTGGTTGTCTCGGACTGACGCCAGGCAAGATTGGCGACGGGCAGGGACTGACGACCGGCAGGGACCGGTGCCAGGCGGGGACCGGTGCCCCCAATGCAGTTGAAAGCGCCGGGGCGTTTCACCTGCGCCGGGGCGGCCACGGGATAAACCCGGAGGTCGCCTCGACGTATTCCTTGTAGCCGGGCCGGCCGGACATCGCCTTTTCCGTCAGCGGCTTGCCCGTTTTCCCTGCCAGCGTCCAGACCATCAGGGCCGGGGAGAGGATGGTGAGGATGCCAGGCCAGGAGTCTGCGGCGATGAGGAAGAGGCCCGTCCAGACAGCGGCGTCGCCGAAATAGTTGGGGTGCCGGGTGTACCGCCACAGGCCGGTGTTCAGCACCGTGCCGCGGCGGGACGGATCGTTCTTGAACTGCGATAGCTGCCAGTCGCCCACGGTTTCAAACACGAACCCGGTGATCCACAGCAGGATGCCGAAGAGCGCCACCCAGCCGACCGGGCCGGTGGCGAACATGCCCACCTGCAGGGTCAGGGAGACGAAGAACATGACCACGCCCTGCGGCAGGTAGACCCGCCGGAGGGCGTAGGTGTTCCGGGATCCCGGCGCCGTGCCCAGCATGCTTTTGTAGCGCGGGTCCTCGTGCCCGTCGCGCGCCCGCCAGCCGATGTGGGCTCCGAGGCGCAGCCCCCAGACGGCGGTCAGAAGCAGGAGCAGCAGCCGCCGGGTGTCATCACCGGATCCTGCCGACAGGAGCCAGGACACAGCGGCCACCGCAACAAATCCCGGCCCCCACGCGACGTCCATCACCGAGTGCCGCCGCTGCCGGACTGCCACCGCAAAGGTCACGGCCAGCACCATGACAACGGCCAGGGCTGCCCAGGGCAAAGAGGCCGCGAAGCCCTGCCAGGGAAAGGGGCTCACAGGGTCACCTGAACGCACGATTCCGGGAGCAGTTCATCCAGGGCCCGTGACGCCGGGTGGCTGGATCCCGTCCGCTCGGAAAAAGCCTTCATCACGAAGCCGGTGGACAGGATGTGCCACAGCCGAAGGCGGCGCAACATAAAGTGCCCGGCATTCTTCAGCGAAACGTACTGCATGGAGGCAGCCTCTTCAGCAGCGCGGCGTGCGAACTTCAGGGATTCTGCGGCACTGGTCATCCGGTCCCCGGTGCCGTGGACAATCAGGACTTTGCGGCCTGCCACCCTCGCCGCAGGTGTGCCCGGGTTCAGCCAGGGCGCGAGTGCCACAACGGCTTCCACCTGTGGATGGTCGGCGGCGCAGACTGCGGTGAGCCCGCCCATGGAGTGGCCAACCAGGTACACGGGCAGTCCCGGATGCTGCATGCTGATCTGTTGGAGGGCCCAGCGGGCGTCCTTCAACGCGGACATTTCCTGGCCGTTCCAGCCGCGGACACTGTTTCTCAGCGACCACACCGCCAGCCCGTGGTTCTTCCCGGCCCGGTGCAGGTGGCGGGCGAAGGGAACCATCCGGAGCGGGCTGAGCTGCCGGGCCGCCACCGGCTCGAAGCTGTGCGACTTTCCGCCGTGCAGCACCAGTGCGATGCCCTTCGTAGGCCCCGCTGCCTCCAGGACAGTAAGGACCGCCTGCTGTTTCGCCGCGGATCCGGTGACGGGTACATTGCCGTACTGCTCAGTCCTGCCGTTCGTCACGCTGCATCCTTCCGGTTCCTGCTGCCCATTTATCAACCCTATGGTGCCGGACGTAGAGTTCAAGGTATGAGGATTAACTGCTGATGGGGTCCGGTCACTCCCACGCTCCAACAGGTCATTCGGAGCCGACAGCAGAAGCGATTGCCGCACGAAGGAAAGCCAACCGCATTCTGGCAGCCGTGCTGGTGCCGCTGGCGCTCCTGACCCTCGTTGCCATGGCGATGCTCTGGCCGTCCGGATCCAAAGAGGGAATCACCCTTGCCAGCCCCTATTCGGCTGCACCCGGAGTCAGCTTCGACACCGGGAAGATCCAGAGTGTCGTGGAGGAAAGCTGCATGCAGGGCTCTACGGGCACCTTGCAGCAAAGCGCCGTGCCGCCGGAAACTGCAGGCCAGGCAGCACCCAAGGGCTCCGAGTGCATGTTTGCCTTTACCCAACCGGACCAGGGCGGCAGCCCCGTCAAGGTGGTGATCAACCCGGAGGTGGCACAATCCCACGGCGTAAAGCCCGGCGACCAGATCAGGTACCTTAACCTGTCCAACGCCCCGGGCGCCACGGCGTCGCAGGGTTCTCCGGCCTTCATCTTCGTTGACTTCGTCCGGACCCTGCCCATCGTGCTGCTGGCGATCCTCTACGCCGTCGTGGTGATTGCTGTGGCACGCTGGCGCGGATTCCGCGCCCTTGTGGGCCTGGTGGGCGCGTATGTCGTCCTGGCCGGCTTTATGCTCCCCGGCCTGGTGGAGGGCAAACCGCCGCTGCTGCTGGCGCTGGTCGGTTCAACGGTGATCATGATCGGGGTGCTCTACTTTGCCCACGGATTCTCGGCCCGGACGTCCACTGCCCTCTTGGGCACAATGTTCGGCCTGGCCATCACGGCTCTCCTGGCCGCCTGGGCCACGGACGCAGCCAACCTCGCCGGGGTAGGCAGCCATGAAGCCACCACGCTGATCAACACCTCGGCCAACATCTCAATTTCCGGGGTCATACTCTGCGGCCTGATCATCTCTGGCCTGGGCGTCCTGAACGACGTCACCATCACCCAGTCCTCGGCCGTGTGGGAACTTTACGAACTCGCCCCCGGCACCAGCGCACGGAAACTCTTCACCTCCGCCATGCGGATCGGCCGGGACCACATCGCCTCCACTGTCTATACCATCGCCTTCGCCTACGCGGGCGCCGCGCTGCCCATCCTGATCATCGTGATGCTCTACGACCGCCCGCTGGGCGACACCCTGACCAGCGCCGAGCTTTCCGAGGAAGTCATCCGGACCCTCGTTGGGTCCATCGGCCTGGTGCTCGCCATCCCCGTGACCACCCTGATCGCGGTGCTGGTGGTCAAGGCCACAGGCATCCGGACGGGGGGAACGGCCGACGGCGGCCCTGACGGTCAGCACCGCACCATCGCCGGCGCATCTCCGGTCAACCCGGACGACGTCGTCGATACCGGTGCGCTCGCAGCGGCGGCTGCCAGCAGCCGCTCCCGCCGGGCAACGGCGGAAGGCAGGACCGATGCCGTTACACGCGGTTCCGATGTCGCGACGCGCAGTGCCGCGGACGAGGTTCCGGAGACGCGACGGGGACGCCGGGCGGACCGCGGCTGACCCTCGCCGCTGGCCTCCACGCCAGTCTCTGCGGGCAGGTGGCAGGCCGATTTGTCAGCCTTTGAGACAATGGACGGGTGACTGTTGTAGCAACGCCTCCCGCCCCCAAGCTGGAACTCCCGCCTTTGAAGCTGGGCCCCATCACGGTGGATACCCCCGTGATCCTGGCTCCGATGGCCGGCATCACCAACTCCGCATTCCGCCGCCTGTGCCGTGAATACGGCGGCGGTATGTACGTCGCAGAGATGGTGACCTCCCGTGCCCTCGTGGAGCGGACTCCGGAGTCCCTGCGCATCATCTCCCACGACGACGACGAAAAGGTCCGTTCGGTCCAGCTGTACGGCGTGGATCCGGTCACCGTCGGCCAGGCAGTGCGCATGCTGGTGGAGGAGGACAGGGCTGACCATATCGACCTGAACTTCGGCTGCCCCGTCCCCAAAGTGACGCGGCGGGGCGGCGGCTCCGCCCTGCCCTGGAAGATCGACCTGTTCACCTCGATCGTGCAGGCAGCAGTCAAAGAGGCGTCCAAGGGCAACGTCCCGCTCACCATCAAGATGCGCAAGGGGATCGACGACGACCACCTGACCTACCTCGACGCAGGCCGGATCGCGCGCGATTCCGGAGTTGCCGCCGTCGCGCTCCACGGGCGGACCGCGGCGCAGTTCTACTCTGGCGAGGCGGACTGGACCGCCATCGCCCGCCTCCGCGAGGCCCTCCCTGACATCCCTGTCCTGGGCAACGGCGATATCTGGTCTGCAGAGGATGCTGTCCGCATGGTCCGGCAGACCGGGGTGGACGGCGTGGTGGTGGGCCGCGGCTGCCAGGGGCGCCCGTGGCTTTTCGGCGACCTGATGGCCGCCTTCGAAGGAAGCGATATCCGGCACAAGCCGGACCTGCGCAAGGTGGCCGAGAGCGTTTACCGGCACGCCGAACTCATGGTGGAAACCTTTGGTGACGAAGGCAAGGCCCTGCGTGAAATCCGCAAGCACATCGCCTGGTACTTCAAGGGCTACGTGGTGGGCGGCGAACTCCGGACCCGGATGGCACTTGTGACCAGCCTCGAAGAGCTCCGCGATACCCTGGGCCAGCTGGACCTGGATTCGCCGTACCCCGGTGCGGACGCCGAAGGCCCCCGCGGCCGGGCCGGATCGCCGAAGAAGCCGGCGCTGCCCAAGGACTGGCTCGAGTCCCGTTCCCTGAATGCTGCCCAGTCCAAGGACATCTCCGCTGCCGAACTGGACGTCTCCGGTGGCTGAAACACGCACCACGGCGCCCGTCCTGCCCGGCTACGAGCCCCATGACTCGGCCCGGTGGGTCGAAGAGTCACCCAAGAACACCTACCGCTCCGACTTTGAGCGCGACCGCGCCCGGGTGCTGCATTCCTCGGCGCTGCGCAGGCTGGGAGCCAAGACACAGGTGGTGGCGCCGGACACCGACGACTTCGTCCGTACGCGCCTGACCCACAGCCTTGAGGTTGCCCAGGTGGGCCGGGAACTGGGCCGTGCCCTCGGCTGCGACCCGGACGTGGTAGACACCGCCTGCCTGAGCCATGACCTCGGGCACCCGCCGTTCGGCCATAACGGCGAATCGGCCCTGAACGAAGTGGCCCACGCCATCGGCGGCTTTGAAGGCAACGCCCAGACCCTGCGGCTGCTCACCCGGCTTGAACCGAAGGTCCTGGCTCCGGACGGAAGCCCGGCAGGACTGAACCTGACCCGGGCCAGCCTGGACGCCGCCGCCAAGTACCCCTGGTCCGCGTTGGAAGCGCCGGTGATCCACGGGCAGCGCACCAGCAAGTTCGGCGCCTACGAGGACGACCTGCCCATCTTCAACTGGCTCCGCGAAGGCGCCCCGGTCCGCCGGTCCTGCCTGGAAGCCCAGGTCATGGACCTGGCCGACGACATCTCCTACTCGGTGCACGACGTCGAGGACGCGATCGTGGCGGGCCACTTCCAGCTGCGCTGGATGGACAACCCGGACCACCGTGCCCGGGTGGTGGGCTACGCGAAGCAGTGGTACCTCCCGCACAACGACCCTGCCGCCATCGACGCTGCCCTTGGCCGGCTCGAGGCAACCGATGTCTGGGTGCGTGAGGCCGACGGCAGCCGCAAGTCCATGGCGGCGCTGAAGAACATGACAAGCCAACTCATCGGCCGGTTCTGCCAGAGTGCGCTGGAGACCACCCGCGCCCTCTACGGCCCGGAAAACCTCACCCGCTACAACGCAGAGCTGATGGTGCCGGATGAGACGGTGATGGAGATCGCCGTGATGAAGGGCCTTGCCACCACGTTCGTCATGACCACCGAGCACCGGCAGCCCATCTACGAACGCCAGCGCGAAGTGCTCCACGCCCTGGTGACTGCCCTGAACGCCACCGGGGACCGGCATCTGGAACCCATGTTCGCCGCGGACTGGCGGGATGCGGCCGACGACGGAGCGCGGCTGCGCGTGGTGATCGACCAGGTTGCCTCGCTGACCGACGGTTCCGCACTGGCCATGTACGAACGGCTGGTGGGCAGCCTGCCATCGCTGTGGTGAGGGCTAGGATGGCTCTGTGGCTGGCCTGATCAAACGTGAAGACATAGACGAAGTACGCCAGCGCACGGACATCAAGGAAGTGGTTGACGGCTACGTCACGCTCAAGGGTGCCGGGCTGGGGACGTACAAGGGCCTGTGCCCTTTCCACGACGAGCGGTCGCCGTCGTTCACGGTCCGCCCGCAGGTGGGCCGGTACCACTGCTTCGGCTGCGGCGAAGACGGTGATGTCATCGCCTTCGTCCAGAAGCAGGACCACACCTCCTTCCAGGAAGCCGTGGAAAAGCTGGCCGCGCGGATCGGCTACGAGTTGCGCTACGAAGACGGCGGAACGGGCCCCAACCGGGAAGAGGTGGGCAGGCGCCAGCGCCTCCTGGATGCCCACAAGATCGCCGACGAGTTCTTCCGCGCCCAGCTCCTCACGCCCGGCGCAGCGGAGGGCCGCAACTTCCTCTACAACCGCGGCTTTGACCGCGCAGCTTCGGAACAGTTCGGTGTGGGCTACGCCCCCCAGGGCTGGGACGCACTCCTGAAGCACCTGCGCGGACGCGGGTTCACGGACGCCGAGCTCAAACTCACCGGAATGTTTTCCGAAGGCAATAGGGGGATCTACGACCGCTTCCGCGGCCGCCTGATCTGGCCCATCCGCGACATCGCGGGGGACACCATCGGGTTCGGCGCCCGCAAGCTCTACGAGGACGATCAGGGCCCCAAGTACCTGAACACGCCCGAGACCACGCTCTACAAGAAGTCCCAGGTGCTCTACGGGATCGACCTCGCCAAGCGGAGCATCGCCAAGGACCGCCAACTGGTGGTGGTGGAAGGGTACACAGACGTGATGGCCTGCCACCTCGCCGGAATCCCGACGGCGGTGGCCACCTGCGGCACGGCGTTCGGCACCGAGCACATCAAGATTGCCCGCCGCCTCCTTTCCGACGACGGCACCGGGGGAGAGGTCATCTTCACCTTCGACGGGGACGCCGCCGGGCAGAAGGCCGCCCTGCGTGCCTTCGAGGAGGACCAGCGCTTTACGGCCCAGACCTACGTTGCGGTGGAGCCCTCCGGGGCAGATCCCTGCGATCTGAGGCAGAGCAAAGGCGATGCGGCGGTGCACGCACTGGTGCAGTCCCGC
Organism: Arthrobacter sp. 754; assembly: GCF_040548695.1. Taxonomy (NCBI): domain Bacteria; kingdom Bacillati; phylum Actinomycetota; class Actinomycetes; order Micrococcales; family Micrococcaceae; genus Arthrobacter; species Arthrobacter sp. 754. Next base: position 722,165 of record NZ_JBEPSC010000002.1, read on the forward strand.
CGGCCGCTCTTTGAGTTCGCCATCCGCACCACGCTCAAGCAGTTCAACCTGGACACGGTGGAAGGCCGCGTGCAGGGGCTCAAGGCGTCCGTGCCCGTGGTGGCTGCCATCCGCGATGCTTCAACCCGCGTGGGCTACTGCCAGGCGCTGACCGGCTGGCTGGGTATGCGTGACCCGAACGAAGTGCTGGGCATGGTCAGTGCGGCAGTGAAGCGGGGTGACCCGGGGCGGCCGGCCGCCTCAGGTGCCCAAGGTCCGTCATCCGTGCCGCAGCCGGGCGGACCCGGCGTCGCCTCGGGGCCGGCGTCGGGCGCTGTCCCTTCCTACCACCGCCCGGATCCCCGCGACCCGGTGGCGTCCATGGAACGGCAGGCGCTTGAAGTGGCGCTGCAGGAGCCCGCCCTGCTGGGCGGCGGCATCTGGGAGCGCTTCTCGGCGGCGCGGTTCGTGACGCCCGCCTTCCAGGCAGTCCACGACGCGATGCGGGCCTCGGGTCCGGAGCTGATCGGTGAGCCGTTGCGCTGGGTTGAGCAGATCATGCACGAAGTCCCGGAACCGCTCCGCCCGCTGGTTTCCGAGCTTGCCGTGGTGCCGTTGCCGGCGAGCACCGCTGAGGCGGTCCAGAAGTACTGCAAGGACATCCTCTCGCGGCTTTTCGAGCTGCAGATCACCAGGGTGAAGGCGGACAAGATGGGACAGCTGCAGCGGCTGGACGCTGCAGCCCATCCCGAGGACTTCCAGCGGCTCAACCGGGAACTGATGATGCTGGAAATGGAGCGCCGGGCCCTGCGCTCGGATGCCTAGGCTGTTGCCGCTGCCCTTCCCTGTTCCGTTGCCCGATTTCAATTTCCCGCGGGGTGTTTGCTAGGCTGATACCCGCTTCATTCCTCCTTAGCTCAATTGGCAGAGCATTCGACTGTTAATCGAAGGGTTGCTGGTTCAAGTCCAGCAGGAGGAGCGCACAATCCCCGTTCCGGGCCTCCGGAACGGGGATTTTTCTATACCCGGGGGAGGTATGGGTGCGGCTGCCCGCGCCGATTTCCCATACCCGCGAATCCTTTGCTAATGTCATACCTGCTTCATTCCTCCTTAGCTCAATTGGCAGAGCATTCGACTGTTAATCGAAGGGTTGCTGGTTCAAGTCCAGCAGGAGGAGCAATCAGCGAAAAATCCCCGTCCTCCGAGTGAGGGCGGGGATTTTTCTTGCCCCCCGACGCCGTGTCTGGACCGCTCGATCCAACCGGACTGCCGGCCTCTTGACCCCCGCGTCTGCGCGCTCGTAGGATTCCGTCACTGCCCGCCACTGGGCCGTACTGACGAGACAGGGGACCTCTCATGCACAACAAATCCTTGCGCCTGGCAGCCTGTGGACTGGGGACTGCGGCGGTGCTGCTGGCCACAACCGCTGTGCCCGCGGACGCAGCCAGCACCGAGGGACGGCAAACCATCACCATCGATCAATGCGTCATCGATGAGGAAGCCGGGCTGGTCATGTGTACCACCGCCACCGAGAAACTCATTGATGTGCGCACACCATCGGGCCGGGTGATAATCCAGAACCAGGTCGAGTCCTCAACGACGACGACGCATCGGGGCGAGACAACAACCGACGAGGGCGTGTTCAAGTCCGTAAACGTTTACGAATGGTATGTGGACGGCTACAACTACGGCCCCCTGGTCATCAAGCTCAAAGGCGTGAGTACCACGACACGCAAGGACGGGATGGAGTGCACCTTCGAAACCGACTTCCTTTCGGTGAGAAGGGAAACGAAATTCGACCACGGCTCTGTGACCTGCGCCGTCCCCTAGGGACACCGTCCCTTAGAGATCGGGCAGCGGCGCCCGGCTGCGTCAGACGTGGCCGGGCGGCTGGCCTTCCCACAGAGGCGTCTTCCGGTTGGCGCGGTGCAGGTGCATGATGTGAGCCCCGAACCTGGGACAGGGCGCGTGCCAGGCGATCGAGGATGCAGTGACTTTGGCTTACTGCCTCAGCGTCGCCGGGACAGTAGCGGACGGCCTGGCGGATTACACCGCAGCGAGGCTCCCGCGCACCTCGCTCATGGTCCGGCGGTCGGAAGCAATGGCACGGCTCGCGACGGCACGCCACCCTGTCACGCGTGCTCTCAGGAACGGGATGCTGCGCGCAATGGGACTCCTCGGCCCCTCGGCAGCCCTCCGGCAGGCCGACTTCGTGATGCGCTGGGAGCATCCTGCGGTATCGGGCACGCCGCAGTCCTAGGCATCCCTTACACGAAGTCCATTTCCACCTGCAGGAACCGCTCCGCCTCGGCTATGGCCGCCAGGAATGCTTCCTGTTCCGTGGGAGACTTACGCGGCTCGCGCGGATGCCATTCATGGGGTGCCGAGTGCACCCGGGAAAACCCCGAGCCAGGCGGTGCGTAAAAAATGCCGAAGCGCTGGACCGGCCACTCAGGGGACGTCTCGGGCGCCACCAGCAGGGCTGCATTGAAAGCCGGGTTGAACCATTGTGCGATGGGCCGGCGGCGGTCCTCCGTGAACAGCCCGGCAGCATAGAGCGCCGCGGACTGCTCGCCGGTCTGGGCGCACAAGCGTTCCCACCACAGGGGCAGGATGCCGGAGTCGCAGCGTTGCCATGTGGCTGGGAGCGGTGAGGAATACTGCCAGCTGGGCACGGATTTATTTTATCGCGGGAAGTGTCCCGGGCGGCAGTGGCCGGCTCCCCCTGTCGTACGGCCCACCTGCCTCAGGCCGCACCGGGCCGCAGGGCCGGTAACGCTCAGGGACGGTTCCACGGGCCAGGGTTCACCCGGTACAACAGGGCAGCGCCCACCAGTGCGCCGAGGATGATACCGATGGCCGCGCTGCCGAACATACGCCCCGCGAAGTAACCTGCGACGGCGCCCAGCACCGCCCCGAGGAACAGTCCACGGGGGTTGCGGTGCGGTTTGCGTTGCATCAGGCCACCTTTCAGGCAGGGGAGTCAGTGGATGGAGGGGACTGTCCGCGGCCTGACTATCAGCCAAAGGCCCGCAATCGCCACCAGGATACAGGCCGCCTGCACGGCGCCCATGGGCGTCGAACTGGTGATGCCCAGCCAGCCCACCACCGGCGAGATCAGGCCGGCCAGGAGGAACGTTGCGGCGCCCAGCAGGGATGCCGCCGTCCCGGCCTGGGCGCCGTGGCTGGCCAGCGCCAGGACCTGAACGCAGGGAAAGGTGAAGCCGGCACCCATGATGTAGAACCACAGCGGAACCATGACCCCCCAGAGCCCCAGGCCTGCCTGGTCGAAAGCGACGATCAGCAAGGCCATCAGGAACATCCAGGCCGTTGAACAGGCAATGATCCACTGCGGCGGGACGCGCCTGATCAGCCGGGAGCTGATCTGGACCCCGGCCACGATGCCCAGCGAATTGACGCCGAAGAGCAGGCCGTACTGCTGCGGCGAGAACCCGAAAATGTCCTGGAAAAGGAAGGGCGACGCCGACAGATATGTGAAGAGGCCGGCGAAATTCATGCCGCCCACCAGCAGGAGGCCTACGAAGATCCGGTCAGTGAAGAGAACCTTGTAGCGCTGGCCCGCCGTCATCCCTGACTGGCCGCGCTTTTCCGGTGGCAGCGTTTCGCGGACCACGAAGAGCGCGGCGATGATCACCACTGTGCCGTAACAGGCAAGGAACACAAAGATGCCGGGCCAGGGCATTACCAGGAGAAGCTGCGAGCCGATCACCGGGGCAAGGATCGGCGCCAGGCCGTTCACCAGTGCCATGCGCGAGAACATCCGGACCATGGCGTACCCGGCGAACAGGTCCCGCACCATGGCCATGGCCACCACGCCGCCGCCTGCCGCACCGACGCCCATCAGCACGCGGAAGAAGCCGAGCGTCCCGATGTCAGTGGACAGCGCCGCTCCCACCGAGGACGCGATGTGCAGGGCAGTGGCAAGGATCAGCGGGAGCCGCCGGCCGAACTTGTCGCTGAACGGTCCCACCACGAGCTGGCCAAGGGCAAAACCGACCGTGGTGCCTGCCAGGGTCAGCTGGACCTGGGCCTCAGTGACTCCCAGGCTTTCCTCCAGCGCAGGGAATGCCGGCAGGTACAGGTCAATCGTGAAGGGGCCCAGGGCCGTGAGGGCACCGAGAAGGAGTATGTACAACAATTTCCGGCGGCGGCTCAGCGCATCGCCCGGATTGGAGTGAATGGTCACGGAGACCAATCCTAGGCGCGCGGGGCTCCATCTTTGCGGGGCGCGGGCGCGCCGCACGGCCAGCCCTGAAGTTTGCCCTGAACCTGAATGATAGTTTTGGGTGCGGGACTGTGCTGCCGCACGCTCCCGCACCCGGAAGCCGAGCGACCAGGCATGAGACCAGCAACAAGTAAGGCGGTAACCGATGAGCGGACGTCACACCGGGCGGACCAGCCAGGGATTACGGATCACTGCGCTTCCCAGAACGGTGAAGCTACTCCTTCGCCTGGCCCCCCGCCAACTCAATGACGAAATCGCCTTCGCCAAAGTTGAGATCAAGCGCAAGGGCATCCAGGTTGGCGTTGCCGCTGCATTCCTGGGTGTCGCGCTCATCTTCCTGGCTTTCCTGGTGGTTGGCCTCATTGTGGCCGCCATCATGGGCCTGGCCACCATCATGCCGGCCTGGCTGGCCGCACTTCTGGTGTGCGCTGCCTTCCTGGTCATCGCCCTCATCGGCGCACTGATCGGCGTCCGGAAGTTCAAGAAAGCCATGCCCTTGGTGCCGGAGGAGACAATCCGCGGGATTAAGCACGACCTTGGAATTGCCAAGGAAGGCTCGGCCTTCAACGCTGCAATCCTTGATCCGGACAGCCCGGAGGCGAAGGCCGCCAAGGCCGCCAAGGACGAGGCCGCCGCGAAGGCGAAGGCTGAAAAAGAAGCCAAGGCAGAGGCACACAAGAAGGAATTCCCGCACGCCTCCGAGCCCGAGCTCCACCGCCGCCTGGAGCAGCGCCGGCGTCATATCGCTGAAGTCCGTGACGAACTGGACACGGAGCTGGACATCAAGCCCCAGATCAGGTTCCTCGCGGGTACCGCCAAGGAGAAGCTGGACGCGGGCAAAGCCGCGTTCGATCACGGCCGGCAGGCTGTGGGCCGGAAATTCGCCGCGATCTCGGAACCCACGGAAGGCCCCGGACTCCGCTGGACGCCGCTTGCAGCCCTCGCAGCCTCCGTTACGGTTCTTGTGGTGCTGCTCCGCAAGCTGCTCCGGAACCCGTAACGGCAACCCGCGCGTTCACACTGTGTTGTAGGGAGGAGGGGACGGATTGAAGTTCATTGGTGCTGGCTCGCGTCCCGGCCGTCCCCAGGTAGACCACGACCGGGTCGTCACCATCCCGAACGCCCTCACAGTGCTGCGCTTTATGGGTGTGCCGCTCTTCATCTGGCTGGTCCTGGCGCAGAAAGAGTACGGCATCGCCGTCGTCGTGCTCGCGGTCATGGCCGGAAGTGACTGGGTTGACGGCTATGTGGCCCGCCGTTTCGACCAGGCGTCCAAGCTTGGCCGGGTCCTGGACCCCCTCGCCGACCGGCTCGCCCTGATAGCGGTGGCGGTCACCCTGGTGATCGCCGGCGTCGTGCATTGGCTGTACCTCGCGGCTCTGGTCGTCCCTGATGCCGTTCTCCTGGTGATGACGCTGTCCTACTTCCATGGCCATCCCGACCTGCCGGTCAGCAGGGTCGGCAAGATCCGCACTGGGCTGCTCCTGCTGGGCACGCCGCTGCTCATCCTCTCGCGCCTGGACCACCCGTTCACGGAGCCGCTTTACGTGGCTGCCTGGATTGTCCTCGGACTCGGACTCGCGGGCCACTGGATCGCTGCGTACAACTACTTTTGGGCCATCCTGCGTAAAGGCAGGCTGCAGTCGCATCAGGACATTCAGTCACATCACGACGGCGGCACCGCCTGATGGTATGGGTTGCGGTTCTGCTCGCGGTGCTTGGCGCCTTCTGCCTTGCCTTTGGGGCGCAAAAACAGGGAAGCGCCGTCAAAGCCGACACAGGCGGGCTCGCCCTGAGTTCAAACGGCTTCCTCCGTCTTCTCCGGAACCCGCGTTGGGTGCTTGGCCTGCTCCTGCTGTGTGTCGGGATGGGACTGAATGCGGTGGCACTCGTGACCGCTCCGCTGACCGTGGTGCAGCCGATCGGGGCGATTGCCCTGGTCATCACCACCGTGGTCAACGCCCGCGACCAGGGCCTCACCATCAACCGCGCAACCATGGTCTCCATTGCGGCGTGCGTGACGGGTTCGGCACTTTTCGTCCTTCTCGCCGTCAACGTGACACAGGAGAACCATCACGTCAGCCAGGAGGACGAACTGACCATTGTGCTCCTGCTGGCACTGGCCGTTGGCGTCTTTGGCACCCTGGCAGTCATGTTCCGGCACCGGATGAGCGCGTTCGTTTACATCCTTGGTGCCGGCGTCCTGTTCGGCTTTGTCGCGGTGCTCACGCGGATTATCGGCAAGCATCTGCTGGATCCGAATGGGCTGGTCCTGCTCAATGTCCAGTGGTACTCGGTGGTGGCAATCGCCGCAGCCGGGGGCCTGGGGTCCTGGTTTGTCCAGAGCGCGTACTCGGGCGGGCCGCCGGACCTGGTCATCGCCGGCCTGACGGTCATTGATCCGATTGTGGGCATCGCAATTGGCATTGTGATCCTGGGCGAACTGCGCCCTGATGTCCACGCCGTGATGGCGATTGCCATGGCTACCGCTGCTTCGCTTGCTATCGTGGGGGTGATCGCCCTTTCCAGGCACCACCCCGAGGTCACCAAGCGCAAGAAAGACGCGCGGAAGGCGGCGGGCAGGGCGGCCCACTAGCCAACGTCCATCCACCAGCCGATTTTGCACCCAACTGCCCGGCGCCACAGCGCGGCAAAACCGCGGCGGCCGGCGTCAGCTGCCGCCCCGTGACCTTCAGGAGCTCTCCACGTGACAACGCCCTCTGACCAGCCACCCCTGACCGTCCTGATTGCCGCCGATACCTATCCGCCCCACATCAACGGGGCCGCCCAGTTCAGCTACCGCTTGGCGAAAGGCATGACTGGCCGCGGCCATGATGTGCATGTGCTGGCCTGCCGCGCGGATAACGGTGCGAGCTTCACGGAGTTCCGCTCCGAGGCCACGGTGCACCGGCTCCGCTCCCACGGCGTCTGGACCCACGAGTACTTCCGGATCTGTTTTCCGTGGGAAATCAAGAAGGAAATCAGCCTCCTGTTCGACCGCGTGAAGCCTGATGTGGTGCATATCCAGAGCCACTACATGATCGGCGAGCACGTTCTGTATGAAGCCGCGAAGCGTGGCATCAGGATTGTGGCCACGAATCACTTCATGCCGGAGAACCTGAACCCGTTCCTGCCGTTCCCGCAGTGGTTCAAGGACATCATCGGCAAGATCTCCTGGAAGGACATGGGCAAGGTCATGGGCCAGGCCGATGTGGTGACGACGCCCACTCCGCTGGCTGCCAAGGCCATGCACCAGCACGCCTTCCTGCGCAAGGTCCTGCCGCTCTCCAACGGCATCGACTCGGCCGCTTACGAGCTGGAGCCCGGCGAGGTCATCGAACCCCATCCCTGCCCCACGGTGTTGTTTGTGGGACGCCTGGCCGAGGAAAAGCACGTGGATGTACTCATCGATGCCGTGGCCAAAACACCGGAAGAACTCAATGTCCATCTGGAAATTGTGGGCGGCGGCGAAGTCCGCAGCGCCCTTGAAGCGCAGGCGGAACGGATCGGCCTGGGCGAACGGGTGAAGTTCCTGGGCCTCGCCAGTGATGAGGACCTCAGGGAGGCCTACATCAAGGCGGACCTGTTCTGCATGCCGGGCACCGCTGAACTGCAGTCGTTGGTAACCCTCGAAGCCATGTCTGCGTCCACGCCGGTCCTGCTCGCTGACGCCATGGCCCTGCCGCATCTGGTGCGCGACGGCGAGAACGGCTACCTGTTCAAGCCCAATGACAGTGACGACCTCGCCGAAAAGATCACCCGGATCATGCAACTTCCTCCGGAGGAGCGTGCCGCGATGGGCCGGGCCAGCCGCCGGATGGTGGAGCCGCACAGCATGGAGGGCACGCTGCAGACTTTTGAGGACCTCTACCGGGGTGCCAGCTTCGACGACAAGGCGCTCTAAACGGCCTTCCCACCCGGGCCGGCGGCTGGCGATGCCACGGCCCGGACGGTTCTCCGGCCGAGCCTGGTCCGAACGCCTGCTGCGGTTTGCTAGAGTGTTTTTGCCCTGCTGAAGCCAAAGTCCCTTGGACCAGGCCGGTGGTGCATAGGGGGCTATAGCTCAGCTGGTTAGAGCGCGGGACTCATAATCCTAAGGTCCTCGGTTCAAGTCCGAGTAGCCCTACCCAAGTTCAAAGCACCGTGGAACCGCGGCTGACGTCATCGTCGGCCGCGGTTTCTTCCGTTAATGCCGGATCTGCGATATGTTACTGACCAGTAACTTACCGCTGCCGCTACGCACCGATGCGTTCGCGCCTGCTGAGATTTGCGAGGAATCCCATGTCCAAAGCTTCCGTTGACATCAACAACCTCCCCTACGCCGACGGTGACTTCTTCGCCTTCGAGCAGCTCCTGACGGGAAAGGAGCAGGACCGCCTGGCTGAAATCCGCGGATTCCTGGCCCGAGAAGTGCGGCCCATCGCAGTGGACTGCTGGAACCGCGGGGAATTCCCGATGGAGCTCATTCCCAAGCTCGCCGAAATCGACCTGGTGAGCCCGGTTCGCCGGCAGGGTTATTCAAACCTGTTCGCAGGCCTGGTCCATGCCGAAGCCACACGCGCGGACACCTCCATCGCCACATTCATGGGCGTGCACGACGGACTCTTCACCGGTTCCATCGAAGCACTGGCCTCGCAGGAACAGCAGGATGCGTGGCTCCCGGACATCTATTCGCTGAAGAAGATCGGCGCCTTCGGGCTTACCGAACCCCTGGGTGGCTCCGATGTTGCCGGCGGCACCCGCACCACAGCCCGGCGCGACGGCGACACCTGGATCCTCAATGGAGCCAAGCGGTGGATCGGCAACGCCACGTTCTCCGACTGGGTGGTCATCTACGCCCGGGACCTCGCCGACAACCAGGTCAAGGGCTTTCTCGTGGATACCGCTTTGCCCGGCTTCAGTGCCACCAAAATCGAAAACAAGATCTCGCTGCGTACCGTGCAGAACGCCGACATTGTCCTCGAGAATGTGGTTGTTCCCGGTTTCTTCAAACTGGCCGGTGCCAACAGCTTCCGCGACACGAACAAAGTCCTCAAAGTCACACGGCTCGCGGTTGCCTGGCAGGCTGTCGGCCAGCAGCTTGCCGCCTTTGACGTGGCCCGCCGCTATGCGGTGGAACGCCACCAGTTCGGGCGCCCGCTGGCGTCCTTCCAGCTGGTCCAAAGCCAGCTGGTGCAGATCCTGGGCAACGCCGTCAGCTCCATGGGCATGATGGTCCGGCTTTCCCAGTTGGAGGACGCCGGCCAGGCCAAGGACGAACAGTCGGCCCTGGCCAAGGCATTCACCACCGCCCGCATGCGCGAAAGCGTCGCAATCGGCCGCAGCCTCCTGGGCGGCAACGGCATTGTGACCGACTTTGAAATGGCCAAGATCTTCGCGGACGCGGAAGCGATCTACTCCTACGAGGGCACCCACGAGATCAACACCCTCGTGACCGGGCGTGCGATCACGGGTATCTCAGCCATCGTCTAGCGTCAGCGCCAGCTCGGGCCCCACCGGCAGATCAGCCGCTATCGGCAACTCGGGCCCCACCGGCAGATCAGCCGCCATCGGCAGCCCTGGCGTCAACGGCAGGAGGATGGACGGGCGCAGATCCATGACGAAGTCCAGCGGGTTGACGTAGGAGTCGCCCCGCCTGACGCCCCAATGGACACAGGCCAGGACTCCGCAATGGCCGGGCTGCAGTGTGCCGATCGCTTCGCCCTTGGCTACCACGTCCCCGGCCTTCAGGGGGCTCTCCACGGGCTCGAAGCTGCTTCGGAGCCCATCGCCGTGATCGATCGTGATCACAGGGCGGTCCACCACCACGCCCACAAAGCTGACAGTGCCGGGCTCCGGGGAGGCGACCGGGACGCCGTCGTGAGCTGCCCGAAGATCCACGCCGCGATGGCCGCTCATCCACGGCTTGTCCGGCGGGTCAAAGGCGCGCAGCACCGCAGGCCTCGGGGAGAGCGGCCAGTCCCAGGACGCGTGCGGCGCTGCCGCCTGCGGAACCGCTGCAGCCCGGGCCGCCGGGTACTGAATCCCTGCCGCCGGCGGGGAGGACGCGTGCGGGGCTGCCGCCTGCGGAACCGCTGCGGCGGCGGGCAGCACCAGCACTGCGGCGAGGAGCAATGTGGCTTTCATGTCCCCAGCATTCCCGCCCGCGTCAGCCGGCAACAGGGACCGTTTTGGCTATGTGGAAAACCCCCGCCGGGGGAGTGCCCGCTGTCCATTGGCGAGGGGTCCGCTGTAGTACACTTGGTGGAGCAGTTTGCTGTGCCCTCAACGCTTTGCGTCGGCACGCCTCATTCAGGAATGCGGGGGACCAGCAGCTGACTACGCGCATCCAGACCTCCGATTCTGAAGCCCAGGCTTCGTATGAGGAGGATTGTGCCTCTTGCGGTCAGGGCTTTGCGGTCCTGATGAGAGTCGCAAAGGATGCCAGGAGCACGGCCCGCCTTGGGCCACGCTAATCAACCGTCAACTATTGGCAGGGTAAGAGGGCCGCGATGCTTTCTCATGAATGACCTGCCGGAAGGAGCGCCGGCATGCCCGTCGTAACTATGCGCCAGCTGCTTGACAGCGGCGTCCACTTTGGACACCAGACCCGCCGTTGGAACCCGAAGATGAAGCGATTCATCTTCACGGAGCGCAACGGCATCTACATCATTGACCTTCAGCAGTCACTGTCCTACATCGACCGTGCCTACGAGTTCGTGAAGGCCACCGTTGCACACGGCGGCACCGTACTCTTCGTCGGCACCAAGAAGCAGGCCCAGGAAGCAATCGCTGAGCAGGCTACCCGCGTTGGCCAGCCCTACGTGAACCAGCGCTGGCTCGGCGGTATGCTGACCAACTTCCAGACCGTTTCCAAGCGCATCCAGCGCATGAAGGAACTGGAAGAGATCGACTTCGACGACGTCGCCGGCTCCGCTTACACCAAGAAGGAGCTGCTGCTCCTTCGCCGTGAACTCACCAAGCTGGAAACCAACCTTGGCGGTATCCGCAACCTGACCAAGGCACCGTCCGTGCTCTGGATCGTGGACACCAAGAAGGAACACCTCGCCGTTGACGAAGCCAAGAAGCTCAACATCCCCGTTGTGGCCATCCTGGACACCAACTGCGATCCTGACGAAGTCGACTTCCCGATCCCGGGCAACGACGACGCCATCCGCTCCGTGAACCTCCTGACCCGCGTTGTCGCCGACGCCGTTGCTGAGGGCCTCATCGCCCGCAACCAGCGTGCAACCGGCACCACCGAGGCTCCGGAAGAGCCGCTGGCCGAGTGGGAGCGCGAACTCCTCGAAGGCAGCAAGGCTGAAGAGGCTGCTGCTCCGGCTGCAGAGGAAGCCCCGGCTGCTGCCGAGGCTCCCGCCGCTGAAGCTGCTCCGGCCGCCGAGGCTCCCGCTGCTGAGGCTCCCGCCGCCGAGGAAGCTCCGGCTGCTGCCGAGGCTCCCGCCGCCGACGCCGACAAGTAATACAAGTAAATCCGGAATCTTTGGCGCTCCTGGCAGCGCCGAAGCAGCTGACAGGATGGCCGCTCACACAGTGAGCTGCCGTCCTGTCAGTCCGTACACCACATACATTTTCTAGACAGAGGGGTTCACATGGCGAACTACACTGCCGCTGACATCAAGGCTCTGCGCGAGCGCACCGGCGCCGGCATGATGGACGTTAAGAAGGCTCTTGACGAAGCCAACGGTGACGCCGAGAAGGCCATCGAGATCATCCGCATCAAGGGCCTCAAGGGCGCTACCAAGCGCGAAGGCCGTTCCACCGCTGAAGGCCTGGTGGCCGCGAAGGTCAGCAACGGCGTCGGCGTGATGATCGAAGTCAACTGCGAAACCGACTTCGTCGCCAAGGCTGACAAGTTCATCCAGCTGGCCGACAAGGTCCTGGCCGTGGCCGTCGAGTCCGGCGCCGCCGATCTCGACTCCCTCCTCGCCGTCGAGGTTGACGGCAAGCCGCTCTCCGAGGTCGTCGTCGAAGAAGGCGCAGTCCTGGGCGAAAAGGTTGTTGTCCGCCGGATCTCCCGCATCGAGGGCGGCACGGTTGACGCTTACCTGCACAAGACCTCCAAGGATCTCCCGGCCCAGGTCGGCGTCCTGTTCGCTGTTGACGGCGAAGGCGAAGCTGCTGCCACCGCCGCGCACGACGTCGCAGTGCACATTGCAGCGATGTCCCCGAACTACCTGACCCGCGAAGACGTTCCGTCCGACCTGGTTGAGTCCGAGCGCCGCATCGCCGAAGAGACCGCCAAGGCTGAAGGCAAGCCCGAAGCTGCGATGACCAAGATTGTGGAAGGCCGCGTGACGGGCTTCTACAAGGGTGAGGTGCTGGTTGACCAGGCATTCGCCAAGGACGCCAAGAAGTCCGTGGCACAGGTCCTCGAAGAGGCCGGTGTCAAGGGAACTGCTTTCGCACGTTTCCGCGTCGGCTCCTAGCCGAAACTGCAAAGGGGTGGCCACTTCGGTGGCCGCCCCTTTTGCATGCGCCGGCGAATGGCCGAATGAGACCTTTGGACGCCAGGCACGATAATCTTTTCAGAGTTCACCAACGGGAAGGCACCCATGGAAGCCGTCATTACTTCAAATCAGCCAGAGAAGAGCCGGCGACGCGTCCTCCTGAAACTCTCAGGTGAGGTCTTCGGTGGAGGGAAACTCGGCGTCGACCCCGACACCGTCCGCGACGTCGCCAAACAGATCGCCGCAGCCGTCCCGGAGGTGGAAGTCGCCATCGTCGTCGGCGGCGGAAACTTCTTCCGCGGAGCGGAGCTGTCCCAGAGCGGGATGGACCGCTCGCGCGCCGACTACATGGGCATGCTCGGAACCGTCATGAACTGCCTTGCCCTGCAGGATTTCCTGGAGCAGGCAGGGGTGGAAACCCGCGTCCAGAGCGCCATCACCATGGGCCAAGTCGCTGAAGCGTACATTCCGCGCCGCGCCATCCGGCACATGGAGAAGGGCCGCGTCGTCATCTTCGGTGCCGGCGCCGGGCTTCCGTACTTCTCCACCGACACAGTGGCCGCCCAGCGCGCCCTGGAAGTCCACGCTGACGTCGTGCTGATGGCCAAGAGCGGCGTCGATGCCGTCTACACCGCAGACCCCAAAAAGGACCCCAACGCCGAGCGGCTTGAGACGCTCAGCTACGACGACGCCCTCCGCCGGGACATCAGGGTCATGGACCAGACCGCAATGACCATGTGCAAGGACAACAACCTGTCCATGGTGGTCTTCGGCATGGAAGGCGAAGGCAACGTCACCCGCGCCATCCTGGGCGAAAAGCTCGGTACCCTGGTGACCGCGTAGCTACGGCTAGGATAATTTCAGGACAGTTCCACCCGCTGGCAGGACCCAGCATGGAACCAGGAAGACTGAACCAAGACTGCGCAGAAAACCGGGACCCGGACTGCACTGATTTCTGAGGAGAGACCGTGATCGAAGAAACCTTGCTCGAAGCCGAAGAGAAGATGGACAAGGCAGTAGAGGTAGCCAAGGAAGACTTCGCCTCGATCCGCACCGGACGGGCAAACCCGGGCCTGTACAACAAGGTCCTGGTGGATTACTACGGTTCACCGACCCCGCTGCAGCAGCTCGCGTCCTTCGCCATCCCGGACGCCCGCACCATCCTGATCACGCCGTTCGACAAAACCGCCCTGCGCGATATCGAGCGGGCCCTGAGCGACTCCGAAGTGGGCGCCAACCCGTCAAATGACGGCAACGTCATCAGGATCACTATCCCTGACCTGACCCAGGAACGTCGCAAGGAATACGTCAAGATCGTCAAGACCAAGGGCGAGGACGCCAAGGTGTCCATCCGCAACATCCGGCGCAAGGCCAAGGAGACGCTGGATAAGCTCGTCAAGGACGGCGAAGCCGGCGAGGACGAAGGCAGCCGCGCCGAAAAGGAACTCGATTCCCTGACCAAGGCTCACGTGGACGGCATCGACGAGCTGCTCAAGCGCAAGGAAGCAGAGCTGCTCGAAGTCTGATGGGCCAGGCAGAACAGGCCCCCGCATCGAGGGCGCGGGCAAGGGGGAGCAAGCCGCGCAGCAACCCGACGCCCAAAGCCGGCCGGAACCTTCCCGCGGCCATTGTGGTGGGACTGGCCATGCTGATCGGTGTGCTCGGTGGACTGATTTTCCTCCCGCTCGGCTTCGTGGCCGTGACCACCGGGTTCGCGGTTTTCGGGGTCTGGGAGATCTTCCGCGCCCTGGAAGCCAACGGGACCAGGATGCCCATCATCCCCGTCATGGTGGGCACGGTGGCCATGCCCTTTGCCGCCTATTTCGGCGGGCTCGAAAGCCTGCTCTTTGCGCTGCTCCTGAGTTGCGTCGCCGTGCTCCTCTGGCGTTCGGTGGAAAGCCCGGTCGGATCAGCCAACAGCATCTTCGCCGGCGTGTTCGCTCTCGGCTGGGTACCCTTCTTCATCAGCTTCGCCACCCTGCCGCTCCATACCGCCGGCGTGATGCCTGCGTTGGGCTTATATCCCGGCGGGACAGTGCCGGCCGGGGCGTGGCAGGTGGCCGTGATGCTCCTGCTGGTGGTTTCAAACGACACCTTCGGATACCTGGTTGGCGCGTCGCTGGGCAAGCATCCGATGGCTCCCAAGATCAGCCCGAAGAAGTCGTGGGAGGGCTTTGCCGGATCAGTTGCCGGGGCCATGGTGATCGGAGTCCTCGCCTGCATCTTCCTCCTGGACAGGCCCTGGTGGGTCGGCGTGATCCTGGCGCTGGGAACAGTGGCGGCGTCCACTGCAGGAGATCTTGCCGAGTCCATGGTCAAGCGTGAACTGGGCATCAAGGATATGAGCAGCATCCTTCCCGGGCACGGCGGAGTGATGGACCGCCTCGACTCCATTGTTTTCGCCTCTCCCGTGGCGTTCGTCCTGTTCGCGGTGGTCTCGGGTGCCTGAGGGCGCCCCACCTGAATACGGCAGTCCAATAGACTGGTCCATAACGTGACCCGGCTCAAGAGCAACAAAGGAACAACAGTGGCATTGGATTTCCAACGGAAAATTCCCGCGTCGTTTGAGCGCGTGCGGGGCAACGAATTCGGCTACAACGCCAAGCAGGTGGACCAGTTCCTCCAGCGGGCCAGGGTGGCGCTCGAGACGCCCAAGGCCGCCACCCACGCCCTCGGCAGCGCCGACGTCCGGGCGGTCTCCTTTGATCCCGTCAAAGGCGGCTATTCCGCCGCCGTCGTGGACTCCGCCCTCGACCGCCTCGAGGATGCCTTCGCCCGCCGCGAGCGGGACGAACTGATCGCGGCGCGCGGCGAAGATGCCTGGCTGCGCGAAATCGGAAAACTTTCCGGCATCCTCCGCGGCCGCCTCCACCGGCCCGATGGCGAACGCTTCCGGCGCCCCGCCAGGAAGAACGTCCGCAGCTACAACATCCAGGATGTGGACAAACTCTGCTACGACCTGATCGGCTACCTCGAAGAGGACAAGCCCCTCAGCGTGGACAACGTCCGCCGTGCCGTCTTCCGTCCCGCCGCCGGCCAGGACGGGTACGAGGAGACCCAGGTCGACGCCTTCCTGGACCGCGTGGTTGAACTGATGGCGGCCATCGACTGATATCCCGGTTAAAGCGGGGGACTTATCCGTCAGGTCCGGGCGTGGGGGACAACGGCGTGTAGCTGCGCCACGAGGATAAATACATGCGCTTTCCGTGGAGTATGGATCCGGCCATGAACCCCAGCCCGCAAACCGCCCCGACCAGGACTGCCAGGGCGGTCCCGGCACCCAGGATCATCGCAAAGGTTCCCAGGATGATCGCGATCAGGGCGGTGTTTGCCATCTGGATAAAGACCATGCTGCTCCCCGCCACCTGGCTCCAGGGTCTCCGCGGACCAAGAAAAAAATAGGTTTGCCGGGAACCGGGCAGGTCATCATGACGGCCGGCCATCAGGTACGGCGCGAGACCCGGGTCAAGGTCAACGTAGGCTGCCCGCAGTCTGTTCATGGCCACGACGTACATCAGGTCCTCCAGGCCGACGTTCATCACCCGGACCTGGGTCAGCAGGCCGATCACCAGGTCGGCGAGGAGCACAGCCATCGCCAGGATGATGAACGCGTCCGAGAACCTTGTGGCCTGACCCACCAGCGCCAGGCTCACCAGGCTGGCTGAGGTGAAAGTCAGGAACATGCTGATCCGCGTCAAAACCTCGCCCTGCGTGGTGCTCCGGGAGGCCAGCAGGGACCAGTGTTCGGTGGCGAGCAGCTGGGCCCGGACCGCCGCCGGAACACCTTCAGGCCCGGAGGCAGTGTTTCCGTCCTGCGTGGACATGCGGTAATTCTCCACCTTTGGCCCTCACGGCGCGAGGGGAGCGGACGAGGACGGCGGGTCCCGCCGCCGTCGTACCCGCTGCGGCGGCCGTGGCGGCCGGTCCGTGGTGGCTGCCGTCTGTCTCAGCGTTCGGTGACCAGCGGACGTTCCGGGGTGTGCAGCCGGGTCATCACCCGTGCCATGGTCCGCGGGATCCGCTTCCGGGTGGCAAGGGAGACGGACACCATGACGGCGAAGGCTGCCGGCACGGACCAGGCCGCAGGCTGGGCCAGCCAGAACGGGGTGCCCGCGGCTCCGAGGAGAGAGCCGGACACCATGGCGCCGCCGCAGAGAATGCCGCCCGTGACCATCCCGGCAATCGCGCCGGCGTCCGTCAGTCCGCGCCACCAGATGCCCAGCAGGAGGACAGGGCAAACCGTGGACGCGGTGAAGGCGAACACCAGGCCCACGCTGCCGGCCAGGGCCAGCGAGTCTGTCATAAAGGCAAAGCCCAGCGGAACCAGGGCCGCGATCACGGCTGCCAGCCGGAAACCCCGCACGCTGCCGTCCAGTACGTCCTGGCTGATGACCCCAGCCAGCGAGACCACCAGGCCGGAGGTGGTGGACAGGAAGGCGGCGAACGCACCTGCCACCACCAGCGCCGAGAGCAGGTCGCCGGCCGTCCCGCCGATGAACTGCCCTGGCAGCAGGAGAACCACCGCATCGGCCTGGCCCGAGCGGGCCAGTTCCGGAGCGAACATCCTTCCCAGGAGCCCGTACGCAGTGGGAAAGAGGTAAAACACGGACAGCAACCCCAGGACGATCAGGGTGGTGCGCCGCGCCGAGTGCCCGTCGGGATTGGTGTAGAACCGCACCAGGACGTGGGGGAGGCCTAAGGTGCCAAACAAGAGCGCCACCAGCAGCGAAATGTTTTGGTACGGCCCGGCAGGAGCCAGTCCGGTGGGATTGACTGCGGCCGGAGCCGCGGCATGGTCCCCGGTGCCGGCAAGCGTGAAAATGAGGAAAAGGACCGGCACCGCCAGCGCCGTCAGCTTGAGCCAGTACTGGAATGCCTGCACAAAGGTGATCGAACGCATGCCGCCGGCCACCACCGTCAGGCACACGATGACCACCACAGCCACCGATCCCACCCATGCCGGCAGCCCGGTGCTGATCCGGATGGTCAGCGCCGCCCCGTGGAGCTGCGGCACAATGTACAGCCAGCCCACCACCACCACCACCAGGCTGGTCACCCGGCGGACTGCCCGTGAATCGAGCCGGGCTTCGGTGAAGTCAGGGATGGTGTAGGCGCCGGACCGGCGCAGCGGGGCGGCCACAAAGAGCAGCAGCATCAGGTACCCGGCGGTGTAGCCCACCGGGAACCACAGGGCATCGGTCCCGGACAGCAGGATCAGGCCGGCGACGCCGAGGAAACTTGCCGCCGACAGGTATTCACCTCCGATGGCCGAAGCGTTCCACCAAGGCTTGACGGTCCGCGAGGCAACGTAGAAATCGCCCGTGGTGCGGGAGATCCGCAGCCCGTAGAAGCCGATCACCGCGGTGGCGACTGCAACCACTACGAGGGCCACCAGGCCCACGGCGGGGTTCATTGCGGCCTCATTTGTCCTCGGCCAGATCGCGGTACCGGGCCTCGTTCCTAGCCGCAGTCCGGATGAACAGCCATGCGCTCAGGCCGATCACGGGATAGATCCCGGCACCCAGCAGCAGCCAGTCGAAGGGTATGCCTGCCACCCTCGTCTCGGCCAGTCCGGGCACGGCCGCCAGGAGCAGGGGAAACGCACCGAGGATCAGCAGGAATCCGCCCGCAACCACGAGCGCCAGCCGGAGCTGGGAGCGGATCAGCGACCTGACAAAAAGCTGTCCCACCACTGACTCCTCGGCAGCCTCCCGCGTCTGTGCGGCCGGCCGGGCAGCGGAGTGCGGGGCGGTCACCCGGACCCGCGTCATAGCTGGGGCCGGATCCGGGTGGCCTGCAGCTTCTCCCGGACGGTGGGCAGGTGGCGGCGGCTGATGGGAAGGTTGGCCCCGGCCACGCTGACACTGGGTCCGTCGGCAGAGAGCTTCATTGAGGCCACGTGCTTGAGCGCAACCAGGAAGGACCGGTGGGTACGGATGAACCCGGCATCTGCCCACTGCTGCTCCAGGTCAGCCAGCGGCACCCTGATCAGGTAACTGGCATCCGCCGTGTGGAGCCTGGCGTAGTCTCCCTGGGCCTGGACGTACGTGACGTCGTCGCGCCTGATCATCCGCGTGGTGCCGCCCTGGTCCACGGTGATCATCTCGGGTGCCGGGCCGCCGCCGTCGCGCAGCAGCTCGCTGATCCGGCCCACCGAACGGGCCAGCCGCTCAGCGCGGACGGGCTTGAGCAGGTAATCCACTGCAGCAAGCTCGAAAGCCTCCAGGGCGCAATCCTCGTCGGCCGTGACGAACACTACCGCCGGCGGGTGGCTGCTGCGCGCGATGGCCCGGGCGATGTCCAGGCCGGACACGGCAGGCATATGGATGTCGAGGAAGACGGCGTCCACGGACTCCGTGCTGAGCGCCCGCAGCGCCTCGGAGCCGGAGGATGCCCGGTGGATGGTGCCTATCCGGTCGTCCCTGCCCAGGAGGTAAGCGAGTTCCTCCACGGCAGGTAACTCGTCGTCGGCGACGAGGACATTAATCATGGTCCTACATTAGCCGCCCCATGGTGCTTTGCCGGGGGAGCGGCTCAGGCGTCATGGCCTGGCTGGGACTTGGGCACCCGCATGGTGATCAGCGTCCCTTCACCGGGGGCTGTCTCAATCACCAGGCCGTGTTCGTCGCCGTACACCTGCCGCAGCCTGGCGTCCACGTTCCGGAGACCCACGTGGTCACCGTCCGTGTGGCCGGCCAGCATGGACTGAAGCTGCGCAGGGTCCATGCCCACGCCGTCGTCCTCGATGGTCACCTGAGCGAAGGCACCCGAGTCCTCGGCGGTGATACTGATATGGCCGGGCCCTTCTTTGGCCTCCAGGCCGTGCCGCACGGCGTTTTCCACGAGCGGCTGCAGGCTCAGGAACGGGATCACGGTGCCCAGCACTTCCGGCGCAATCCGGAGGCTGACCTGCACCCGCTCGCCGAACCGTGCCCGCTCCAGCAGCAGGTAGCGGTCAATGCAGCGCAGCTCCTCGGCAAGGGTGGTGAAGTCCCCGTGCCTTCGGAACGAGTACCGGGTGAAGTCCGCGAACTCCACCACCAGTTCACGGGCACGCGCCGGGTCGGTGTTGATGAACGACGCGATGGCGTTCAGCGAGTTGTAGATGAAGTGCGGGCTGATCTGGGCGCGGAGGGCCCGGACCTCAGCTTCCATCAGCAACGTGCGGGACGCATCAAGCTCGGCCAGCTCCACCTGGACAGCCACCCAGTCGGCCACTTCACCGGTGGCGCGGACCAGGCCGGCGCCGGCCGACGGGGCGAATGCGGCAACCACGCCCACCACCTTGGAACCGGCCTTGACCGGTGCAATGACGGCGGCAAGACTGCCCGGGTTACCGCCGAAGCCCAGGTCCCGGGGCTGGATCACAGCAGTCCGGCCACCGGCCAGCACATCTGCCGCCAGCCCCATCAGGAGCGGTTTCAGTTCTTCCGCTGCACCGTCCCAGGCCAGCACGCCTGCGGTGTCGGTGATCGCGAGCGCTTCACAGCCGAGAAGGTTGCGCAGCTGCCGGCTGGCCTTCGCAGCACCGGCCGGATTGAGCCCCCTACGCAGGTGCTGCCCCGCGCGGGACGCGGCGTGCAGCGTGTTGTAGGTGGCAAGCTCGGCGTCCGTGCCCAGCTCACGGAAGGAACGCAACACCTTGATGCCTGCACCGACGACGACGGCGATCGCCAGGACGATCACCGCGATGGCGGCTGCGGTCAGGAGAGGGGAGTCCGGCATGGTGCCCAGCGTAGCTGCGGGTGCCGTTAGGCGCAGCATCGCAACCGTTGAGCGAACGTTGTGCCGGCGGCTATGGAATGTAGCGCCCATCACGGCGCACAGTGATTGCAGTCACACTGCAGCATCCTGCATGCAGGCGGTGTGAACCAGGCAAGACTCAATGAGGAGGAACGATGGGTAATGATGCCCACACTCCGGACGCAGCGGCGTCCGTAGACTTCGAGCAGGTGCAGTCGACGGCGCGGTTCCAGGAACTGCGCAAACGTCACCGCAGCTTTGTATTCCCCATGGCGGTCGCATTCCTGCTGTGGTATTTCGCATATGTCCTGCTGGCGGACTATGCAGTTGACTTCATGTCCACCAAAGTGTGGGGGAACATCAACATTGGCCTGATCCTGGGCCTGCTGCAGTTCGTCACCACGTTCGCCATCACCGGCTGGTACGTCAGCTACTGCAACCGCAGGCTGGACCCGATCGCGGCGGAGATCCGCCACGAAATCGAAGGCCACGAATTTGATAAGGACGGCAACATCGTGACCGGAGTGAAGAAATGATCGGGATTGCCACGGCAGTAGACGTTGCCGACCTCAAGGAAACCACCCTGCTGAACATGGGGATCTTCGGCCTGTTCGTGGCAGTCACCATGGTGATCGTGATCCGGGCAAGCAGGAACAACAAAACAGCGGCCGATTACTACGCCGCAGGCCGCTCCTTCACCGGTCCCCAGAACGGCACAGCCATCGCCGGTGACTACCTCTCGGCGGCCTCCTTCCTGGGCATCACCGGTGCCATCGCAGTCAACGGCTACGACGGCTTCATGTACTCGATCGGCTTCCTGGTTGCCTGGCTGGTGGCCCTGCTGCTGGTGGCTGAGCTGCTCCGGAACACCGGAAAGTTCACTATGGCCGATGTCCTTTCGTTCCGGCTTAAGCAGCGCCCCGTGCGCATCGCCGCCGCCATCTCCACCCTCGCCGTCTGCTTCTTCTACCTCCTGGCGCAGATGGCCGGCGCAGGCAGCCTGATCTCGCTTCTGCTGGGCATCAGCGACTGGGGCGGACAGGCGCTGGTCATTATCGTCGTCGGCGCCCTCATGATCATGTACGTACTGATCGGCGGCATGAAGGGCACCACCTGGGTCCAGATCATCAAGGCCATGCTCCTGATTGCCGGGGCTGCCGTGATGACCTTCTGGGTCCTCGCCATCTACGGCTTCAACCTCTCCGACCTCCTGGGCGGCGCAGTGGAGACCTCCGGCAACCCGAACATGCTCAACCCCGGCCTGCAGTACGGCAAGACCGAGACGTCCAAGCTGGACTTCATGTCCCTCGGCCTGGCCCTGGTCCTGGGTACCGCAGCCCTGCCGCACGTGCTGATGCGCTTCTACACCGTTCCCACGGCCAAGGAAGCCAGGAAGTCAGTGGTCTGGTCCATCGGGCTGATCGGTCTGTTCTACCTGTTCACCCTGGTCCTGGGCTACGGCGCTGCTGCCCTCGTGGGTGCCGCAACGATCAAGGCTGCACCCGGCGGAGTGAATTCCGCAGCACCGCTGCTGGCCTTCCACCTGGGCGGCCCGCTGCTCCTGGGCTTCATCTCCGCGGTGGCTTTCGCCACCATCCTGGCAGTGGTTGCCGGCCTGACCATCACCGCTGCCGCTTCGTTCGCCCATGACATCTACGCCAGCGTCATTTCCAAGGGCAAGGCCGACGCCGACACTGAGGTCAAGGTTGCGCGCCGCACTGTGGTGGTCATCGGCGTTCTTGCCATCCTGGGCGGCATCTTCGCCAACGGCCAGAACGTGGCCTTCCTGGTGGCCCTGGCCTTTGCTGTAGCAGCCTCGGCGAACCTGCCAACCATTGTCTACTCCCTGTTCTGGCGGAAGTTCACCACCCAGGGCGCAGTCTGGAGCATGTACGGCGGCCTGGGCTCGGCCATCATCCTGATCATCTTCTCGCCGGTGGTGTCCGGTGGAGCGACTTCCATGATCAAGGACGCCAACTTTGCCCTCTTCCCGCTCAGCAACCCGGGCATCGTCTCCATCCCGCTCGCGTTCCTGCTGGGCTGGCTCGGAACGGTCCTGGACAAGAATCGTGAGGATTCTGCCAAGCAGGCCGAGATGGAAGTACGGTCCCTCACGGGGGTCGGCGCCGAGAAGGCAGTGGACCACTGACCTCGGTGGTTTCCTGACCCCTTGGTTTCCTGACCGAGACGGTGGTTTCCTGACCGAGACCGCTGATGCAAAGAACCCCTGTGCTGCGGCACAGGGGTTCTTTGCGTGGCCAGGCTGTCCGCTGGCGCCGGTCAGGCTTGTGGCTTGAGCTTGATGTTGACCATCTTGAGTGCCTCGCCCTCGAAGCGGTAGACGAGGTCGATCTTCCTGTCGCCGTCACAGGTGATGAGGCCGGTGATGTCGGCGGACTTGGTGTTGTTCTCGGTGCCGGCTTTGACGTTGTTGTAGGCGGGCTGGCAGCTGCTGTTCATTTCCAGGGTCTTGACGCCGGCGATGAAAGCTTCCTTCGACAGCTGTTCCTTCAGGGCCGGGTCCAGGTAATCGTCGTAGGCTTTGGAGCTGTCGCCGGAGATCACCAGCTTGGTAAAGCCGTCCGCGAGGCCCCTGGCCTGGTTAGTGGCGGCATTGACAACGCTGAGCAGGATGATCACGCCAAGCACAGCCAGCAGCAGGACGCCAGCCGCTATTCCCAGGATGGTCCAGAGTTTCCTGCGCCCCCGGACAGGCGGCTGCCGGCCGGGCAGTCCGAACGGCCCGTCGGCAGGGAGTTGCCCGTCGGAAGGGAGTTGCCTTGGGGAAGGGAGGTAACCCGGGGTGCCGTCCGATACCGCTGACGGGTCAACTGCCGGTGCCGCGTACCGGCCGGGTGCACGGTACTGGCCCGGGGCGCCAATCGGGACTGCCGGAGGCTGCTGCGGCCCGGGTCCGGGCTGGGCCTGCTGGTACGGTTCCTGGGGATAACTCAACATGGAGCCTTTCCGGCAACGCACTGGCTTTGCCTTATTGCTGGGATCCGCTGAACGGCGCCCATCGATACACCATGGAACAGCCTATAACCCAGCCTGCCTCCCTGCCCTAAATGTCCCTTGACCGACCCCTAACCATCAGCGGATCCCCGTTCCAGCAGTGGCTGGATGCGGAAGGGAATGAGTTCGCTCATGGCCAGTGCGGTGTCGGTCCTGTCCACACCGTCGCAGGCCAGGATCTTCCCGTTGATCCGAAACAGGTCTTCAGCGTCCAAGGCCACCACCCGCAGCAGGAGGTCGGCCGAACCGGTAAGGCCGTAGCCCTCCAGGATCTCCGGAATGCCGGCGAGGTCGTGGGCCAGCTGTCCCAGCTTCTGCTGCTGGACGTGGACGGAAATGAATGCCATCAGGGGGTACCCGAGTGAGGCCGGGTTGATCCGGCGCTCAAAGGACAGGAAGACGTGTTTCTTCTCCAGCTGCGCCATCCGCGCCTGGACCGTGTTCCGCGAGAGTCCCAGCTTCTGGGCGAGCGCCACGACTGTCCGCCGGGGGTCGCGTGCCAGGGCCGAAAGCAGGCGCGTGTCGGTGCCATCCAAAGGTTGCATGTTGCGCAACGTTAGCACGGTCATGGACGCTCAAACAGGGCATTATGGTCAGGACGCGCGGCGGTGGTTGTACCCATTGAGCATTGTGAGTAGGGTCACAATTATCCGGGGCAACGGCGCCCGGGCGGCTGCGGCTGGCGGAACCACAAGTTCCCAGGCAGCGGTCAAACGACGTGAAAAGGTTGCGTGCGATCGTGTCTACAGACGAAGCGGGCCAGGGCGGAACGGGCACAGGCCGCCCGGTCGAAAATGCAGGAATCCCTGCTGGCAATTCGGAAAACCCTGCCGGACCAGGCAGGAACCTCATCCAGCTGATCACCCCCTCGGGGGAGCGGATCAGCCATCCGGAATTCGACCCCTGGGTGCAGGACATTGCGGATGAGCAGCTGACTTCCCTCTATGAGGACCTGACGGTCATCCGGCGCATTGACGTCGAGGCCACCGCCCTTCAGCGGCAGGGAGAGCTCGGACTCTGGCCGCCGTTGCTGGGCCAGGAAGCGGCGCAGGTCGGTTCCGCCAGGGCACTGAGGGATGACGACTTTGTGTTCTCCAGCTACCGGGAAAACGGAGTGGCCTACTGCCGCGGCGTTGACCTGGCGGACATCCTGAGGGTTTGGCGCGGCACTGCCGCCTCCGGCTGGGATCCTTACACAGTCAACATGGCCACACCGCAGATCATCATCGGAGCGCAGACCCTCCATGCCACCGGCTACGCCATGGGGATCCAGAACGACGGCGCCGACTCGGTGGCGGTGACGTACTTCGGCGACGGCGCAACCAGCGAGGGCGACGTCAACGAGGCCATGGTCTTCGCGGCCAGCTTCCAGGTGCCCGTTGTCTTCTTCTGTTCGAACAACCACTGGGCCATTTCCGAGCCGGTGCGGCTGCAGTCCCACGTCCAGCTCGCGGACCGGGCCACCGGATTCGGCATTCCCAGCCTCCGGGTGGACGGCAACGACGTCCTGGCCGTCATGGCAGCCACCCGTGTGGCCTTGGACCGTGCCAGGCATGGCGGCGGCCCCACGTTCATCGAGGCCGTCACCTACCGCATGGGTCCGCACACCACGGCGGATGACCCCACCCGCTACCGGGACGCCAACGAACTGGAGGACTGGGCCGCCAAGGATCCCATCTCCCGGATCAAGGCGCTCCTGGACCGCAAGGGCCTCCTCACGGACCAGCTGCAGCAGCAGGTCCGGGACAAGGCAGATGCCGTCGCGCGCGAGCTGCGTGCAGGCTGCATCAACATGCCCGACCCCGAACCGCTGGAAGTCTTCAAGCATGTGTACAGCTCGCCCAACTCCTGGCTGGACCGGCAGCAGGACCACTACACCCGTTACCTGGCTTCCTTCGGTGATCCCGCGGAAGCCACTGCAGAAGAAGGTGCACGCTGATGACCCAGATGACCTTTGCCCGTGCCATCAATTCCGGCCTGCGCAAATCCCTGGAAAACGATCCCAAAGTCATCCTTATGGGTGAGGATATCGGCACCCTCGGCGGCGTCTTCCGCGTGACGGACGGGCTCCAGAAGGACTTCGGCACGCACCGCGTGGTGGACAGCCCGCTGGCCGAGTCGGCCATCATCGGCACCGCCGTCGGCCTCGCCTTCCGCGGGTACCGGCCGGTGCTCGAGATCCAGTTCGACGGCTTCATTTATCCCGCGTTCGACCAGATCGTGAGCCAGGTCGCCAAAATGCACTACCGCACCCGGGGCACGGTGAAGCTGCCCATCACCATCCGCGTTCCTTTCGGCGGCGGCATCGGCTCACCGGAACACCACTCCGAGTCGCCTGAGGCGTACTTCACGCACACGTCGGGCCTGCGGGTGGTCACGGTGTCCAATCCGCAGGACGCCCATACCGTGATCCAGCAGGCAATCCTCAGCGACGACCCCGTGCTCTTCTTCGAACCCAAGCGCCGCTACCACGACAAAGGCGAGGTGGACGAGGGCATTGACCCCCGGACCGCGCTGCCCATGGACACCGCCCGCGTGCTGACGGAGGGCGCGGACGTGACGCTCGTGGCCTACGGGCCGCTGGTCAAGACTGCCAGGGACGCCGCCACCGCCGCGGCTGACGAAGGGATCTCAATCGAAGTCATCGACCTGCGCTCGCTTGCCCCCGTGGACTTCGCCACCGTTGAAAAGTCCGTACGCAAGACCGGCCGCCTCGTGGTCACCCATGAGGCTGGCCAGCACGGCGGTGTGGGAGCCGAGCTGGCAGCCAGCATCACCGAACGGTGCTTCCACTACCTTGAAGCGGCGCCGGTGCGGATTACCGGGTTCGACATCCCCTATCCCTCCTCCAAGCTTGAAATGCACCACCTTCCGGGCCTGGACCGGATTCTTGACGGCGTGGACCGCGCACTGGGCCGCCCGAACTCCCTCAGCGGGCTGGAAGGATGAGCGCCACCATGATCAAGGAATTCAGGCTCCCCGACCTCGGTGAAGGACTGACCGAATCCGAAATCCTCAGCTGGAAGGTGGCCGTCGGGGATACCGTCAGCCTCAACCAGGTCATCGCCGAAGTGGAAACAGCCAAGGCAGTGGTAGAGCTGCCGTCGCCTTTCGCCGGGGTGGTCAAGGAACTTCACGAACAGCCGGGGACCGTGGTGGAAGTCGGCAAGCCGATCGTCTCGTTCGAAGTGGCGGACGACGCCGGAGCGTCGCGTTCGGGGACTGAGTCGCCAGGGGGCGCGGTGTCCGGAGCAGCGCCCGGCGGTGCCGCAACGGCGGCGGGTCCCGCAAAGAGGGAACCCAACCTCGTGGGGTATGGCGCCGTCGTCGAAAGTTCAGGCCGTCCCGCGCGGCGGACCCGTAACTTCGCGGCGTCCGTGACCAGCTCCGTGGCCGGTTCCGTGCCTGCGGCCCGAGCGGTGGCCGCGCCGACCGAAGCCCCCGTGGCAGAACCTGAGACAACCGGTACCGAGCGCCCCCGCTCCACCCCGCCCGTCCGGAAACTCGCCAAGGACCTTGGGGTGGAACTGTCGGCTGTCCGTGGCACCGGCACTGACGGGCTGATCACCCGCGAAGACGTCCTGAACTTCGTGGGCGGGGACCTTGCGGCGCCGGTGCGCCATCTTTCTGCCGTATCGGATGACGCGACAGTACCGGATCAGGCGTCCGCTGAGCGTGGTGCATCCCGCGGGGAGCGGGAGGTCCGCAGCCCGGTCAAGGGCGTCCGGAAAGCCATGGCCGCCGCCATGGTGGCCAGTGCTTTCACGGCACCGCACGCCACCGAATTCCTGACGGTGGATGTGACGCCCACCATGGAACTCCTCGCCAAGCTGAAGGCAGGCAAAGCCTTTTCCGGCCACAAGCTCACACCCCTGACGATCGTGGCGAAGGCAGTCCTGATCGCGCTCCGGCGGAATCCGGCGCTGAATTCGAGGTGGGACGAAGCCAACCAGGAGGTGGTTCAGTTCAACTACGTGAACCTCGGCATCGCCGCCGCGACGCCCCGCGGACTCACGGTTCCGAACATCAAGGACGCGGACACCATGTCGCTGCTGGAGCTGTCCGAGGCCCTCACCGGACTGACCGACTCGGCGCGGGCAGGCAAGACGGCTCCGGCCGAACTGTCCGGCGGGACCATCTCCATCACCAATATCGGCGTGTTCGGCATCGATGCCGGCACGCCCATCCTGAATTCGGGCGAGGCGGCCATCCTGGCCATGGGGGCCGTTCGGAAGACGCCCTGGGAATTCCGGAACGAAGTGGCCCTGCGCCAGGTCATGACGCTGAGCCTGTCGTTCGATCATCGGCTGGTTGACGGGGAGCAGGGATCGCGTTTCCTCGCCGACGTCGGCGCCATCCTGGCCGAGCCCGGCATGGTGCTGACCATGATCTAGGCTGCTGTTCGCTGGACCGGCCCCGGCCCGCATGACGATTGCTGCCCAGCTGCGGTCATGCGGGCCGGGCCGCTTCCACGCCGTTTGTCAGTTCAGGTCTCCTGGACGTCCACGGTGAGCGCGGCCATGGCCATGCCTTCCAGCAGGGGGCGGGCTGATTTCGCGGTGACCTTGCGCCCGTGGGTCCGGACGGAGTGCGGCGTGGAGTTGATCAGCCCGAAGGTGGCGTGCGCGCGCATCCTCAGTTCGGCCGCGTCATCCGCGGGGTGCAGCCGGGCAAGGACTTCAACCCAGAGCTCCACGTAATTCCGCTGCAGCGTCCGCACCTCGAACTGGTCCTGCGGGGTGAGGTTGCTGAAGTCCCGGTCCTGTACCCGGATCACGTCAGGCTTCCCCAGGGCAAAATCGACCTGGAAACAGACGAGCCGCCGGAGCGCTGCCAGGGGATCGGAGGTTTCGGCCACTACGCGGCGGCCGCCCTCGAGGAGGTCGCGGCTGACGGTGAGCAGCAGGGCGCCCAGGACCGCCTGCTTTCCGGGGAAGTGCCGGTAGACGGCGGGGCCGCTGACGCCCGCGGCGGCGCCCAGGTCCTCCAGGGATACCCGGTTGAACCCGTTCACCGCGAAGAGCGATGCGGCAGCGACTAGCAGGGCCTGCCGCCGGTTCTCCTTAGCCTGGCTCCGCTGGGTGGCCGGGGCAGGCGGGACTGTCGGCGCCGGCTGTGCAGGCGGGACCGGTCGGCTGGTGGGCACGTTTCCTCCTTGGACCAGCAAATTCTAGCAATGCCTATCTGTGTTGGACATCACAGTTAATAAAGACTAACCTGAATTTCAGTTACAAAGCACTAACCGAGTTGGCTTGGCGCCAGTTCGGGCGCGGCTCAACAGAACAGGACCGGACACCGTCGATGGAGACCCTCACCAGCCGGCTGGACCCTGCGGGTGACGCCTTCGCTGCAAACAGCAAGGCGCAAACCTCGCTGGTCGCCGAGCTCCGGGCAAAGCTGGCTGAAGCTGCACTGGGCGGCCCCGTCGCATCGCGCGAACGCCACGTGGCGCGCGGCAAGCTGCTGCCGCGCGAACGCATTGACCAGTTGCTCGACGACGGCAGCCCTTTCCTGGAAATTGCGCCGCTCGCAGCCAACGGAATGTACAACAACGACTCACCCGGAGCCGGTGTCATAGCCGGCATCGGCCTGGTCCACGGCCGCCAGGTCCTGGTAATTTCCAATGACGCCACCGTCAAAGGCGGCACCTATTACCCAATGACCGTGAAGAAGCATCTGCGCGCCCAGGAAATCGCCCTCGAAAACCGGCTGCCCTGCATCTACCTGGTGGATTCCGGCGGAGCGTTCCTCCCCAAGCAGGACGAGGTCTTCCCGGACAAAGAGCACTTCGGCAGGATCTTCTACAACCAGGCCAGGCTGTCCGCCGCCAAAATCCCCCAGATATCATCCGTGATGGGCTCCTGCACGGCCGGCGGCGCCTACGTCCCTGCCATGAGCGACGAGACGGTGATCGTCCGGAACCAGGGCACCATCTTCCTCGGCGGCCCACCGCTGGTGAAAGCGGCCATCGGCGAGATCGTCACCGCCGAGGAGTTGGGCGGCGGCGACGTGCACTCCAGGATCTCGGGCGTCACGGACCACCTCGCCGAGAACGACGAACACGCCCTGCAAATCATTCGGGACATCGTCGCCACCCTGCCAAAGCCGGCCGCCCCCGCATGGGACGTGGAAACCGCCGTCGAACCTTTGGCGGACCCTGCCGGGCTGTACGGTGCCGTGCCCACGGACGTCAACGCGCCCTACGACGTCCGTGAGGTCATCGCCCGCCTCGTGGACTGCAGTCGGTTCCATGAATTCAAGAAGGAGTACGGCGCCACGCTTGTCACCGGCTTTGCCAGGCTCCACGGCCACCCGGTGGGGATCGTCGCCAACAACGGCGTGCTCTTCAGCGAGTCCTCCCTCAAAGGCGCACACTTCATCGAACTGTGCGACCAGCGCGGCATCCCGCTGGTGTTCCTGCAAAACATTTCCGGGTTCATGGTGGGCAAGGATTCCGAGCAGGGCGGCATCGCCAAGAACGGCGCCAAGATGGTCACTGCTGTGGCCACTGCGCGGGTGCCCAAGCTGACAGTGGTCATCGGCGGGTCTTTCGGTGCAGGCAACTACTCCATGTGCGGCCGGGCCTACTCTCCGCGTTTCCTCTGGATGTGGCCGGCAAGCCGGATCTCCGTCATGGGCGGGAACCAGGCGTCCAGCGTGCTAGCCACCGTCAAGCGCGACCAGTACGAGGCCCGTGGCGAGGAATGGTCCGCTGAGGACGAGGACGCCTTCAAGGCTCCGATCAGGCAGCAGTACGAGGACCAGGGCAGCCCCTACTACTCCACGGCCCGTCTCTGGGACGACGGCGTGATCGACCCCGCGGACACCCGCACCATCCTGGGACTGGCGCTCGACGTCGTCTCCCGCACCCCGCTGCCGGAGACCTCCTTCGGCCTTTTCCGGATGTGAGCCCGCCGTGACTTTCCCCCTTCCCGCCCCTCCTTCACCCGCCTTTACCGCCACGGCCTCGGCCGGCACGGCGGCGAAGCCCCTCTTCGGTACGGTACTTGTGGCCAACCGCGGCGAAATCGCCTGCCGCGTGATCCGCTCCCTGCGCTCACTCGGTATCCGTTCGGTGGCTGTCTACAGCGATGCCGACGCCGGTGCCAGGCATGTGCGCGAGGCGGATGTGGCCGTCCGGATCGGCCCCGCCGCTGCAACCGAAAGCTACCTGAAGATCGCGGCCATCATCCAGGCCTGCCGCGACACCGGAGCCCAGGCCGTCCACCCCGGCTACGGCTTCCTCAGCGAGAACGTCGAGTTCGCCCGTGCATTGGAACAGGCCGGCATCACGTTCATCGGCCCCGGCGTCGAGTCCCTGAACATCATGGGGGACAAGATCAGGTCGAAGAACCACGTGGCAGGGTACGGAGTTCCGGTGGTGCCCGGCGTTGCCGAACCGGGCATGACCGACGCCGAGCTCATGGACGCCGCGGCCGGCGTCGGGTTCCCGCTGCTGATCAAGCCTTCCGCCGGGGGCGGCGGGAAGGGTATGCACATCGTGGAGCGCCCCGAGGAGCTCGAAGCCACATTGGCAACCGCCCGCCGGGTCGCGGCGAGCGCCTTTGGCGATGACACACTGTTCCTGGAGCGGCTGGTGCGTACGCCCCGGCACATCGAGGTGCAGGTCCTGGCGGACAACCACGGCAATGTCATCCACCTGGGGGAGCGCGAGTGCTCGCTGCAGCGCCGCCACCAGAAAGTCATTGAGGAGGCCCCCTCGCCGCTGCTGGATTCATTGAACGACGGCGGAGCAACCCGGGCCCGGATCGGTGAGGCAGCCTGCCAGGCAGCGCGCAGTGTCCACTACAGCGGAGCCGGAACGGTGGAATTCCTCGTCTCAGACGAGGCCCCGGACGAGTTCTTCTTTATGGAGATGAACACCCGCCTCCAGGTGGAGCATCCGGTTACGGAAATGGTCACGGGCGTTGATCTGGTCCAGTGGCAGGTGCGCATCGCCGCCGGCGAGGTGCTCACCATCGCCCAATCCGACGTCGGACTTCAGGGGCACGCTGTGGAAGCACGCGTCTACGCTGAAATCCCGGAACGTAATTTCCTGCCCTCCACCGGCACCGTTCTCCTGCTCGACGAACTTCCCGGCCCCGCCCAGCGCCCCGGTGCCCCGGCCCGGGCGGAAGTGGAGACCGGCACGGGCCGCGTCAGGGTGGACTCGTCCCTGTTCGAGGGCCTGGAGCTTTCCTCCAGCTACGACCCCATGATCTCCAAGGTCATCGCCTGGGGTGCGGACCGCACCGCCGCCCTTGACACGCTTGACCGGGCGCTCGCGGGGTATACCGCCCTGGGCATCGACACCAACGTCGAATACCTGCGCCTGCTGATCAACGATCCCGATGTCCGCGCCGGGCACCTCGATACGGGACTGATCGAACGCAAGCTCCCGGACCTCGCCTTCCGCCGCGTCGCCGATTCCGAACTGGTGGCGGCGGCGCTGTACGCGCTCACGCAGGAGGAACAGGACAACATGCCGGCCCCCGCCGGACCGTGGCAGAACAGGAAAGGCTGGCGGCTCGGCTCCGCGGCACCCCGGCGGATCAGCCTCGGAACCCCCGACGGCGGCGTGGCAACGGTCAGGGTGTCCGGCGGCCGCGTTGTGGACGCACCAGTCCGCGTCACCGTGGACAACGGGCCCGAACGCGAGGCATCACTGGAGTCCAGCTCACGCAGGCACGCCGTGCTGGGTCTCGACGGAAAAGCCGTCACATATTCCTTCGCGCCGGTTTACACCGGCCCCGTCACGCCCACGTGGGATAACCTTGCCCCCGCCTGGCCCACGGAACTGTTCATCGGCAACGATGGCTGGTCCTGCCGGCTGGAAGTGCTGACAAGGGAATCCCGGCTCAGCCGGGTCCTTGCTGCCATCCATCGTGAGGAAGGCGCGGGGGACCCCGAAGTCCGCTCGCCCATGCCGGGCACCGTGGTCTCTGTTGCCGTCAGCGACGGCGACACCGTCGCGGCCGGCCAGCTCCTCCTCTCCGTGGAAGCCATGAAGATGGAACACCAACTGAGCGCCGAGGTGGCCGGCACCGTCCACATCACCGCTCAAGCCGGCGATCTGGTCAAGCTCGACCAGGTCCTGGCCACCATTCACGAAACACGCCAAGAACCGATCCAGGAGCCGTAGCCATGGCAGATTTTGAACTCAGCGAGGAATACCAGGACCTCAGCGATACGGTCCGTGACTTTGCGGACTCGGTGGTCGCCCCGGTCTCGGCCAAGCACGACGAGGAACACAGCTTCCCCTACGAAGTGGTTAAGCAGATGGCGGACATGGGCCTGTTCGGCCTGCCGTTCCCCGAAGAGCACGGGGGTATGGGCGGAGACTACTTCGCCCTGGCTCTCGCCCTCGAGCAGCTGGGCAGGGTGGACCAGTCAGTAGCCATCACCCTGGAGGCGGGAGTCTCGCTGGGAGCCATGCCTATTTACCGTTTTGGCACCGAGGCCCAGAAGGATGAGTGGCTGCCGATGCTGGCGTCGGGCCAGGCGCTCGCCGGCTTCGGGCTCACCGAGCCGGAAGCAGGCTCGGACGCCGGCGGAACCAAAACCCACGCCCGGCGCGAGACCGTCGGAGAAAAGACGGAATGGGTGATCAACGGCAACAAGGAGTTCATCACCAACTCCGGCACCGACATCACCCGCCTCGTCACTGTCACCGCGGTCACGGGCCAGGAGGAACGCCCGGACGGCAGCACCAAGAAGGAGATCTCAACCATCCTGGTGCCCACCGGCACACCGGGTTTCAAGGCCGAGAAGGCCTACAACAAGGTGGGCTGGAACGCCTCGGACACGCACCCGCTGACGCTGAAGGATGTCCGGGTGCCGGAGGAGAACCTGCTCGGCGAGGAGGGCCGAGGGTACGCGAACTTCCTCTCCATCCTGGACGAAGGCCGGATCGCCATCGCCGCACTGGCCACCGGTGCCGCGCAGGGTTGCGTGGACCTCTCGGTGAAATACGCCAAGGAACGCAGCGCCTTCGGCCAGAACATCGGCAAGCACCAGGCCATCGCCTTCAAGATTGCCCGCATGCAGGCCCGGGCTCACACGTCCCGGCTCGCCTACTACGACGCAGCCGCCAGAATGCTGGCCGGCAAGCCGTTCAAGACGCAGGCGGCCATCGCTAAGATGGTCGCAGGCGAGGCGGCCATGGACAACGCGCGGGATGCCACCCAGGTATTCGGCGGCTATGGCTTCATCAACGAATTCACCGTGGCACGCCACTACCGCGACTCCAAGATCCTTGAAGTGGGAGAGGGCACCACGGAGGTCCAGCTGATGCTGATCGCCCGCGAACTCGGACTGTAGAAACCGGACTGTAGGACCTCGCACTGTAGCCGCCCTGAAAGGATCACTGATGATTAACAAGGTTGTTGCCAGCGCCGAGGAAGCAATCGCGGACATCCCCGACGGCGCGTCGCTCGCGGTGGGCGGGTTCGGCCTGTGCGGCATACCTGTCGCTTTGATCGACGCCCTGCACCGGCACGGCACCAAGGACCTGGAGACCGTCAGCAACAACTGCGGGGTGGACGACTGGGGCCTGGGCGTCCTGCTCCGCGATGGCCGGATCCGGCGGACCATCAGCTCCTATGTGGGCGAGAACAAGGAGTTCGCGCGGCAGTACCTGTCGGGCGAGCTCGAAGTGGTGCTGACCCCGCAGGGAACGCTTGCCGAGAAGCTCCGCGCCGGCGGTGCCGGCATCCCGGCCTTCTACACCAAGGCGGGCGTGGGCACCCAGGTCTCCGACGGCGGCCTGCCCCAGAAGTACGACGCCGACGGCGGCATCGCCATCGCCTCAGCACCCAAAGAAGTGCGGCCCTTCAACGGCGTCGACTACGTGCTCGAAGAGTCGCTGACGCCCGACTTCGGCCTGGTCCACGCCTGGAAGGGCGACCGCCACGGCAACCTGGTCTTCCACGCAACGGCAATGAACTTCAATCCGCTGTGCGCCATGGCCGGGCGGATCACCATAGCGGAGGTCGAGGAACTGGTTGAGCCGGGCGAGCTGGAACCGGAGCATGTCCACACGCCGGGCATCTTCGTCCAGCGGGTGGTGGTGGTCCCGGCCGGTGAGAAGCGGATTGAAAAGCGGACGGTGGCGCTCACGCGTGCCTCCGGATCCGAGAAGGCAACAGAACAGGCAGGAGCGTAGCCATGGAGTCCACCAGCCCGCAAGGGGCCCCGCCCCGCCCTGAAGCCGTCCGTCATGAATACCGGCCCCCCGCCGTCGGGCATCCCGCAGGCGTCAACCCGGAGACGAAAGGCTGGACCCGGAACGAACTGGCCGCCCGGGTGGCGCAGGAGCTCAGCAACGGCCAGTACGTCAACCTGGGGATCGGCATGCCCACCCTGATCCCCAACTACATCCCGGAAGGCGTGGAAGTGGTGCTCCACTCGGAGAACGGGATCCTCGGCGTCGGGCCCTATCCGGAAGAGGACCAGGTGGATCCTGACCTCATCAACGCCGGGAAGGAAACCGTCACGGTCAACAAGGGTGCCGCGTTCTTCGATTCCGCTTCGTCCTTTGGCATGATCCGCGGCGGCCATGTGGACGTGGCGGTCCTCGGCGCCATGGAAGTGGCCGCCAACGGGGACCTGGCCAACTGGATGATCCCAGGCAAGATGGTCAAGGGCATGGGCGGCGCCATGGACCTGGTCTTCGGGGCCAAGAAGGTGATCGTGATGATGGAACACGTGGACCGGAACGGCCGGCCCAAGATCGTGGAGCAGTGCTCGCTTCCGCTGACCGGCAAAGCCTGCGTGGACAGGATCATTACGGACCTCGCCGTCATCGACGTCGTGCGCGACGAAGGATCTTCCCGGCTGGTGCTGCGCGAACTGGCCCCCAACGTGTCCGTGGAGGACGTGGCAGCTGCCACCGGCGCCGAGCTCTTCGAGGAAGACCAGGAACTCACCGTATGACGGACACTGAAGGGGCAACGGCAGACTCAACCCCGGCCATTCCCCGGGTCATTGAACAACGCGGCCTGTATTTCGAGGAGCTCGAGGAGGGCGTGCTCTACGCGCACAGACCGGGTCGCACGGTGACCGAGGCGGACAACGTGCTGTTCACCACCCTCACCATGAACACCCAGGCCCTGCATCTCGACGCCGCCTGGAGCGCCGGCCAGCCCTTCGGCCAGAGGCTGGTCAACTCCATGTTCACGCTGTCCACCATGGTGGGGCAGTCCGTCACCCAACTGACCCAGGGCACTATTATCGCCCAGCTGGGCCTCACGGATGTGTCCTTCCCGCACCCCCTGTACCACGGTGACACGCTCTACACGGAGACCGTCATTACGCAGAAGCGCCCTTCAGCGTCCCGTCCGGGCCAGGGGCTTGTGACCATGCAGCACACGGGCCGGAACCAGGACGGCACCGTTGTGGGACTGGCCACCCGCACGTGCCTTATGTGGACCCAACAGGCACGATCCGGGCAGCAATCCGGGAGCCAAAAGGGGACAATGGCTGTATGACTTTCGTGATGGGACCTGCACTGCTGTTCTGCCCTGCCGACCGCCCCGAGCGGTACCAGAAAGCTTCGGAACGGGCGGACGCAGTCATTCTCGACCTCGAGGATGCCGTGGCACCCGCGGACAAACAGCGCGCCCGCGGCGCGATCCTCGCACAGCTCGGGGCAGCGGGCGACGTACCGGAACTCGATCCCAGCCGCACCATCATCAGGATCAATCCCGCGGGCACCGATGAGTTCGAGAAGGACCTGCACTGCCTGGCCCACACACCGTACAAGACGGTCATGCTGGCCAAAGCGGAGAGCGCGGACCAGCTCAAAGCGCTCAGCGGCTTCCACGTCATTGCACTGTGCGAGACCGCCGTCGGAATCCTCAACGCCCCCGCCATCGCCGCCGCCCCCAACGTCGTTGGACTGATGTGGGGCGCCGAGGACCTGGTGGCGTCGCTGGGCGGCACGTCCAGCAGAAAGGACGACGGCGGCTACCGCGCCGTTGCCCTGCACGCCCGGTCAGCCGTCCTGATCGCAGCCCGGGCATTCGGCAAGGCCGCCGTGGACGCGGTGTACGTCAACATCCCGGACCTCGAGGGGCTGGCGGTGGAAGCTGCCGACGCCGTCGCTTCCGGGTTCGGCTCCAAGGCCTGCATCCACCCCACCCAGGCCGCGGTGGTCCGGGGCGCCTATGCTCCTTCGGAGGCCGACGTCGCCGCCGCAACCGAGCTGCTCAAGGCCGCCGCGTCAGCTGGTGCCGGCGTCTTCCAGTTCAACGGCAAGATGATCGACGGGCCCATCCTCAAGCACGCGGAGGCCACCATCCGCAGGGCCGGAATCCACAGCTAGCGTGCAGGCCGGCGGCCCGGCGTCCGGCGGAGGGACAACGGCGGAATCGCCTCATAAAGCGGGGTCCTGACCCATCGCTCGCCCGTCTCCCGGAACTCGGCCCGCGTGGCAAAACGGTAAAGGTAGCTGCGGGCACGCACCCAATGCGGCGGTGCGCCGTCGAACGGGTCATGGCGGAGCAGCCGCAGCATCCGGGGGTCCGCCTCAAGGAGCTTGGCGAGGAAGGCATAAAACCACTCCTCGTGGACCGTCCGGAGCGGCAGGAACCACATGAGCCAGTCCAGCCTCAGGTGGTAGGGCGCCCACTGGCGGGGCAGCCGGCGCACATCCCCGGGCTTTCCCTTGAACCCGTACTCCCTCCAGTCGGCGGTTTCGCCGGGATCCTCGTCCAGTGTCCCCTCCACCACGATTTCCACGCGCTGTTTGGTCACCGTGCCGAAAGCGCCGTACGTGTTGACAAGCTGCCAGCGATTGAAGCTCGCATTCATCAGCTGCTGCTTCGAAAACAGGTTGCGGACCGGCCAGTAGCTCAGCACCACCAGCAGCAGGGTCGCCACCAGGGTGATCGCCAGCCAGTACGGGGGATTCCCACGGCTGCCCTCGAGCGGATGCCAGTCCAGTGGCAGGAAGGGCAGCACCGCATGGGCTGCCTGATCGCTCACCGCGGAGAATGCCAGCACAATGGCTATCCAGTTCAGCCAGGCGAAGTTACCGCTGCCCACGAGCCACAGCTGCGTGAAGATGACGATGCCCGCGGCCGCGCTGGCCACTGGCTGCGGCGCGAAGAGGAAGAACGGCACCACCAGCTGGGCAAAGTGGTTGCCCACCACCTCCAGCCGGTGGAAGGGCTTGGGCAACAGGTGCGCCTGCCGGCTTAAGGGGCCGGGCATCGGCTGGGTCTCGTGATGATAGTAGAGAGCTGTCAGGTCCCGCCATTCCCGGCCGCCGCGGATCTTGATCATCCCGGCGCCGAACTCCAGCCGGAACACCAGCCAGGCCACCAGGATCAGGATGGTCCGGGGCGGCTCAGTCTGGTCCGAGCCCAGGAACGCCACCGTGAAGCCGGCCTCCAGAAGCAGCATCTCCCAGCCGAAACCGTAAAACGTCTGGCCGACATTGACGATCGACATATACAGCAGCCACAAGGACAGGAAGGCGATCAGCGGAACCCACGGCGGCCCCAGCTGGGGGACACCGGCAACCAGGAGGGCGGAGACAGCGAGGCCGGCAAGGCAGACCGCACGCAGCAGACGGTCCGAATAGTGCCAGCGGAAGAGGGTGGGCCGGCGCCGTGCGCTGAAACCCTCAAGGTAGTCCGGAACCGGGAGCAGTCCGCGTTCGCCCAGGAGCGCCGGAAACTGGTTCAGGGTGGACAGGAACGCAACAAAGTACAACGCCGCCACGCCTCGCTGCAGCACGTTCCGGGCGAATCCGTACTCCGGAGCATCGAACCAGGAAACCCAGTCCACGCACTCCACGTTACGCCCACGTCTGCCTTGGCTCCAGATCCGCTGCTGGACCGGACAATGACTCCTGTGCGGGATACTTAAGCCATGCAGCCACGCAGAATCGTCCTTCTCGGATCCACGGGTTCCATAGGTACCCAGGCGATTGACGTCGTCGACGGCGCCCCGCACCTTTTCGAGGTAGTGGCACTCAGCGCCGGCGGGGGAAACCTCGGACTCCTGGCCCGGCAGGCGGTCCATACCGGGGTCAGCGTAGTGGGAATCGCTGCCGGCGATCCCCGGCAGCTCGAAGCCCTGATCGGTGAGGCGGCGAGGAGCGCAGGGCGGACAGGGTACAAGCCAGAGATCATTTGCGGCCCGGACGCTGCCGCCCGGATCGCAGCGGTGGACGCCGATGTCGTCCTGAACGGCATCACCGGCTCCATCGGCCTGGCACCCACGCTGGCCGCGCTGAAGTCAGGGGCAACGCTGGCCCTGGCCAACAAGGAATCGCTGATCGTGGGCGGCGAGCTGGTCAAGGCCGCCGCCCGCCCGGGCCAGATCGTTCCGGTTGACTCCGAGCATTCGGCCATCGCGCAGTGCCTGCGGTCCGGTTCCGCCGCCGAGGTGGAAAAACTGATCCTGACCGCCTCAGGCGGTCCCTTCCGCGGCCGGACCCGCGAACAGCTCCACGATGTGTCCCCGGAAGAAGCTCTGGCGCACCCCACCTGGGACATGGGCCTGATGGTCACCACGAATTCGGCCACGCTGGTTAACAAGGGCCTTGAGCTCATTGAAGCCCACCTGCTGTTCGACGTGCCCCTGGACCGGATAGAGGTTGTGGTCCACCCGCAGTCAGTGGTGCACTCGATGGTCCAGTTCATTGACGGGTCAGTCATTGCCCAGGCGTCGCCGCCGGATATGCGCCTGCCCATTGCCTTAGGGCTGGGCTGGCCCGACCGGGTTCCCAAGGCCGCCGCAGCCTGTGACTGGACCAAGGCCACCAGCTGGACCTTCGAACCCCTGGACTCGGCAGCCTTCCCGGCAGTGGCGCTGGCCAAGGACGCGGCCAAGCAGGGAAGCACCTTTCCTGCCGTCTTCAACGCGGCGAACGAGGAAGCGGTTACGGCCTTCCACGCAGGGCGCATCCGGTTCACCGAAATCGTGGACACCATCGATGCTGTCCTCAGCGAACATTCAGGTTCTTCCAGGCTGACGTTGGAATCGGTACTGGATGCTGAAAAATGGGCACGCGAGCGCGCCCACGAACGTTTAGCAGTCAGCAGTCTCTAGGAAGCAGCAGATCCACGCATGAGTCCCGTCATCCTTTTTATCCTCGGCGTCGTCTTCGTGGCGATCGGCATCGCCGTGTCCATCGCGCTGCACGAAGTGGGGCACCTGGTGCCGGCGAAGCTGTTCAAGGTGCGTGTCACCAAGTACATGATCGGCTTCGGTCCCACCCTCTGGTCCAAACGGAAGGGTGAAACCGAATACGGCGTGAAGGCCATTCCGCTGGGCGGCTACGTGTCCATGATCGGCATGTACCCGCCGAACAAGGACGACGGCACGGTCCGCCCCTCCAGCACCGGCATGTTCCAGACGCTGGCCACCGAAGCCCGCTCCATGGCCCACGAGGAGGTAGGCCCCGAGGACGGCAACCGGGTCTTCTACCGGCTGCCCGTGTGGAAAAAAGTCATCGTCATGCTGGGTGGTCCTGCCATGAACCTGCTGATCGGTGTGGTGCTCACGGCGGTCCTGCTGATGGGCTTCGGCGTGGCGACTGCCACCACCACCATCTCTGACGTCTCCAAATGCCAGGTTGCGGCCGGGCAGACGGTCGATCCCGATTCCCCCGATTGCCGGCTGACCCCGGCGGCAGCGGCCGGACTCCTGCCGGGCGATGTGGTCACCTCCTTTGATGGAAAGGCAGTCACCGGCTGGGACCAGCTGACCGAGTGGATCCGTGCCTCTGCCGGCAAGGAAGTCAGCATTACCGTCGAACGCGACGGCGCCCCGGTCACCACCACGGTGACGCCGGTGCTGTCGGCCCGTCCCGTGATCGGGGTGGACGGCCGCCAGGCCAAGGACGACGCCGGAACCCTCCTGTACCAGGATGTAGGCTTCCTGGGCATTGGTGCGCAGACCGAGCTGGTTGCCCAGCCGGCGTCGTCCGTCCTGCCCATGGCGGGAGAAAACATCAGGCAGGTGGCCGGGGTGGTGTTCAACCTGCCAGCCCGGGTGGTGGGCGTTGCCAAAGCGGCCTTCAGCGAGGAAGCCCGTGACCCCAACGGTCCCATCAGTGTGGTGGGCGTAGGGCGGGTTGCCGGTGAGGTCGCGGCCATGGAAGAGGTGCCCCTCCAGTCCAGGCTTGGTGCGCTGGTGGGACTGCTGGCGGGGCTGAACTTTGCGCTCGCGGTCTTCAACCTCATCCCCCTGCTCCCGCTCGACGGCGGCCATGTGGCCGGTGCGCTCTATGAAGGGGCCCGGCGGCGGGTGGCCAAGCTGTTCGGCAAGCCGGACCCAGGCGCCTTCGACATCGCCAAATTGCTCCCGGTGACCTATGTGGTGGCGGCCCTGCTGATGGGCATGAGCGCGCTGCTGATCTACGCCGACATCGTGAAGCCGGTGAACCTGTTCGGCTGACAGGCGGCGCCGGGGGAGTGCCTGCCTAAAAGCCGTGCAGTGCCGGGCCAGCAGTGCAGGCAGGGGCCGTGCAGCGAGTCTTTTGGCCCTGTTGGCGTGGGCGGGCCCGGACTTAACCTGAACCATGCGTACGTCGAACCCGCAGATCGTCAGACGCTGGATCCAGGCAGGGCTGTGGGCGCTGGCTCTGTCCTGGCTTGTCACTGCCTGGGCGACCCTGGAGCCGCAACCGGACCAGGCGAAGGACCCGGAAGCCTGGGCGCGCTTTGTCAGCACCGACTCCTACCAGTTCAGCCACCTGTATGGCGGCACCGCAGGCACGGTCCTGACCCTCCTTGGTGTCTTCGCCCTGGGCTGTTGCCTGGCCAACAGCCGTGCGGGCGGACTCGCACTGGCAGGCATGGTCACCGCTGCTGCAGGAACGGCGCTGTTGCTTGTGCCGGCGGTGATCTCCACCTTCGCCAGCCCTGCCATTGGCAAGGCCTACCTGGCCGGAAACCAGGACGTGATGCAGCTGGAGTTTCCCGGGTCCATGAACGGGGCGTTCCTCCTGGGGCTCCTGCTGGCATTCGTCGGCAACGTGCTTCTGGGGATCGCGGTCTGGCGTTCCCGCATCCTGCCGCGATGGGCGGGCGCACTCTGGGCTGCAGGCACCGTGCTGTTTTTCGTCCTGGGTGTCGTCCTGGGGCAGGCGACAACGGGTGCCAGCCTGCCCACACAATCTGCGGGGGCCCTCCTCATGGCTGTGGCAGGGGGATGGATCGCCTGGAGCGCATCCCGGGAGCGCGCTGCGGCACCCGACCTCGCCGGGGCGGGTTCGGCCTGACCCTGCCTGACGTGCCTGACTCAGACAGCCCGTGCCGCTCGAAGGGTGAAATTCCATAGTCAGCCTATTTCGGCTGATATCAAGTAATCAGCTGTTTTCGATTGATTATTTCCGATCAGCTGCGTACGGTTGCCCCATGTACGTTCTGACCATTGATCAGCGGGGCAGCACCAGCGACATCGATCGGGTCCCGGACCTGATTT
Source organism: Arthrobacter sp. 754 (assembly GCF_040548695.1). Lineage (NCBI taxonomy): Bacteria > Bacillati > Actinomycetota > Actinomycetes > Micrococcales > Micrococcaceae > Arthrobacter > Arthrobacter sp. 754. The sequence goes on from NZ_JBEPSC010000002.1 coordinate 764,036, forward strand.
CCCAGCTGCGCAGGCTCACACCCGAGCCCTTTGAGCGTTCGGTGGGCGATGAGCTCCAGGGGGTCGTGGAAGACGCCGCAGAGGTGGTGGAGATCGCTTTGCATGCGCTCCGGAGCGGGCAATGGTACGTCGGGATCGGGATCGGAACCGTGCAGCTGCAGCCTGGCGGGAGCCCGCGCGAAGGCTCCGGAAGCGGCTTTGTGGCGGCCCGGAAGGCCGTGGAGCTGGCAAAGGGCGCGGCCGGCCAGGTCCCGCTGTCAGTGGTGTCCGGCAATATGGGCCGTGGCCGGGAGGTCCCTCCCGCAGCCAAGGAAGGATCCATGGCCAGTGCAAATGCCCAGGCAGTGCTCCGCCTGATCGGACGCGTCGTGCAGCAACGAACGGAAGCCCAATGGCGGGTGGTCGACCGGCTCCGGGAGCTCCACAGCGGTGACGGAAAACACGGCAGCCAGAAACAAGTGGCCCGTGAGCTCGGAATCACTGAGCAATCGGTGAGCCGTGCCGTGCTCAGGTCCGGTTGGCCGGAAGAATGTGCAGCCAGGCCGGCTGCAGCCATGCTCCTGGACTACGCCCGTTCCCAGATTGAAGGAGACCGGTGAACGCACTCTGGATCACCATCGCCCTGGTTGTGGCCGGATTCATGGGGTGGCCTGTGACCGCCCTGGTGTTTCGGCTCGCCAGGACCATCGATGACAAAGCCGACGCCGCCGGGAAGGCGGACCAGGACGCCTCAGCCCAGGACCCGTCGGCCGACGTCACCGTGGACACCCTCGCTGCGGCCCCGCCGGCCCAAACGGGACAAACCGTCGACGGCGAGCTGACGGCGGGGGCCGGCCAGCCGACGTCGGACGTCACCCAGCCGGTCCCGGCCCAGCGGATCCTCCGTGGCGGTGCCATCATCGGCGTCCTTGAGCGGCTTGGTGTCTGCCTGGCCATCCTGGCCGGACAACCGGTGGCCATTGCCTACATCGTGGCTGTCAAGGGCCTGGGCAGGTTCGCTGAACTGAAGGAAACGCCGGTGGCGGCGGAACGGTTCATCATCGGGACGCTCACGTCGATGCTGTGGGCGGCGGGGACGGCGGCGATCGCCAAGGTTTTCTTCCTCAGCTGAGCTGCGTGCCCGACCGGTCTGCGCTCCCAGCGGGCGGGAACCTCCCGCGGGGATCGGCGACAGGCCACGCCGGGGGATAGGGTGTCCTTATGACTGTTTTTGCCGTTGAATACGTGTACGCCGCCGATTCCTCCGCCGTCCTTGATGAGCACCGTCCTGCGCACCGCGCCTGGCTGGCCGGCCTCGCGGAGGACGGCCAACTGTTGACCAGCGGACCCTACGGTGACGGCGCAGGCGCCCTGCTGATCTTCAAGGTCCAGGACGAAGCCGCACTGAATGACCTCCTCAAGCAGGACCCGTTCGCCGTCGCGGGAGCCATCGCCGGTATCCGCAGTACAGAGTGGACGCCCGTGATCGGCATCCTGGCAGCGCACGCGTCCTGATTCAGACGGACCTCTCTCACCCCCGAAAAAAACCTACCCAAGGAGTCCACGTGACCTCGGTCAGCCTGGGAATGCCGTCAGCACCGCCGCCCGTCCTCGCCCCCCGCCGCAAGACGCGCCAGATCAAGGTGGGCTCCGTCGGAGTCGGCTCGGACTCGCCCATCAGCGTGCAGTCCATGACCACCACGCCCACCACGGACATCAACGCCACCCTGCAGCAGATCGCGGAACTCACCGCCTCAGGCTGCGACATCGTTCGCGTTGCCTGCCCGTCGGCCGACGATGCCGAGGCGCTGCCCATCATCGCCCGCAAATCCCAGATCCCAGTCATCGCTGACATCCACTTCCAGCCCAAGTACGTGTTCGCGGCCATCGAGGCCGGCTGCGCCGCAGTCCGGGTGAACCCCGGCAACATCCGTAAGTTCGATGACCAGGTCAAGGAGATCGCCCGCGCGGCGAAGGACCACGGTACCTCTATCCGGATCGGCATCAACGCAGGTTCGCTGGAGCCCGGGATCCTCAAGAAGTACGGCAAGGCCACCCCGGAAGCGCTGGTGGAGTCCGCCGTGTGGGAGGCTTCGCTGTTCGAGGAGCACGGCTTCAACGACTTCAAGATTTCGGTCAAGCACAACGACCCGGTCATCATGGTCGCCGCCTACGAGATGCTCGCCGAGCAGGGCGACTGGCCCCTGCACCTGGGCGTGACCGAAGCAGGGCCGGCGTTCCAGGGCACCATCAAGTCGGCCACCGCCTTTGGAGCACTCCTCTCACGGGGCATCGGCGACACCATCCGGGTCTCGCTGTCCGCCCCGCCGGTGGAGGAAATCAAGGTGGGCAACCAGATCCTCCAGTCCCTGAACCTGCGCCCGCGCAAGCTCGAAATCGTATCCTGCCCTTCGTGCGGCCGCGCCCAGGTGGACGTCTACACCCTTGCCGAGCAGGTCACCGCCGGCCTGGAAGGAATGGAGATTCCGCTGCGCGTTGCCGTCATGGGCTGTGTGGTGAACGGACCCGGCGAAGCACGCGAGGCGGACCTCGGAGTGGCGTCCGGCAACGGCAAGGGCCAGATCTTTGTGAAGGGCGAAGTCATCAAGACCGTGCCTGAAAGTGAGATTGTTGAGACACTGATCGAAGAGGCCATGCGCATTGCTGAAGAGATGGGGGAGGCCGATGGCGAAGATGCTGTCAAGGGTAGCCCCGTGGTTAGCGTCTCATAAGCCGGGCACCGCAGAGGCGGGGATATCCGTCCATGCCCTTACCGGTGCGGACACCCCTGCCCTCCGGCACCTTGCGCAACAGGACCCGGTGGCCAATGTCTTCATCCTTGCCCACCTGCGGTCGGCAGGAACTGCAGCGCCCACCACGGGCGGTGCCGCCGTCCTGGGCGTGTTCGACGACGGGATCCTGGTGGGTGCCTGCTGGACCGGGGCCAACCTTGTGCCTGTCGAACTTGACCCCGCGTTCGCGGGGCTCGTGGCAGCCGCAGCGAGCAGCTCCGGGCGACGCTTCGCCTCGGCTTTCGGCCCCGCTGAGCCGGTCCTCGCGCTCCACGCCGAACTTGCCGAACTGGGGCACACAGCCCACGAAGTGCGGGACGAGCAGCCCCTCATGACCCTTGACCGGCCGCCCGCCGTGGCACCTAACGCGGACCTTGCGCTGGGCAGGCTGGCCGATTTCGACCGGATCCTTCCTGCCTGCGCGGCCATGTTCGAAGAGGAAGTGGGCTACTCGCCATTCCTGGGCGGCAAGGAGTTCTACAGCCGCCGCGTTGAAGGCCTGATCCGCCAAGGCCACTCGCTGGCACACGTCAACAGCTCCGGCGAGGTGGTCTTCAAGGCCGAGCTCGGGGCGGTAACGGCGGACGTCACGCAGATTCAGGGCGTCTGGATGAACCCCGGCTACCGCGGGCAGGGTCTGAGCGCCGGCTACATGGCAGCCGTCGTGGAGCAGGCCAGGAAACTTGCTCCCGTGACCAGCCTGTATGTGAACGGTTTCAACCTCCGTGCCCGGTCGACGTATGAGCGCGTCGGTTTCCGCCAAGTGGGCACGTTCGCTACGGTCCTCTTTTAGCCGGCTTTTCTTCGGGAAGCTCCCCCGTCAGGTAGCGCTGGACAGTGGGGGCCACGAGCCGGACCACGTCCTCGGGCGAGGCGGAGGCGAGGGGTTCAAGCCGCACCACATAGCGGACCAGCATCACGCCCACCATCTGTGTGGCCACCAGGTTCCCGCGCAAAGCCACTTCCGCGGGCGGACCTGGCACCCCTGCCATGATCCGGCTGAGGACGGCCCGCGATACCAGTTCCCGCAAAAGCAGAGTCTTGGGTTTGGACCCGATGGTTCCCCGCAGGAAGGCCACCAGGCTGTGCTGGGCCGGGCTCTCCCACACGCGAAGCACTGCCCGCACAATAGCCTCGCCCCTGACCTCCGGGAGGTGTTCGTCGACGCCCTCAAGGACCTTTTCCGGGTCCACCGGCAGTGCCACGCTGAGCGCGAACAGCTCGTCCTTTCCGTTGAAGAAGTGGTGGACCATGGCAGGGTCCACACCGGCTTCCCGGGCAATCCCGCGGAGGCTGGTGCCTTCAAAACCCTGTTCGGCGAACAGCCTCCGGGCGGTCTCCAGAATCTCGGCGCGCGACTCCGTTGCCCCGCCCCGCCGGCCACGGCGTCCGGATCCGGCTGCGGGGCCGTCGTCCGCCGTTCCGTTCACGGTGTCCGCCGGCGAAGGGTCAACGATGCCAGCACCAGGACGGCCACGACGATGGCCACGATGACCCCGGCATCCATCCACAGCCGGTCAGTGGGACCGGCATTGGCGGCGATCTCCTGCAACGCATCCACCGAGTAGGTGAGCGGCAGGACATTCGCCACCGCTTCCAGGACGTCGTTCATGCGGTCGCGGGCGACAAAGAGGCCGCACAGCAGGATTTGCGGAACGACGACCACCGGCATGAACTGCACAGCCTGGAATTCCGTCCGGGCGAACGCCGAGCACAGCAGGCCCAAGGCGACACCCAGGACCGCGTTGATCACGGCGATCATGACCACCAGTCCAGGGCTGCCCTGGATGTCCAGGCCAAAGATCCAGTACGCCACCCCGGTGGCAACCAGCGACTGCAGGGCGGCCATGATGGAGAAGGCCAGGCCGTAGCCGAACAGCAGGTCGGCCTTATGAACCGGCGTTGTCAGCAGCCGCTCCAGGGTCCCGGACGTGCGTTCGCGCAGCATGGTGATGGAAGTGACCAGGAACATGACCACAAAAGGAAAGATCGCCAGCATCATCAGGCCAACGCGGTCGAACGTCCTGGGCACCCCCGGCGGAAGGGTTTCATTCTCGAAGAGGAAGTACACAGCGGTCAGCAGCAGCGCCGGTACCACCAGGATCAGCGCGACGCTGCGGTGGTCGTGGCGGAGCTGGTCCAGGACCCGCCGGGTGGTGGCCAGCATCATCATAAGGTTCACGGCCGCACGGTCCTTTCAGCCGCGCTGCCACGATGTCCGGGGGAGCGGCCGGACTGCTCCGCAGCGTGCAGGATGATGTGCAGGAATGCCTGCTCAAGGTCGGTGCTCTGCCCGCGTTGGCTCAATTCGGCCGGCGTCAGCTGCGCCAGGAGCCTGCCCTCACGCAGGAGCAGCAGCGATTCGCAGTGGCTTGCTTCCTCCATTACGTGGCTGGAGACCAGGAGTGTTGTCCCCGCCTCGGCCATGGACCGGAACCTGCCCCATAAGTCCGCCCGGAGGACGGGATCAAGGCCAACGGTCGGCTCATCGAGTACCAGCAGCGCGGGGTGCGCCACGAGGGCGCACGCCAGGGAGACCCTGCTGAGCTCGCCGCCGGAAAGATCGCCCGTTTTTTGCCGGGTTTGCGGTTCAAGCCCGACGGCGGCGATTGCCTCTGCCGCCGCGGTCCGGCCTTTGCGGTGCATGGCGCCGAAGTAGCGGACGTTGGCTTCGACAGTCAGGTCCGGATACACGCTCGGAGACTGGCTGACGTAGCCCACCTGGTGCCGGAGATCAGGGTGGCCGGCCGGAAGACCAAGAACCCGGATCGAGCCGGACGTCAGGGCCTGGACGCCCATGATCGCCCGCATGAGGGTGGTCTTTCCGCTGCCGGACGGCCCCAGGAGGCCGGTGATCCGGCCCGCAGGGATGGCGAAGTCGAGACCACGCAGGATCGGAGTCCTGTCCCGGATGATGTGAAGGGCATTGACGGTGACGGCCATGCCGGTTCCGGGGCCTGCCAGCGATGCTGCATGGGACATTGAGGCCTCCCGTGTGATGGCAATTCCTAAATTCACCACCTGATGAATTAAAACTAGGCCTGCCCGTGAGGGCCGTCAATAACTTCGAATGGAAAAAATACTTGTCAACGTGTCAGCTATCACATAGGTTCGATCTAGCTGCGCTGGAGTGGGTGGGCGGTCTCACCAGTCCTCACCAGTAAACCAACGGCGTAAACGGCAAGAAGAGCCACGCCCGGCCGCAATGACCAGCCCGAATGGGGGCCAGGGGCTTTGCGGCCCGGGCGTGGCTCTTCGCTGTCCCCGGCCGCCGGCGTCGGCGGCGGGCGGCGGGCACCCACGCTCTCGCGGGCATAGACGTTGCTTGCCGGTAGATTAGTACCCAGAAGAATTGCCCGGCTCTGCTTTCCAGCAGCCATTCCCCAGAAACGGATACCCGCCCGTGGTCACAAGACTGTCCCAGCTTTTCCTGCGCACCCTGCGCGAAGATCCCGTCGACGCCGAGGTTGCCAGCCACCGGCTGCTAGTGCGGGCAGGTTACATCCGGCGTGCGGCGCCCGGCATCTACACCTGGCTGCCGCTCGGGCTCAGCGTGCTTCGAAAAGTCGAAGCCGTAATCCGTGAGGAGATGGCAGCCATCGGCGCGCAGGAAGTCCACTTCCCGGCTCTGCTGCCCCGTGAACCCTATGAGGCCACCAACCGCTGGACCGAGTACGGCGAGGGCCTGTTCCGGCTCCAGGACCGCAAGGGTGCGGACTACCTGCTGGCCCCGACGCACGAGGAAATGTTCACCCTCCTGGTCAAGGACCTGTACTCCTCGTACAAGGACCTGCCCCTTAGCCTTTACCAGATCCAGAACAAGTACCGCGACGAGGCCCGCCCCCGGGCAGGCCTGCTGCGCGGCCGCGAGTTCATCATGAAGGATTCGTATTCCTTCGACGTGGACGACGCCGGCCTGGACGCCAGCTACGCCGCGCACCGTGCCGCTTACATCCGCATCTTTGAGCGCCTGGGCCTGGAGGTCATTCCCGTAGCCGCCACGGCCGGCGCCATGGGCGGGTCCAAGAGCGAGGAATTCCTGCACCCCACCGAGGTCGGCGAGGACACCTTCGTGCGGTCCGCGGGCGGCTACGCAGCCAACGTCGAGGCCGTCACCACGGTGGTCCCTGCAGACATCGACTTCACCGATGCCCCGGCTGCCGTAGTCCGTGACACGCCGGATACCCCCACGATCGACACGCTGGTTGCCGCCTCCAACGAGCTCGCCCCGCGCAGCGAGGCCGACGGCGGCGCCTGGACTGCCGCTGACACCCTCAAGAACGTGGTCCTCGCCGTCACCCTGCCCACGGGTGAGCGCCAACTGGTCGTCATCGGCCTGCCCGGTGACCGCGGCGTGGACCTGAAGCGGGTGGAAGCCAACATCGGCCGCTACCTGCCGATCGCCGGCGAAATCGGGCTGGAAGCAGCCAACGACGACGACCTCAAAAAGCAGCCCCTGATCGTCAAGGGCTACCTGGGCCCGGGGCTGACGCTGGACGAGCCGCTCCTCGGCAGCGAAAGCGCTACCAAGCTGCTGTACCTCGTGGATCCCCGCGTCGTCAGCGGCACAGCCTGGGTCACCGGAGCCAACGAGGCCGGAAAGCACGTGTTCGGTCTCGTGGCCGGCCGCGACTTCGGCTGGGACGGCGTCATCGAATGCACCGATGTCCGCGAGGGCGATGCCGCCCCGGACGGCTCCGGACCGCTGGAGATCGCGCGCGGCATCGAGATGGGGCACATCTTCCAGCTCGGCCGCAAGTACGCCGAGGCCCTTGAACTGAAGGTCCTTGACCAGAACGGCAAGCAGGTGGTGGTCACCATGGGCTCCTACGGCGTGGGCGTTACCCGGGCCGTGGCAGCCCTGGCAGAGTCCAACCACGACGACAGGGGCCTCGTCTGGCCCCGCGCCGTCGCACCGGCAGATGTCCACGTTGTGGCCGTCGGACGCGGCGAGGAGATCTTCGCCGCTGCCGAGAAGCTGGCGCTGGAACTCGAGGCCGCCGGCCTGGACGTTATCTATGACGACCGTCCCAAGGTGTCCCCGGGCGTGAAGTTCGGCGACGCTGAACTCGTCGGCGTCCCCACCATCCTGGCCGTCGGCCGCGGCCTGGTGGACGGTGTGGTGGAGATCAAGGACCGCCGCAGCGGCGAAGCGGAAAACGTGCCCGTGGACAAGGCTGTTGACTACGTGGTCACCGCCGTCCGCGGCTGACCTGCGGCGGTGATTTCGGGCTTCGAATCGATCCAGCCCGCCACGATCATCCTGATTGTGGTGGCTGGATTTGCCGCCGGCTGGGTTGACGCTGTGGTGGGTGGCGGCGGGCTGATCCAGCTTCCCGCCCTGCTGCTGGTGCCCGGTATTACGCCGGTCCAGGCATTGGCCACCAACAAGATGGGCTCGATTTTCGGCACCACCACCAGCGCCGTCACGTACTACGGGCGGGTCAAACCGGACCTTTGGACGGCCATACCCATGGCCGTCATCGCCCTTGCCGGCAGCTTCGGCGGAGCAGTCCTGGCAGCGACTTTGCCGGCAAGTGTCTTCAAACCGATCATCGTCATCGCGCTGGTCGCCGTCGCACTTTTTACCGCCCTCAGACCTAACGTCGGTGACCTCACCGTGCTGCGGCACGATGGCCACACGCACTACGTCGTGGCGTGCCTGATCGGGGCCGTGATCGGCTTCTATGACGGCCTCATCGGCCCGGGAACAGGCTCGTTCCTCATCATCGCGCTGGTGTCGGCGATGGGCTACGCCTTCCTGGAAGCCAGTGCCAAGGCCAAAATCGTGAACATGGCCACCAACGCGGGGGCGCTGCTGTTCTTCCTGCCGCACGGTTCGCTGCTGTGGGGTGTGGGCCTCATGCTTGGCCTTGCCAACATGGCCGGCGGATACCTGGGGGCGCGGACCGCCATCAAGCAGGGAAGCCGCTTCGTCCGGATCGTCTTCCTGCTGGTGGTGGGCTCACTGATCATCAAGCTTGGTTTTGACGTCTGGGCCGAAAACTCCGCCTGACCGGGCCGTCCGGAGACCCTCGCAGGCCCGCCCCGCCGGGCGTACCATGCTGGTATGTCCGCAGGCGGGGAACCCTATTCGGAAGCATTGTCAGTGGCGGCCGCGCGGGCCGTGGACTGGCTGGAGAGCCTGCCGGACAGGCACGTCGGACCACTGAAAAACGCCCACGACCTCGCGGCGGACTTCGGCGGACCCCTCCCGGAACAGGGGATGCCGGCCGCGGCCGTGGTGGAGTATCTTGCGGACAAGGCCGAGCCGGGCCTCATGGCCATGCCGGCCGGACGGTTCTTCGGCTGGGTGATCGGGGGGACACTGCCGGCAGCCCTGGCCGCGGACTGGCTGGTCAGCGCCTGGGACCAGAATTCCGGCCTGCGCTACGCCACGCCCGCCGTTGCGGCCATCGAAGACGGCGCCGCGTCCTGGCTGCTGGACCTTTTGGGGCTCCCGGCAGAATCCGACGTCGGCTTCACCACCGGGGCCACCATGGCCAATTTCACCGGGCTCGCTGCCGCACGATGGCGGCTGCTGGCCGACGCAGGGTGGGACCTGGACCGGGATGGGCTCGCGGGCGCTCCACGGATCAGGTGTTTTGTGGGGCAGGAGCGGCACGACACCATCGACCTCGGGCTGCGCTACCTCGGCCTGGGCCGCCCAACCCCCGTCCCGGCAGACACCCAGGGCCGGCTGCTCCCGGCAGAACTGGACCGGATGCTCTCGGCATCCTCCGGTCCGGCACTGGTGTGCCTCCAGGCAGGCAACCTCCATTCCGGAGCCTTCGACCCGTTTGAGGACGCCATCCGGATCGCACGGCGCCACGGTGCCTGGGTTCACGTGGACGGCGCCTTCGGCCTCTGGGCGGCCGCCGTCCCGGAATTCGCGCACCTCACCAGGGGCATGGAGTTGGCTGATTCGTGGGGAACTGACGCGCACAAGACCCTGAATGTCCCGTACGACTGCGGCATCGCCGTGGTCAGGGATTCGAACGCCCTGCGCAGCGCCATGGGTGTGCACACCAGCTATCTGATCCAGGACCCGGAAGGTCCCGGAGACCCGCATGAGAAGGTTCCTGAGCTGTCCCGCCGGGGCCGGGGCGTGCCGGTGTGGGCGGCCCTCCGCTCCCTCGGCCGTGAAGGGGTGGCAGCGCAGGTCCGTGGGCTGACCGATGCCGCTGCACGGATCGGCAAGCAGTTGGCGGAAGTGGACGGCATCGAGGTACTCAACGAGGTGGACTACACACAGGTTTCCCTCGCCTTCGCCGACGACGCCCTGACGCGTGCCGTGACGGCCCGGGTGATCGAGGACGGGAAAGTCTGGATGTCCGGCTCGCACTGGCAGGGCCGGGACGTCCTGCGCGTCTCTGTCAGCAACTGGAGCACCGACGCGGACGACGTCGACACTGCAGTTGACGCGGTCAGCTCCGCTTTTGCAGCGGTTAAGTCAGCGGGCAGCTGACGGTACGCCCGCTTCGCTGCAGCTGCCCGTCGGTATGCCATCCTCAGCTGTGTGTCTGCCCTGGTTCAGGCAGGTCGTGGGCGCCGGGCAGGCCGTCCAGGGTCCGGCCGGCCAGTGTGCTGGCCACCCACAATGACCGCGCGAGATCGCCGTGCCGCCGGGGAAGCGAGGCATACTGCAGGGCGTTTTCCACTTCGCGAATGATGGCCCACTGCCGCGCTGCTTCCGGGTCAAGGCCGGCAGCGGAGCTGAAATCCCGGCAGCGCTGCCTGAGCCCTTCGGCCGGATCGATGCGGGAAAGTTCACTGAGGCGGTTCCACAGGAGCGGCGCCACCGCGAACTCAGCTTCGCCGATCATGGGCTGCGGGTCGATGGCCGCAAAGCCTCCTTCCCTGCTTGCCAGGATATTCAGGAAATGAAGATCCGTATGGACCAGGACGTCGCGGCCCGAGCGGCGGCCCACGGCGCCGCGGGTCTGGCAGACTTCCAGAGCCGCTTCGAGCAGCCAGCGAGGGAAAGGCCGGCCCTGCTGCTCCCACTCCGCGGGCAAGTCATCGCTCCACTGCTCCGCCACTCCGGCGATGTGATTGAACTCCTGCCACTGGGGTCTGCGGTCCGGCGGCAGGGACAACTGCCGCACGATGCTGCCCCAGACGGCCTGTGCCTCATCCAGCGGCACACCCTGCAGCGAACAGCCCCCGTTCAGCCGCTCCAGGAGCATGGCGCACGTTCCGGCGTCGGACTCCAGCAGCCGTACGGCGCCGCGTCCTCCCCACAGCACCAATGCGTGCCGTTCGATCCGGGCCTCATCGTGGGGAAAGGCGATCTTCAGGGCGGCAGGAGTGCCGTCTTTCCTGCGGACGGGTAAGACCAGGCCGCCGTGTCCATGCCAGGGGAGCGCCCCCGCTGCCAGATCGACGGCCAGCTCCCAATGCTCCAGCTGCCCCCGGATGAGACCGGGAAGGGACCCAAGCCAGGCGCGGCCGGCACTGCTCCCGCCGTAGCGCAGGCTAAGGGCAGGAGGGATGGGAACGTCTGTCGAAAGGCTCACATCACCCCGCTTGCCCCGAGCAGGTTGCCGATGGTGAACGTCGCAACGAGGGCCGCAGCGCCTCCCACCACCACCCGCACTGCGGCTCGCAGCTTCGAACCGCCACCGATCCAGGCGCCCAGCGCACCGGTGGCGGCGAGGGCCACCAGGACGGCGACGAACGTCAGGGGAACCCTGATGTTTTCCGGCGGCAGGAGGATGGCGAGCATCGGCAGGATCGCACCGATCAGGAACGCGACGGCGGAGGCAAAGGCGGCGTGCCACGGACTGACGATGTCTGTTTCGTCGATGTTCAGCTCTGCCGACAGGTGGGCGCCCAGCGCATCGTGGGCCGTGAGCTCCCGGGCGACCGTCAGTGCCGTGGCCACACTGAGGCCTTTGGACTGGTAGATCGCGGCGAGTTCCGCGAGCTCCTCTTCCGGCTGCTCGACAAGTTCGCGGCGCTCCTTTTCGATCAGCGCCTTCTGGCTGTCCTTCTGGCTGCTCACGGAAACGTATTCGCCCAGCGCCATGGAGATGGCACCACCAACTACGCCGGCGGCACCGGCAACCAGAATCGGACCGGCCTCGTTGGTGACCCCCGCGACACCCACCACGATGGCGGCGACCGAGACGATTCCGTCATTGGCACCCAGGACTCCGGCGCGGAGCCAATTCAGGCGGTGGGCGATGTCATTGTGGTGCGGCTCGTCCTCGTGAAGAGCCGGTGCCGATGCGTTGTCCATTCCTACAGCAAAGCATCAGTGCCCCCGGCGTGCCAGTGTGCCAAGGCTCAGCTGACTTCTACCGCGCGGGCAGCTCCTGGTCCGGCTCTGGCACTTCCGCCATCAGGGAAGCTCCGGCAGCTCCGATTCGGCCAGGACCAGCCCCGGCAGCGTGCCCGGAGGGCTGCCCCAGTGCAGGGTCCTGCGGGCGGCAGACTGGAGCGCCGAGATGGCCCAGGCCCTGCCGGATCCTTCGCTGAGGGCTACCAGGTCGCCGTACACTGGGAGGCTCCCTGCCTCGAGGGCTCCGAGTGCGGTGGCGGGTGCGGCAAGGAAGGCCTGGCTCAGGGGATAGCCGGCAGGTTGGGGAACCGCAGGGGCGCAACTGGCCCGCCCGAGTGCCTCAGCGTCGCCGTGGAGGTCCTGGTGCTGTGCCAGGAAGCCCGACGCCGGAACCGCCGAACCGGCGTCAAGCCGGGTCAGCGCGGCCTGGTAGGCGTAGACGAGCTCCAGCTCAGCTGCCACGGCCGATGCCAGGGCCGAACCCAGACTGGTGCCGTCCCCGGGTGGCTGGGCCGGGCAGCTTGCGGCGGCCGAAGCGGTGGACTTGTCAGTTGCCTGTGCCGTGGGGGAGTGGGCGCCGGCGTCCGGAATGTCCGCAACCGGAGCGGCGGCCAGGGCAATCCCGGCAGCCTTGGCGATGTCCTCAGCTGCCAGCAGCTGGGCCGTGCCGGCGCCGGCCAGGAGGCGGGCCATCCCGCCGTCGGCCGTTTCTGCGTCCTTCAGGCGCCGGGCCGCACTTGCCTGGAGTGCTCCGGCGAGCTCCGACGCTGATGGCGCGGCGGCCGCAGCAGGGGGAGACGACGCAGGGGATGCTGGTGGGCCTGATGCCGCCGAACCTCCCGGCAGCATCAAAGCCCGGGCGTGGACAGTCAGCAAAGTCACAGCCCGGTTCACGGCAGCGGCTTGCGGGCCCGAACGCGCGTCCCCGGATGCGCGTTCAAATGCAAGGCCGGCGGCCCGGAGGGACAGGGCGTCCGAGTACGCGGACGCCCTCGCCTGCTCGGAAAACGGCGGAGTGGGGGGAACCTGAGGCTCGCGGGGGATCAGGACAAAGCCCAGGCTGAGGACAAGAAGGGCTGCCAGCGAAAAAACGGCGTAGCGGAAATGGCGCCTGCGGCGTCCGTTTTCCTGCGTGTCGTCTTTCACAACAGACCATGTTGTCACGCCTGATGCCAATCTCCGTGCACCACTGCGGCCGGATAATCGCTAGGCTAGTAGTCACAACATCATCTATCGGAGGCGGCCGGAATCGTGAGTAATGCAGAAGCCACGACTTCATCAGAACCTACCGGAGCCGGCAAAACTGAGGCGGCGCCGGCTTACAATCCGGAAGCTGCCCGGCTGCGGGCCTTGCTTGAACCCGCAGTCCAGGCCAACCGCCTCTATCTCGAGGATGTATCCATCAACGCAGGCTCGCACCGGGTGGTCCACGTCGTAGTGGACCTGCCCCAGGAGGAGACGGGCGGGGTGAACCTTGACGTCATCGCGGACATCTCCAGGGTCCTTTCCGACGTCCTGGACAACGATCCTGCCGACGACGGCCGCCCGTATGATCTTGAAGTCTCCTCACCGGGCGTGGGGCGCCCCCTGACCGAACCCAGGCACTGGCACCGGGCCCGCGGCCGCATGGTCAAGGTCAACGTCATCCAGGGCGAGAACGTCACGGGCCGCGTCCAGTCGGTGGACGACTCCGGGGTGACCCTTGTCCCGGAGATCGAGGTCAAAAAAGGCATGAAGCCCAAACAGGGCGAACCGGTAAAACTTCCTTTCGACAGGATCCGCAACGGAAAAGTCGAGATCGAATTCAGCCACCTCGATGAGGCCGGTCTGGAAACTGAACACAATGGACCTTCTGAGGAGGCCTGATGGATATTGACATGAGCGCGCTGAGACTTCTGGAGCGTGAACGGGAAATTCCGCTGGACCTCCTGATCCCCACCATCGAGCAGGCGCTCCTGGTGGCCTATCACAAGTCTCCCGGAGCTTTCGAGAAGGCCCGCGCAGAGCTGGACCGCAAGAGCGGCCACGTAACCATCTGGGCTGTGGAGATCGACGACGACGGCGCCCCGATCGGCGAGTTCGAGGACACCCCGGCCGGTTTCGGCCGCATTGCGGCGAGCACCGCCCGGCAGATCATCCTCCAGCGCCTGCGCGACGTGGAGGACGACGCCGTCCTGGGTGAGTTCAAGGGACGCGAAGGCGAACTCGTATCCGGCACCATCCAGCAGGGCAACAACCCCCACATGATCCAGGTCAACCTGGGTTCGGTGGAGGCCCTCCTGCCGCCGCCCGAGCAGGTGCCGGGGGAGAAGTACACCCACGGCAACCGTCTCCGTGCCCTGGTCATCGACGTCCACCGCGGCACCAAAGGCCCGTCCGTCACGCTGTCCCGGTCGCACCCGGGCCTGGTCCGGAAGCTCTTCGAACTGGAAGTGCCGGAGATCGCCGACCGCTCCGTGGAGATCGTTGCCCTGGCCCGCGAGGCCGGCCACCGCACCAAGATCGCCGTCAAAGCCAACACCCAGGGCATCAACGCCAAGGGCGCCTGCATCGGCGAAATGGGTTCGCGGGTCCGGGCCGTCATGACTGAACTGAACGACGAGAAGATCGACATCGTCGACTACAGCGAAGATCCTGCCGCCTTCATTGCCAGCGCACTGTCGCCGTCGCGTGTGAACTCCGTCACCATCACTGACGAGGCCACCCGCTCTGCGCGTGTTGTCGTTCCCGACTACCAGCTGTCCCTGGCGATCGGCAAAGAAGGCCAGAACGCACGCCTGGCGGCGAAACTGACCGGTTGGCGGATCGACATCGTCTCCGACGCTGCCGCGCCGCGGGAGCACTGACCCGCACGGCAAAGCCCTCCCGTACGCCCGTACCTGCCGCGGCTTCCTCATTGGAAGCCGCGGTTTCAGGCATAACGGCCCGGAGGGTCTAGAATAGAACGTGACCGCGCCTAACGGCCGGTATTCGTGTGCCCTGAGAATTCCCGATCCGCTGACCAGTGGTGAAGGGGTTCCGGGCCGGCAGTTATGAACGTCAGGATGATGCTCCCCGTGGCAGAAGTGCTTCACAGTGAGAATCAACCGCAGCGTACCTGCATCGGATGCCGAAAGAAGGGTGCGCGGTCGGAGTTACTCCGGCTCGTCGCCGAAAGCACCGGTTCCACCGCAGTGCTGGTTGACGAACGACGCCGGATGGCTGGCAGGGGAGCATGGCTGCACCCCAGCGAAGCTTGCCTGGCCCTGGCGGTGAAGCGGCGTGCATTCGGACGTGCCCTCAACGGCGCAACCGGAACCGCCGACGTCGAACGCCGGATCCTGGCAGGCAAGCAAGCCGGCCCGTTGCAGAAACCTCCGGTAGCTGCAGCAAAAACCGTCCAACCTGAAAGCGGGTCAGAAAACTGATGGAAACCCGATGAGTTCCCAGCGATGAGTGCGCAACGATGACAACTTTGTTGCGCTCTGCAATGGGCCCGGCAGCTGCAACCGCGGCTGGGGCCCGCAGTAAGAAGTAGACGGTTCGTGCCTGGCTCGGTGCGGACCGAGACAGGAGAAATGTGGCCAAGGTCCGCGTACATGAGCTCGCTAAAGAGCTCGGTATTACTTCCAAAGATGCAGTGACAAAACTGCAGGAACTGGGCGAATTCGTTCGCTCCGCCTCGTCAACAATTGAGGCCCCGGTGGTGCGGAAACTCCGCAACGCCTACCCCGACGCAGCGGCGAAGGCCGCAGCTCCGGCAGCCGCGCCCAAGGCGCCTGCCCCGGCGGCAGCAACAGCTCCCGCAGCACCGGCTCCGTCGGCTGACTCACGCCCGGCAGCTCCCGCGGCACCTGCGGCACCTGCCGCACCTGCTGCTGCAGCGCCTGCAGTTGCCGCTCCGGCAGCCGCAGCCCCGGCTGCTCCTGCTGCAGCACCGGCCGCCCCCGCTGCCAGTGCTCCGGCATCACCCTTCAACGGCGCAAAGCCCGGTGCCCGTCCGGCCCCCAAGGCTGAAGCCCCGGCTGCACCCACCCGCCAGGGATCACCGCAGGGTGGATCCCAGGGCGGTTCCGCACCGCGTCCCGGCGGTCCCCGCCCGGGCAACAACCCGTTCGCCACCTCCCAGGGCATGCCCCGCGGCCGTGGCGGCGACGGGGAACGCGCTCCGCGTCCGGGCAACAACCCCTTCGCACCTTCACAGGGCATGCCCCGGGCCGGTGGAAGCCGTCCCGACGGCGACCGTCCCGGTGGTCCCCGCCCCGCAGCAGGTGCAGGTGGCCCCCGTCCGGGTGGTCCCCGTCCCGCGGCCGGTGCAGGTGGCCCCCGTCCGGGTGGTCCCCGCCCCGCTGCCGGTGCAGGTGGCCCCCGTCCGGCGGGTGCCGGTGGAAACCGGCCTACTCCGGGCATGATGCCCAACCGCACTGAGCGTCCCGCACCCGCTGGTGCCGGACGTCCCGGTGGCGGCGCGCGTGGTCCCGGACGTCCGGGTGGCGCACCAGGTACAGGCGGCGCTCCCGGTGCCGGTGGCGGCGCTCCGGCCGGCGGCGGCTTCGGCAAGGGTGGCCGCGGTCGCGGTGGCACCCAGGGTGCCTTCGGCAAGGGCGGCGCAGGACGCGGCAAGCAGCGCAAGTCCAAGCGCGCCAAGCGCCAAGAGCTTGAGCAGATGAGTGCCCCGTCGCTGGGTGGCGTGAGCGTACCCCGCGGCGACGGCAACACCGTAGTCCGGCTTCGCCGCGGCTCGTCCATCACGGACTTTGCCGACAAGATCGAGGCAAACCCCGCAGCACTGGTGACCGTCCTCTTCCACCTCGGTGAAATGGCTACCGCAACGCAGTCGCTGGATGAAGAGACCTTCGCCCTGCTGGGTGAGGAACTTGGCTACAAGCTCCAGGTTGTGTCCCCGGAAGATGAGGAGCGCGAGCTGCTCTCCGGATTCGACATCGACTTCGAAGCCGAGCTGGAAGCCGAAGGCGACGAAGACCTCGAGGCACGTCCTCCGGTCGTCACCGTCATGGGTCACGTTGACCACGGTAAGACGCGCCTGCTCGATGCCATCCGCAAGTCCGACGTTATGGCGGGCGAGCACGGCGGCATCACGCAGCACATCGGTGCCTACCAGGTCACGCACCAGCACGAAGGCACTGACCGCAAGATCACGTTCATCGATACTCCGGGCCACGAGGCGTTCACCGCCATGCGTGCCCGTGGTGCGAAGGTCACCGACATCGCCATCCTGGTGGTCGCAGCGGACGACGGCGTGATGCCGCAGACCGTTGAAGCCCTCAACCACGCCCAGGCGGCCAACGTGCCGATCGTCGTGGCCGTGAACAAGATCGACAAGGAAGGCGCCAACCCGGAGAAGGTCCGCGGCCAGCTGACCGAGTACGGCCTGGTTCCGGAAGAATACGGTGGCGACACCATGTTCGTAGAGGTCTCTGCCCGCCAGAACCTCAACATCGACGAGCTGCTCGAGGCCGTCCTGCTCACCGCAGACGCCGCCCTGGACATGCGCGCCAACCCGAACAAGGACGCCCGCGGTATCGCGATCGAAGCCAACCTGGACAAGGGCCGCGGTTCTGTGGCCACCGTCCTGGTGCAGTCCGGTACATTGCACGTCGGCGACACCATCGTGGCAGGCACGGCCCACGGCCGCGTCCGTGCGATGTTCGACGACGACGGCAGCGCCCTGACCGAGGCAGGCCCGTCCCGCCCCGTGCAGGTGCTGGGTCTGTCCAACGTGCCGCGCGCCGGCGACACCTTCTTTGTGACCGCTGACGAGCGCACCGCCCGCCAGATCGCCGAGAAGCGTGAAGCAGCCGACCGCAACGCAGCCCTCGCCAAGCGCCGCAAGCGCATCAGCCTCGAAGACTTCGACCAGGCTGTGGCCGATGGCAAGATCGACACCCTCAACCTCATCCTCAAGGGTGACGTGTCCGGTGCCGTGGAAGCCCTCGAAGATGCCCTGCTCAAGATCGACGTCGGCGAAGGCGTGCAGCTGCGCGTCATCCACCGCGGCGTTGGTGCCATCACGCAGAACGACGTCAACCTGGCAACAGTGGACAGCGCCGTCATCATCGGCTTCAACGTCAAGCCTGCCGAGCGGGTTGCCGAACTGGCCGACCGCGAAGGCGTGGACATGCGCTTCTACTCCGTCATCTACGCAGCAATCGATGACATCGAAGCAGCGCTCAAGGGCATGCTCAAGCCGGAGTACGAAGAAGTCCAGCTGGGCACCGCCGAGGTCCGCGAAGTCTTCCGTTCCTCCAAGTTCGGAAACATCGCCGGTTCCATCGTTCGCTCGGGCATCATCCGACGCAACACGAAGGCCCGCATCAGCCGCGACGGGAAAATCATCGGTGACAACCTCACCGTTGAGACGCTCAAGCGCTTCAAGGACGACGCCACTGAGGTCCGCACGGACTTCGAGTGTGGTATCGGTCTTGGTTCGTTCAACGACATCAACGAAGGCGACATCATTGAGACCTTCGAGATGCGCGAAAAGCCGCGCGTCTAAGGCAGGGTAAGCATTATCGCGGGGAGCCTCCGAGTTTTGGGGGCGCCCCGCCCCTACGCTGGGCGGCACTGGATCTGCGATCCTGTGCCGCCCAGCTCCGGTAGGCCCGATGCCACTCCCGGGCGCCCCCAAAACTCTCCGGCATCGTCATAGACTCACCTCAGGTGCGTGGCAGCGAACTCAGCCCAAGAAGCTAAGCCGCCAGCGCGTCGTCGTACATCCAAATTTATAGGAGTGGAAATGGCTGATCCCGCACGGGCTGCCAAGTTGGCGCAGCGGATTAAGGTTGTTGTTGCGGAGGCTCTGGGCCGGAAGGTTAAGGATCCCCGGCTCGAGGGCATTACTGTTACCGATGCCCGCGTTACCAATGATCTGCAGCATGCCACGATCTACTACACCGTTTTCGGGGACCAGGCTGTCCAGGCCGATGCTGCCAAGGGGCTGGAAAAGGCCAAGGGCGTGCTCCGTCAGGAAGTGGGGCGCAACATCACCGTTCGCCTGACGCCTACCCTGGAGTTTGTGGCCGACCAGATTCCGGTCAATGCTTCGAACCTCGAGGAACTCCTCCGGGCCGCCAAGAAGCGGGACGCCGAGGTGGCCGCGCTGGCTGCAAGCGCCAAGCACGCCGGCGACGCCGATCCCTACAAGAGCGACATTCCTGAGGATGTCGACATTGACGAGGACGACTTCGACGAAGAGGACCTTGACCTCACCGACGACGAGGAACTCGACGAAGACGGCAACAAGTAAGTCAAGTCTTCAGCAGAAGGCCCGGACCACACGTGGTCCGGGCCTTCTGATTCCCGGAAATTCCGGGTCTTTGTGCTGCTACCAGAGCTCAGCCTCGATGACCTCACCCACGGCCGGCGGCGGGGGCGGGGCCATGAAGTCAGGCAGGGCCTTCACCGTGGCGTAAAGGGTCCGGCCCTGGATCTCAACCGCACCCGGTGTTGTCACCTCCAGGAACTGCGACTGTTTACGGCTGGTGGCGTCGATCCTGACGATCTCGTTGCCGAACATTGAAGCGGCGTAAACGTCCCCGTTGCCCGCGACCGCAATGCCGGTGGGGCTGAGGATGTCCTTTGCCCACACGTGCGTCGCCCCGGTCCAGGGGTTGATCCGGAAGATGGCACCGCGGGCGCCCAGGGACGGATCCTCAGGACCGCCCGGCAGCGATGAGACATACAGCCAGCCGTCAGGGCCGATCTCCACGTCTGTGGGGACCGCCTCGAAAGCATAGTCGTAGCCCTTGACGCACTCCGGGAAGCCGACAGCTGCGGCGGCTTCGGCAGTCACCTCCGCCGGACGCGGGGGCAGCACGGCGACGGTGGAGGTTTCTCCCGTGGTGGCGTTGACCTTCAGGATGGCATTCATCCCGGCGTCGGCCACGTACACGGTGTTGCCTTGCACGGCCGTCGCATAGGGATGGGAGTCGACTATCCCGGTGTATTGGGCAGGCGGGAACGGCACGTTGATTTTGGCCAGGCACCAATCCGGAAGATCGGAGCCGAAGCCGTAGTGCTGGGATCCATCCGGGTTGTTCTCACGTTCGTAGGTCGCGAGGTCGGCGATCTGCCGGACGTCACCGCGGCTGTTGATTGATTTCAGGTAACCCTTCAGCGCTGCGGGATCGCCGCCGCCCGCGCCCACGCTTTCAACGAAGAACGTGGTGCTGCCCCGGGTTTCAACACCGCCAACATCCCAGTCCGCCCTCTTGTAGACGTTGACTGGCTTCTTGTCGTCCTCGACGCGGTCCAGGGTTCCGGCAAAGTTCTGTGTGACGAGGATGCTCTTGCCTGGTCCCACAGCGAGGCTCAGCGGCGAGAACAAGTGCTCCGCCACGGTGTCGGGACCGGATTCTTTGGATTCTGCGGCGGCCGGGCTTGCCGGGACAAGGATCGCGGCGGCCGCCAGGCACGCGATAACGGTGGACTTCCTGTTCATTGCATACTCCGGAGTTGAAGTGCACCCCGCGCGGACGGGGCCGGGCAATGAGACCAAGATCAGCACTGCGCTGAATGAACCCCTGGCGCTAGGTTAGTCCCGCTGCGGCAACAAAGTCGATGGCATTTTGCCCCTAATGGGCCCCCTGCTTTTGCTCCTGTCGCTAGGATCGAGCTATGGCCTTGGGGAATGATCACAGCGACGCCGAACAGCACCTCGAACGGCAGTACCTCGAACGCACCGTGAACCTGGCGGTCCGGAACGTCGCTGACGGCGGGGGACCGTTCGCTGCCCTGGTGGTGACAGCCGACGGGCGCGTCCATGAAGGCATCAACCGGGTCACCCGCGACAACGATCCCACCGCACACGCTGAAGTAGTGGCCATCCGCACGGCGGCCGCTGCGAGCGCCAACTTCGACCTCAGCGGTGCGGTGCTCTACGCCAGCTGCGAGCCGTGCCCGTTATGCCTGGCCGCAGCGCTCTGGGCCCGCATCGACCGTGTGTACTTCGCCGCCGACCGCCATGGGGCGGCCGCAGCAGGGTTCGACGACGCGGTCTTCTACGAATACTTCGACGGAGCCAGGCCGGAACTGTTGCCGGTGGCACACGAGCCGATTCCGACGTCGGACCTTCCGTTTGACGCCTGGCGGAACAACGCCGAACGAACCGAGTACTGAACCGGAGCCGAAGTGCCTGGAGGAGCAGTGGAACCAGCCCTGATCAAATGCCCTGCGTGCGGGAAGACCAACCGGGTCCCCGCCGCGGCAGCCGGCCATCCGCGCTGCGGGAGCTGCAGGTCTGACCTGCCCTGGATCGTCGATGCCGGGGACGACGACTTCGCGGTAGTGGCTGAACAGTCACCGGTCCCCGCGCTCATCGATTTCTGGGCTGCCTGGTGCGGGCCCTGCCGGATGGTGAGCCCTGTCCTGGACAAGCTGGCCAGGGAGCGGGTCGGCAAAATCAAGCTCGTCAAGGTTGATGTGGACCGGGCACCCAGGTTGTCCAGCCGGTTCGACATCCAGGCGATTCCCACGCTCATGATCATCACCGGCGGCAAAGTGGTAGCCACGCAGACCGGCGCTGCACCTGCCGAAGCCCTTCGCTCCTGGCTTGACCAAGCGCTTCGCTGAGCGCCGATATACTGGGAGGCGTGCTTTCTGGACTGGTGATAGTGGACAAACCGCAGGGATGGACCAGCCATGATGTGGTTGGTCGGATGCGTCGCATCGCCGGAACCCGGAAAGTGGGACACGCCGGCACCCTCGATCCCATGGCCACCGGAGTGCTGGTGGTCGGCATCAACAAGGCCACCCGTCTCCTCACCTACATCGTGGGCACCTCCAAGACGTACACAGCCACCATCCGGTTGGGCCAGTCCACCATCACGGACGACGCCGAAGGTGACGTCATTGCCTCCGTCAGCGCCGCCGGGGTCAAAGATGCAGCTGTCCTCGATGGCGTCGCCGCCCTCACCGGGGAGATCCAGCAGGTCCCCAGCAGCGTCAGCGCCATCAAAGTCAACGGCGAACGGGCCTACGCCCGGGTCCGGTCAGGCGAGGAAGTGAAACTCGCCGCCCGCCCCGTGACCATCCACCGCTTCGAGGTCCACGGCATCAAACGCGAACCCGGCAGCGAAACCCTTGACGTCGATGTCACAGTGGAGTGTTCGTCGGGGACCTACATCCGTGCACTCGCTCGGGACCTGGGGGACGGGCTCGGGGTGGGTGGCCACCTCACGGCCCTCCGCCGGACCCATGTGGGCCCCTACTCGCTGGACCAGGCCCGCACCCTGGAGCAGCTTGCTGAGGAACTTGAGGTCCTGGAGATGTCGCAGGCCGCCCGGGCCCTCATGCCCAACCGCGAACTCACGGCAGAGGAAACCACCGAGATCTCCTTCGGCCGACGGATCGCCGCAGGAACGGAGGCAGGCAGCCTGCCGGCGGCCACCACCGAGCACCCTGCAGCGGCTTTCGCACCGGACGGCAGCCTGGTGGCCCTGCTCGCCGATACCGGCAGCTACGCGAAACCCGTGCTTGTCTTCGCGCCCGGCAACGCCAGGCAGGATTCCTGAGCATGGATGCGTATTTCTACATCATCATGACGGTCGGCCTGATCTCCAGCGGCATCTGCCTGGTGGCCGGCATCCTGAAAAGAGCTCCGAACGATGTCACCATCCTGTCCGTTGCTGCCGTCGAGCTGACCTTGGTGATCTACCTGGTGGGCTCAATCATCAGGGTCGTCGCGGGCGAACCCATCGCCGGTGAAGCCTGGGAGTTCTGGGGATATCTTGCTACGGCCATGCTCCTGCCACCGGCTGCTGTCTACTGGTCCATCCTCGAACGGACCCGCTGGAGCAACTTTGTCCTGGCCGCCGTCGGCGTCACAGCTTTGGTGATGGCCGCCCGAATGAACCAGATCTGGTACTGAAATGGAAGAAGCGCGCAAAGTGAAAGCACCGAAGTCCGCAGCCACCCCCGTGTCCGGAGCCCCTGGAGCCGGGGCCACTGGAGCGGCGGCCGGCAAGACCGGCGGCAAGGACACCAGGAACACCGGGCCCGGTCGGCTGCTCATTGCCGTGTATGCGGTGTTTGCGATTTCAGCGACCGCCCGCGCCGGCTACCAGATCCTCACCAAGTTCTCCGAGGCCCCGTTGGCCT
Organism: Arthrobacter sp. 754; assembly: GCF_040548695.1. Taxonomy (NCBI): domain Bacteria; kingdom Bacillati; phylum Actinomycetota; class Actinomycetes; order Micrococcales; family Micrococcaceae; genus Arthrobacter; species Arthrobacter sp. 754. The sequence goes on from NZ_JBEPSC010000002.1 coordinate 787,190, forward strand.
ACCTGCTCTCCGCCTTCGCCGCCGTCGTGTATCTGGTTGCCACGGTATCCCTGGCCAAGCCCGGCCGCACCTGGTTCAAGGTCTCCCTTGCCGCCGTGCTGGTGGAACTCGTGGGCGTGCTGGTGGTGGGGGCGCTGAGCGTATTCGACCCTGTGCAGTTCCCGCACGAGACGGTCTGGTCATTGTTCGGCCGCGGCTACGCTTTCATCCCGCTGCTGCTGCCCATCCTGGGCCTGGTCTGGCTGTACCGGCGGCGGCCGGACAGGACGCCGGCCGCCGCCGAAGGGCAGCGCTAGCTGCCTGCAGTACTCCTGCTGCTATTTCTTGCCGAACAGGCCGCCGAGGATGTCTCCCAGCCCGCCGCTCCTGTCGGCCTCCGGTGCGGGCTGGTTCTTCGGGAAGTCCACCTCGATGACCTCGCCGGGCTGTACTGACCGCTGACCTGGCTGGCCCTGAACGTCCGGCAGCTGGTCACGTGCCGGCGTCTCCGCAGGCGTCGCACCCTGGGTGTCTGCCTGCGTTGTTCCCGGTGCCCCGCCACCCAGGATCCCGCCGAGGCTCCCCAGGATGCTGTCCAGCACCGAGCCCTGCCGGCCCGACCCTGCGCCCGCACCTGCACCCGCACCGGCACCTGCTCCTGCACCAAGGATCCCGCCGAGGATGCTGCCAAGGTCGATTCCACCGGCCTGACCCGGGGCGCCGGCCTGCGTCGACTGGCCGGTGCCCTGGCCGCCCTGACCGAGAATCTTCTTCGCCAGGTATGACATCACGATCGGGGCCAGGATGGGGAGGACCTTCCGGATCAGGTCTCCGCCGATACCACCCAGGGCAGGCGCCCCCGCGAGCTGGGCCGCCACCTGATCCTGCTGGCCGCCAAAGACGTGGCTGACAATCTTTTCGCCGTCGGCCGTGTCAACCCGGGTGGCGTCCACGCCGCCGTCAACCAGCCCGTCCTGGTGCTGGCCGAGTGCCTCCTGAAGTGATGCCGCGCCGTCGGGGGCCTGCGCGTTGTTGTGCATCCCCGCCAGCAGCGTGGGCAGCGCCGCTTCAACAGCTGACTGGGCTGAAGCCGGGTCTGTTCCGAGCAGGGAAGCGATCTGGTTAACGTCTATCTGGTTCAGGAGGTCGTGGATCTCGGTCATGAGGTAACTCCTTCAGCGCCGCGTTGGACTGCGGACATTGTTCTATGCGGCGAGGGTCGCCGCCGGAAGCTGCCCTTGCATCGTAGTCCGGCTTACTGACCAGTACCAGAGAGATACCCGTCGCTTCCGACGTGGCCGGCCGGCACGGTTGCGCCGTCCGGCAGTCGCCTTGATTGCAGGTAATCTTAGAGAGTTCCGGCGCCGGCGCGCCCGGAACCATGACAGTTGTACGCAGTAAAAAGGCGAGGGTGATGGTCTACATCTGGAACGATCCGTCCGAAGTCCCGGCGGACTTTGGTCCCTCCGTGGTCACCTTCGGCAACTTCGACGGCGTCCATCGCGGCCACCAGCAGGTGCTCTCCCAGCTCACGCGCACCGCCCGCCTCAACGGCGCCAGGGCCGTCGCGATCACCTTTGATCCGCACCCGGCACTCGTCCACCGCCCGGAGTCAGCGCCGGAGTTGATCATGGGCCTTCCGGACAAACTGGAGGCTTTGGGGGAGCTGGGCCTCGACGCGATCCTGGTGATGAAATATTCGCTCAACCTCGCCAGCCTCACGCCCGAGGAGTTCGTGGAGCAGGTCTTCGTTGACAGCCTGCACGCCAGCCATGTGGTGATCGGCCACGATGCCAGGTTTGGCCGGGGCAACTCCGGTGACCTGGAGACCATGAAGGAACTCGGTGTGAAATTCGGCTTCGAAGTCCTGGTCATCAGCGAGTTCGGCTCGGAGGGCTATCCGCTGCACGACGACGGCGGCAAGGACCGCCGCTGTTCCTCCACCTGGGTGCGTGAAGCACTTCAGGAGGGAGACGTTGCCACTGCCGCCGCCGTATTGGGCCGGCCGCACCGGATGCGCGGGGAGGTTGTCCACGGCGCCGCCCGGGGGCGGGCGTTGGGGTTCCCCACGGCCAACCTTGCCCATGAGGCATCAGGCTTCATCCCCGCGGACGGAATCTACGCCGGGTGGCTGGTTGACCACGCCGGGACGCGCTGGCCTGCTGCAATATCGGTGGGTTCAAACCCCACGTTCGACGGCGTCAGCCGCCAGGTTGAAGCGCATGTGATTGACCGTCCGGAAGAGTCCGTGGAGGATTTCGATCTGTACGGCCAGACAGTAATCGTGGAATTTGTGCAGCGCCTCCGCGGCATGGTGGCATACCGTGGGCCTGAGGCGCTGGTTGAGCAGATGCGGCTGGACGTCGTCCAGGCACACGATCTGCTGGCGCGGCGCTGACCGGAGCACCCGCCCACGAAAGGCAGCCAGTGACCGTCCAAAAGAACACCAGGAAGCTGGACAAGGGCATCGTCCGCGACTTCAGCTCCCGGATGAGCTACTCGTCCTACCTGCAACTGCCGACCCTCCTCAGCGCCCAGCAGCCTGTCAGCAAGCCCGAGCACCACGACGAACTGCTGTTCATCATCCAGCACCAGACCACCGAACTGTGGCTCAAACTCGTGCTGCACGAGCTCCGCAGCGCCGCGGCCTGGCTCCGCGCAGATGACCTTGGCGCAGCGCTCAAGGGCATCGCCCGGGTCAAGCACATCCAGAAAACTCTCACCGAACAGTGGTCCGTGCTGGCCACCCTGACGCCGACGGAGTACTCCCAGTTCCGCGGCTTCCTGGGCAATTCCTCCGGCTTCCAGTCCAGCCAGTACCGCGCCGTGGAGTTTGTGCTGGGCAACAAGAACCACAAAATGCTCCCCGTCTTCGAATCGGATCCCGAAGCACACGCCATGCTCGAAGAACTGCTCAACGCCCCCAGCATTTACGACGAATTCCTGGCGTACCTTGCAAGGCAGGGCTTCGACGTTCCGCAGTCCGTCCTGGAACGCGACGTCACCCGCGCCCATGAGTTCTGCCCCGAATTGGTGCCGGTTTTCAAGCACATCTACGAAAACGCTGCCGACAACTGGGGTGCCTACGAGGCCTGCGAGGAACTCGTGGACCTGGAAGACAACTTCCAGCTATGGCGGTTCCGCCACCTCCGCACCGTCCAGCGCACCATCGGCATGAAATCCGGAACCGGAGGATCCAGCGGCGCCGCTTTCCTGCAGAAGGCCCTGGAACTCACGTTCTTCCCGGAACTCTTCGCTGTCCGGACGGAGATCGGCCAGTGAGCACGCATGGTCTGCCTTTGACCGAAACGCACGACGACGGCGCCCTCCTCGAGCGGGCAGCGCAACTCGATGCCGTCGACCCGCTGGCCCGCTGCCGCGATCTCTTCATCGGCACCGAGACCGACCTTTCGTACCTGGACGGCAACTCCCTGGGCCGCCCGCTGAAGCGGACCCTCAGCGACATCAGCGCCTTCATCCAGGACGGCTGGGGCGGCCGGCTCATTCGCGGGTGGGACGAGGAATGGCTGGAACTGCCGCAGGCCATCGGCGACCAGCTGGGCAGAGCGGTGCTCGGTGCCGCTCCCGGCCAGACCGTGATCGCCGATTCAACCACCGTGGTGCTGTACAAACTGATCCGCGCCGCCCTCGCAGCAGTGACCGACCCCGCCCGGACGGAGATCGTGCTGGACACGGAGAACTTCCCCACCGACCGCTACCTGGTGGAGGGGATCGCCCGCGAGGAAGGCCTCACGCTCAAATGGATCGACGCCGATCCGGCAGCCGGGGTAACCCCTGAGCAGGTGAGGGAGGCAACCGGGCCGTCCACCGCCGTCGTACTTCTGTCCCATGTGGCATACCGCTCGGGCTTCCTGGCCGATCTTCCGGCCATCACCGGGGTTGCGCACAGCGCGGGGGCGCTGGTGGTCTGGGATCTGTGCCATTCCGCCGGCTCGGTGGAAATGAACCTTGATGCTGCAGACGTGGATTTCGCAGCCGGATGCACTTACAAGTACCTCAACGGTGGCCCGGGCTCGCCGGCCTTTGCGTACGTCAACAGCCGGCACCTGGCCACGCTTCGCCAGCCGATCTGGGGCTGGATGGGCCGCAAGGACGCCTTCGAGATGGCCGCAGGGTACGAACCCGCGCCCGGAATCCGGGGTTTCCTCAGCGGCACCCCGGCCATTTTCGGCATGCTCGCCATGCGCGGGACTTTGGATCTCATCGAAGTGACCGGAATGGCTGCTGTCCGGACCAAATCCCTGGACCTTACCGCCTACGCCGTGGACCTGTTCGAAGCCTGGCTCAAGCCCCTCGGCGTGCAGTTATCGTCGCCGCGCGACCCGGAACGGCGGGGGAGCCACATCACCCTGGACCATCCGGCATTCCGCAACGTGACCGCAGCGCTCTGGGAACAGGACGTCATACCGGACTTCCGGGCACCGCAGGGAATCCGCATCGGGCTGTCGCCGCTGAGCACCAGCTTCGCGGAACTGTACCGGGGGATGGCTGCCGTCCGGGACCTGCTGCGTCCCTGACCCTGCCATCTGGCTGGCGGCGTGGGTACGCTGCCGCGGCTGTTTCGACAAGATTGCAGCCCTGACGGTAAACTGAACGATGGATCCGGCTGCAGTCCGTGGCGGCTGGTTCCTGCCATGTATGGCGAACCCCTGGTTTTCGGGGGATTCCTGCGCTGGCAGACCCGGCAGTGAATTACTGATTCGGGCCTCACGGCACATCTCTAGGAGTTATTGTGGCACTTGACGCCGCTGTAAAGCAGTCCATCATCAAGGAATACGCAACAGGCGAAGGCGACACCGGTTCGCCCGAGGTCCAGGTTGCAGTCCTTACCCAGCGGATCAAGGATCTGACTGAGCACATGAAGGAGCACAAGCACGATTACCACACCCAGCGCGGTCTGCTGGCAATGGTTGGTCGTCGCAAGCGCATGCTCACCTACCTCAAGAACACAGACATCGCCCGCTACCGTGCGCTCATCGAGCGCCTCGGCCTGCGTCGCTAGTCTGATTTAGGGGCGGCCCTTTCCCACGTGGAACGGGCCGCCTTCTTCAGAAAAAACTAAACAGGAGGATCAACCGCATCACGCATTCGCGGTCCTCGGTAGTGATCCCCGGGAACGGCTTCGAAGACTGAAGCCCCTGGCCCGTGGGTCTCGATCGATGACCGGGTGCAGTGCAGGCCAGTAGACAGATGCTGGCCTGGGTTGATGCGGCTGGGCTCCGTGAAACAAGAAACGGAGGTGACTCTCTTGGAGGGTCCCGAAATCCAGTTCTCAGAAGCAGTCATTGATAATGGCCGCTTTGGCAAGCGTGTAATCCGCTTCGAAACCGGCCGTCTTGCCAAGCAGGCAGCCGGCGCAGCCATGGTGTACATCGACGAAGACACCGCGCTGCTGTCCGCAACCACCGCCGGCAAGCACCCGCGTGAAGGTTTCGACTTCTTCCCGCTCACGGTTGACGTCGAAGAGCGTATGTACGCCGCCGGCCGCATCCCGGGCTCGTTCTTCCGCCGTGAAGGCCGCCCGTCCACCGAGGCCATCCTGGCCTGCCGCCTCATGGACCGCCCGCTGCGTCCGGCCTTCGTCAAGGGCCTGCGCAACGAGGTCCAGATCGTCGTGACCGTCCTGGCGATCAACCCCGACGAGCTCTACGACGTGGTGGCCATCAACGCCTCCTCCATGTCCACCCAGCTTTCCGGCCTCCCGTTCTCCGGCCCGATCGGCGGCGTGCGCGTTGCCCTCGTAGCCGACGAGCAGGGTTCACAGTGGGTTGCCTTCCCCAAGCACTCCCAGCTGGAAAACTCCGTGTTCAACATGGTTGTAGCCGGCCGCGTTGCCGGTGACGACGTCGCCATCATGATGGTCGAAGCCGAAGCAACCGATAACTCCTGGAACCTCATCAAGGAACAGGGCGCCACCGCCCCCACCGAAGAGGTTGTTTCCGAGGGCCTCGAGGCTGCCAAGCCGTTCATCAAGGCACTGTGCGACGCCCAGGCGGACCTGGCCGCCCGCGCTGCCAAGCCCACGGTTGAGTTCCCCGTCTTCCTTGACTACCAGGATGACGTCTACGCCGCTGTTGAGTCTGCTGCCGCTGAGAAGCTTGCTGCCGTCTTCCAGATCGCTGACAAGCAGGAGCGCGACGTCGCTTCGGATGAGCTGAAGGACGAAGTCACTTCTTCGCTGTCCGGCCAGTTCGAGGGCCGCGAGAAGGAACTGTCCGCAGCGTTCCGCTCGGTCACCAAGCAGGTTGTGCGCCAGCGCATCCTCAAGGACCAGATCCGTATCGACGGCCGCGGCCTGACGGACATCCGCCAGCTCACTGCCGAGGTCGAGGTTCTGCCCCGCGTGCACGGTTCGGCCATCTTCGAGCGCGGCGAAACCCAGATCCTGGGCGTCACCACGCTGAACATGCTCAAGATGGAACAGCAGATCGACTCGCTGTCACCGGTCACGCGCAAGCGCTACATGCACAACTACAACTTCCCGCCGTACTCCACCGGTGAGACCGGCCGCGTGGGTTCGCCCAAGCGCCGCGAAATCGGCCACGGTGCCCTGGCGGAACGTGCACTCGTGCCCGTACTGCCGTCCCGCGAGGAGTTCCCGTACGCCATCCGCCAGGTGTCTGAGGCTCTCAGCTCCAACGGTTCGACGTCGATGGGTTCCGTCTGCGCCTCCACCCTGTCGATGCTGAACGCCGGTGTGCCGCTGAAGGCCGCCGTCGCAGGTATCGCCATGGGCCTGGTCTCCGACCAGGTTGACGGCCAGACCCGCTACGCAGCCCTGACCGACATCCTCGGCGCCGAAGATGCCTTCGGTGACATGGACTTCAAGGTCGCCGGTACCTCCGAGTTCGTCACGGCCATCCAGCTGGACACCAAGCTCGACGGTATCCCCGCCTCCGTGCTGGCAGCAGCACTGAAGCAGGCCCGCGAAGCCCGCCTGCACATCCTGGATGTCATCAACTCCGCGATCGACACCCCGGACGAGCTCTCCGAGTTCGCGCCGCGCGTCATCGCGGTCAAGATCCCGGTTGACAAGATCGGCGAGGTCATTGGGCCCAAGGGCAAGATGATCAACCAGATCCAGGAAGACACCGGCGCCGACATCTCCATCGAGGACGACGGCACGGTCTACATTGGCGCTACCAACGGTCCGTCTGCAGACGCAGCACGCTCCGCGATCAACGCCATTGCGAACCCGCAGGTTCCGGAAATCGGCGAGCGTTACCTGGGTACGGTCGTCAAGACCACCACCTTCGGTGCCTTCATTTCCCTCACCCCGGGCAAGGACGGCCTGCTGCACATCTCCGAGCTGCGCAAGATCGCCGGTGGCAAGCGCGTGGACAACGTTGATGACGTTGTTTCCGTCGGCCAGAAGATCCAGGTGGAAATCACCAAGATCGACGACCGCGGAAAGCTGTCCCTTTCCCCCGTAGTGGCTGAAGAGGAAGGCGCCGGCGAGACCGAGCGCGTTCACGCTTCGGTTGCCGCTGAGGGCGCCGACTCCGAGTAATCGGGTTTTCGGTACACAAGCATGAATCGGCGGGGCCGGTGGATGATCCACCGGCCCCGCCGCTGTTACGATGGCAGCCAGATCCGGCTGCCGCTTTTGAAAGGCCTCAATGACTGTTGTACCCCTGCCGCTTGAGCAGAACCACGCTGGTGACACCCTGGTTCACGGATCCGAGGGCGGCGCCGTGGTGCGGCGATCGGTCCTCCCCGGCGGCGTGCGGGTCCTCACTGAGGCGATGCCGGGCCAGCGCTCGGCAACCATCGGGTTCTGGGTGGGGGTGGGTTCCCGTGACGAGGCTCCCGGGCAGCACGGTTCCACGCACTTCCTGGAGCACCTGCTGTTCAAGGGCACCAAGAAGCGGACCGCACTGGAGATCGCTTCGGCGTTCGACGAGGTGGGCGGGGAGTCCAATGCGGCTACTGCCAAGGAAAGCACCTGCTACTTCGCCAGGGTGCTCGACACCGACCTCCCCATGGCCATTGACGTCATTGCCGACATGATCACCGGCGCCGTCCTTGACCCGGCTGAGATGGAGCAGGAACGCGACGTCATCCTGGAGGAAATCGCCATGGACAGCGATGACCCCACCGACGTCGCCCATGAAAACTTTGTGGCGGCCGTACTGGGCACGCACCCGCTGGGCCGCCCGATCGGCGGAACCCCCGCAGCCATCCGCGCCGTAGCCCGCGACTCCGTCTGGGAACACTACCGCCGGTACTACCGTCCCGATGAGCTGGTCATCACCGCCGCCGGAGGGTTGGAGCACGACGTCGTCTGCAGCCTGGTGGTGGATGCGCTCCACGCCGCCGGGTGGTCGCTTGAGCCGGACGCCGCTCCCGTGGACCGGAGGTCCACCGAACGGGCCGAGATCACCGGCACGGCCGGACTCCATGTGGTCAAGCGTGCCGTGGAGCAGGCCAATATCATCATGGGCTGCCCCACGATCGTGGCCACCGATGACCGCCGCTTCGTGATGAGCGTGCTCAACGCCGTGCTCGGCGGCGGCATGTCCTCGCGCCTCTTCCAGGAAATCCGGGAGAAGCGGGGGCTCGTGTACTCCACTTACTCCTTCGCTTCTTCGTACGCCGATGCCGGCTACTTTGGCATGTACGCCGGGTGCACACCGTCCAAGGTCCGCCAGGTGCTGGACCTGCTGGGGCTGGAACTGGACAAGCTGGCGGAAGGCGGAATTTCCGACGAGGAACTCCGCAAGGCTGTGGGCCAGCTGTGCGGCGGAATCGTCCTGGCTCTCGAGGACACCGGTTCGCGGATGTCCCGCCTGGGCCGCGCGGAACTGGTCTCCGGCGAATACCAGGACATCGACGAAACCCTCCGTCTCATCAAGGCAGTCACCGCCCAGGATGTGCAGGACCTTGCCAAGGAACTGGCAGCCGCCCCCCGGACTGTTACCGTGGTGGGTCCGTTCGAGGAAACCGAGACGTTCGGCCTCTGATTCGGGCGGCCCTGGCGGCGATGACCTGACCTGACTGACACAGTCCGGGGATAATGAATCCATGGACGCTCCGCAGCCGGGAACGGTGCACGCCGTGCTGGAAGGCTTTCTGGGACACTGGCGAGGCACCACACGCCTTGCGGCTTCGGCGTGGGGTCCCGAACGCACGGCATTAGCCGAGGTGAGCTATACCCGGGCCGCCGGCGGCTACGCCGTGCTCCAAAGTTACCGGCACACGGAGGCTGACGGCACCCACTTCGAAGGCCACGGCGTGTTCACCGTGGACCCGGACCGTGACGACGTTCTCTGGTACCACGTGGACAGCCTGGGCCAGCCGCCCGAAGCACCTGCCCGGTGCACGTGGCAGGACGGTGTACTCCGGGTGGAGCGCCACAGCGACCGGGGGACGGCGCGCCATACTTTCCGCGTGGATGACGGCGTGCTGACCCACACAGCTGAGTTGCGGCTTGGCCCTACGTCAGACTTTGCACCGTTTATGACTTCGGAATGCCGCAGGGCCTGACGGGGCTGCAGCGCAGCCGCCGCTTCATCCTGGTGCACCTCACGCGGCGGATTCCAGGATTCGGGTCTGCGGCGCTCCATGCAACGCAGGGGATACGGCCGGCGAGTTCCAAACCGTTGCTTTCAGGTTCGCCAACAATTGCTCGGCCTGGCTGAGTTCATTGAAGTCGAGCTCCACCACCACGTAATGGGAGTCATCCACCGGACGGGAAATCCTATGGCCGATCACGCCCGAAGCACCCCGATCCACCGGATCGCGGTCAAAGGCCTGCTTCCACAGTCCGAAGTCGTTGATCCCATGTTCTATGTGCAGTGTGTACATTACTGATTCTCCTTAACTGGCCTGCCCTTAACTGGCCTGCGAATGTTTTGGGTTCCGCGATTCCGGCGGAATCCGCACTGTGGCGGTTCCTCCGGTGCGTGTTTTCACGGTAAATGCCTGCCAGCCCGGCGGCCATCCCAGAATTCTGGGAGAACTGGGCTGCCTGCGTCGGTGTTGTCGAGAGTGCGTGCTGTCCAGTGGCCGGTGCTGTGCGGAGCGTGGTGCTGTCCAAGCGTGCGGTGGGGCCCAGAGCGCATACTGGGGGAATGAGAGCCGGAGGGTCCTTGGACCGGAGCCTGGAGCGGATTCGGCTTGTCGGTGATTCGAGTCCGGACCATCACGCCCTGCGTGCCAGTGTGCTGTCGGAGTTGGGCCGCGTTGTTCCGTTCAGCGCCTTCGTCTGGCCACTTTCCGACCCCGTGACGGGAACCGGAATTTCCCCCATGGCCCGCATTCCGTACCCGGAGGACCTGCCGCTGCTGATCCGGCTGAAGTATCAAACGACGGTAGGGCGCTGGACCACGCTGGCGGCCAGGGGACCGCAGGTGACGACACTGCTGAGCGAGACTGGCGGCAATCCATCGCAGAGCCTTGTCTGGGAAAGCTTGATGAAGCGCTATGAAGTGTCCGATGTTCTGTATGCGGGCTTCGCGGACAAGTATGGCTACTGGGGTTGGCTTGATCTCTGGCGGACGGCTGATCAAGGCGCCTTCACTGCCGAGGAAGTGCAGTTCCTCGCGGCTGTAGTGCTCGCAGTGACACCGGCACTTCGCCGGTCAGTAGCCAGGCAGTTTGGCATCGCCGGGCCAATTCCGTGGCCTGTCTCCCCACGCATTCCCTCGTCCACTGACGATCGTCCGAGAACCGACCGCCTGATAGCTGACCTGCCTCAACAGGCCATCCTCACCCTCGACGAGGACATGGCAGTGTTGGGTAAAACGGCTTCAGTTGACGAATGGCTGGGGCTCCTCCAGGCAGGACCGCGGCCCTTTCACACCGTACCGTCCGAGGTTCTGAACGTCGCTGCCCAACTGCTGGCCCAGGAAGCGGGCGTGGATCACCACCCGGCGTGGTCCCGGGTACATCTGGTGTCCGGTCAGTGGGCCATTCTGAGGGCCAGCCGGATGGGTCCAGCTGGATTGGAGGCGACGCCACCGCTCGCGATCACTATCCAGGCTTGTCCTCCCGAAGCGCGGCTGGATGTCTTCGCCCGCAGCCTTGGGCTGACACCACGGCAAAGGGAGTTGCTTCAGCTGGCTTCAGAAGGCCTCGACACCGCTGCGATGGCGACCACCTTGGGCATCGGCATCTACACCGTTCAGGATCAGTTCAAACAGATATTTGATGCCTGCGGTGTGCACAGCCGGGCGGCCCTCTTGGCCATGGCCCTAGGCACTGCACCGTGAACAGAGGCGGGGCCCATGAGGCAACTCAACCGTGAACAGAGGCGGGGCCATGAGAGCAACTCAAACTCCGAGCGGCCGTCCCGCTGCTACGTCAAACCATGCTCCGAGAGGTCGTCAAGAGGCTCGTCGCATCCTGGGGGATCCCAGCCAACAGTGGTCAGCGCCCGCCAGTCTTCCGGCACGGGAACCTGCAGGTCTTCCAGCAGGTCTTCCGGCCAATGTGGTGGTTCCCAGTCGGGTTGTTCGCTGGCGTAGCGTCTGCCGGTGGGTGAGATCCAGCCCGGTGGTTCGTGGTGGGTGGCCGGGCCGGGTGTCCAGCCGCCGGTGTGCCGGAGCTTGTGGTGTTTGGGGCAGGGCTGGGCGAGGTTGGTGATGCCGGTGGTGCCGCCGTGTGCCCAGGCGAGGAGGTGGTCTGCTTCGTTGTCCAGGGATTGGTTGTGACAGCCGGGGAACGGGCATTTCCCGTCCCGCATGCGCAGCCATTGGCGTTGGGCTTTGGTGACCGGGTAGCTGGTCCGTCCGATCTCCAGCGGTGCACCGTCCCTGGGGTCGATCAGGACCCGGTGGAAGGAGGTGGCGCCGTCTGCGATGAGCCGGCGTGCCATGGTGACAGGGATCGGCCCGAACCCATCCAGCATCGCCGGTTCATCCGTGGCGCCGAGCAGCGACATGATGGGCACGGTGACCAGGACCAGCGCCCTGGGTGAAGGCACCCGCCCGGCTCCACCCCCACCCGTCTGGCTGGCCATTTCACCCGCGCCGCCGGAGCCGCCGGTGAGGTTGTCACCATCGCCGCCTGAGAGCAGTGTGTCCGCGTCCCCACAGAGGAGCAGGGTCGCGGCGATGTCGGCACGCCTCTGGGTCATGGTCCGGTCCTCGTCCGGGCCCTGCAAGGCGCGGGCGTCGGCGGTGGTGCGGTTCCAGATCCCCGCGGCCTGGTCCGCGGGCAGGTACGCCGAGAGCCAGGCCATCCCGTCCCGGTCCGGCCGGTATTCCAGCCGCCGGTCCGCAACACTTCTGGTGTGGCGTTCTTCGATGCTGACCGGGTGGTGGCGTTCCCGCCAGATCCGGGCCTTATGCCGGAACCGGGACGGGACGAGTTCCCCGGCCGGGCAGCCCCGGTTGGGGTTCTCCGCCCCGGGGTCCAGGAAGTGCGCCTCCAGAGCCTTCGCAGCGGAAGCGTCGAGGTTGGTGGTCTCATCGACCATGACCCGGGCGTGCTGCCACGAAATTGCCCCTGCCTGCAGAGCGGCCAAGGTTAACGGCAGGGCGGTGGTGAGTTCAAGGGATTCGGTCAGCAGAGTGGAGGCGGTCCGTTCGCCGACCGTCAGGGCACACGCGACCTCCGCGATCAACGCCATTTCCTGGGCCGTGGCCTCCTGCGGCGACTGCGCCGGTGCTTCCAACGCCGTGGACACCACGAGTAATTCCGCCAGGATCCGGACCTTCTCAGCCGCGGTCCGGGCCTCGAGCCGTGCAATGCCGGCGAGCCGGTCCAAGCAAAGGTCCTTCCGCCGGCGCATGGGATCCGACTCACCCATGGGATCTGATTCATCAGGCTCGTTACCCCGCGCGCAGCCGTCACCAGCGCCGCCATCGAGACTGGCAGAGGCATGAGCAGGCGCGGAGCCAAGCGCTGTAACGGGGGCTATGCCGGGGGCAGCGGCGGAGGGCATGATGCGCTCCAACACCTCGTCCGCCGTCATGCTTTCCATACCTCCATCATCCTGCGAGGCACCGACAAAAACGGCGTGGACAAAGGCCTATGTGGATAACCTGGCAGCCCCCGAAAGCTGAAAGGGGGTGAATCTCCGGGGGTACCCCGCAGCGTGCAAGACCTGTGACTAGCCCCCGGCGAAAGGCGGCAGCACGTCAACCACGTCGCCCGGTTTTAACACAGTTGTGTGGTCGCGGACCGCCACCTCGTTGAGCAGGAAACTGCTGCGGGACAGGATGCGCTGCAAAGGAGGAGCGCCCAGGGGAGGGTCCGCGCGGTCCACAGCGAGCACAGCGCGCAGCAAGTCAGCAACGGTCGCTCCGGTGGGGAGTTCGAAGCGCTCTTCTTCAACTCCTGCGGCGGCGCGTGCGGCAGCGAAGTAACGTACGTCCAAGAATCAGCCTCCGATGGCGCTCATGCTGCGGTCCGGCTGGACGAAGTCCGCGGCGCCGAGACCTGTATGGTCCATGCCGTGTGCCTTAGGTTTGACCCACATCGCATCCTGCCAGCGTTCGGCCAGGGCCTCGTCGCTGGCACCGTCGCGCAGGAGGCCCAACAGATCAAACTCTTCACGGGAGAAAAGGCAGCTCATGATCTTGCCCTCCGCCGTGATCCGCGTCCGCCGGCAGTCGGCGCAGAACGGTTCCGTGACCGAGGCGATGATCCCGACGGTACCCAGCACGGGTCCTTCAGCCTCAGAAACCGGACCAGCGGCCGCCTGCTCTGTCGGACCAACGGCAGCCACCTGCTCGTATGGGCCAACGGACCCGGCCACCCGGCGTCGTACTTCGAAGCGTTCGGCGGGGGCGCCGTCGCGGGCGCGCGGATCGGGACTGAGCACATAGTCGCGGGAGAGCAGTTCGCGGATTTCCGCGGCCGTGATCATGTTCCGGCGGGTCCAGCCGTGGTCAGCGTCCAAGGGCATCTGCTCGATGAAGCGAAGCTCGTAGCCGCGGTCCAGCGCCCACGCGAGCAGCGATGGTGACTCGGCGTCATTGATTCCACGCATCAGCACTGCATTGAGCTTGACGGGGCCCAATCCGGCGGCCCAGGCGGCGTCCACACCGGCCAGGACGCGGTCCAGGAAAGGCCGGCGGGTCAGCTGGGTGAAGGTCTCTTCGTGCAGTGAATCCAGCGATACGTTGATCCGGGTCAGGCCCGCGGCCTTGAGGGCGGCTGCCTTTTTATCCAGGCCCACACCGTTGGTGGTCATGGAAATCGGCAGGTCCGGATGATTGCTGCGAAGGGCGCTGATGATGTCCACGAGGTCGGCCCGGACCAGCGGCTCTCCGCCAGTGAGACGGAGTTCGCGCACGCCGAGTGAGTCAACGCCGATGCCGACAATGCGGACGATCTCTTCGGCGGACATCACGGCCTGCTTGGCCAGCCACTCCAGTCCCTCGGCCGGCATGCAGTAAGTACAGCGCAGGTTGCATTTGTCCGTCAGGGACAGCCGCATGTCGGTTGCCCGTCGGCCATAGCGGTCCAGCAGCCCCGGCGCTGCGCCGGCCGGCCGTGCCGGAGGCACGCCGGCACCTGAACCTTCCCGGGGTTGCGGCATGCCTAGCTGAACACTCATGAATTCAGGCTACGCCAAGTTGGCCCCGCGGCATCACGTCCGCGTCGCCGGGCGCCCGGTGCCCTTGTGAGATGCCTGCCGAAGTCCTGGAGAAATGCGCTTCAACGGCTGTCCTGCCCGTGCCGCAGCGTCCCGGCGAACCTATGCTGGAGAGGTGAACACGCCCCAGCCTTTACAGGAAACTGCGGACGACGGCGACCGCCCGTCCCGGCGGCCGGGAACCGACGCCGGCGCCCGGGGCAGCCGCCGGTGGGCCGCGGCGTCGGGAGTTGTGTCCGCCGGGGCAGCAGTTGTTCTGGGCGAGCTCTTGGCGGGGCTGTTGAGTCCGTCCCTGTCGCCGCTGACTGCGGTAGGAGGTGCGGTGATCGATGCTGTTCCGCCGGGCGTGAAGGACTGGGCCATCTCGTTGTTCGGAACGGCTGACAAGGCAGTCTTCCTGGCCGGGATGCTGTTGGTTATTGCGGCGGTCGGGGCGCTGGCCGGAATCCTTGAACAGGCCAGGCGCTTCGTGGGCGCCGCAATTATTGCCGCATTTGGGATCGTGGGGCTCGCCGCGGTCCTGACGCGTGCCCAGATGACTCCCGCGGCCGTTCCGGTTCCCCTCGTGGCAGCCGCGACCGGCGCGTTCCTGCTCGGCATGCTGATCCGCCGTCTGCAGGAGGATGGCGTCGCGGCCGCGACCGCTACGCAAGCCAAGGCAGGGCCCGGCCGGCGCACCTTCCTCCAGATACTGACGGCAGGCGCCGGTGCCACTGCCATCGGCGGGGTAGTTGCGGCCGTTTGGCGGGGAGCATCCACCGGGATCAGTGAGGCCCGTGAAAAACTCAGACTGCCTGCCGCGGTATCAGCAGCGCCGGCTATTCCGGCCGGAGCCGAAGTCGGCCTGGACGGAATGCAGCCGCTAGTGACGCCGAACCCCGATTTCTACCGGATAGACACTGCCCTGATAGTCCCCTCCATCGATCCGGACACCTGGACTCTGTGCGTCACCGGGATGGTGGAAGAGGAGATCGAACTGAACCTGAACGATCTCCTGGCCAAACCCCTGACCGAGCGGTACGTGACCATCGCCTGCGTCTCCAACGAAGTCGGCGGCGACCTGATCGGCAACGCCCGCTGGCTCGGCTGGCCGGTCCGTGAGCTGCTGGCCCTCGCCCGCCCGCGGAACGGTGCGGACATGGTGTTGTCGCGGAGTTCAGACGGCTGGACTGCCGGCACCCCGCTGGAAGCCTTGACTGATGACCGCGATGCCCTCCTTGCGGTGGGCATGAACGGCGATCCGCTGCCGCTGGAACACGGCTTTCCCGTGCGGATGATTGTGCCCGGACTCTACGGCTATGTTTCGGCGACCAAATGGCTGACAGAACTCCGGGTCACCAGGTTCGCCGACGACGTCGGCTACTGGACACCCCGCGGCTGGTCGGACCGCGGCCCCATCAAGACCTCGTCCAGGATCGACGTGCCCCGCAACGGCCGGCGGGTCAGCGCCGGGACGGTCATGTTCGGCGGCGTGGCCTGGGCCCAGCACACCGGGATCGGCAAAGTGGAGCTTCGCCTCAACCGGGGCCCCTGGCAGGAAGCCAGCCTCGCCCCCGGGATTTCGCGGGACACCTGGTACCAGTGGCAGCTGGGCATCCCGCTCACGCCGGGTCAATATGAGGTCCAGGTCCGCGCCACAGACCGCGGCGGCGAGCCGCAGGCCGAGGAGAGCCGGCCGCCGGCACCGGACGGAGCCACCGGCTTCCACACGATTAGAGTTGATGTGAATCCATGACGGCCGACACCGAAGGCAGACCCATGCACAGCAGCACCAACCGGCACGGTGATGGCCAGCAGGTTGAAGTCCGGCAGGTTGAAGTCCGGCAGGGCGGCGCAGCCCACGGCGACGGCCACCGGGGTCATGCCGCGCACTCGGCGAGGTCCGTGGACCAGCACCGTGCTGCCGTGGCTGAGCTGCTGGCGCCGCTGCTGGCGGCCCCCGGCAGGACCGAAACACTGTCCCTTCGCGATGCCTTGGGCAAAGGGCTGGCCCAGGATGTATTTGCGCCGCTCAGCCTGCCGCCCTTCGCCAACTCGCAAATGGATGGCTTTGCCATCAACAGTGCAGATGTAAATGACGCGGACCCCAACAGGGCGGACCCAAACAGTGCCGCCCCGGACGCCGTCCCGGACGCCGTCGGCTCTGGAGCCACAGGCGCGCCCGACGGCGGCGCGGAGCTGCGTGTCGTTGACCCCGTTCCGGCGGGTGCCACACCGGCAGACCTTCAGCGCGGCACGGCCGCCCCCATTATGACCGGAGCCATGATTCCTGCCGGGGCTGACGCCGTCGTGCCCATTGAGCGTGCCGTTCCGGACCGGTTCCCTGTCCCCGGAGAGCCGGGTACCGTCTGGCTGCCGGCCACAGCGGCGGGCACCTTCGTCCGGTCCGCGGGCAGCGATATTGCCACGGGGAAGCGTGCGCTCTCCGAAGGCGCCTTCCTTGGGCCTGCACAGTTGGGCCTGCTGGCCGCGCTGGGCGTAGCCGGCGTCAAGGTCCACCGGTCATTGACCGTCCTTCTGGTCACCACCGGCGACGAAGTGGTGGAGCCGGGACAGCCGTTGCCGCCCGGCAAGATCTATGACGCCAACGGCACACTGCTCGAAAGCGCCATGCGGCAGGCCGGACTGGCAGTTATCCGCACGGCCATCGCGTCGGACCGGCCCGAGGAACTCCAGGCGCTGCTCCGTGGCCACGCGGGTGCCGTCGACCTTATCGTCAGCACCGGCGGGGTCAGCAAGGGGGCCTACGAAGTGGTGCGCCAAGCCATGGAAGGCCAGGACGCTGAGTTCCTCCACGTAGCCATGCAGCCCGGTGGCCCGCAGGGAATCGGCACCTTCGATGGGGTGCCGTTCCTTGGCTTCCCCGGCAACCCGGTCAGCTGCCTCGTGTCGTTCGAGCTGTTCCTCCGCCCTGTCCTTTCGGGCCTTTTCGGTTCACCTGCTCCGCGGCCCTCCGTCCGCGCCCGCCTGGGCCAAAGCCTGACCTCGCCCGAACATAAGCACCAGGTCCGCCGGGGAAGCCTCCACGCGGACGGCACGGTCCGTCTTGAGGGGGGCGAAAGCTCGCACCTGATGCATGCCCTGGCCGGTTCCAATGCCCTGGTCCATGTGCCCGCGGGGGTCTCCGCGCTCGCCGAGGGTGACGAGGTGGAAGTATGGATGCTGTGAATCCAGAACAAACCCCGCCCGCGCTGACCCATCTGCGCCAGGACGGAAGCGCCCAGATGGTGGACGTGTCGGCGAAAGCCGAGACCGCCCGCGAAGCCACCGCCACCGCCACCGTCCGCACCACCCGGGAAGTGCTGGGCCTGCTTGGCTCCGGCGGCCTGCCCAAGGGAGATGCCCTTGCGGTAGCGCGCGTTGCTGGCATCATGGCAGCCAAGAAAACGCCGGAACTCATTCCCTTGTGCCATCCGTTGCCGTTGTCGAAGGTGACGGTGGATTTCGATCTCGGTCCTGATTCCGTAGCGATCCTGGCAACAGTCAAGACCCGGGGCGTGACCGGCGTGGAAATGGAAGCGCTGACGGCGGCGTCGGTGGCTGCCCTCAGCGTGTACGACATGATCAAGGCCGTGGACAAGCACGCCGTGCTGACGGACATCAAGGTGCTGGCCAAAAGCGGCGGCAAGAGCGGGGACTGGACACTGTGAGCACTGAAAGTACGTACCTGCCCGAGCCGGCGCGTGAGCCTGAGCCGCACCGGCACGGTGACGTGCAGGGCCGGAAGGCCGGGGTGGTTATCGCATCAACCCGGGCCGCCGCCGGCATCTATGAGGACGAGACCGGCCCGGTGATCATCGACTGGCTGACCGAGCACGGCTTCGAGGCTTACCCCGCCATGGTGGTCCCGGACGGGGAACCGGTAGGCGCGGCCATCCGGGCCCTCCTGACCCAGCGTCCCGCCGTCGTCATCACCAGCGGCGGGACGGGACTCAGCCCCGATGACCGGACTCCGGACGTGACCTTGCCCCTGCTGGACCGTGAGGTTCCCGGCATCATGGAGGCTGTCCGCCGTGCCGGCGCGGCCAAGACGCCGCTTGCAGCATTGAGCCGCGGCCATGCCGGAACGTCAGGGCAGACGTTCATCATCAACCTGCCGGGATCGCCCAAGGGTGTCATGGACGGTCTCTCTGTGCTTGATCCCCTGATCGGGCACCTCTGCGACCAGCTGGAGGGCGGCCATGGGCACTGAATCAGTCTTCGAAGTGGTCCACGCGGTCCTGAGCGCGGAACCCATCTCAGTGGACCAGGCCATCGCCGCGGTGGAGTCGGACACCGCCGGAGCTGTGGTCAGCTTCAGCGGGGTAGTCAGGAATCACGACGCCGGCAAGGCAGTTGAGCGGCTCAGCTACAGTGCGCACCCCACAGCTCACCAGGTGATGGCCGACGTCGTCGCCGCGCTGGTGGCCGAACACGCGGGCGATGCCTCGCTGCAGCCGGTACGGATCTGGGCTGCCCACCGGATCGGCATGCTCGAAATCGGCGACCCCGCGTTGGTCTGCGCAGTCTCCGCAGCACACCGCGGCCAGGCGTTCGCGGTGTGTTCCGAACTGGTGGACAGGATCAAGGAACAGGTTCCCATCTGGAAGGAACAGTTCTTCACGGACGGCACTGTTGAGTGGGTGGGCGCGGGGGAGTGAGCCCCGCGCCATCCACACCCCGCAGGTGTCCGCAGGCGAGGGTTCTGCGAGGCTCCGCGTGCGAGGTAACGCACAGCCTCCGGTTCAGTCCGGCGTCCGGCCCGACGGTAGGGTTAACCGCATGACCGAACAACACCCCGCCCGCAGCCGCGTGGCCGTCCTGGGCGCCAATGGCCGCATGGGCGCCGAAGCCGTTAAGGCTGTGGAAGCCGCCGCCGACCTGGAACTCGTAGCCGCCTTGGGCCGGGGCGATTCCCTGGACCAGCTGGCTGCCTCGGGCGCCCAGGTTGTGGTGGACCTGACCGTTCCGGAGAGCACCGAAGCGAACGTCCGCTACGCCGTCGGGCACGGCATGCATGCGGTGGTGGGGACCACCGGCTGGGACGCAACCCGGCTGGCCGGGCTGGAAGCACTTCTCGCGGAGCACCCGGAAACCGGTGTGCTGATCGCCCCCAACTTCGCCCTCGGGTCGGTGCTGGCGTCAGCATTCGCCGCCAAAGCGTCCAGGTATTTCGAATCCGTGGAAATCATCGAACTGCACCACCCGGAAAAGGTGGACGCGCCCTCCGGCACAGCAGTCCGCACTGCCCAGCTCATCGCCGCCGAGCGCCAGGCGGCGGGCGTTCCTCCCAGCCCCGACGCCACCACCAGCGGACGGGCCGGTGCCAGGGGCTGCGAAGTGGATGGAATCCGGGTCCACAGTGTCCGCTTGCGCGGCCTTGTGGCGCACCAGGAAGTCCTGCTCGGCGGTGCGGGGGAGCAGCTGACATTCCGGCACGACTCCTTTGACCGCGCTTCCTTCATGCCCGGCGTGCTGCTCGGCGTCCGTAACGTCGCTGCCCATCCCGGACTGACAGTGGGCCTGGACGGCTATCTGGATTTGGGGATTTAGGCGGTGGGCGATTTCCTGACAGCGTTCCGGAAGAACCGCACAAAGATCTGGGTGGGTGCCGTGACGCTCCTCCTGGTTTTTTACCTGGTGGTGTCCTTTCAGCGGTCCGTCCTTCTGTTGCTGGACAGCAATCCGGCTGCCAAAGCCATCGGCGCCGCGTACCTGGTGCTGCCCGTCATAGGGGCCTGGGCGTTGATCCGCGAACTGATGTTCGGAGCGCGCACGGAACAGATGGCGAAGGTCCTCGAAGCCGAAGGCGGGCTGCCCGTGGATGAGCTCCCGCGCACGCCGGCCGGCCGCATCGTCCGTTCTGCTGCGGACCTGGAGTTCGAAAAGTACAAGGCAGAGGCTGAAGCGGCTCCCGGAGACTGGCGCTCCTGGTTCCGGCTCAGCTGTGCCTACGACGCCGCAGGGGACCGCAAGCGCGCCCGCGCCTCCATGCGCGACGCCGTCCGGCTGTTCCGCGGCAAGGTCCCGGCCTAGCTGCCGGGAAGCCCGTGAAAGACCGTGCGAGCTAAGGCCGGCCGATCCGTTCGCCGCGGGCCACCTGGTTGGCGGCGTGGCCAACCCATTCCAGTGGCCCCCGCCACTTCAGCAGGACAAACACCATGCCCACGATTATGGCTGTGGCGGCGTGGGCGAAGTACATTCCATCTTCTGTCCAGCCGGCAGGCAGCGGCTTGAGGTAGAACCCCGACACCACCCATACGTGGACGGTGTAGAGCGTCAGCGTCATGGCTCCGGCGCCCCGCAGCGGCAGCAACAGGTCAAGATCCAGCCATTCAGCCAGCCTCCCGAGCAGGAGGCACGCGCCCACGACGGCGGCCGCCACGCCGGAGGTGTGGGCCAGGTCCAGGGTGGTGGCGGAGTGCGGAGCGGCGGCTGCGAGCCACCACCAGGATCCTTCCTGCCGGATCCCGGTGAGGTTGACCTGGAGGACGCTGTCGAGTGGGTAGCCGGGTGCATTCAGGACGTCCTCGAGCGCCGCCCGGCCGCCCCAGTTTTCCATTGCGGCCGTGCCAAGGGCCTTGGCCAAGGCGGCCACCGCGATGCCGGCTGTCAACAGCACGACCGGAATCATCGCCTTGGAGAGGGCAAGCCTGCCGATGGCCAGGCCCACCAACAGATAGGCCAGCCACTGGAAAACCGGGTAGTAGCCGGTGAGGAAGAGGTCACCCAACAGCGGAAAAGGCGTCGACAGGTCCTCCCAGGACGGGTTGTGCCCCAGGTTCAGGGGCGGCTCGGCCGCCATCAGCCAAGGCCTCAGCAAGTAGGCGAGCACCGGTGAAACCACGATCCAGCCGGCGGCCCAGGCGCTCAGCGCCTTCAGCTTCAGCCCCAGGAAGGGCAGGACGCAGAGAAACAGCAGGGCGTAGTGGACCAGGATGATCGCAAGGTTGACCTCCAGTCCGCCCAGGGAGAGGCCGACGGCGGCGATCACCAAAGCGCGCAGTGCGATGCCGCGGCGGGCAGCACTCAGGGCAGCCCCTTCGAAGGGCACCTGCTTGCCCGTAGACAGCGCGAGGCCGACCCCCGCCAACACGGCGAACAACGCAGCGGCCCGGCCGGAGAAAGTCAGCCCGATCCATGTGGGAGTGAGGTCCGCATTGGCCTCGAACGTAGGGAGCAGGTGCGTGGCCATCATGCCAAGGAGCGCCAGCCCCCGGGCCGCGTCAATGCCGCGGAGGCGGCCCGTGGGCTGCTGGGATCGGGGGATCCGGGAGGATCTTGCCGTGGCACGGGACGTCATGAGGCGATGTTCTCACACCTGCCTTGGGGGCGGCAGTCAAGTGACGCCAACGTACCGAGCAGGAAGCCGGGCAGCAAGCCGGGCCGGCCCCGGCCAGAACCCGTGCCGGTCCGCGTGGGACCGCCGGGGAGGGATGCCGGACGGAATGCCGCCAGGAACCCGCAGGCAGCAGAAGCCTTGTATTCGAATATATGTTCGAATAGCATGGGTGGCATGCACACGCCTTCCCAGTCCCCACAGTTTCAGGATTCTCCGGCCGGCCACAGCGCCGTGGGGCAGGCCCCCGGCGTCGGCAGTACGGCCGAGTCCCGTGGCCTGATGAAGGCCATGAGTCCGGGAGTAGTGGATTTCCTCTTCCGTCAGCTTGTGGCCGGAAGATCCGCTGAGGATGTCCAGTGGCAGGAAGAGGGCATAACCCTCAGTGCGCAGCCGGCAGGAGCAGAGCTGGCGCGCCGGCTTGCAGAAATCGACCTGGAAGCCCTGACCCCCCTTGAACTGTTCCATTACGTCCGGGCCGCCCAGAAAATGGCAGCCTGGGCTGAGGGCCTGCGTAAGGCAGCGGTGGAACGGTACTGCCAGCCGGGGAGCCTGAGCCACGGGCCGCTTTTGGACCCGCTTCAGGGACCACATGACGGAATACCGCCCGGCGAGCAGCCCGGCGGTACTGACCGCCCTGTCAATCTGCAGCACGGTCCCTAGGATGAAAGGGTGACTGAAGCCCTGACTGTCTCCGCCATCCAGTACCAGTGGCTGGAAGGCGGGATCGTTCCGAACGTCCAGGAACATGTCCGGCTCATCGAGGATGCCGAATCCCATGGCGCCCGGCTGGTGCTTTTCCCCGGGCTTTCCCTGACCGGCTACAACCTTGCACTGTTGAAGGCGGAAGATTCCTGGCTCCGGCCGGACGATGCCAGGCTGGAAGCCGTCCATGAGATCTGCCGGCGGACCGGGATCACGGCAGTGGCAGGGGCCGCGTACAGGGAACCGGACGGAACCCCGCGGATGGCCTGCCTGGCCATCCATCCTGACGGCACCACGGAGGCCGGCTTCAAGGCCCGGCTCAATGCCGGTGAAGCGGAGCACTTCACGGCCGGCTCCGGTGCCATCTTCCTGGAACTGGACGGTTGGAGAATTGCCGTGGTGGTCTGCTCCGATGCCGAAACTCCTGCCCACTGCACAGAGGCTGAGCTGGCCGGAGCGGATGTCTGTGCTGTGACCGCTGTCTATGCGGTGGATGACGGGCGGCGGCTCGCACTGCACCTTGAAGCCCTCGCCTCCGACAACCGGATGTTCGGCATCCTGGCCAACCTGGCCGGATCCGCACCATCGGGACCGTCCTCCGGATTGAGTGGGTTCTGGGGACCCGATGGCCTCCAGCTCAAAAAAGCAGCCGGGACCGGCACCGAAGTGGTCACAGCCATCCTGCAGCGCGGCGCCCTGCGGAAATTCCGCTGATGGTCCCCTATTTGACGTGGATCACGCCTCGGCCATTGTCCTAACCGGAGGGGGACAGGGTAACGTTTTTTCCATGCCTCACACATCCGCGAACATTCCTGCCCTTGGTACGCTCCTGACCGCCATGGTCACGCCCTTCACCAATGACGGCAAAGTTGATTACGCGCAGGCTGCGGAGTTGGCCGTAAAGCTCGTGGATGACGGCTGTGACGGCCTGGTTGTTACCGGAACCACCGGTGAAACCTCCACCCTCACGGATGAGGAAAACCTCGGCATGTTCCGTGCCGTCAAGGAGGCCGTGGGAAGCCGCGCCGCCATCATCGCCGGCACCGGGACGAACGACACCGCCCACTCGATCCACCTTTCGCAGCAGGCGGCTGCGCTCGGCGTCGACGGCCTTTTGCTGGTCACGCCTTACTACAACAAGCCCAGCCAGGCCGGGGTCCGCGCCCACTTTGAGGCCGTGGCGTCAGCTGCCGATATTCCCGTCATGCTCTATGACATCCCGGGCCGCTCGTCGATCGCCATCGAACCCGAAACCATGATCCGCCTCGCGCAGCACCCGAACATCGTCGCCGTCAAGGATGCCAAAGCCGATTTCACTGCAGCCAGCCGCGTCATGGCGGAAACCGACCTGTTGTTCTACTCCGGCGACGACGGCCTGACCCTCCCGTGGATGGCCCTGGGCGCCGTCGGACTGGTGGGCGTCACAACCCACGTTGCCACCCGCCGCTTCCGCGAGCTGATCGACGCCGTCAACGCGAACGACCTCAGCACCGCCCGCAAGATCAACTTCGAGCTGCTCCCGGTGGTTCGCGCAACGATGACCCGCGTCCAAGGGGCAGTCGCAGCCAAGCAAATTCTTAAATGGCAGGGAGTCCTGCCCAACTCGATTGTCCGTTTGCCCCTCGTGGAGCCGGACGAAGCCGAGATCGAATCCATCCGCGAGGACTTGGCGGAAGCGGGGCTGGTCTTTTCCTAAGGGCTAAGACCGGCACCCTTCCGCCTGGAAAGTAGTGCACTATGACCCAAACCGCCCTTCCCGGCCTTGTCACGCCCCCACGCCTGCCGCAAGGCACCCTGCGGATTGTTCCGCTCGGAGGCCTGGGGGAGATCGGCCGGAACATGGCCGTGTTCGAAATCGACGGCAAGCTGCTCGTCGTGGACTGCGGTGTCCTCTTCCCGGAGGAGACCCAGCCCGGCGTTGACCTGATCCTGCCTGATTTCTCCTACATCGCGGACCGCGTCGACGACATCGTCGCCGTCGTCCTCACGCATGGCCACGAGGACCACATCGGCGCCGTGCCCTACCTCCTGCGGCTCCGTGCGGACATTCCGCTGGTGGGGTCCCAGCTGACCCTTGCCCTGATCGAGGCAAAGCTGCAGGAACACCGGATCCGTCCTTACACCTTGACCGTTGAGGAGGGGCAGGTCGAAAAGTTCGGTCCCTTCGAATGCGAATTCGTCGCGGTCAACCACTCCATCCCCGATGCCCTGGCTGTCTTCATCCGCACCGCCGCCGGCACCGTCCTGCACACGGGCGACTTCAAAATGGACCAGTTGCCCCTGGACGGCCGGATCACCGACCTCCGCCACTTCGCCAAGCTCGGCGAAGAAGGAGTGGACCTCTTCATGTCCGACTCGACCAACGCGGACGTGCCGGGCTTCACCACCGCCGAGAAGGAGATCGGTCCGACCCTGGAACGGCTCTTCGGCCAGGCCACCAAGCGGATCATTGTGGCGTCCTTCTCCTCGCACGTCCACCGCGTACAGCAGGTGCTCGACGCCGCGGCCAAGCACAACCGTAAAGTGGCCTTCGTCGGCCGCTCGATGGTCCGCAACATGGCCATCGCGGAGAAACTCGGCTACCTTGACGTACCCCCGGGCCTCGTCGTCGATATCAAAAACATCGACAACATGCCGGACAACCGCGTGGTCCTGATGTCCACCGGTTCCCAGGGCGAACCGATGGCGGCGCTGTCCCGCATGGCCAACGGAGACCACCGCGTAGTGGTGGGCCAGGGCGACACCGTGATCCTGGCCTCCAGCCTCATCCCTGGCAACGAAAACGCCGTCTTCCGCATCATCAACGGCCTGCTGAAGCTCGGTGCCGACGTTATCCACAAGGGCAACGCCAAGGTCCACGTCTCAGGCCACGCGGCAGCCGGCGAGCTGCTCTACTGCTACAACATCCTTGAGCCGCTCAACGCCATGCCCGTGCACGGCGAGACCCGCCACCTGATTGCCAACGGCAAGATCGCCATCGAATCAGGTGTGCCGGAAGCCAGCGTCATCCTCTCCGACAACGGCACCGTCATCGACCTCAAGGACCACCGCGCAGACGTGGTAGGCCAGATCGAGGTCGGCTTTGTCTACGTTGACGGCTCCAGTGTCGGCGAAGTCACGGAGGCCGATCTGAAGGACCGCCAGACCCTGGGTGATGAAGGCTTCATCTCCATCATCACCGTCATTCACCGGGCCACCGGCAAGGTGGTTTCCGGGCCCGAAATCCACGCCCGCGGCGTGGCAGAGGACGATTCCGTTTTCGACGAAATCATCCCCAAGATCAATGCCGCGCTGGAAGAAGCCGTGCTCAACCGGACGGACCACACCACGCACCAGCTCCAGCAGGTTGTACGCCGCGTTGTCGGTACCTGGGTCAACCGCAAGCTCCGCCGCAAGCCCATGATCATCCCGGTGGTCCTCGAGGCTTAACAGCGCTGAAGCCCAGCGGATTTCAAAGGCCCGGTTCCTCGGAACCGGGCCTTTCCCATGGGCAACATGGGGGCCGGGAACGGCTGCAAATCCGCGGAAAACCGCATCAGTTCAGGTACCGTGGCACGTATGGCCACTCGTACTACTTCCGCGCCCCGAGGCAACACCGGCGGCAACACGGGCCGCAGTTCCGGCGCCAAGCCGGGCGGCTCGGCGGGGCGCGGCGCGGGCTCCACAGGGTCCAAGACGGGCACCTCCGGGGGACGGGGATCATCCTCCGGCGCCTCAGCCACGCGCCGGCTTCCCGCCGTCGAACAGCGGCAGCCCTGGCTCCTGCGTGTTGTCGCTGGCGCGTGGCTGGGCGTAGGCCACCTGGTGGGCGGGGGAGTCCGCCGGATCGGCTCCGACGTCAGCGACCTCCCGGCGGAAGACCGCCGCGACGGCGCCGCCCTCTTCAACCTGGCCCTCGGCGTCTTCATCGCCACGTTTGCGTGGTGGGGAATGACTGGCTGGTTCCCGGATGCCGTCTACAGCGTGGTCAACGGCACCTTCGGCTGGATGTCGCTGCTGCTGCCGCTCATGCTTTTCGTCTGCGCCTTCCGGCTCTTCCGGCAGCCCGACGACGGCCGCGGCAACAACCGGGTGGGCATCGGTTTCCTCATCATGACCTTCGCGGGTTGCGGACTGTCCCACGTCCTCGCCGGCCAGCCCACCGTCGCCGAGGGGTTTGACGGCCTGAGGCAGGCCGGCGGCATGCTCGGCTTCCTCGCGGCGTCGCCGCTGGCGGCCATCCACCCGGCGGTGCCCCTGGTGCTTTATGGCCTGCTGGCCTTCGTCTCGCTGCTGATCATCACTGCCACCCCCTTCGGAGCCATTCCCCGCCGGCTGCGCTCGGCCTACGAGCACCTGATGGGCATCGATCTGCAGGAGCCCGGCGAAGCGGCGGACAGCCACGACCGCAGCTACCTTGAGGAAACGCCGCCGGCGGCGGTACCCAAGAAGAAGAAGCGGCGCTTCTTCGGAAAGGACGACGAAGCCGGTCCCAAACTCGAAGGCTACGTGGGCGACGAAGCCTTCGAGCACGCCGTCATTGACGACGACGAGACCGAAGCCGGAGCGTCGGGGTCACGGCCCAGGCCCGCTCCCGGAGTCCGCCGCCCCACACAGGCGGAGATCGCCGTCGAAAAGATCAAAGCCGCCCAGGGCCTGGGTTCCGCCGCGCCAGGGGCGGGGGAGAACGCCACTGAAGCCATTCCGCTGGTGACCCCCGGCATGGTGGCCGCGGGTTCGCTGAATCCCGCAGCGGTGGCCGTTCCGCAGGTGCCGGCCAAGCCCGTCACCCCGATTCCGCCGCCCACCCCCATTCCGCAGCGGACCGAGCAACTCTCCCTGGCGGGCGATGTCACGTACACCCTCCCGCCGTCGGACGTCCTGACCCCGGGCTCCATTCCCAAGGAACGCACGGAAGCCAACGACGCCATCGTCGCTTCCCTGACCGAGACCCTCAACCAGTTCAACGTGGAGGCCCAGGTCACCGGCTTCAGCCGCGGACCCACGGTGACCCGCTACGAGATCGAGCTCTCCCCGGGTACCAAGGTGGAGCGCGTCACGGCCTTGTCCAAAAACATCTCCTACGCCGTCGCCTCCAGCGACGTGCGGATCCTCAGCCCCATCCCCGGCAAGTCGGCCATCGGCATCGAGATTCCCAACACGGACCGTGAAACGGTCTCCCTCGGCGACGTCCTCCGCAGCCAGAACGCCCGCCGCACCGACCACCCGATGGTCATGGGGGTGGGCAAAGATGTCGAGGGTGGCTACGTTGTGGCCAACCTCGCCAAGATGCCCCACCTGCTCGTTGCCGGTGCCACCGGTGCAGGTAAGTCCTCGTTCGTGAACTCGATGATCACCTCGATCCTCATGCGGGCCACCCCGGATGAGGTCCGCATGGTCATGGTGGACCCCAAGCGCGTGGAATTGACCGCCTATGAGGGCGTTCCGCACCTCATCACCCCGATCATCACCAACCCCAAGAAGGCCGCGGAGGCGCTGCAATGGGTGGTCCGGGAGATGGACGCCCGCTACGACGACCTCGCGAACTACGGTTTCAAGCACATTGACGACTTCAACAAAGCCGTCCGTGCCGGAAAAGTGCACCCGCCGGTCGACTCCAAACGCGTCATCCGGCCCTACCCTTACCTGCTGGTGATCGTTGATGAGCTCGCCGACCTCATGATGGTGGCTCCGCGCGACGTCGAAGACTCGATCGTGCGCATCACCCAGCTGGCCCGTGCCGCCGGCATCCACCTGGTCCTGGCCACCCAGCGGCCCTCCGTCGACGTCGTCACCGGGCTGATCAAGGCCAACGTCCCGTCGCGGATGGCGTTCGCCACGTCCTCCGTCACCGACTCCCGCGTGGTCCTGGACCAGCCCGGCGCCGAGAAACTCATTGGCCAGGGTGACGCCCTGTTCCTGCCGATGGGTGCGTCCAAGGCCATGCGTGTCCAGGGTGCGTGGGTCACAGAGTCTGAGATCCACAAGGTGGTTGAACACGTCAAGGGCCAGCTCAAGGCCGACTACCGCGACGACGTTGCGCCCGAAGCGCAGAAGAAGCAGATCGACGACGACATCGGGGATGACCTTGAGGTGCTGTTGCAGGCCACCGAGCTTGTGGTCACCACGCAGTTCGGCTCAACCTCTATGCTTCAGCGCAAGCTGCGTGTCGGCTTCGCCAAGGCCGGGCGGCTGATGGACCTGCTCGAATCCAGGGGAGTGGTCGGGCCTTCGGAAGGATCCAAGGCCCGCGACGTGCTGGTCAAGCCCGACGACCTCGCGGCCGTGCTCGCAGCCATGAAGGGCCAGGAGGGTCCCGCTGTTCCCGATTCGCAGACTGCAGCGCTGAGCGAGAACGCCAACGCGAACATCGCCCAAGGCGGCTACGCCGAGGACCTGGTGCAGGCTGACCTGGACCAGCGCAGCCAGAACGTTGAATACTACGACGGCGCCGACTCGCCGCCAGGTGCCCGGGGGGACGACGAAGATGGATCCGAGGACGCCTGGTCACTCACCGGACGGTAGCCTAGGAAGGTGACTAGCACCGAAGAAACCGCCGCCGGCTCCAGCAGCGCAGGAATCTGGAATCTTCCCAACATCCTGACAATGCTGCGCATCGCCCTTGTGCCGTTCTTCATCTGGTTTCTGGTGGCGGACGCTCCCGGCTTTGAAAGCGAACTGGGGCCCTGGCGCTGGGCGGCGGTAGCGGCGTTCGCCGTCGCCATCTACACGGACAAGCTCGACGGCGACATCGCCAGGAGCCGTGGACTCATCACCAACTTCGGCAAAATCGCGGACCCCATTGCGGACAAGCTCCTGATCGGCTCGGCGCTGGTGATGCTCTCCATCCTCAACGAACTGCCCTGGTGGATCACCATCGTCATCCTCGTCAGGGAGTGGGGCATCACGGCCCTCCGCTTCTTTGTCATCCGCTACGGCGTCATCCCGGCGTCGCGGGGCGGCAAGCTCAAAACCGTGGTCCAGACGGCAGCGATCTTCCTGTACCTCATGCCGCTGGGCGCGTTTGCTCCATGGCTGGTGTGGGTGGCCTTCGCCGTCATGATGGCGGCGGTCCTGATCACGGTCTGGACCGGCGTCGAATATGTCATTGAAGCCCTGAAGCTCCGCTCGCAGGGCAAGAAGGCCCGGGAAACAAGAGCATCCAAGTAGGGAGCTGACGTGACTAATCTTCATCACCTGGCGGAACAGGCAGTCAGGAAGGCCCTGGACGCCGGCCGGACGGTTGCCACGGCGGAATCACTCACGGCGGGCATGGTCGCTGCTGTTTTAGCCGACACACCCGGTGCATCCGGCATGCTGCAGGGCGGCGTGGTGGCATACCAGAACACGGTCAAGTCAGGGGTCCTGAAGGTCTCACCTGAACTTCTCGACGCCGTCGGATCCGTAGATGGGGACGTCGCCGCGGCGATGGCGGACGGCGCCCGGACCGTGTTGGGTGCCGACATCGGCATCGCCACCACGGGAGTGGCCGGCCCCGAAGCGCATGACGGCAAGCCTGTCGGAACGGTGTTCATCGGCGTCGCCACCGCAGGCGGTGTCACCTTCGCCGAGTATGGCTTTACCGGAAACCGGGCCGAGATCCGTGGACAGGCGTGCGGGGCGGCATTGGAAAGTCTGCTCGCGGCCCTATCGCCCTGAAGTTACCGGGCGTAAAGTTGCCGGGAACAAATCCCGGTATCCATTAGTTATTACTTTGTGTCGCTTCCGGACTGCGGAGGCGCCTAGGATGATTAAACCACCACGGTTCGCTCCACGGCGGACCGCACTTATGAGGGAGCAAGGCGATACAGATGGTAAAGCAGCCCGTATCCGTAAACGGCGTTGTCCGCTGGAAGGATGTGGGCCTCGCCGATCAGGCCAAGAGCGAACAGAAGGAGCGCAAGATGGTTGTACTTCGTCACGAAATCGGTGATGTCCTGCGCGATGTCCGCCAGCGCCAAGGACGTACGCTCCGCGAAGTTTCGCACAGCGCCCGGGTTTCCCTGGGCTACCTCAGCGAAGTGGAGCGTGGCCAAAAGGAAGCGTCGTCAGAGCTCCTTTCATCAATCTGCTCTGCCCTGGATGTTCCGTTGTCCAGCATGCTCCGCGAAGTCAGCGACCGCGTTGCTGTCGCCGAGGGCGTAGCCGTTCCGGACACTGTTCCCCAGGAATTCTCACAGCGTTACGGACGCGATCTTGAGCGCGACCTGAGCGCTGAGCTCAACAGCGAACTCTCCACCGGATTGCTCTCCGGCGCGCGCTAAGCCGTCCGCAGCATCCAAAGGCAGTTACACGACAAAGCCTCCGGCCCAAGGGCCGGAGGCTTTGTCGTTGCCTTCCAGGTTTTGCGTCGCTGCCTCAGGCGGACGG
This sequence comes from Arthrobacter sp. 754, assembly GCF_040548695.1. Lineage (NCBI taxonomy): Bacteria > Bacillati > Actinomycetota > Actinomycetes > Micrococcales > Micrococcaceae > Arthrobacter > Arthrobacter sp. 754. The sequence goes on from NZ_JBEPSC010000002.1 coordinate 818,110, forward strand.
GTCCTTCGCGAAACCGTCGTGCTCATAGATGGTGTTGAGCTTTGCCATGTAGGCAGCAAGCGTCTGCAGTTCGCCGACCGGCCATTCGCCCAGCCGCTCGCGGAACACCTGCCGGCGCGCATCCTGGACCTGGTGCATCTTTTCCTCGCCCTTCTCAGTCAGGCGGATCGCCTGCGCCCTGCCGTCCAGGGGATCGGCTTCCTTGGAAACCAGGCCCAGGCTTTCCAGGAAGGCGATCTGGCGGCTCACGGAGGGCTTTCCCACGCCGATGTTCAGGGCAAGGTCGGTCAGGCGGATGGGGCCCTCCCGCCGGATGACCGCCATCAGGCCATACGCCGCCGGCTCCATATCGGGGTGGACCTGCCGGGAGAGTTGTTGGGACACAGACCGCGCACGGCGCCAGAAGAGGCTGATCTGGTGTTCCACATTATTCAGGGCCGCGTCCAGGGTGTCCCCGCCTGCCTCAGGCTCCGCAGGACGCGTCGCCGCTGTACCGGCTGGAGTTGTCTCCGCGGGACCCTTCGACGGAGGCGTATCAGGCACGTTGCTCATGGCAACAATTCTAGGGTCCCCGGTCATGAGAGACTCTATTGGTGCGGATCAGTGACTATTGGCGGCTTATGGACGACGAATTCGGAGCCGGGTACTCCCGCGTCCTGGGCAGCACCCTGGTCCTGGCCGGAGTGGGCGGACGCACGGCTGACCAGGCCCTCGCGGCCGGTGTAAGCCCCCGGCAGGTATGGCTGGCAGTCTGCGATGTCCAGGACGTGCCGCCGGAGCGCCGGCTGGGCCGCGACGTCAAACCCCTCCGCGACTGACACCGCAACCCAACGTTCCGGGCAGGCAGTGCGCCCGCTCTTTCCACTGACACGCCGCCGGCCCTGTTCGAATATCTGTTCGGGTATAGCTATGCTTTTCGTAGTGGGTTATCCACATAGGCGATGTCATCCGGCTTGATTGTCAGTGGGTGCCATTAGCGTCAGAGATGACCAATAAACGGCCGCTAAGGCCACCCCAAAGCGAGAAAGCATTAGAGGTGTGAACCATGGCGGCAGCCCCGGATCGTGAAAAAGCGTTGGAAGCAGCGCTGGCCCAGATTGACAAGCAGTTCGGCAAGGGCTCCGTCATGCGGCTGGGTGATGAGGTGCGTGCTCCGATCGAGGTCATCCCCACCGGGTCCATCGCTTTGGACGTCGCCTTGGGAATTGGCGGCCTGCCGCGCGGCCGCGTCGTGGAGATCTATGGCCCGGAATCCTCCGGTAAAACCACCGTTGCCCTCCACGCTGTGGCCAACGCCCAGCGCCTCGGCGGCATCGCGGCCTTCATTGACGCCGAACACGCCCTGGATCCGGAATACGCTGCCAAGCTTGGCGTGGATACGGATGCCCTGCTGGTCTCGCAGCCGGACACCGGCGAGCAGGCCCTGGAAATCATGGACATGCTGATCGGTTCCGGCTCGCTTGATGTGATCGTTATCGACTCCGTCGCAGCCCTTGTTCCGCGCGCCGAAATCGAGGGCGACATGGGTGACAGCCACGTGGGTCTGCAGGCCCGTCTGATGAGCCAGGCGCTGCGTAAGATCACCGGCCGCCTGAGCCAGACCAAAACCACCGCCATCTTCATCAACCAGCTTCGCGAAAAGATCGGCGTGTTCTTCGGCTCCCCGGAGACCACCACCGGTGGTAAGGCACTGAAGTTCTACGCCTCAATCCGCATCGACGTCCGCCGGATCCAGACACTCAAGGAAGGTGCCGACTCCGTCGGTAACCGCACCAAGGCCAAGATCGTCAAGAACAAGATGGCCCCGCCCTTCAAGATTGCCGAATTCGACATCATCTACGGCCTGGGCATCTCCCGTGAGGGCGGCATCATCGATATGGGCGTTGAGCACGGCATCATCAAAAAGTCCGGTTCATGGTTTACCTATGACGGCGACCAGCTGGGCCAGGGCATGGAGAACTCCCGCAGGTTCCTGCGCGACAACCCCGAGCTGGCAACGGAGCTTGAACGGCTCATCAAGGAGAAGCTCGGCGTTGGCGTCAAGCCTGCAGCTGACGAGTCCAAGGACACTCCCAAGCTGAAGGCCGTTGACGGTTTCTAGGGGCTCCATGGACCTGATGGAAGAGCGGGAGCCGGGGCCGGCACGGCGGCGGCGAAGGGGCGGCGGGCCCAGGAGTTTCGGGCAGGACGGGCCCGCTCCTGACTCGTCCGTGGCCGCGGACCCGGAGCCGGATCCCGCCTCCGTTGCCCGCGCCATCGTTCTGCGGCAGCTGACCAGCTCGGCCAAAAGCCGGCTGCAGCTGTCCCGGAAGCTGGCGGAGCGGAACATTCCCGAGGATGTGGCCGAGGCCGTTCTGGACCGGTTCCAGGAGGTGCGGCTCATCGACGACGCCGAATTCGCCGACATGTGGGTCCGCAGCCGCTCCCAGTCACGGAAGCTTGCCAAGGGTGCACTGCGCCGCGAGCTCTCGGACAAGGGCATCGACCCCGAGACAGCCGCGAGTGCACTTGAACAGCTCTCCGACGCCGATGAGGAAGAAGCCGCCCGCCGCCTCGTGGAACGGAAACTCCGGCCCGGAACGGACCTGTCGGACCGGGCGGAGCGGGACAAGGTTACCCGGCGCCTGGCCTCCATGCTCGCGCGGAAGGGATACCAGCCGTCGCAGGCATTTCGGGTGGTGGGCGAGGTCATCGACGCGCTGGCTGAGAACCATGTGGACTGGCACGCGGAGGACTAGGCCTACGGCGGTCGCTTTCCCGAGGGCAGATCGGCGGCGCCTCCGCCAACCCGTTACCCTTAACAGGTGAGTTTGACCATTCCTTCCCCCGCATCCGGTACCGTTCCTTCTTCAGCCTCTGCGTCGGCCGCTGCCTCGTCGGCCGCTGCCTCGTCGGCCGCTGCTGCACCGGCCTCTGCTGCGCCGCAGCCGCGCACCTACCAGGTCCGCACCTTCGGCTGCCAGATGAACGTGCATGACTCGGAGCGGATGGCCGGAATGCTGGAAGCGGCAGGCTACATTCCTGCGGATGGTGAGCACGCCGACGTCGTGGTATTCAATACCTGCGCGGTCCGCGAAAATGCCGACAACAAGCTTTACGGAAACCTGGGCATGCTGGCCCCGGTCAAGGCCGCCAACCCGGGAATGCAGATCGCGGTGGGTGGCTGCCTGGCACAGAAGGACCGCGAGACCATCCTCAGGAAGGCCCCGTGGGTGGATGCCGTCTTCGGCACGCACAACGTGGGCGCGCTGCCTGCTCTGCTGGACCGGGCCCGGCACAACAACGAGGCCCAGCTCGAAATCCTGGAGTCCCTCGACGTCTTCCCGTCCACACTGCCCACCAAACGCGACTCGGTCTATTCAGGCTGGGTATCCATCTCGGTGGGCTGCAACAACACCTGCACGTTCTGCATCGTCCCGGCCCTTCGCGGCAAGGAAAAGGACCGCCGGCCCGGAGACATCATGGCGGAAATCCAGGCTCTGGTGGCTGACGGTGCCATCGAGGTCACGCTTCTGGGGCAGAACGTCAACTCCTATGGGGTGGAGTTCGGTGACAGGCAGGCCTTCTCCAAGCTCCTGCGCGCATGCGGGGACATCGAGGGCCTGGAACGTGTGCGTTTCACCAGCCCCCACCCGGCCGCCTTCACGGACGACGTCATCGACGCCATGGCAGAGACGCCCAACGTGATGCCGCAGCTCCACATGCCCCTGCAGTCCGGGTCCGATAAAGTCCTCCGCGACATGAAGCGCTCCTACCGGTCCACCAAGTTCCTGGGCATCCTGGACAAGGTCCGCGAGAAGATCCCGCACGCAGCGATCTCCACCGACATCATCGTGGGATTCCCGGGCGAAACCGAGGAGGACTTCCAGGCAACCCTTGATGTGGTGGAGAAGTCCCGCTTTGCCACCGCTTTCACCTTCCAGTACTCAAAGCGGCCGGGCACCCCCGCTGCGGACCTGCCTGACCAGCTGCCCAAGGCTGTGGTCCAGGAGCGCTTCGAACGGCTGACCGCGCTGCAGGACAGGATCGCCGCCGAGGAAAACGCGAAACAGCTTGGCCGCCGCGTGGAGGTCATGGTGACTGCCCACTCCGGACGGAAGGCCGGGGAAACCCACCGGTTGTCCGGGCGTACCCAGGACCAGCGGCTGGTGCACTTCTCCGTCCCTGACGGTGCCGAGGCGCCCCGCCCAGGGGACCTGGTTACAGTGACCATCACCGAGGCGGCGGCCTTCCACCTCGTGGCCGACCCCGGACTGAACGACTACAGCCTTCGACGCTCGCGCGCCGGCGACGCCTGGGACAGGTCGCAGGCCGATTCATGCGGTGCGCCGGTGCCCGCCGCAGCGGGCACCGGCGCCGGCCGGACAGGCGTCTCGCTGGGCATGCCCTCGCTGCCGGTCCGGGGCCGCTGACAGTTGGCACAGCCTCCGGTCATCGCCGTCGTCGGTCCCACCGGGTCAGGCAAGTCCGACCTCGCCGTCAGCCTGGCACTTGAACTGGACGGTGAGGTCATCAACGCCGACGCCATGCAGTTCTACCGCGGCATGGACATCGGCACCGCCAAAATCACCCTGGCCGAACGCAAGGGCGTGCCGCACCACCTGCTGGACACCCTGGATGTCACGCAGGAGGCCAGCGTCTCCGACTTCCAGCAGCAGGCCCGGAACATCATCAGCGACGTCCACTCCCGGGGCAAGCGGGCCATCCTGGCCGGTGGTTCGGGCCTGTACGTAAGGTCAGCCCTGGACGTCCTGGAATTCCCAGGAACGGACCCGGAACTGCGCCGCCAGTTGGAGGCCGAACTCGAGGAAGCCGGCCAGGAGGCTCTCCTTGCCCGGCTCCGTAATGTGGACCCGGTGTCCGCCGGCCGTGTCGCCGACGCACGCAGGATCATCAGGGCGCTCGAAGTGCACCAGCTCACCGGACGCCCCTTCAGCTCTTTCATGCCCCGCCGCGAGTACTTCCGGCCCGCCATCCAGATCGGCCTTTCAGTGGACCGGGAGGTGCTCCGGGAGCGGCTGGCCCTGCGGGTGGAGGCGATGGTGCAGCGCGGACTGCTGGACGAGGTGCGCCGCCTCGACGCGTCGGGACTGCGCCGGGGCAAGACCGCCCCCCGCGCGCTGGGCTATGCGCAGTTCCTCAAGGTTCTCGATGGCGAATGCACGGTGGCGGACGCTGTGGAGGACACCATCGTGGCAACCAGGCAATTCGCACGGCGGCAGCTGACCTGGTTCCGGGCCGACCCGCGGATCACCTGGCTGGACTGGGACGCTCCGGACCTCGCAGCGCAGGCGGCCCGGCTCTGCAAGTGAGCGCCGCCGTCGGCCGTTTCAACTGATTTCCGGCTGGCCGGTAACCTAGGAGCATGCACGCAACTCCCGCAGAGACCACAGAGCCCGCCTTCCGCACGTTGGGCGGACTCCGCTTCTCCAAGGGCCACGGCACGGGCAACGATTTTGTGCTGATCGCCGACCCGGAGGGCGTCCAGACCATCGACGCTGAACAGGTTGCCGCGCTGTGCGACCGTCACCGCGGCATCGGCGGTGATGGCCTGATCCGCGCCGTCCCGTCCCGGTACCTGTCCGAGGGCCGCGAACTGCTCGGTACCAGCCCTGACGCGGAGTGGTTCATGGACTACCGCAACGGCGACGGATCCCTCTCCGAAATGTGCGGCAACGGAGTCCGCGTCTTTGTGCACTTTCTCCGCGCCGAAGGCCTTGTCGACCTGCCCGACGGCGGAGCGCTCACCATCGGAACGCGCGGCGGCGTCAAGACCGTGGTCCGGACGGGGGAAAATTACGCGGTGGATATGGGACCGTGGGAGTTCATCTTCCCCGGGGAAGCCAGCGCAAAAGCCATGGATTCCCTGGTCACTGCCGAAGGCCTGGAAGTACCCCGTCCCGCGCTGTCTGTGAGCATGGGCAATCCGCACACCGTTGTTGCCCTGGCGGAACTGTCCGAGCTGGAGGCCACCCGGCTCTTCGATGCACCGCATGTTGATCCCGTGCCGGCGAAAGGCACCAACGTCGAATTCGTCGTGCCCTCTGATCCTCTGGTCCATGACGGGATCGGAACCGTGACCATGCGGGTGCACGAACGCGGCGTGGGCGAAACACAGTCGTGCGGAACAGGTGCCTGCGCCGCAGCGGTCGCCATCCGGCACTGGGCAGGAGCGGAAGCACCCGATACCTGGCAGGTGAGGGTTCCCGGCGGGGTCGTCGGAGTCAAGTTCTTTTCCGGAGCGGCCGGCCACGAGCATGTCGAGCTAAGCGGCCCAGCGGTGATTGTGGCTAGCGGGACGCTTTCCTGACCCGCAGGATCCGGAAGGATTTCGAGGTGGATTCCCGGGTCACGGTGAACGAGGCATCCAGTTCGGCCGCAAGCCAGCGCTGAAGCGAATCGGAACCCAGGTTTTTCTGGACCACCAGCCAGGCAGAGCCGCCCGGCGCGAGGCGGGGCAGCCACAGCTTCAGCAGGCCGTGGAGTTCGTCCTTGCCGATCCGGATGGGCGGATTGGACCAGATCGTGTCGAAGCGCAATTCCGGGTCCACCTGCTCCGGGGTGCTGGCTACCACATTGCCCAGGCCCAGCAGCGCCGCGTTCTCGTTGGTCAGCGTGATGCAGCGCTCGTTCACGTCCACCGCGTAGACCTTTGCGTGCGGCGCGCGCAGGGCCAACGTAAGCGCAATGGGCCCCCAGCCGCAGCCGATGTCCAGGAGGTTGCCGGTGGGGGAAGGTGCCGGGGCCTCGGCCAGAAGCACAGCCGTTCCCTTGTCGATCCCGTCGGGGCTGAAGATCCCTGCGGAGGTCTGCAGCTTGCGCGATTCGCCGGCCAGTTCAACAGTGAGCGGCTTGCGGGTGAACGGCCCGGCGGGCGTTGCGCTGAAATAGTGTGCGGACTCCATAACTGGCCAGATTAGTTGGCCGCAGCGGACAATGCGAAACTGCAGCCACCCGTTCTGCTAATCTTGAACCCATGTTCCTGATCCTCGAGTAGCACGCACGGGCTCAGCCCCGTCGGCCGGCCGCGCCCCGCAGCGATGCAGGTTTTCAACCTTCCGCGTGCGCGCACAAGACAGTCTCCCATCTCTGTCCTGCCGCCGGGCAGCACTCGAAGCATCAGCCCCCGCTTTCCGCTTCGCTGACCTGCCTGTGCCTTCCCCCACGTCAAGCATCCACAGGATGCGAATTTCACTTTGCGCGCGGCATCGGACTGAACCGCCCGCGCAGCAGCCCAGGAGGCCCGGATGACCGCAAGCCGTCAGCCCAGCGCGAATACTTCACCACTGAACAACAATCGGCACTATTCTGAAAATGCCGAATCTTCAAAGGAGACCATGACCAGCCAGCCCAATACCGGTTCCGATCCAGCAGCCCAGGACATGAGTCCCGAGGAAATCCAAGCTGTGATCGACCGGATTCTTGCCAAGGACGTACCGGCCAGGAACGCCACCGCCACTGACGGCGACAAGGCCGTGTTCGGCAGGGCCCAGGCCATCTCCCGCCTGGACGGCGAGCACACCACGTACGACGGCGACCAGCAGGACCTCGAGGAACGCCGGGCATTGCGGCGCGTAGCAGGCCTGTCCACCGAGCTCGAAGACGTCACCGAAGTCGAATACCGGCAGCTCCGGCTCGAGCGGGTGGTTCTCGCGGGCCTGTGGTCCGAGGGCACCCTGGCGGACGCGGAAAACTCATTGCGCGAACTCGCCGCCCTCGCGGAGACAGCCGGCTCGGAAGTCCTGGACGGCCTGGTGCAGCGCCGGGCCAAACCGGACCCCGGCACGTTCCTGGGCTCCGGAAAGGCCCTTGAACTCAAGGAAATCGTGATGGCCACCGGAGCAGACACCGTGGTGGTGGATGCCGAACTGGCACCCTCCCAACGGCGTGGCCTCGAGGACATCGTCAAGGTCAAGGTGATCGACCGCACGGCCCTGATCCTGGACATCTTCGCCCAGCACGCCAAGAGCCGTGAGGGCAAGGCCCAGGTGGAGCTGGCACAGCTTGAGTACCTCCTGCCGCGCCTGCGTGGCTGGGGTGAGTCGATGTCCCGCCAGGCCGGTGGCCAGGTGGGTGGCGCCGGCGCCGGTATGGGTTCCCGTGGACCCGGTGAAACGAAGATCGAACTCGACCGCCGCCGGATCCGCACGCGGATGGCCAAGCTCCGGCGTGAAATCGCCGCGATGAAGCCGGCACGCGAAACAAAGCGGGCCAACCGCCGTCGTAATTCCGTCCCGTCCGTCGCCATCGCCGGGTACACCAACGCCGGAAAGTCATCGCTGCTGAACAGGCTGACCGACGCAGGCGTGCTGGTGGAGAACGCCCTTTTCGCCACCCTTGATCCCACGGTGCGCAAGGCCGAAACCTCCGACGGTCTGGGCTACACCCTGGCCGACACCGTGGGCTTTGTCCGTTCCCTGCCCACCCAGCTGGTGGAGGCCTTCCGGTCAACGCTGGAGGAAGTGGCCGATTCGGACCTGATCCTGCACGTTGTGGACGTGTCCCACCCGGATCCGGAGGGCCAGATAGCGGCCGTCCGTAAAGTCTTCAGCGAAGTGGACGCCCGCAACATCCCCGAGATCATTGTGCTCAACAAGGCCGATGCCGCGGATCCTTTTGTGGTGGAACGCCTCAAGCAGCGCGAGCCCCGCCACGTGGTGGTGTCCGCCCGCACCGGCCAGGGCATCGCGGAGCTGCTGCGCGCCATCAGCGAAGCGATTCCGCGTCCCAGCGTCAAGCTCGAGCTCCTGATCCCGTACGACCGCGGTGACCTGATCAGCAAGCTGCACGAGACCGATGCCGAGATCCTGAGCCTGGATCACGGTGAGGACGGCACACGCGCTGTGGTGATGGTCCGCGAAGGCCTGGCTGCTGAACTGGAATCATTCGTCAACCATGACTGAGGTTGTGGTGGGGGAAACTACGGCTACGGCGGCCGAGCAGTTCGTGATCGAACTGCTCGACCGCGCGGTCGCGGGCATGGGCGGTCAGAGCCGGAGCGGCCAGCACGAGATGGCCAGGCAGGTTGCCAAGGCCATTGAAACCGGTGACCACCTGCTCGTCCAGGCCGGTACGGGCACCGGCAAGTCGCTCGCCTACCTCATCCCGCTGATTGCGCACTCGCTTGTCAGTGACAAGCCGACGCTGGTTTCCACCGCCACACTTGCGTTGCAGACCCAAATTGTGGGCCGTGACCTTCCGCGGCTGCTCAAGAGCATCACCCCTGCCCTTGACCGGCCCGTCAAGGTCGCGTTGGTCAAGGGCCGTTCCAACTATGTGTGCAGGCACAAACTCGAAGGCGGGTTCCCCTCCGAGGAACCTGCTGAGGGCCAGCTTTTCTCCCTGGGCGAGGACACGTCCGTCCCGCATTTCGCCGCCGCCCTCGGCGGTCCTTCGTCCCAGTTGGGGAAGGAAGTAGTACGCCTGCGCGAGTGGGCGGAGAAAACAAGCACCGGGGACCGCGACGAGCTTGTTCCCGGCGTCACGGACCGCGCATGGCGGCAGGTTTCCGTGACCTCGATGGAATGCCTGGGGGCGCAGAAGTGCCCGATGGCGGCGGAGTGCTTCAGCGAGCTGGCACGCCACGACGCTGCAGACGCCGACGTCGTGGTCACCAACCACGCCATGCTCGCCGTCAGCGCCTTTGAAGGCCTGGCAGTGCTTCCCGAGTACGACGTCGTGGTGGTGGATGAGGCCCACGAACTCCAGGACCGGGTCACCGGGGCTGTGTCCGGGCAGCTCTCCGTGGCAATGGTGCACGCTGCCGCCTCCGGCGCACGGAAGCACACCGCCATTACGGTCGATGCCCTCAACGCGGCTGCCGCAAACCTGGAGCTCGCCGTGGCCGGTGTGCCCAACGGGCTGCTCCCCAACGGCCTCAACGACGAACAACTGGACTGTGTGGACCAGTTGCGCGAAGCGTGCCGGGCGGCACTTTCCGATTCCAAGGGCGAAGGCAGCCAAACGGCCGACGGCGGGCGGCAGCTTGCCCGCTCACGGCTGATGCTCATCCTTGAACTGTGCGAACGGCTGATCGTAGCCCGCGAGAACCGCGAAGTGGTCTGGTTCTCCCGTGCCAGTACGTTCGATCCGCAGCAGGGCTACGGGCAGCCGGATGATACGGCGCCGGTCCTGATCAATATTGCACCGCTCAGCGTTGCGGGGAAGCTGCGTGAAGGGCTCTTTGCCGGCCACACCGTCGTGCTGACCTCAGCAACCCTCGCCATCGGTTCAGCCTTCGAACCGGCCGCCGGCGGGCTGGGGCTGGTAGGGGAGGGGGCGCCGAGCTGGACCGGTATCGATGTCGGTTCCCCGTTTGACTACCCCAGGCAGGGAATCCTCTACGTGGCCGGGCACCTGCCCAAACCCGGGCGCGGGGCAGCGCCCGAGGCCCTGGACGAACTCGAGGCGCTGATCCGGGCCTCCGGGGGCGGCGCGCTGTGTCTCTTTTCGTCCCGCCGCGCGGCCGAGGAGGCAGCCGAGGCCATGCGTCCGCGGCTGGGGCTCAGCATCCTGTGCCAGGGCGATTCAACGATGACTGCCCTGGTCAAGCAGTTCGCGGATGAGCCCGACACATGCCTGTTCGGGACCATGTCCCTGTGGCAGGGCGTTGACGTTCCGGGCGGATCGTGCCGCCTGGTGGTGATCGACCGTATTCCGTTCCCGCGGCCGGATGATCCCCTGATGACAGCCCGTTCACGTGCCGTGGCGCAGGCCGGCGGAAACGGGTTCATGGCCGTTTCGGCCACCCATGCCGCTATCCGCCTGGCCCAGGGGGCAGGACGGCTGATCCGTTCCACGGGCGACAAGGGGGTAGTGGCTGTCCTCGATCCGCGGCTTGCCACGGAGCGGTACGCCGGATTCCTGCGCGCCGCGCTTCCGCCGTTCTGGCCTACGACGGACCGCAAAACTGCTTTCGCAGCCTTGGAAAGGCTGGCGAAGGAGGGCTCCTGAGGCCTGGCCCGGATGAGCGTGAGCGGCTTCCAGGACCAACGACAACGCGGGGTCACCTAATGCCCCTTCGGGTCCTCCCGAGAGGCACTAAGTGACTCCGCGTTGCTTTTACGCCAAACGAACTACAGTGACCGCAGGACCGAGACAACCTTTCCCATGATGGTGGCGTGGTCCCCGAGGATGGGCTCGTACTGGGTGTTCTGGGGCAACAGCCAGGTGTGGCCATCGCGCTGGCGGAAGGTCTTCACGGTTGCTTCGTCGTCCAGGAGCGCCGCCACGATATCGCCATTGACGGCGTCGGCCTGCCGGCGGACCACCACCCAGTCGCCGTCGCAAATGGCGGCGTCCACCATGGAGTCGCCGGCCACCCGCAGCATGAACAGTTCCCCCTGGCCCACGAGCTGGCGCGGCAGGGGCATGACATCCTCCACCACCTGATCGGCAAGGATCGGCCCGCCGGCTGCGATCCGGCCGACGAGCGGCACCATTGCCGTGTCCATCGCGGTGGGAAGTTCCGTCACCGTCCCGCCGATATTGTGCATCAGCGCAGGTTTGCCCGACCCGCTCGGTTTCGTGGATCCGCCGTCCAGCGTGAGGGGCATCAGGACTTCCATCGCGCGGGGGCGCTTCGGATCCCGGCGGAGGTATCCCAGCTTTTCGAGCTGCGAGAGCTGGTGCGTGACGCTGGAAAGGCTGGCCAGCCCTACGGTGTCACCGATCTCCCGCATGGACGGAGGGTAACCGTTGTCATTGACCGAGCGCTGGATGGTTTCGAGAATCTTCTTTTGACGGGCAGTGAGCCCCTTCGGGGTCCTCTGGGGCTGGCGGCCCTGGGGGTTCGCCTTGCCCTCGGCGGCTGGTGCTGCCATGTTCGCCAATGCCTTTCGGTTGCCCGGGTGCTGTCCGGATTAATTGTCAGACCCTGCTGATCAACTACTGAGGTGGTTGTTCTTTGATCCAAACGTAGGCCAGCCACATTGCTTTTTCAAACATCTGTTCTAGCGAGTCTCGACAATGTTCGTTGATAAGTGCTAAAACTAGGGAAGCAAAGTTCGAATATGTGTTCTACTCGTCGCAGGCAGCGTTCGAAACCGGGGCAGTAGGCCCCGGGATCGGATATCGCAGGCGGACGCACAGGGCGCACCGGGCAGCACAGTATGGTCCAGGAGGGCTAATTTCATGTCAGCTACATCCGCTTCACACGACTCCCGTCCGCAGTTCGTTTCCGTCCAGCACCTCACGGCGGGTCCTGAGCGCACCAAGGCCCAGCCACTGCGTCTGACCAGGCGCGGCCGGATCGTCCTGATTGGCATCCCGCTGGTCATCCTGGCTGCGGTCCTGCTGTCGCTGGCAGGATTCCTTAATGCCCCGGCCAAGGCAGCGGATTCGGCAGCGGATCTCTCGGTAACTCCCACGGTGTCTGTCACGGTTCAGGCGGGCCAGTCACTCTGGGCCATCGCCGGCGCGGTAGCACCCGAGAGGGATCCCCGTGATGTCATCGCCGATATTGTTCAGCTGAACAACCTCCCGGCCGGCGGCGTGGTGCCGGGCCAGCAGCTCTTCGTGCCCGCCAAGTAGGCTTCGGGGCAGCCAAAAGGGTATGCGCAGCCCCTCCGGCCCGTCATATTTTTCGGGTGTCTTCGTCGGCACTAAACTGTTCAGGTGAATGACCAGTTAGAGCGTCTGAACCGACTTCCCCTCCGGACCAATCTCCGTGGACTGACACCGTACGGTGCCCCGCAACTGGATGTCCCCATCCTGCTGAACGTCAACGAGAACACCCATGGCGTCCCGGCGGACGTCCGCGCCGCAATCAGCGCGGCTGTTACCGAAGCGGCAGCAGGGCTCAACCGGTACCCGGACCGTGAATTCACCGAACTCCGCGAAGCGCTGGCCGAGTACCTTGGCCATGGCCTTGACGCCACCAACATCTGGGCAGCCAACGGGTCCAATGAGGTCCTGCAGCAGATACTCCAGGCTTTTGGCGGGCCCGGACGCACGGCTCTGGGATTCCCGCCCACGTATTCCATGTACCCCCTCCTGGCCAGTGGCACCGATACCGGGTACATCATCGGGCAGCGTGCAGGGGACTACGGGCTGAGCGCAGAATCGGCAGCACTGCAGGTCAAGGAGCTGCAGCCGAACATCGTGTTCCTTTGCTCGCCAAACAATCCCACGGGCACGGGTCTGGGACTGGATGTAGTCGAGGCGGTCTATGCCGCAGGCGAGGCCAGCCAGACCATTGTGATCGTTGACGAGGCGTACCACGAGTTCGCCCACGACGGGACGCCCAGCGCCCTGACCTTGCTTCCCGGAAGGGAGCGCCTCATTGTGTCACGCACCATGAGTAAGGCTTTTGCCCTCGCGGGTGCCCGCCTGGGCTACATGGCAGCGGCGCCCGAAGTGACGGACGCCCTGCGCCTGGTCCGGCTGCCGTACCACCTCTCCGCCATAACCCAGGCGACAGGCCTGGCGGCCCTCCGGCACCGGACCGCCCTCATGGCCGACGTCCAGGACATCAAGGCGCAGCGGGACCGCATCGTAACGGAACTGACCCGGATGGGCCTCAAGCCCGCAGCCTCGGATTCGAACTACGTCTTCTTCGGCGGGCTGGACAGGCCGCACGAGGTCTGGCAGGAGCTGCTGGATGCCGGGGTACTGGTCCGCGACGTCGGAATCCCCGGCCATCTGCGTGTCACGGCGGGAACTGAGACTGAGACCACAGCGTTCCTGACCTCGCTGGAAGCCATCCTGGCCAGCCAGTCCAGGCTCCCCGCCTAAACTTGAACTACCGGCGCCTCGGGTGCCGCACCTCTGACTTCCCTTAAAGGACATATCACCATGACTTCCACCGGATCGAATGCTGCCGCACGGACCGCACGCATGGAGCGCGCCACCAGTGAATCGTCAGTGCTCGTGGAGATCAACCTTGACGGCACCGGCGTCTCAGACATCGACACGTCAGTCCCTTTCTACGACCACATGCTGACGGCGCTGTGCAAGCACTCGCTGATAGACATGACAGTCAAGGCAACCGGTGACACCCACATCGATGTCCACCACACGGTGGAGGACGTCGCCATCACGTTCGGTGAGGTCCTGCGCACCGCCCTTGGCAACAAGGCGGGCATCCGCAGGTTCGGCGAGGCCACGGTTCCCCTCGACGAAGCACTCGCCCACGCCGTCGTCGACGTCTCGGGCCGCCCCTACCTGGTCCACGGCGGCGAGCCGGCAGGGCAGGAGTACCACCTGATCGGCGGCCACTTTACCGGTTCCTTGACCCGCCATGTCTTTGAAGCCATCACCTTGCACGCCGGCATCTGCCTGCACATGAACGTCATTGCCGGCCGGGACCCCCACCACATCGTCGAGGCCCAGTTCAAGGCTTTTGCCCGCGCACTGCGCGCTGCCGTGGAACCGGATCCCCGCGTGGAGGGCATTCCTTCCACCAAGGGCGCCCTGTGACCGGCCAGATCCTTCGGGACGGCGCCGTGATCGATCCGGCAACCGGCATGAAGCCCGTGTCGCCCGAAGGAAAGCCCACGGTCACGGTGCTCGACTACGGTTCCGGGAATGTCCGTTCAGCCGTGCGCGCCCTGGAGCGGGCCGGCGCCGAGGTGCTCCTGAGTTCCAAACCCGAAGACGTCCTCAATGCCGACGGGCTCGTTGTGCCCGGCGTTGGCGCCTTCGAGACCGTGATGCGCGAGCTCAAAGCCGTGGACGGCATTCGCCTGATCGGCCGGCGCGTGGCCGGGGGCCGCCCCGTCCTGGCGATTTGCGTCGGTCTGCAGGTGCTGTTCGAGGCCGGCGTCGAACACGGGACCGAAGCCGAAGGCATGGGGGAGTGGCCAGGGAAGGTGGAGCTGCTTCCCGCCGACGTGGTGCCGCACATGGGCTGGAACACGGTGGACGTCCCCGCCGGGTCCAAGCTGTTCGCAGGTGTGGAGGACGAGCGCTTTTACTTCGTGCACTCCTACGGCGTCCAGGAATGGGACTTCGACGTGATCCAGCCCCGGATGACCGCGCCGCTGGTGACCTGGTCCGAACACGGTGCCCGCTTCATCGCTGCTGTGGAAAACGGGCCGCTCTGCGCCACCCAGTTCCACCCGGAGAAGTCCGGGGACGCGGGGGCCAGGCTGCTGCGCAACTGGGTGGACGGCCTTCGCAAGCCGAAGCCCGCGGACGGCGCTGCCTAGATGTGGTCGATTGTCCTCATGGGCCTCGCCGGCCTCCTGGTGGGCGGCGCGCTGTCTTTCCGGCAGCAGCGTAAGCCGCTGTGGACCCAGGTCAGCTTCTACGCCCTTGCCGCAATGTCCTTGCTGGCTGCCTACCTGCTGACGCTGCCAGGCAACTGAACAACATGACGAACCACCTTTAGCCCCGCCCAGCAACACCAAACCGAAGAGGATTTGAGATGACCAGCGCAACCGATCTGCCGGTTCTTGAACTGCTGCCCGCCGTCGACGTCGTCAATGGCCAGGCCGTCCGGCTTGTCCAGGGGGAGGCCGGCAGCGAGACCAGCTACGGCACCCCGCTGGAGGCTGCACTGAACTGGCAGAAGCAGGGCGCGGAATGGGTTCACCTGGTGGACCTGGACGCTGCGTTCGGCCGTGGTTCCAACGCAGAACTGCTGCGGGAAGTAGTGGGCCGGCTGGACATCAAGGTGGAGCTCTCCGGCGGGCTCAGGGACGACGACTCGCTGGAAGCGGCCCTGGACCTCGGGGTGGCCAGGGTCAACCTTGGCACGGCGGCCCTGGAAAACCCCGACTGGACCCGGCGCGCCATCGAACGCTTCGGCGACAAAATCGCCGTCGGACTCGACGTCCGCGGAACTACCTTGGCAGGCCGCGGCTGGACCAAGGAGGGCGGGGACCTCTGGGAGGTCCTTGGCCGGCTTGAAGAGGCAGGCTGTGCCCGCTACGTCGTCACGGACGTCACCAAGGACGGCACGCTTCAGGGCCCGAACGTGGAACTGCTGCGCCGGATGGTGGAAAAGACGGGCAAGCCCGTCGTGGCGTCCGGCGGCATCTCCAGCCTGGACGACCTGAAGGTCCTTCGATCGCTAGTGCCGTTGGGGGTCGAGGGAGCAATCGTGGGCAAGGCCTTGTACGCCGGCGCGTTCACCCTGCCCGAAGCACTCGACGTCGCCGGACGCCGCTAGCCGGATCCGTGGACACCACGAGTAACGGACAGGCCCCCGGCGGCACACCGGCTCCACGCAACCTCCCCGGACACATTGCCGCCGCCCTGGCGGGCGCAGGCGGCCCCACGGACTCGGCAGGCCGGCCCTGGGAAGGGCGCAGCCTCGCCGGGGACGACGCGAAGATCCACAACTTCGAGGACGACGACGGCGCGGCCGACGCCGGATACCTCGCCGCCGTCGCGGCCCTGGTCGGGGGCACTGGCGACGAGGCCGCGGTGGTGGCGTCGCTGGCCACCAGCCGCGTCTTCATCCCCATCATCGCCCAGCTCGGAGCCGAGGCCGCCGGCGTTGACGGACTCACGGCCGACAAGCAGGCAGACATGGCCCTGGTGATGCTGAAGGCGGCCGACGGCAGGACTGCCATGCCCGCCTTTACTTCTGCCAGGGCGCTGGCGGCGTGGCATCCTGAGGCCCGTCCCGTGGCGGTTTATGCCGCCAGGGCTGCCCTTTCGGCCGTGTCTGAGCAGGCGGAACTCATGGTCCTTGATCCCGGCTCGGACATCACCCTGGTGGTCCGCCGGCCGGCCCTCTGGGCGCTGGCCCAGCAGCAGCCCTGGGTTCCGTCATACGCGGATGCCGCGTTGGCCGCCGAAATGACCGCGGCAACCGCAGCGTTCCCGGCGGTCCGCAGCATCTCGCTGCTCCCTGGTTCCGGGGTCGCAGCCGTAACGGGCACCGGAGCGGAGCTTGCCGGGGGAGGGGCCGGACCTGAGCTCCAGGTGGTGCTCTACCTTGCGGACGGGCTCGATGCCTCCGCTGTCCAGGAACTCGTGTCCGGCCTCCAACAGGAGTGGTCCCGGAATGTATTGTTTGGAGAGCGCGTTGACTCACTGGAAATCAAGTTGCGGCGCGCGTCGCAGTAGCTGACGGCAGGCACGGAGATCCCGGGCTGCCGCGGCAGACCAAAGGATTCTTGTGAACTTCGCTCTTTACCGGGAGCTGCTGGCCGTACCGCGCATCCGGCGCCTGCTTCTGGTGGGCATGATCGCCCGCATCCCGCACTCGGCGGCCGGTGTTCTCCTCACCCTGCACATAGTCCTCACCCTGGGCCAGGGGTACGCCGCGGCCGGCGCCGCTGCGGCGGTGATGACCATCGGCATTGCGCTGGGTGCCCCCTGGCGCGGCCGGCGGGTGGACACCGTGGGCCTGCGCAGGGCGCTGATCCCGTCGGTTGTGTCCGAAACCATCATCTGGTCTGTTGTGCCGCATGTGTCCTATGAGTGGCTGTTGCCGCTGGTGTTCGTGGGCGGACTGCTCACGCTGCCCATCTTCAGCGTGGTGAGGCAGTCCCTGGGTGTCCTTGCTGCCGGCAACCAGCGGCGCACCGCGTTCGCCCTCGATGCCATCACCACCGAAGTGGTCTTCATGATCGGTCCCGCGGCCGGAGCCGTTGCGGCAACGAGCGGCTTCACCGTCGCCGGACTCACTGTCGTGGGCGTATCCACTTCCCTGGCGGGGCTGTTCCTGATGTGGTTCAACCCGCCCACGCGCAGCGCTGTCGAGCCGCACGCCGGCGGGAAGGTGGCGGAGGCCGCGGACCAGCGCTACGCAGCCGAAGCTGCGCTCGTCGCAGCTGCCCCTTCCCACCTTCCGGAAGCGGTGGCAGAGGTGGTTCCGGCCGGGACGGGCCCCGCCACGACCGGGCGAGCGGGCCTGCGGGGCAAGGTAGTCCACAATTTCGCCTGGTTCACTGCCGCCGTCGCGGCTATATTTGCTGTCGCGGCAGGCGCCGGCATGGTTCTGAGCGGCAGCGATGTAGGGATCGTCGCCGCGTTGGAAACGGGCGGGCGGCAAAGCGAAATCGGGATTGTCTTCCTCTTCTGGTGTGCTGCATCAGTGGTGGGCGGTCTCCTTTACGGCGCCATGCATCGCCCCGTCTCGCCCCTCATCCTGCTGCTGGGGATGGCAGCCCTGACCATTCCGATGGGCTTCACGCAGGACACCTGGACGCTTGCGTTGGTGTCCGTCCTGCCGGGACTGCTGTGTGCCCCGGTCCTCTCCGCAGCCTCCGAGAAGGTTGCAGAGCTTGTGCCCGAGGAAAGGCGCGGCGAGGCCATGGGCTGGTACGGTTCCGCGCTGACCAGCGGTGTGGCGCTTGGCGCACCCCTGGCCGGAGTCTTTATCGACATCGTGGGCCCTGCCGGCGGATTTGCCGCCGTGGGAGCCGCCGGAGTGGTGCTGTCCCTGCTGGGCCTGCTGCTCCAGTACCGCCTACGCCGCCGTGCGGCGGCCGAACCGACAGGCACCTGAACCGACAGGCACCTGAACCGTGCGGATGCGGGCGTTTACCACCGCCTGACAGAACGGCACCCCTGACCAACGGCTGTCTTAGCGAACGACGGCGGCGGCGGCGGACCCTGTGGTCCGCCGCCGCCGTCGTACTTCTTGAGTAGTTTTTACAGGCGGCGCCTAGTTGACGGCGCCGGTGTATTTCTCGCCCGGGCCCTTGCCGGGGGCGTCCGGAATGATGGACTCTTCGCGGAAGGCAAGCTGGAGTGAACGCAGGCCATCGCGCAACGGACCGGCGTGCTGGGAGCCGATTTCGGGCGCCGCTGAGGTCACCAGGCCGGCCAGGGCCGTAATGAGCTTGCGGGCCTCGTCCAGGTCCTTGAGTTCCTCGGCGTTGTCCTCGGCGGCAAGGCCGAGCTTCACGGCGGCGGCGCTCATGAGGTGAACGGCTGCCGTGGTGATGACCTCGATCGCCGGAACCTCAGAGATGTCCCGGATTTGCCGGGACACGTCCTCCTTGGCATCGGCGGCCTCAAAAACGTGCGAATTACTGTCTGGAGTGCTCATACTGGTAAGCTTGTCACAGACCGACTGGATGTCGTTATTTTGCTGTGTTAGGTCCCTCCGGCGCCAAGCTGCGCTGAGCGGGATTTTTTCTGTAGAATGGCATGCAGTTTGCAAGCGGAGATCTCTCCCACCCGCGTCAGCCGTTTTCCAGGAAGAAATTCCGCCGGAAGCAAGGTTGCCGGGTACCTGGTCGGGCATTTCCTGCGGCGTTGCGCCGGGGGTAATGCGCACAGCCTCTTCGGAGGAGTGTGCATCCGATCTTCGAGGCCTTCGATTGCTCCGGCAATTGGGGGCCTTCTCTATTTGCCGGTGGAATACCACATCAATCACAGGAGCTTTAACATTAGCGAGCCAAGAATCAATGAGCGTATCCGCGTCCCCGAGGTGCGGCTGGTCGGCCCTGCAGGTGAACAGGTAGGAATCGTCCGTATTGATGATGCCCTGCGTTTGGCTGCCGAATCCGATCTTGATCTCGTTGAAGTTGCGCCGCAGGCCAAGCCTCCGGTGTGCAAGCTGATGGACTTCGGCAAGTACAAGTACGAGGCTGCAGTCAAGGCACGTGAAGCCCGGAAGAACCAGACCAACACTGTTCTGAAGGAAATCCGCTTCCGCCTGAAGATCGACACCCATGACTACGAGACCAAGCGCGGCCATGCCCTGCGCTTCCTCGGCGCCGGTGACAAGGTCAAGGCCATGATCCAGTTCCGCGGCCGTGAGCAGCAGCGTCCTGAAATGGGCATCCGCCTTCTTCAGCGCTTCGCCGACGACGTCGCCGAGGTGGGCGTGGTCGAGTCCAGCCCGCGGATCGATGGCCGCAACATGGTCATGGTGGTGGGCCCGCTGAAGAACAAGGCTGAAGCCAAGGCTGAAGCACGCCGCGCGACGCAGCGTGCAGAGGCCAAGGCGCAGAACGAAGCCAAGGCAACAGGCGGCGGCCGGGTCGACGTCTCCGGCGACGACCAGGCACCGTTCACGCAGTCGCTGGCTGATCTTCTCCCCGAAGGTTTCGCCATCACCACGGAGCCGGAAGCCGAGGCCCCGGCAACGGAGCCCGAAGCACCGGAAACCGGGACCGAAGCAAACCAGGCACCGGAGACTGAAGAGCCGGCGGCAAAGGCTGAGACGCCCGTTGCGGCCGTCCCGGAAGCTTCCGCCAAAGCCGAGCCAGTGAAGGAAGCCGCCGCTCCGACGGCTCCCAGGCAGGCAGCCCCCAGGCAGACGGCGCCCAAGACGGCTCCGAAGGCCGCCGCCCCCAGGCGTGAGGCTCCGAAGGCTGCCCCGGCAGCCGCTGCGAAGGCGCCCGCTGCCGCCAGGCCCGCGGAATCAGCGAAGCCCGCGGAAGCCGCGAAGCCTGCGGAAGCCGCGGAGGCTGCCACACCGGCAGCTGCACCGGCTCCGGCTGCTCCGAGGCCTCCGGTCCCGATGCCCAAGCCGGTAGCCCGGCCGGCGGCTCCGAAGCCTGCTGCCAGGCCTGCCCCCAAGGCAGCCCCGAAGCCCGCTGGCAAGAAGACCACCTAGTTCGAAACTGTTGGAGTTGTCCTCCCGCAGTACGCAACCAGCACGCCGCCTGCAGGGGTGGCTGCTCGAAAGAACTGCAGACAATGTCTGTGGACACGTAAGGAGATCGGTTCCCATGCCGAAGATGAAGACCCACAGTGGTGCTAAGAAGCGCTTCAAGCTGACCGGCAGCGGCAAGCTGCGCCGCCAGCAGGCCAACCGCCGCCATTACCTGGAGCACAAGTCCTCCAGGCTGACCCGCCGTCTCGCCGGCGACAAGATTGTCTTCAAGGGTGACGCAAAGGTCATCCGGAAGATGCTCGGCATCTAAGTTCCAAGTTCTCTGACTGATGCCACCTGGCAGCAGTCAACTACCAAAAAGGCTTCTCAAGCCAGCCGGTTGTTCCGGCAGTAGATGCTTGGGATCAGATTTTCGAAGGAGTACGCACGTGGCACGTGTGAAGAGGGCGGTCAACGCCCACAAGAAGCGCCGGGTTATCCTTGAGCGCGCCAAGGGCTACCGTGGACAGCGTTCACGCCTGTACCGCAAGGCCAAAGAGCAGCTGCTGCACTCGTTTGTGTACAGCTACGGCGACCGCAAGAAGAAAAAGGGCGACTTCCGCCGCCTGTGGATCCAGCGCATCAACGCTGCATCGCGCGCCAACGGCCTGACCTACAACCGCCTGATCCAGGGCCTGAAGGCCGCTGAGGTCGAGGTTGACCGCCGCATGCTCGCAGAGCTGGCTGTTTCGGATGCCAACGCATTCGCTGCCCTGGTCAAGATTGCCAAGGACTCCCTGCCCGCCGACACGTCCGCTCCGGCTGTCCAGGCTGCGGCTCCCAAGGCACCCAAGGCGAAGGCTGCAAAGCCGGCCGCTGAAGTGGCTGCCAAGTAGTTCTCTGTTCGTCCGTTCAAGCTCCGGTGGCTCCAGCCACTAAGGTTCTTGTATGAACGAAACCGGGCGCCCGCAAGATGATTCACTGTCCAACCCCCGAGCTGATCGGGTGAGGAAGGTGGCACAGCTTGCCGGGCGCCCGGCCCGTTTAAAGCGGGAACAGTTTATGGCCGAAGGCCCCCAAGCTGTGCGCGAAGCGCTTACGCTGCACCGGAAGCGGCTGGCGGCAGGGGAGCAGGGCATCGTCGAAGAGGTATATGCGAGCGAGTCCTGCCTGGACCGGTACCCCGAATTTGAAGAGCTGGCGGAGGGCACCCCCGCCTACATCGCCACTGACGAAGTACTCGCCGCGATGGGGGATACCGTCACCCCGCAGGGCATTCTCGCTGTTTGCCGGTTCCTGGACGTCGGCCTTGAAGAAGTGCTCGACGCCGGACCCCGCCTGATTGCCGTCCTGTGCCAGGTCCGGGACCCCGGGAATGCCGGAACCGTGCTGCGGGCCGCCGATGCGGCCGGGGCCGACGCGGTGGTGCTGACAGGATCAAGCGTGGACATCTACAACCCCAAAGCGGTCCGTTCCACCGTCGGATCCATCTTCCACCTGCCCGTTGTCCTCGGCGCGGACGTTGCCGCAGTGGCCGCGGCCTGCCGCGCCCGCGGCATCGGGGTGTTGGCGGCCGACGGTTACGGGGATCTGAACCTGGACACCCTCCAGGATGAAAATGCCGCCCGCAGGACGGCCGGCTCCGGCATCGAATCGGTCTACGGGCTGGAGAGGCCCACTGTCTGGCTGTTCGGAAACGAAGCCCAAGGGCTCTCGGAGGAAGAACTGGCCCTGGCCGATCACCGGGTGGCGGTGCCCGTCTACGGAGCGGCGGAGAGCCTCAACCTCGGGACAGCTGCGACAGTGTGCCTCTACGCCAGCGCCCGGGCTCAAAGCAAAAGCGAGGCCGGCAGCTAGCCTCGGTTATTAAAAGGCAGGGCCCCGGATGAAGCTCCGGGGCCCTTGCTGTATGAGTAGGTGAGATGCCGGGAATCAGGGTGCGCGTGTGGTCTTGCTGCGTCCGGCGATGGCGCCATAGATGCCGGCAACGAGCAGGCCGCCGACGATCGCCAGGATCCAGGTACCCAGATCGAAGAAGGACTCAACGCCCCTGCCAAACAGGAGGCTGCCAATCCAGCCGCCGACGATAGCACCAACAACGCCAAGGACGAGGCTGGTGACCCAGCCGCCGCCCACCCTGCCGGGCATGACGGCCTTGACGATGGCCCCCACTATGAGGCCGAGAATAATCCAAGCAAGAAAACCCATGTCTCCTCCTTCATATTCGTCGGGATTAATTGTCCCGATTGTGTTCAAGCTAACACACGGCCTCCCCGTTGTCAGCAGGCTTGAGGCCTGTCGGACGTGCGTGCCCAGCGCCCGAAAAGGTACGGTATTCATGGGCGGCGCCCCTGCCCGTGCCGCGATTATTCCTACTGGTTCTTCTAACCCTGAATGCTGGTTCTTCCAACCCTGAAGAGGAGAAGCCTCCATGGCTGCAAATGGCGGTACCAAGGCGATCGTTGCGGCCCTCGCCGCAAACCTGACGATCGCCGTCCTCAAATTCGTTGCATTTATCCTGACGGCGTCTTCGTCCATGCTGGCGGAGGCAATTCACTCCCTTGCCGACTCCGGCAACCAACTGCTGCTTTTGATCGGCGGCAAGCGGGCCCGGAAAGAGGCTAGTGCGGAGCACCCGTTCGGCTATGGCCGTGAACGCTATATTTACGCATTCATCGTCTCCATTGTGCTCTTCAGCGTGGGCGGGCTCTTCGCCCTCTTCGAATCGTGGCAGAAACTGCAGCACCCGCACGCCATCGAGGGGGACTTCTGGTGGGTTCCGCTTGCCGTGCTGGTCGGCGCCATTGTGGCCGAGTCCTTCTCCTTCCGGACAGCAATCATCGAATCCAACCACGTCCGCGGCAAGCAGGGCTGGGTAAGTTTCGTGCGAACCGCCAAGCAGCCTGAACTACCGGTGATCCTGCTGGAGGACCTCGGGGCACTTCTTGGCCTGATGTTCGCACTGATTGGGGTCGGGCTGACGCTCATCACCGGCGACGGCATCTGGGATGCACTGGGAACCGGCATGATTGGCCTTCTGCTCGTGGCTATCGCAGTGGTGCTGGCCATCGAAACCAAGTCCCTGCTGCTCGGCGAGTCAGCCACCCGCGATGACGTGGCGAAGATCAGTGACGCGATCGAGGCCGGGGGCACCAACCGCATCATCCACCTCAAGACCCTCCACCTCGGACCCGAGGAACTGCTGGTGGCAGCAAAGATTTCCGTCGGCGCCGCAGACTCCGGCCGCGATATCGCCGCCGCCATCGACGAAGCGGAGGTCAGGATCCGGACGGCGGTACCGATTGCCCAGGTGATCTATCTCGAACCCGACCTGCACCGCGAAGATGCGCAGCGCAGCGGGCAGGTTACCGCAGATGCGGGGCCGCAGGACGTACAGCCCTGACCTGCAGGGCAGGTGAGGGCAATTGCCGCTCCCTTGTGAAGCCGTTGGCATTTTGATCCCGGATCAGGTGGCCAGCGGCTTCCTGCGTTCGAGGAGGCCGCTGACTACGGCGACGGCGAGCCCGAGGATGGCCAGCACGGCGCCCACCAGCGCGGGTGCCACGAAGCCCCAGCCCCAGGCGATCACCACACCGCCCAGGAAGGCACCCAGGGCGTTGGCAACGTTGAGCGCTGCATGGTTCAGTGAAGAGGCAAGGGACGGAGCGTCCGGTGAGGCATCCAGGAGCCGCGTCTGCAGTGCGGGGATCAGCAGGGAGCCGGATGCCCCCACCACAAAGACCATCACCAGGGCCGACCACGGCCAGTGGGCGGCAACAGCGTAAACCACGAGGGCAACGGCGATCCCGGGCAGTACCCAATACAACGTCCCCATCACCGACCTGTCGGCCAGTCTCCCGCCGATGACCGTCCCGGCCACCATGCCCAGCCCGTAGAGCGCCACCACAACGGGCAGCAACCCGGACGGGATTCCTGCCACCAGGGTCATGGTGTGTGCAATGTACGTGTAAGTGGCGAAGAAGCCGCCAAAGCCCACGACGCCGATCAGGATGGCAAGCCACACCTGGACGCGCCTGAGCGCACCGAGTTCGCGGCGGATGCTGGCGTCCGGATGAGCTGCCTGGAAAGGGACAAACCTCCACAGCAGGAAGAGTGTCAGCAGGCCGATGCCGCCAACGAGCAGGAAAAGCAGCCGCCAGCCGAAGGTTTGGCCTACCCACGTGGCCACGGGGACACCAATGACGTTGGAGACCGACAGACCGGCCATCACCATCGAGATGGCCCAGCCGCGCCGGGTAGGAGGAACCAGGGATGCCGCGATCACCGCCGCGACGCCGAAGAATGCGCCGTGCGGCAGTCCGGCCGCAAATCGGGAAACGAGCATCATCCCGTAGTCAGGGGCAATGTAGGACAGCAGGTTTGCCAGCGTAAAGAAGAGCATCAGCCCCAGCGCCAGGTGCTTTCGCGGCAGCCTGGCTCCAACGGCGGCGAGCAGGGGCGCACCCACCACCACGCCCAGTGCGTACGCGGAGATGAGATGACCCGCCTCGGGAGTACTGATGTTGAGTCCCTGCTCCACCTCTTTGAGCAGACCCATCATGGTGAACTCCGTGACACCGATTCCGACGCCGCCCATCGCCAGCGCGAAAATAGCGGCCGCTACATTCGGCTTGCTTGTTTTGGGACGGACGGGAGTTTCAACAACGCTGCTCATGTGCCTGCTTTTCAAAGATTCGGGAAGATCTCCTCCATGAAATTCTCCCTCATGCGTCGGCCCGCGCCCGACGGGCACCTGCGCCGCCGGACCGACGGCCCCATAGAATGATGCGGTGACTGGACTGATACAGGTAGTGGGCGGCGCCGTGGTGGATTCCCTGACGGAGCCCGCCCGGATGCTGGTGGCCCGCCGCAGTGCCCCCGAGCAGTTCGCCGGCATGTGGGAATTTCCCGGTGGAAAGGTGGAGCCCGGCGAAGCCCCGGTGGCCGCCCTCCACCGGGAGCTCCGGGAGGAGCTGGGGATCGGGGTCAGCCTCGGAGCCGAGCTCCCGGGTGAAACGGCGGCAGGGTGGCCGCTGAATGCAAAAGCAGCCATGCGGGTCTGGCTGGCCGAGATCACCGAGGGGGAACCCCATCCCCTTGAGGACCATGACGAACTGCGCTGGGTCGGGCTGGCTGACCATGCCGCCGTGCTGGACCTTCCTTGGATCCCTGCCGATTTCCCCATCGTTCAGGCGCTGCTGCGCTCCATCAGCGCTGAGGCGCTGACGTCCCGGAGGCTTTGAGCCGGCAAGCGCGGCAGGAAGCCCGCGGCCGCTGACGCCCCGTAATGCCTGACCGGCGCAGCCCAGGCACGCAGTTCAGAAAAGTGTTGGCTGCTGGCGGAGCGCTTCCGCCGGATGGCCCGGGGCCACCCCGGCTGCGCTGGAGTCACCCGTCCAGGAATTGGGCAGGCTTCCGGCGGGGTACTGGGCTTCCTCGCCGCGGGGATCGTCCTCGAGGTCACGGTGGCTGAAGCCGTGGGAACCGGAGAAGCCGTGCCGTTGCTTGTAGTACCGCACTTTTGCGGCAAGCCAAGTGCGGTACTCCTTGGACGCATATGATCCGGTCCCGTAGAGGCGCCGGTAGCGGCCGGCGAGTTCCGGGTGGGTTTTGGCAATCCACTGCATGAACCATTCCCGGGTGCCGGGCTTCAGGTACAGGGCGCCCGCCGTGACGCCGGTGGCTCCTGCGGCTGCCAGGGAACTGAAGAGGGAATCAAGTGCTTCGTCGCTGTCCGAAAGCCACGGCAGGATGGGCATGGCCATCACGCCGCACGGGAGTCCGGCATCGCGCAGCCGGGAAACCAGTTTCAGCCTGGCGCGCGGGCCCGGGGTTCCCGGCTCCACGGCCTCTGACAAGGCCTCGTCCGTCATGGCCAGCGAGATGCCCACTCCCACGGGAACCTGGGCGGCGGCCCGCTTCAGGAGGGGAATGTCCCGGGCAAGGAGCGTCCCCTTGGTAAGGATGGACAGCGGTGTGCCGGAGTCGGCCAGCGCCATGATGATGCCGGGCATCAGCTGGTAGCGGCCCTCGGCCCGCTGGTAGGGATCCGTATTGGTGCCCAGTGCCACCTGGTGGCGGCCCCAGGACGGCTTGGCCAACTCTTTCCGGAGGATCTCCGCAGCGTTGACCTTCACCACCACCTGGCTGTCGAAATCCAGTCCGGCGTCGAAGTCAAGGTAGGTGTGGCTTTTGCGCGCGAAACAATAGACGCAGGCGTGGCTGCAGCCCCGGTACGGATTGACGGTCCACTCGAACGGCATCTTTGAACCGGCAACCACCTTGTTGAGCACCGATTTGGCGGTGACCTCATGGAAGGTGATTCCGGCGAATTCGGGGGTGGTGACGGAGCGGACCAATCCGGCCAGGGGGAGCAGCGCAGGCACAGGTCCGGTTCCGGCCCCCTCGGCGGACGGCGGCAGCAGTGCTTGTGCATCCCATCTCATGCCCTCTATTCGAAGATACGTTCGAATGAATGTCAAGGACCGGCCCGCACTTTATTCCAGGAGGTCCCACACCACAGTGACGCTGGCGCCGATGCTTGCCTGCCCCGCCTCCACGCTAAGGGCTTCAGTTGCGACGGCCCGCTGGATCCGCCCAACGGGGACGGGACCGGGCAGATCAGAGCGCTCGGCAACGGAGACCACAGCGCCAAGCCGGGCCGAGGCAAGCGCGGCAAACTGTTCGGCCGCAGCAACCGCATCCGCCCAGGCAGCGGTCCGGGCCAGTGCCATCACTGCCGACTCATCGGAGAAACCGAGCTCGAGGCCGTTCAGCCGTACGTCATCGCCGCCGGCCCCAACCACGTCCGCGATCACTGCGGAAGCAGCGGCAACCTGCCGCAAACGGACTGTCAGCACGCTTGAGGCCACGTATCCGGCAACACGCTGGCCTTTGCCGTCGCGCCAGATGAGCTCGGGCCGCACGTTCAGTCCGGACGTCCGGATGTCGGCATCACCCACCCCGTGCCGCCGGAGCGCGCTGGAGACCGCCGAGGACGCCGTTCCGGCCTGCGAGTACGCGGCGCCCACGCTGTCGCGCCGGCACTCTACCCCCACGGACATGGTCAGCAGGTCAGGCGGCGCCTCGGCAGTTCCTGTTCCCGTTACGGAGATGGTCCTGGGGCGGGGCAGGTCCGGCACGGCTAAACCTCGATTCCGCCGGCATCGCGGGGAGCCGGCCTTGGTGTCCTCCTGTCAGCGTAGCCGCCGGCCGCCAGGCCCGCCTGCCGCTCAAAGAAATTAGCCGACGCAGGATCTCCGGCCCGGAGCAGGGACCATCCGGCGGCCAGGAAGTACAGCGGAAGGAACGGTACTCCCAGGCAGCAGGCGTACTGGCTGCAGTGCTTTTCCTCGTGCCCCAGGAGTGCCTCGTTCAAGACGAGCTGTTCAGCCCTGATCCGGCAGAGAACCACATTGCCCAGGGTGAAGGCGCCCGCATACGGCAGCCGCCACCGGTAACCGGAGGCAATGATGAGCCCACGCGGGCCACGGCTGACGGCGGTTCCGGCTGCCAGGGCAACTGCCAGGCCCAGGCCGGTGGTGCCGTTGACCACGTTGGCGATCTGCCTGGCCCGCTGTCCTGCCGTCACCTTCCCCGGCGCTAAGCGCCTGAGTCCAGCCGACCGCGCTGCTGCCCGACGCTGCCGTTGTGTCATGAGGACATGCTAACCGGAGCGTTCAATTAGACTGGACGGTAGTGGCCGCCGGTAGTTCAGTGGCCCTGACCTGGTCACCGGGTGCCTTCATCCCGCATGGATACGCTCACGTGACCTGCCAGTGGCGGATGCGCAGCCGGGAAACCGCTCGTGGCCGCCCTGGTCCTAGAGGAAATTCACCAGCCCCGACTCGTAGCTAAGAACAGTAGATGTCTGAAACTTTGCCGGGCGCCGCCATCCCGAACCCAACGGATGAAGCCGCCATCACTGCCGCTGTAGACCAGGCCATCGCCGCCATAGCCGGCGCCGGCTCCCTTGACGAACTCAAGGCGGTGAGGCTGGCCCATACCGGCGAGAAGTCTCCGCTCAGCCTGGCCAACCGGGAGATCGGTGGCCTGCCGAAGGACCAGAAAGCCGTTGCCGGCAAGCTCATGGGTTCCTCCCGTGGCAGGGTCAACAAGGCGCTCGCGGACCGCACTGCCGAACTGGAAGCCGAGAACGACGCCCGGATCCTGCTGGAAGAAACTGTGGACGTCACAGCAGCACCCCGCCGCCGTCGGGCAGGCGCCCGCCACCCGCTGTCCACGCTGCAGGACCGCGTGGCGGACATCTTTGTCGGCATGGGCTGGGAGATTGCCGAAGGACCCGAGGTGGAATCCGAGTGGTTCAACTTCGATGCGCTGAACTTCAAGCCCGATCACCCGGCCCGCGAAATGCAGGACACCTTCTTCGTGGAGCCGCCCGAGGCCCACCTCCTCATGCGTACCCACACCTCCCCGGTGCAGGTCCGATCCATGCTGGAACGTGAAGTGCCCATCTACGTCCTGTGCCCCGGCAAGGTTTTCCGCACCGATGAACTCGACGCTACCCACACCCCGGTGTTCCACCAGTTCGAAGGCCTGGCCATCGACAAAAAGCTCAGCATGGCCGACCTCCGCGGAACGCTGGAGCACTTCGCCCGGCAGATGTTCGGCGACGAAGCCCAGATCCGCCTGCGCCCCAATTACTTCCCCTTCACCGAGCCGTCCGCCGAGCTGGACATCTGGCACCCGGGTGCCAAGGGCGGCCCGCGCTGGATCGAATGGGGCGGCTGCGGCATGGTCAACCCCAACGTGCTGCGCGCAGCGGGCATCGACCCCGACATCTATTCAGGTTTTGCTTTCGGCATGGGCATTGAACGCACCCTTATGTTCCGCAACGAGGTGGGCGACATGCGCGACATGATCGAAGGCGACGTACGTTTCAGCGAGCACTTCGGGATGGAGATCTAACAGTGCGTATCCCAATTTCCTGGCTGCGTGAATTCGCAGAGGTACCGGCCGGAGCAACGGCCGAAGACGTCATGGCAGAACTGGTCAAGGTTGGTTTTGAAGAAGAGGACGTCCACCGCCCCACGGACGCCCTGCAGGGTCCGATTGTGGTGGGCCAGGTGCTGAGCCTGGTCAAGGAGCCCCAGTCCAACGGCAAGACCATCAACTGGTGCCAGGTCCGGGTTGTCCCCGAGGGCCGGGAGCAGACCCTGACCGGCGACGGCATCGACCCCTCCGGTGTGCAGGGGATCATCTGCGGCGCCCACAACTTCGTCGAGGGCGACAAGGTGGTGGTCACCCTCCCCGGCGCCGTGCTGCCCGGTGACTTCCGCATCTCCGCACGCAAGACGTACGGCCACCTCTCCGCCGGCATGATCGCCTCCGTGCGTGAGCTGGGCATCGGCGAGGACCACGACGGCATCCTGGTCCTGTCCAGGATCGGGCTGGACCCGGAAATCGGCACCGACGCCATGGAACTGCTGGGCCTCTATGACGAAGCCGCCGAGATCAACGTGACCCCGGACCGCGGCTACGCCTTCTCCATCCGCGGCGTTGCCCGCGAATACGCCCACGCCACCGGAACCTCGTTCACGGATCCCGCCGCCAAGGTCAAGGCGCCGGCGGAGCTCTCCGGCGGCTACGGCGTCAAGCTCAACGACGACGCGCCCATCTACGGCAAGCCTGGCTGCGATCGCTTCGTGGCCCGCACCGTCCGCGGTGTGGACGCCACGAAGCCCACACCGCAGTGGATGACCTCCCGGCTCCGCCTCGCCGGGATCCGCTCCATCTCGCTGCCTGTGGACATTTCCAATTACGTCATGCTGGAACTCGGCCAGCCCACGCACTGCTACGACCAGGACAAGCTGTCCGGCGACATCGTGGTCCGCCGCGCCGTCGCGGGGGAGAAGATCACCACCCTTGACGGCAAGGAACGCGCGCTCGACGTCGAGGACCTCCTGATCACCGACGGCTCCGGTGCGATCGGCATCGCCGGTGTGATGGGCGGCGCGGCAACCGAGGTGAGCGATTCGACGTCGACCGTCCTGGTTGAAGCGGCGCATTTCGACGAGGTATCCATCGGCCGCTCCCGCCGGCGCCACAAACTGCCTTCCGAAGCCTCCAAACGCTTCGAGCGGGGCGTCGACTGGCACGTTGCCGGCATCGCTGCGCAGCGGGTTGTTGACCTCCTGGTGGAGCTCGCCGGCGGCGTCGCTGACGAGGCAGGGACCGACGTCGGGACCTCCCCGGACGCCGTGACCATCTCCCTGCCTGCGGCATTTGCCGCCCAGCGTATCGGCATCGAGTTCACGGAAGAGCAGATCGTCACCTCCCTCGAGGATCTGGGCGCCACGGTGGAGAAGAACGACGGCGGCTGGACGGTCACTGCGCCCAGCTGGCGCACTGACCTTGAGACAAAAGAGGACCTCTCCGAGGAAATCGCCCGCCTGGTGGGCTATGACAACATCCCCGCCACCCTCCCGGTGGCCCCGCCGGGACGTGGCCTGACCCGAGTGCAGCAGCAGCGCCGCCGGCTGATCCAGGCGCTCGCGGACGCCGGGCTGACCGAGGTCCTGGCCTACCCGTTCGTCTCCAAGGCCGCCAACGACACGTTTGGTGTTGCCAGCCAGGGCGCTGAACGGAGCGCGGTCAAGCTGGCCAACCCCATCAGTGAGGAGCAGGGCTACCTGCGGACGTCCATCCTGCCCGGACTCATCGAGGTGGCCAAGCGGAACCACTCCCGCGGATTCCGCGACCTTGCCCTGTTTGAGTCAGGCCTGGTGTTCCTGCCCGGTGGGACGCTGGGAACGGCCTCCATTCCGCCGCTCGGCATCAAGCCCTCCGATGAGGTGCTGGATGCACTGTACGACGGCGTGCCGGACCAGCCGCTGTACGTCGCCGCAGTCCTGACCGGCCACGATTCCCCCGCCGCTGCGAGCCACACTCCCCGCGCGTGGGACTGGGCTGACGCACTGGACATCGCCACGCTTGCCGGCGACGTCCTGGGCGTGGAGGTAGTGGTCAGCCAGGGTGCGCACCAGGCCTTCCACCCGGGCCGCGCCGCGCAGCTGTCACTGCGCACCGGCGAGGTGATCGGTTACGCCGGCGAGCTGCACCCCAAGCTCCTGGCAGCGCACGACATGCCTGCCCGCTCGGTGGCAGTGGAGTTCAACGCGGACGCCCTTTTCGAAGCAGCAGCGGATGTCATCGTGGCCCGCCACATCTCCACGTTCCCGGTGGCCACCCAGGATGTGGCCCTCGTGGTGCCGCAGGATGTTCCTGCAGCGCACGTCCTGGAGGCGCTTCGCGAAGGAGCCGGCGAGCTGCTGGAAGACGTTGCGCTGTTCGACGTCTACGCGGGCAAGGGCATCGAGGAAGGCAAGAAGTCACTCGCCTTCGGCCTGCGCTTCCGGGCAACTGACCGGACGCTGACCGCGGACGAGGCCTCGGCCGCACGGGCAGGCGCCGTGGCCCTGGCCGCCGAGCGTTTCGGTGCTGTCCAGCGCTAATCGCGGGACAGATATGGCGGGGACCGGGACACCGGTTCCGGTCCTGCGCGCCTGCCCTCCCGGATCCGTGGGAGGGCAGGGCCCGGCGGCGGACGTGCCGGACTTATTGGACCCGGTTGAGCGGGAACGTGCCGCAGCCCTCGCTCCCGGGCCACGGGCCGGCTTTGTGGCCGGCAGGCTGGCCCTGCGACGGTTCGCCGCAGAGCTTCTAGACGTCCCGGCGTCGGACCTGACAACCCACTTCAGCTGCCCGCGGTGCGGAACGGGCCCCGCGCTTGCCCACGGCAGGCCCGGCTACACGCTGAGGGGAGAACGGCTGCCTCTGGCGCTGAGCCTGTCCCGGAGTTCGGGATGGATCCTGCTGGGGGCCGTGGTGGATCCGCCCTCCGGAGTGGAAATTGGAGTGGACCTGGAAGACCCGTCCCGGCTGGGCTTTGACGGGTTCGACGCGGTGGCTCTGACGCCGGCGGAGCAGTCGTCCCTTGCCGGCCTCGCCGGAAAGGCCCTGCGGCAGGTACGCGCACGGCTGTGGGCCCGCAAGGAGGCCTGGCTCAAAATGACGGGCGACGGGCTCACCACCGCCCCCGGAACCCTGGACGTACTCTGCCGGGCCGGTATCCGGGACCTGCTGCCGGGGGAGGCGGGCCTCCCGCCGGACCTTCGGGCCGCCGTCGCGGTTGCGGGCCTCGCGCTGTGATTTGCTGCTAGCGGCGGACCGGCAGCGGCGGAAGCGCTGTCTCGTGCAGCCAGGGGTGCAGCAGTGCCTCTGAGTCCAGGCCAGTGGTCCGGTCAACGGCCAGGATGAAGCCCGCGGTGGAGACCGAGCCGTGGCGGTTGGCAGCGGTCCAGTCCTGCAGGAGGGCAAAAAACGCGAGGTCTCCGCACTGAAGCCGCAGGGCATGGAGGGCCAGGGCCCCGCGCTTGTAGACGCGGTCATCGAACATCAGCTCCGGTCCGGGATCGCCGATGGTGATGTCCTGCCTGCCGGAGGCGAGCTTCCGCCAGGCCGCGGCGGCCCGCTGCGCGACCGGAAGGACGCCCGCTTCCTCGGACCAGATCCACTCCGCATAGCAGGCGAATCCTTCATGGAGCCAGATATCGGACCAGGACGCTGCGGTCAGGGAGTTCCCGAACCACTGGTGCGCCAGCTCGTGGGCGATGAGCCGCTGGGACTCCCAGGCCTGATCCAGGTGGTTCCGGCCAAAGATCGACAGAGTCTGCGCCTCAAGCGGAATCTCAAGTTCGTCCTCGGTGATTACAGCCGTGTATTCCGGAAAGGGGTAGGGCCCAAAACAGTTGGTGAAGGTGCGCATCATCTCCGGCTGCCTGGCGAGGCCCAGCCGGGCCGTGTCGGCCAGCGTGGCAGGGACGGCGGCGAACTGCGGCACCCGCCCTTCCATGGGTGGGCCGGCGATGGTGAGCAGCTCGTAGCGGCCGATCTGGACGGTAGCCAGGTAGGTGGACATGGGCTCGGCCTGTTCGTAGACCCAGGTCTCCCGGCTTGCCCGGCTGCTGTGGGAGATCAGTGCGCCGTTGCAGACGGCCCGGTAGTTGGCGTCGGTGGTGACACTGATCCGGTAGCTGGCCTTGTCGCCCGGGTGGTCGTTGCAGGGGAACCAGGACGCGGCGCCATTGGGCTGGCCGGCCACCAGGACGCCGTCGGTCAGCTCCTCCCAGCCCACTTCGCCCCAGAGCCCGCGTCGGGGAGCCGGGCTGCCTTCGTACCGGATGTCCAGGGTGAAGTCTTCGCCGGCCGGCAGCGGCGAGTCAGGGATGATCACCAGCTGTTCGGCGCGCTGGCTGAACTTGCGCACCCGCCGGCCGCTGAGCTGGATCTTGGTGGCGCGGAGCCCGGCCAGGTCCAGCACCAGTGCGGCGGTGGGGTACTGCGTGACAGCGTGCAGGACCGCCCTCCCGCTCAGGCGGTTGCTGCTGAGCTTGTAATCCAGGTCCAGCTCGTACCGGCTGACGCGGTAGGCGTTCGTGCCATGGCCGGGCATGTAGGGATCAGGTGCTGCTGCCGCTTGCTCCGACGTGAAGGCAGGACCCGCCGCCGTACTCGGGCTCGGTGCGGTGGAACTCATAAGACTTTCTTTCGATCGGCAGGAATGGCGGGCACTTGTACTCCGGCGCTACTTCAGCTTCGCGGCCGCGGATGCGGGACCGGCCCAGGGGCTCACCGGGTTGCCCATCCAATAAGTGGAGGCAGGAACAGATTCGCCCCTCATGACCAGCGACGCGGGCCCGACAGTTCCACCGCTTCCGATGCTTGCCTGCGGAAGGATCACGCCGTGGGGTCCCATCGTGGCTCCCTCTTCGAGGGTAACAGTGTCCAGACTCATCACCCTGTCGTGGAAGAGATGGGTTTGGACCACGCAGCCGCGGTTGACCGTGGAGTTGCGTCCGAGGGTGACGAGGTCAGCTTCGGGGAGCCAGTAGCTTTCGCACCAGGTGCCCCGGCCGATCCGTGCCCCGAGCGCCCGGAGCCACCAGACCAGGGCCGGCGTTCCCGTTGCCGCCCGTGCAAACCAATAGGCGCTGACCATCTCGATAAAGGTATCCACCACTTCGTTGCGCCAGATGAATGAGCTCCACAGCGGGTGCTCGCCGGCGCGGATCCGTCCCACGAGGACCCATTTGGCGACGACGGCGCTGCCGGCAGCGGCTGCTCCGGCGACCAGCATCACTATGCCGCCCAGCGCTGCTGCAATCCAGTAGTTGTACGCGCCGGCCAGCCAGTCCAGGGCCAGCATGACGCCGGCGGCGACCGATACCGTCACCACTACGGGGATAAAGCGGCCCAGTTCCCAGAGGCTGCGGGCGAATTTGAGCCGCAGCGGCGGCTGGTACGTGCGGGTGTCGTCCGAGGCGATGGCCGTGCGCCGAAGCCGCACCGGCGGGCTGCCGAGCCATGATGTCCCCGACTTGGCTTTGGCCGGCGTCGCCGACAGCACTGCCACGAGGGAGTTCTTGGGGACGTTCCGGCCGGCCGCGGTCATCCCGGAGTTGCCCAGGAATGACCGCTTGCCGATCTTCGCGGGCGCGATCCGCAGCCACCCGCCGTCGAGCTCGTAGGACGCCACCATGGTGTCGTCCGCCAGGAAGGCGCCCTCACCCACCGTGGTCATTTTGGGAATCAGCAGCACGGTGGAGGCTTCCACGTTCTTGCCCACCTTGGCGCCGAGGAGGCGAAGCCAGACAGGCGTGAAGAGGCTCGCATAGACCGGGAACAGCAGGTCGCGGGCCAGGTCCAGCACCCTCTCGGTGGCCCAGACCTGCCAGCCGATCCTGCTGCGCACCCGGTAGTAACCCTCGGCCAGTCCGATTCCCAGCAGCCGGGTGGTGACCAGGACGAGCACCAGATTGACGAGGAACCAGGTGAGGGCCGCCGGCGGGAGGGCAAGCAGGACCTGCGGCACAGCCGAGGACAGCGAATCGCGGCCCCGGATGAAGCTGAAGATCACCATCGCCGCGGCAGCGGCGGACAGATAGGGGATGAGCGCCAGCGCTGCCGAGGCAAGCGCGAAGCCCACGAACCACAGGCGCCCCATCAGCGGATGCTCCGCCGGCGCGTCCGGCCGCGGGTGCTTTGCCTTGCCTCGACGTTCGGCCGGGGAACCGGCAACCTGATGGCCGGCCTTCACTTTCCCGAGGACGGCGGAGCCTGGTTCGACGTGGGCTCCCGCCCCGATCGAGGCGCCCGGCATCAACGTGCTGCGTGCACCGACGCTGGCTCCTGCGCCGATGTGGACTGCGCCAATGTGGACCACGTCCCCGTCGATCCACCAGCCGGAGAGGTCCACCTCGGGTTCGATGTTGCAGCCGCTGCCGAGGGAAAGCAGCCCGGTGACCGGCGGCATTGAGTGCAGTTGGACGTTGTTGCCTATTTTGGCGCCCAGGGCACGGGCGTAGTACGGCACCCACGGTGCGCTGGCCAGGCTGATGGTGCCTGCCAGGTCCTGGATCTGCTCCGTCAGCCAGAGGCTCAGATGGACCCGCCCGGAACGCGGGTACGTTCCCGGCCCGACCTTGCGGAGCAGGATCCGGGCAGCGGCCACCGAAATCAGCATCCGGCCGATGGGCGAGACAAATACCAGCCATGATGCGCCCACCCACCACCAGGACAAGGTGGGGGCAGCGCTGAAGCCGGCCAAAGCGGACAGCAGGTTGTTCGCCACCATCAGGTAGGTCAGCCAGCGCATGCCCACCAGAATATGCAGGGGAATACCCATCAGGGTCTGGAAGATCTGCGACTTCAGTGCGGGAGGGCGGACAGTCCGGACCGGAACGGGACCCTGGGCCAGGCCCTCCGGAAGGGAGAGGCGCGCCGTGTCAATCAGCGCCCCGATCCTCGGCGTCGCATAGATGTCGGCCACCGTTATGGTCGGGTAGCGCACCCTGAGTGCCGACACCAGTTGCGCAGCCGACAGCGATCCGCCGCCGTAGGCGAAGAAATCGGCGTCAAGGCTGGTTACCTGGCTCCCAAGGACGGCAGCCCATTGCTCCGCAACCCATGCTGCGTCCTCCGGCAGGTTCAGCGGCGCCGCGTCAGCTTCCGCGGCGCCTGCCCCCGCCAGTGGCCAGGGCAGTGCATGGCGGTCAACCTTGCCGCTGGTTTTGGTGGGCAGCGAGTCGACAACGGTCAGCAGCGGAATAAGCGGGGCGGGCAGGCTGGCCGTGAGGAGTTCTCGGGCGGCCACCAGGTCCAGGGCCGCGTCGGCTGCCGCCAGGTAGCCCACGAGGATCTGGTTTCCGGCTGCAGTGGTCCGGACGGCCGCCGCCGCTCCTGCGACGTGGGGAAGGGCCTGCAGGGCGGCGTCAATTTCGCCAAGTTCGATCCTGCGGCCACCGAGTTTGACCTGTTCGTCGGCGCGTCCCATGAAGATCAGGCCCGCAGGCTCGTACCGCACAAGGTCGCCGGACCGGTAGGCGCGCTCCCAGCCGAAAGAGGGCATCGGCGCGTACTTCTCCCGGTCCTTGTCAGCGTCGAGGTAGCGGGCCAGCCCGACGCCGGCAATGATCAGTTCGCCGATTTCGCCTTCACCAACGGGCAGCCCGGCAGTGTCCACCACTGCAAGGTCCCACCCGTCCAGCGGCAGCCCGATGCGCACCGGACCGGCGCCACCCAGGGGCGCGGCGCAGGCCACCACCGTGGCCTCCGTGGGGCCGTAGGTATTCCAGACCTCGCGCCCGGGAACGGCCAGCCGCTCGGCCAGTTCCGGCGGGCAGGCTTCGCCGCCGAAAATCAGCAGGCGGACGCTCTCCAGGGACTCGGCCGGCCAGAGGGCCGCGAGGGTGGGGACTGTGGACACGGCGGTGATGCCGTTGCTGATGAGCCAGGGACCGAGGTCCGTTCCCGTCCTGACCAGGGCCCGTGGGGCGGGCACCAGGCAGGCCCCATGACGCCATGCCAGCCACATCTCCTCGCAGGAGGCGTCAAAGGCCACTGAAAGCCCGGCGAGGACCCGGTCCTGCGGCCCGAGGGGTTCTTCCTGGAGGAAGATCCTGGCTTCGGCGTCCACGAAGGCCGCTGCGGAACGGTGCTGAACGGCGACGCCCTTGGGCGTGCCGGTGGATCCGGACGTAAATATCACCCAGGCGTCATCGCCCGGCCGGGCAGAACGGCGCTCGGCCGAACGGGACTCGGCCGAACGGGACTCGGCCGAACTGGCGCCTCGGCGGTCAGCCCCGGGAGGCTGGCCGGGAACAGAGATGTCCGCAGCTGTCAGAACCGCTGCCACACGCGCCTCGCCGAAGACGAGCCGTGCCCGTTCCTCAGGATCGTCAGCATCCACGGGCACGTAGGCGGCGCCGATGTTGAGGATGGCAAGGATGGAGATATAGAGCCCGGCGGTTCCGGAAGGAATCCTCACGCCGATTCTGTCCCCGGCCCCAAGACCGGCGGCCTGCAGTTCGTGCCCCTTGGCCTGGACCGCGGCCAGCAGCTCGGCGTAGCTGAGGGACCGCCGGCCGTCATCGAGGGCTGAAGCTTCAGGGAAGCGGGCGGCGGTGTCCTCAAGAATGGCCATCAGCGTCCGCTCTTGCGGTGCCAGGGGTGAACCGGCCAGCTGGGGGCGGTACAGGGCTTCCCGCGGGGATGCGACGACGTTTGACAGGTGCTCACTCACCGTCGAATTCTGCCTGAGTAAGGTGAACGGAAGGTGTCTGAAATTGGTTTAAGGTTCATCTTATGTTCAACTCGTGAGCTCCCGGCTAGGGTACGAGCAGAACCTTGCCGGTGGTCCGCCGGCCCTCAAGGTCCTCGTGGGCCCGCCTGGCGTCAGCGAGGGGGTACGTGGCACCGATCCGTACCTTGAGATGTCCCTTCGCCGCGGCAGCGAAGACCTCACTGGAACGCCAGCGGCGCTCCTGCTCATTGAGCAGGAAGTGGGCCAGCGACGGGCGGGTCAGCGTCAGTGATCCGCCTGCATTAAGGCGCTGCGGATCCACGGGGGGAACTGCTCCCGAGGCTGCCCCGAAGAGGACGAGGGTCCCTCTTGTGCGCAGGCAGGACAGGGAACCGTCAAAGGTGTTGCGGCCCACCCCGTCGTACACCGCGTCCACGCCCTTCCCGCCGGTGAGCTCGCGGACATGGTGGGGAAAGCGCTCGTAGCGCAGCACGTGGTCGGCCCCGGCGTCGCGGGCCAGTTCCTCCTTCGCATCCGAAGAGACTGTGGTGATGACCCGGGCGCCGCGCTCCTTCAGCAGTTGCGTCAGCAACAGGCCGACGCCGCCTGCGCCGGCGTGCGTCAGGACGGTGTGTCCCGGTTCCACCCTGAAGGAGGAGTTGATCAGGTAGTGCGCGGTCATGCCCTGGAGGGGCAGTGCGGCCGCCGTGAGGTCGTCGACGCCGTCCGGTACCGGGAGGGCCTTGGCTGCATCGATCACTGTGTGGCCGGCGTAGCATTTGCTGCCCTCGGCCGTGGCAACCCTGCTTCCGACGGTGAAGTTTTCTACGCCTTCGCCCACCTCCACCACCGTGCCGGCGGCCTCCGAACCGGGGGTGAAGGGAAACGGAACCTGGTACATGCCGCCGCGCTGGTATGTCTCGATGAAGTTGACGCCGGCAGCAGCGACCTTGATGAGCAGCTGGCCGGGACCCGGGACGGGGACTTCAGTCTCCGCCAGTTCGAGTACTTCGGGTCCGCCGGGCCCGCGGGCAACAATCGCGTGCGTCATGTGTCTCCTTCCCGGGGCTGGGATTTCCTTCCCCCGGATCCTCAAACCATCCTAGGGACACCCGGGCGAACGAAGAAGCGGCGGCCGGTATCCGGCCGCCGCTTCGTTTGTGCACGGACGGGGTGTTTGCAGCCCGCAGGCGCAGCAACCCGGGGTCACTCCCTGCCCAATAAAAGCTCGCCGGGGGGCCGGAAGTGACCCCGCGTTGGGTTTAGTAGCGGCGGGTCACCGTTGCCATGGGGCATTCGAAGTGGCGTCCGGCGGAAAGGCCGACGTCGTTGAGGTAGCGGACGATGATGCCGTAGGACTGGAGCAGCGTGGTTTCCGTGTAGGGAACCTGGTGCTTCCGGCAATACTCGCGGACGATCTTGGCGGCCTTGTCCAGCTGGGGCCGTGCCATGTCCGGGAAGAGGTGGTGTTCGGCCTGGCGGTTCAGGCCGCCGAGCAGGATGTCCATGAAGCGGCCACCGGAAATGTTCCGGGAGGTGAGGACCTGGCGGCTGAAGAAGTCCACCCGGCTGTCAGCCGGCAGGACCGGCATGCCCTTGTGGTTGGGGGCAAAGGAAGCTCCCATGTAGAACCCGAAGACCGCCAGCTGGACGCCGATGAAGGCGAAAGCCATTCCCAGCGGCAGGAACGTGAAGGCCAGGACGGGGAGGGCGCTGAGCCGGACGAGCAGGATAGGCAGTTCCACCCAGCGGTGGGTTACCTTGGCCCGGCCGAAGACGAACTTCACGGAATCGATCTGCAGCCCAAGGCCCACCAGGAACAGCAGCGGGAAGAAGAACCAGCCCTGCTTGCGGGTGAGGAAGGACAGCTTGCCCTGCCGGGTGGCTGCGCCTTCGCGGTGGAAGGCGATGGCCCCGGTGTCAATATCCGGGTCCTTGGAGATGACGTTGGGGTGGTTGTGGTGTGCGCCGTGCTTCTGCTCCCACCATGAATAGCTCATGCCGGCCACCGAGGTGGCAAGGATCCGCGCAGTCCAGTCGTTGGCGCGCCGGGACGCGAAGATCTGGCGGTGCCCGGCCTCGTGGGCCAGGAAGCTCAGCTGGGTACAGATAATGCCGACTGCTGCGGCAATCAGGAGCTGGAACCAGCTGTCGCCGATCAGGGCGAAGCCGAACCAGGCGGCGGTCATCAGGAGCACAAGGCTGGCAAAGAGTGTGATGTAGAAACCTGTGCGCCGCTCCAGCAGGCCTGCCGCTTTGACGCTTTTCAGCAGTTCCGAATAGCTGAGGACTACAGCGTTAGGCTGCCGTACACGCGACTGAGGCCGCTCTGAAGAAGGGAGGGTGGTGGTCATTGAACGGGGCCTCGTGACTGTTGCGGGCAGCGCTGCAGCCGACAATCGGTCTGAACGATGGGAATACCCTCAATTCAGCATACGCCTGCGTGTCCAGTCGACGGGGTGGGCCGGTGATCCCAGCCTGCATAAATATCGGGCGTAATGAATACTTTTGCTGTAGGATTTTGGCATGACTATTTCTGTTGCAGTCTCCGGAGCCAGCGGATACGCCGGGGGAGAGGTGCTCCGCCTCCTGGCAGGGCACCCCGACGTCACCATCGGCGCGATCACCGCGCACAGCAATGCCGGCTCCCGCCTCGGCGAGCTGCAGCCCCACCTGCACGGACTGGCCAGCCGCATCCTGGAGGACACCACGGTGGAGAACCTGTCCGGCCACGATGTGGTGTTCCTGGCGCTGCCGCACGGGGCTTCGGCCGAGATCGCCGCGCAGCTCCCCGAAGGCACGGTGGTGATCGACGCCGGCGCCGACCACCGGCTCGAAGATGCCGCCGCGTGGGAAAAGTTCTACGGCTCCGCCCATGCCGGAACCTGGCCGTACGGCCTTCCGGAGCTCCCGGGCCAGCGTGAGGCGTTGAAGGGTGCCACCCGCATCGCGGTTCCCGGCTGCTACCCGACGTCGGCCCTGCTGGCACTGACGCCCGGGTTCGCCGCGGGACTTCTC
Organism: Arthrobacter sp. 754; assembly: GCF_040548695.1. Lineage (NCBI taxonomy): Bacteria > Bacillati > Actinomycetota > Actinomycetes > Micrococcales > Micrococcaceae > Arthrobacter > Arthrobacter sp. 754. The sequence continues at coordinate 859,179 of NZ_JBEPSC010000002.1, forward strand.
CAGCCCGACGACGTCGTCATCGTCTCTGCCTCAGGCACCTCCGGTGCCGGTAAGGCCGCCAAAGTGAACCTCATCGGTGCCGAGGTGATGGGCTCCATGAGCCCGTACGGTGTGGGCGGCGGCCACCGGCACACCCCGGAAATCGAGCAGGGACTCTCCAACGCGGCCGGCGAAAGCGTCACCGTATCCTTCACCCCCACGCTCGCTCCGATGAGCCGCGGCATCCTCACCACCGCCACCGCCAAGGTCAGGCCGGGCACCACTGCTGTTGACCTCCGCCAGGCGTGGGCTGACGCCTACGACGATGAACCGTTTGTGCACCTGCTGCCCGAAGGCCAGTGGCCGGCCACCAAGGCCGTCCAGGGCTCCAACCACGCTGCCATGCAGCTGGCCTTCGACGAACACACCGGCCGCGTGATTGTCACGTGCGTCATCGATAACCTCACCAAGGGAACTGCCGGCGGAGCCGTCCAGTCCATGAACATCGCGCTTGGCCTGGCGGAGACCGCCGGCCTCAACCTGCAGGGAGTTGCCCCGTGACCGTTACCGCCCCCCAGGGATTCCGGGCCGCCGGCGTCACAGCCGGCCTGAAGACATCCGGCAAGCCGGACCTCGCCCTGATCGTCAACGATGGGCCGTCCAAGGCCGCCGCCGCCGTATTCACCAGCAACCGGGTTGCCGCGGCGCCCGTCCACTGGTCCCGCCAGGTGGTCTCGGACGGCCGCGTGGACGCAGTGATCCTCAACTCCGGTGGCGCCAATGCCTGCACCGGTCCCCAGGGGTTCCAGAACACCCACAGCACTGCGGAGAAAGTTGCCGAGGTGCTGGGCATCTCCGCGACGGACGTTTTTGTCTGCTCCACCGGCCTGATCGGCGAGCAGCTGCCCATGGACAAGGTCCTGCCGGGCGTCGAGGCCGCATCGGCCGCGCTCAGCGCTGACGGCGGCGCGGACGCAGCCAATGCCATCATGACCACCGACTCCGTGCCCAAGGCCGCCCTGTTCATCGGCACTGACGCCGACGGGCAGGAGTTCAGCATCGGCGGCATCGCCAAGGGCGCCGGGATGCTGGCCCCGGGGCTCGCCACCATGCTGGTGGTCATCACCACCGACGCCGGGGTCGAACCGGAGTTGCTCGACGTCGTCCTCCGCGACGCCACTCGCGTCACCTTCGACCGGGCTGATTCGGACGGCTGCATGTCCACGAACGACACCGTGGTGCTGCTCGCGTCCGGTGCTTCCGGGGCGGTCCCGTCCGCCGAGGCCTTTGGCGCCGGGCTGACCCAGGTGTGTGCCGAGCTCGCGCGCAAACTGATCGGCGACGCCGAGGGCGCCAGCCACGACATCGCCATCCGCACCTTCAACGCTGCAAGCGAGCGGGACGCCGAAACAGTCAGCCGCTCTGTTGCCCGGTCCAACCTCTTCAAAGCCGCAATCTTCGGCAAGGACCCCAACTGGGGCCGCGTCCTCTCAGCGGTAGGGACCACCGATGCTGCCTTCGAGCCGGACCAGCTCAACGTTTCGATGAACGGCATCCAGATCTGCCGCAACGGCAGCATCGGGGATGACCGCAACCTGGTGAACCTGGAGCCACGCGAGGTGCTGGTGGAGATCGACCTGCAGTCCGGTGACTCCGAAGCCACCATCTGGACCAACGACCTCACCCACGACTACGTGCACGAGAACAGCGCCTACTCGAGCTGATCCCCGGCCTCACCCAACAGCACCCTGGAGATACTGCCAGCATGAACACCCAGCCCCGTGAAACCACGTCCACGAGTGATGCCCAAAGCAAGGCCGGCACGCTGATCGAGGCGCTGCCGTGGATCCAGCGCTTCGCCGGCACCACCATGGTGATCAAGTACGGCGGCAACGCCATGGTCAACGAGGAACTGCGCCGGGCGTTCGCCGAAGACGTGGTGTTCCTGCACCACGTGGGCATTCACCCTGTAGTGGTCCACGGCGGCGGCCCGCAGATCAACTCCATGCTGGCCCGGCTGGGCATCGAGTCGGAGTTCAAGGGCGGGCTCCGCGTGACCACGCCCGAAGCCATGGACGTGGTCCGCATGGTCCTCACCGGCCAGGTGGGCCGGGAACTGGTGGGCCTGATCAATTCCCACGGCCCCTACGCAGTGGGAATGTCCGGTGAAGACGGCGGCCTCCTCCGCGCCATCCGGACCGGCACCGTCATTGACGGCGAGGAAGTGGACCTGGGCCTGGTGGGCGAAGTCGTGGGCGTGAACCCCGAGGGCATCCTGGACATCCTGGCTGCCGGCCGCATCCCGGTCATCTCCACGGTTGCCCCGGAAATAGAGAGTGACGGCACCGAGACAGCAGCAGGTGCAGTGCAAACCACCGGGCAGGTCCTCAACGTCAATGCGGATACGGCTGCGGCTGCACTCGCGGAGGCGCTGGGGGCATCCAAGCTGGTGATCCTCACCGACGTCGAGGGCCTCTACGCCAACTGGCCGGACCGGTCATCCCTGATCTCCTCGCTGACGGCCACGGAGTTGCGCGGGCTGCTCCCGAGCCTCGAATCAGGCATGATCCCCAAGATGGAAGCCTGCCTCAAAGCCGTCGACGGCGGCGTGGAACGCGCGCACATCGTGGACGGCAGACTGCCCCACTCGATGCTCCTGGAAACCTTCACCACCGCCGGCATCGGCACGCAGGTGGTCCCCGACGACGAAACGGTTGCATCATGACCCACGCAGAACTGAGCCATTCCGCCGAAGGCCGCACCGCTGCGGAGTCCGCCGCAACCGCGCTCGTCGGTCAAACCACCGGCGCGCAGTGGCTGTCCCGCTATTCCGCATCGCTCATGGGTGTTTTCTGCACTCCGCAGCGTGTCCTGGTCCGCGGCGCCGGCTGCCTGGTCTGGGACGCCGACGGCAAGGAATACCTGGACCTGCTCGGCGGGATCGCCGTCAACGCCCTGGGCCATGCCCACCCGTTTGTCACCTCAGTGATCTCCAGCCAGCTGGCCACCCTGGGGCACGTCTCCAACTTCTTCACCAGCCCCACCCAGGTGGCCCTGGCCGAAAAGCTGCTGGCACTGGTACACGCACCGGCAGGCTCCAAGGTGTTCTTCGCCAACTCTGGAACAGAGGCTGTGGAGGCCGCCTTCAAGCTGGCCCGGCGCAACGCAACCGGTCCGGACGGCGCACCCCGCACGAAGATCATCGCGTTGGAAGGTGCCTTCCACGGCCGCACCATGGGCGCCCTTGCCCTGACCGCCAAAGAGGCCTACCGTGCTCCCTTCGAACCGCTGCCCGGCGGTGTGGTCCACATCCCCTTCGGGGATGTTGCCGCCCTGGAAGCAGCCATCGACGAGACAGTTGCCGCTGTGTTCCTGGAACCGATCCAGGGCGAAGCCGGAGTCCGCCCGCTGCCTGCCGGGTATTTGAAGGCAGCCCGCGAAGCGACCACAAATGCCGGTGCCCTGCTGATCCTGGATGAGGTCCAGACCGGCATCGGCCGGACCGGCAAGTGGCTCGCCAGTGAGGACGCCGGGATCGTTCCGGACGCCGTCACGCTGGCCAAGGGCCTCGGCGGCGGCTTCCCCATCGGCGCGCTGGTCACTTTCGGCGAGCCGGTATCGACCCTCCTGGGCGCCGGCCAGCACGGCAGTACGTTCGGCGGGAACCCGGTGGCGACTGCGGCCGCCCTGGCGACGCTGCATGCGATCGAAAGCCAGCGCGTACTGGAGAACGTTGCGACAGTGGGGAACTACCTCCGTACCGGGCTCGCCGCCGTCGACGGCGTCACCGAGGTCCGGGGCGAAGGACTCCTGATCGGCTTCGACCTGGACGCCGACGTCGCGCCCGCAGTGGTCACCGCCGGCCTCGACGCCGGATTCATCGTCAACAGCCCCGGCCCGCGCACAATCCGGCTGGCCCCGCCTCTGATCCTCACCACCGACCAGGCGGCGACGTTCCTCGCCGCCCTCCCGGCACTCCTCAAGACAGCTAAGGACGCGCAGTGACCCCTGTACGCAGCACCACCCGGCACTTCCTGAAGGACACAGACCTCAGCCCGGCTGAGCAGGCCGAGGTCCTTGACCTGGCCGTCCGCATGAAGGCCGCGCCCTACAGTGTCCAGCCGTTTGCCGCCGAGGGAAACGGCCGCAAAACCGTCGCTGTCATCTTCGACAAGACCTCCACCCGTACCCGGGTGTCCTTCGCCACCGGCATTGCGGACATGGGCGGCAACGCCCTGATCATCAACCCGGGCGAAGCGCAGATCGGCCACAAGGAATCCGTGGAGGACACTGCCAAGGTCCTCGAGCGCATGGTCTCCACGATTGTGTGGCGCACCGGCGCCCACGCAGGCCTGGTGGCAATGGCCGAAAACTCCAGGGTGCCGGTTATCAATGCGCTGTGCGACGACTACCACCCCTGCCAGCTGCTGGCCGATCTGCTGGCGATCAAGGAGCATAAGGGCGAGCTCAAAGGCCTCACCATGAGCTATCTCGGCGATGCCGCCAACAACATGGCAAATTCCTACCTGCTGGCCGGCGTTACCGCGGGGATGCATGTCCGCATCGCCGGGCCGGAAGGCTACCTGCCGGCGGCGGAGATCGTTGCCGCCGCCGAGGAACGTGCCGCACGGACCGGCGGGTCCGTGCTGATCACCACCGACGCCGCCGCCGCCCTGAAGGACACCGACGTCGTGGCAACAGACACCTGGGTGTCCATGGGCCAGGAAGCCCAGAAGGCCGCACGGATGCAGCTGTTCCGGGAGTACGCCGTCGATGAGGCCGCCATGGCACACGCGGCGGACGACGCCGTCGTACTTCACTGCCTGCCCGCATACCGCGGCTACGAGATTTCGGCGGGTGTCATCGACGGTCCGCAGTCGATCGTGTGGGACGAGGCCGAGAACCGGCTGCACGCCCAGAAGGCCCTGATGGCGTGGCTGATGCACCGCTCCGGCCTTGCCGTCGTCGATGGCCTGACGCCGTTGGATGGGCTGGCGCCAACTGATGGGCTGGCGCCGGAGGCCGGCAACCCGTGACCGTCCCGCCGGCAGCGCCGGGCTCCAGCCCGGCCACCAAAACGGCCCGCCAGGCGCGCATCACCGCCATCCTGACGGGTGAATCGGTGCGCTCCCAGGCGGAGCTTGCCGCTTTGCTGGCGGACGACGGCGTCCAGGTCACCCAGGCAACCCTCTCCCGTGACCTCGTGGAACTCGGCGCCGTCCGGGTCCGCGGCAAGGAAGGCGTCCTGGTCTACGCCGTCCCCGGCGAGGGCGGCGAACGCGCTGCCAAAAGCGGTGTCAGCCAGGAAATCCTCGATGCGAGGCTCGCCAGGCTGTGCAGCGAACTGCTGGTCACGGCCGAGGCCTCGGCCAACATCGCCGTGCTCCGGACGCCGCCCGGCGCCGCCAACTTCTTGGCGCTCGCCATCGACCACTCGGTGATGCCTTCCATCCTGGGGACCATCGCCGGTGACGACACCGTCCTCCTGGTCTCCCGCGATCCCGCCGGCGGCCAGGACCTCGCCGCCAGGTTCCTGCAGCTTGCAGAGGAAGCCGGCGGGAGCCAGTAATAGCCCCCCGCTGCCCCGGATGCGCCTGCGTTGTGACAGGCTTTCCCTAGAAGAATTTCCCGGACAAGAATCCCAACCCCCAATAAGAGGAGCATTTTCGTGACTGAGCGTATTGTTCTGGCCTACTCCGGTGGCCTCGATACTTCCGTAGCCATCGGCTGGATCGGTGAAGCCACCGGCGCCGAGGTCATCGCCGTGGCTGTCGACGTCGGACAGGGCGGCGAATCGCTGGAAACCATCCGCCAGCGTGCCCTGGGCTGCGGCGCCGTTGAAGCCTACGTGGCCGACGCATCCGATGAGTTTGCCAACGAGTACTGCATGCCCGCGCTGAAGGCCAACGCCCTCTACCAGGGCCACTATCCCCTGGTCTCCGCCATCTCCCGCCCGGTCATCGTCAAGCACCTGGTCAAGGCCGCCCGTGAATTCGGCGCCACCACGGTTGCCCACGGCTGCACCGGCAAGGGCAACGACCAGGTCCGCTTCGAGGTGGGCATCCAGACCCTCGGCCCGGACCTGAAGTGCATCGCCCCGGTCCGCGACCTCGCCCTGACCCGCGACAAGGCCATCGCCTTCGCCGAGGAAAAGGGACTGCCGATCGAGACCACCAAGAAGAACCCGTACTCGATCGACCAGAACGTCTGGGGCCGCGCCGTCGAAACCGGCTACCTCGAAGACATCTGGAACGGCCCTACCAAGGACATCTACGACTACACCGCCGCTCCGGAGTTCCCGCCGGCACCGGACGAGGTCATCATCTCCTTCGAAGCCGGCATTCCGGTAGCGATCGACGGCGTCCGGGTCACCCCGCTGCAGGCCATCAAGGAACTGAACCGCCGTGCCGGCGCCCAGGGCGTTGGCCGGATCGACGTCGTCGAGGACCGCCTCGTGGGCATCAAGTCCCGCGAAATCTACGAGGCCCCCGGCGCCATGGCACTGATCACGGCGCACAAGCACCTCGAGGACATCACGGTGGAGCGCGAGCAGGCCCGCTTCAAGGCCACCGTGGGCCAGCGCTGGTCCGAACTGGTTTACGACGGCCAGTGGTTCTCACCGCTCAAGCGCTCCCTGGACGCCTTCATCGATGACACCCAGAAGTACGTCTCCGGTGACATCCGGATGACCCTGCACGGCGGCCAGGCAGTGGTCAACGGACGCCGCTCCGAGACCTCGCTCTACGACTTCGACCTCGCCACCTACGACACCGGTGACACCTTCGACCAGTCCATGGCGCGCGGCTTCATCGAGCTGTGGGGCATGTCCGCCAAGGTTGCCTCCGGCCGCGATATCCGCGTCGCAGGCCAGTAGCCCCGTGGCTGAGCAAAAGTCCGAGGCTACAAACACGGGCGCACTGTGGGGCGGCCGCTTTGCCGGCGGCCCCGCAGATGCCCTCGCGGCACTGAGCAAGTCCACGCACTTTGACTGGCGGCTGGCCCGCTACGACATCGCCGGCTCCATGGCGCACGCCCGCGTGCTGCACAAGGCCGGCCTGCTGGACGACGCCGAGCTCGACGGCATGCTGGCAGCGCTGAAGGAGTTGGACGGGGACGTTGCGTCCGGCGCCTACCTGCCGGCGGAATCCGACGAGGATGTGCACGGCTCGCTGGAACGCGGACTGATCGAGCGTGCCGGGACCCAGTTGGGCGGCAAGCTCCGCGCCGGCCGCTCACGCAACGACCAGGTGGCAACGCTGGGACGGATGTTCCTGCGCGACCACGCCCGGATCATCGCCCGCGGCGTGCTTGCCACGATCGAGGCACTCGTGGACCAGGCCAAGGCGCACCACGGTGTTGCCATGCCCGGCCGGACCCACCTGCAGCATGCCCAGCCGGTCCTTCTCAGCCACCACCTGCTCGCCCACGCCTGGGCTCTGCTGCGCGACGTGCAGCGCCTGGCCGACTGGGACAAGCGGGCCGGGGTTTCGCCCTATGGTTCAGGCGCCCTCGCCGGCTCCTCCCTGGGCCTGGACCCGGAGGCTGTGGCAGCAGATCTGGGTTTCTTCTCAGCAACGCACAACTCGATCGACGGCACCGCGTCCCGCGATGTCTTTGCCGAGTTTGCCTGGGTGACGGCCATGATCGGTGTTGACCTCTCGCGGGTGTCGGAAGAGGTCATCCTGTGGGCCACGAAGGAGTTCTCCTTTGTGACCCTGCACGATTCCTATTCCACCGGTTCCTCGATCATGCCGCAGAAGAAGAACCCGGACGTAGCTGAGCTGGCACGCGGCAAGGCCGGGCGCCTGATCGGCAACCTGACCGGGCTGCTGGCTACTTTGAAGGGCCTGCCGCTCGCGTACAACCGCGATCTGCAGGAGGACAAGGAGCCGGTCTTCGATGCCGCCGACACCCTGGAGCTGCTGCTTCCGGCTGTCTCGGGCATGATCGCCACGTTGAAGTTCAACACCGAGCGGATGGAGTCCCTGGCACCGCAGGGCTTCGCGCTGGCCACGGACATCGCCGAATGGCTGGTCCGGCAGGGGGTTCCGTTCCGCGAGGCCCACGAGCTCTCCGGAGCAGCCGTCAAGCAGGCCGAAAGCCGCGACGTCGAGCTGTGGGACCTGACGGATGAGGAATACGCTGCCATCTCGGAGCACCTGACCCCGGAAGTCCGGACAGTCCTGTCAACGGAGGGCTCGCTCAACAGCCGCAATTCCCAGGGCGGCACCGCACCGGCCGCCGTCGAACGCCAGCTGGTTGCACTGGAAGCCGAGCTCGCCGGCGTGCGGGAGTACGCGCGCTAGCAACGCTCTCTCACTTGATGCACGTTTTGGGCCATCGCTCTCGCACTTTCTTCAAGAAAGTGCGAGAGCGTTGCCGGTTTTGATGCATCAAGTGGGAGAGCGTTGTGGGTTCGCAGCGGACATCCCGCCGCGCTGCGGAGCTTAGGGTGGGGGAATGAGCGAATCCTTCCGCGACAAACTCCGGGCCCTGCCGGACTTCCCGCCCGACCTGCCGCACTTCGACCCTGGTACGGCGCCGGCGGACCCGGCAGCGCTGTTCAGGCAGTGGCTGGAGGAAGCGCTCGCTGCCGGTGTGCTGCAGCCGCATGCCTGCAGCCTGGCCACCGCGGACAGCGCCGCCCAGCCATCGTCCAGAATGCTCATTCTGAAGGACCTCGACGACGACGGCTGGCACTTCGCCACGGCCCGCACCTCGCGCAAGGGCAAGGAACTCTCGCTCAACCCCAAGGCCGCACTGAATTTTTTCTGGCCGGAGCAGGGCCGCCAGGTCCGCGTGGCCGGAACGGTGGTGGAGCTCTCCGCAGAAGCCTCAGCGGCGGACTGGGATGCCCGGCCCGGGGCGGACGGCAGCACCAACGCCCAGTGGCAGCTTTATGCCCTGCAACCTGCCGAGGTCGAATTCTGGCAGGCCAGGCATGACCGCCGCCACATCCGGCACCGCTACGGTCCGGGCGGAAATCTCCTTAGCTAAGGTGTCCGGGCCTCACGGGCCAGCAGGCTTTCCTTAATGGCGAGGCCCCACCGGAAGCCGCCCAGGGAACCGTCTGTCCGGATCACCCGGTGGCACGGAACGAACAAGGCTGCAGCATTAAAGGCGCAGGCACTGGCGGCAGCCCTCACGGCTCTGGGATTTCCGGACAGTTCGGCGTATTCCGTGTAGGTCACCGGAGCCCCGGGACGGACTGTCCGCAGGACGTCCCAGGCATGGGCTCGGAACGGTCCGGACTTCTGCTGCACGGGCACGGCCATCGCCGGGCCTGGGTCCCCGGCGTAGAACGCCTCCACGGCACGGGAAATTGGCCCAAGGTCCGTCACGGCCTCAACATCGGCGGGCCGCAGCTTCGGGTGGATCTGCCCGGTCAGCTCGCCAGGTTCGGCCGTCCAGCCGGAGGCCAGCACCACGCCGTCCTGGGCAAGGATGGTGAACGGGCCATCCGGGGTGGTCATCTGCAGAAGCTGGGCTTTCATGGCATCGCTTTCTCTGGAACGTTGCTCGCAAGTCTGGTGTTCGAGCCGGTGGAGGTTTTTGGTCCTGCGGCAGCCCGCCACAGGTGCATCGTGGCATAGGACCGCCAGGGGCTCACTTCGTGGAACTCCGGGTCTGCGTCAGGGTTGACCGCCGCCGTGTCCAGCCCGGCCCGCGCGGCGAGGGCCCGGATTCCGTTCCGCACCGCCGCATCATTGGCCAGGAACACGTCCGGCGCTCCCAGGACGCGCATTGCCACGTAGCCCACCGTCCACGGACCAACTCCGGCAAGGGGAAGCAGCTTGGCGGTCAGGCCCTGCAGGTCATCGCCGTAGCCGAAATCCAGCACGCCGGATGCCATGGCGCACGCGGCCGCGCGCGCGGCATCAATCCGGCGCTGAGGGCCCCGCAGCAGCTTGTAGCCTGCTGCCGCGATCTCTTCCGCGGTGGGGAAAAGCCGTTCCAGTCCATCGCCCGGGGCTGCGCAAGCACTGCCCGCTGCCGAGAGCTGTGTCAGTGCCGTGCGGGCCGCCGCGACGGTGACCTGCTGCCCGATCATGGCCCGTACGAGGAGCTCCTGGGGGTCCACCGCACCGGGGAGCCGCATGCCCGGGACCTCCGCGACTGAGGCGGCAAGGCGCGGATCGGCTGCCAAAGCGTCGTCGATCGCCACGGGATCGGCGTCCAGGTCAAAGAGCCGGCGCACCCTGCTCAGCAGCGCAGGCAGGTCCCGCAGGTCCACCGCGCCGACGGTGAGGGTCAACGGGCGCCCGGTGGCGCCGTCGTCGTACTCCACACTGAAGCGCGCGTCACCGTGGGGGAGCCGCAGCGTGCGGGCGTACGACGTCGGCGTCCCCGCCTCGATCCCAGGAATGGCCCTGACAGCCAGGAAGGAAAAGACGCCGGGATCGAACGGTTCACGGTAGGGGAGGGTGAGCGTCAGTGAGGCCGCGGCGGCAGTTGCCGGGTGGTGCCTGGCGGTGGAGCGCAGCGCCGTGGGGGTCATGGCGAAGACCTCCACCATGGTTTCGTTGAACTGCCGGACGCTGCTGAAGCCTGAGGCGAAGGCGATGTCCGCCAGCTTCATGGACGTGGAAACCAGCAGCGTGCGCGCGGTCTGGGCGCGGCTGGCCCGGGCCAGGGACAGGGGGCCGGCGCCGAGCTCGTGGCTCAGGATCCGGTTCAGCTGCCGGGCGGAGTAGCCCAGCCGGGCGGCCAGGCCCTCAACGCCGTCGCGGTTGATCACGCCGTCATTGATCAGGCGCATGGCCCGTCCCGCCAGGTCCTGCCGGATGTTCCACGCGGGAGTGCCGGGAACCGCCTCGGGGAGGCAGCGTTTGCACGCCCGGTAGCCGGCGTCGTGCGCTGCGGCGGACGTTTCGTAGAACGTGACATTGGCGGCTTTCGGCGTCCGCGCCGGGCAGGACGGGCGGCAGTAAATGCCGGTGGTCCGGACCGCGGTGTAGAACTGCCCGTCGAAACGGGTGTCCCGTGCGTCGATCGCACGGTAGCGCTGCCAGAAGTCCATGCCCTCTATCCTGCCAGCAGCAGACACCCCCTGCTAGCGGAAATCGGACATCGCCGTAGGAGTTTGGGTAGAGTCGAAGCATGACCGTCCGCAGGCCCAACGACCCCGACGAACCCCGTGATGGACTCCGGGCCCTGCTCTCGGGCGACGCTCGCCGGGTTGCACCGCAGCTGCTGGGAGCCGTGCTGAGCCACAACAGCCATGAGGGAACCGTCGCCGTGCGGATCACCGAGGTGGAAGCGTACATGGGGCCGGGCGACTCGCTGCACCCTGACCCGGGCTCACACACCTTCCGGGGCCCGACACCGCGCAACGAGCCGATGTTCGGCCCGGCGGGATACCTGTACGTGTACTTCACTTACGGAATGCACTACTGCGCCAACATCGTCTGCGGACCGGAAGGCTCGGCGTCGGCTGTCCTCCTGCGCGCCGGCGAAGTGGTGGAAGGGCAGCACCTGGCCGGTGTGAGGCGGCCGACGTCGAAATCCGCACTCGACCTGGCGAGCGGCCCGGCCCGGCTGGCCACCACCCTGGCCCTGACCACGGCCGACAGCGGCCGGGACGTACTCACCGAGCCGTTCGAACTGCGGCTGCCCCCGGTCCCCGCCGGGGAAGTCAGTTACGGACCCCGGGTGGGCGTATCGGGTCACGGCGGCTCCGACGCCTACCCGTGGCGGTTCTGGCTGACGGGGGACCCCACGGTGTCCCGCTATAAGGCGGCCAAGCTCCGCCCCGCCAAGGACCGCCCGGCCACGTTTCAATCGCGTTAACCGAAATGGTTGTAGAATGGACGGTCTGTCTTTTGCGATAGGGGAACGTTTAATGCTCGACGCCGATTTGGCCCACGAACGGGACTATGTTGCCGGCCTGTATGCGCGGCTGGAAGAGCTCCGCGCGGAAAAGCGCAAGCAGTTGGCGCAGGTCCGGCGGGCCGGTGCCGTTGGCACCATGCAGAATGTTTCCGAGCGGGATGCTTTCGCAGCCCTCTACGAGGACCGGCTCGCGCAGCTCGATGCTGTGGATGACCGGCTCGTTTTCGGGCGCCTTGACCTGGATTCCGGTGAGGCCCAGTACATCGGGCGCATCGGCCTGACCACGGATGACCTGCAGCGGCTCATGGTTGACTGGCGCGCGCCCGAGGCCGGGCACTTCTACCAGGCCACCGCTTTCGACCGGCAGGGCGTCCGCCGCCGCCGGCACCTGATTCTGCAGGGACGTGAAGTCAAGGCCATCGAGGACGACGTCCTGGACGCGGACATGCTTGCGGACAACGCGTCCCTCCAGGGCGAAGGCGCCCTGCTGGCCGCGCTCGATTCCAAGCGCACCGGCCGGATGTCGGACATCGTTGGCACCATCCAGTCGGAACAGGACCGCATCATCCGGTCGCCCATGTCCGGCGCTTTGGTGGTCCAGGGCGGCCCCGGCACCGGCAAGACAGCCGTTGCGCTGCACCGCGCCGCCTATCTGCTCTACACCCACCGGGAACGGCTGAAGACTGCCGGTGTGCTCCTGGTGGGCCCGTCGTCGTCGTTCATGAAGTACATCGAACGAGTCCTTCCCTCACTGGGTGAAACCGGCGTGGTCATGGCCAGCGTGGGACGCCTCATGCCGGGAATCAATGCGGTTGCCGAACCCGAGGCGGACGTCGCGGCCATCAAGGGGCGCCTGGACATGGCCGATGTTGTGGCCAACGCGGTGGCGAACCGCCAGCGGATCCCTGCCGAGGACCGCATCCTTGAAGTTGACGGCCGCAAGCTGGTGCTGACCCCGCGCCAGGTCCGCCGGGCGCGTGAGCGTGCACGGTCCACAGGCAAACCCCACAACGAGGCACGCCTGACGTTCGTCAAGATCCTGCTGCGCGAGCTGACCGAACAGCTGACCGAGCTCGTGGAGGCCGGGAGCCTGGGCAACAACGCCGACCGCTCCTACCTGGCTGAAGACGTCCGGTCCGCGCGGGACGTCAGGATCACGCTGAATCTCTGCTGGATGCCGATGACTCCGGAAAAGCTGATCAGCGAGCTCCTGAGCAAGCCCGCGGTGCTGGCTGCCTGCACGCCGCACCTCACCCTGGCGGAGCAGGCCCTGCTCCTGCGCCCGGCCGATGCGCCCTGGACTGAGGCGGACGTTCCGCTGCTGGATGAAGCTGCGGAGCTGCTGGGCGAGCTCGACCCGGCTGCCGGACGCGGACTCGCCCAGCAGGAGCATGACCGCGCCCGTGACCTCGCCAACGCCAAGCAGACGCTGGTGAACATGGGGGACATGGGGGTCGATGTCCTCATCACCGCCGAGGAACTGGCGGACCAGAACCAGGAGCGCGAGACGCGGCAGACCGCTGCCGAACGTGCCACTTCCGACAGGACGTGGGCTTTCGGCCACATCGTGGTGGATGAGGCACAGGAGCTCTCGCCGATGCAGTGGCGACTGCTGGTCCGCCGCTGCCCACTGAAGTCCTTCACGATTGTGGGGGACATTGCCCAGACGAGTTCGGTGGCCGGAGCCAACTCCTGGCAGGCAGCCCTGGCACCGATGTTCGGTGACCGCTGGCACCTGGAGGAACTGACGGTCAACTACCGCACGCCCACCCAGATTGCCGAAGCAGCCGCCCGGATGGCCAACGCCGCCGGCCTGGTGGTGTCCGTGCCGAAGGCCGTCAGGGAGGGCCGCTGGTCGCCCTTCATTGACAAGGTTGATGCCGGTCAGGTGGTAAGCCGCCTCGTGGAGGTGCTCCCCGAAGAACTGGAAGCGCTCGACGGCGGCCTGCTGGCGGTTATTGCCGACGGCGACCTCCTTCCGGAAGCAACCGCAGCACTTCGTGCCGTGTACGGCCGCCGCATCGGCAGCGGTGCCGGCAGCTACGAGCAGGACATCGTGGTCATCAGCCCGCGCGAGGCCAAGGGCCTGGAGTTCGATGGGGTAGTGGTCCTGGAGCCGTCCATGATGCTCAACCACGAGCACGGCCGGGTGGGAGACCTGTATGTAGCGATGACCAGGCCAACCCAGCGGCTCCGGCTGATCGCCGCCGCCGGGATTCCGGCCGGCATCGAACACTAAGCCTGCTGTCCTGCTGTGGACGCCCGGCGCCGTATGTTTCGGCGCCGGGCGTTGCCAATCCTGCTAACTTAGAGTCGTGCCAGAACTCAACGATCTCGAATCCCAGCAGAACGACCCCTCCTTCGCCAATGTGTGGCAGGAACTGAAGTGGCGCGGCCTTGTCCACGTTTCCACTGATGAAGAGGAACTGGAAAAGCTCCTCGCCGGCGAGCCGATCACCTATTACTGCGGGTTCGATCCCACGGCGCCCAGCCTGCACCTGGGAAACCTGGTCCAGCTCCTGCTCATGCGCCGGCTCCAGCTGGCAGGCCACAAGCCGCTGGGCCTGGTGGGCGGCTCCACAGGGCTGATCGGTGATCCGCGGCCGACGGCGGAACGAACCCTGAACACCAAGGACACCGTCAATGAATGGGTGGGTTACCTGCAGGCGCAGGTCCGCCGCTTCCTCAGCTTCGAGGGCCCCACCGCGGCCCGTATGGTCAACAACCTCGACTGGACCGCACCCCTGAGTGCCATTGATTTCCTGCGTGAGATCGGAAAGCACTACCGCGTCGGCACCATGCTCCGCAAGGATGCTGTTGCGTCCAGGCTGAGTTCCGATGAGGGCATCAGCTACACCGAGTTCAGCTACCAGATCCTGCAGGGCATGGACTACCTCCAGCTGTTCCGTGACTACGGCTGCGTGCTGCAGACCGGGGGCTCGGACCAGTGGGGCAACCTCACCAGCGGTACGGAACTGATCCGCAAGGTGGAGGGCAAGAGTGTCCACGCCCTGGGTACGCCGCTGATCACCAACTCCGACGGCACCAAGTTCGGCAAGAGCGAAGGCAACGCCATCTGGCTCGACGCCGGCATGTGCAGCCCTTATGCCTTCTACCAGTTCTGGCTCAACACCGCTGATGCGGATGTGGTGGACCGGCTCAAGGTTTTCACCTTCCTGAGCAGGGCGGAGATCGAAGCCCTGGGAACCTCTGTGGCGGAGCGCCCGTTTGCACGCGAAGGCCAGCGGAAGCTGGCGTACGAAGTTACCTCGCTGGTGCATGGGGTGGAGGCCACGGAGAAGGTCATCGCCGCCTCCGCTGCGCTCTTCGGAAACGGGGACCTTTCCGCGCTTGACCGGGCCACCCTTGAAGCGGCCACTTCTGAGCTTCCGTCTGCCCGTGTCCTTGTGGACGGCCTGGGCATTGTTGACCTGCTGGTGGCGTCCGGCCTTTCCGAGAGCAAGTCCGCGGCCCGCAGGACAGTCGGCGAAGGCGGTGCCTACGTGAACAACGAGAAGGTTTCAGATCCGGAGGCCGTCATTTCCGAATCCGAGCTGCTGCACGGCCAGTACCTGCTCCTGCGCCGCGGCAAGAAGAACCTCGCCACGGTGGAAGTGCTGGTTCCGTAACCCTTTCTTTCCCTCATTGCACGCTCCTCCGCAGCCGATTTGCACGGCCGCGGGGGAGCGTGTAATGTTTTCTGAGTCGCCGCCGCTGAGTGGCGACAAACCCCCTTTACAAGAGAAGCAATTCTTCATGTGCACAGCACGTAAATGATGAAAAGCTTCACTTTTGTCTGGGCGGATTCATTCCACCAGGTGAATATCGGGAAAATAACCCGGATTTGCAAAGTGAATAAGGATGAAATAAGCTAGAAACATCGCAGCGAAGAAATACGAAATAAGAATTCATGGAAATGAACTGTTTCGGGAATATTCGAATGTGTCTGTTGTTTGAGAACTCAATAGTGTGCCAAGTTTGTTGATACCAATTGTTTTATTGATTGGTTGTTTTGGCCAGGCCTGTCCATCCCGTGGATTGTGGTCTGGTTTTTACAGCTGGTTTCAAATTTTGCGATCATTTTGTCCCGTTTTCCCGGGGCTGGTGGTTGTGTTCGTTTTTGTTTTACTTCAACGGAGAGTTTGATCCTGGCTCAGGATGAACGCTGGCGGCGTGCTTAACACATGCAAGTCGAACGATGATCCCAGCTTGCTGGGGGATTAGTGGCGAACGGGTGAGTAACACGTGAGTAACCTGCCCTTAACTCTGGGATAAGCCTGGGAAACTGGGTCTAATACCGGATATGACTCCTCATCGCATGGTGGGGGGTGGAAAGCTTTTTGTGGTTTTGGATGGACTCGCGGCCTATCAGCTTGTTGGTGAGGTAATGGCTCACCAAGGCGACGACGGGTAGCCGGCCTGAGAGGGTGACCGGCCACACTGGGACTGAGACACGGCCCAGACTCCTACGGGAGGCAGCAGTGGGGAATATTGCACAATGGGCGCAAGCCTGATGCAGCGACGCCGCGTGAGGGATGACGGCCTTCGGGTTGTAAACCTCTTTCAGTAGGGAAGAAGCGAAAGTGACGGTACCTGCAGAAGAAGCGCCGGCTAACTACGTGCCAGCAGCCGCGGTAATACGTAGGGCGCAAGCGTTATCCGGAATTATTGGGCGTAAAGAGCTCGTAGGCGGTTTGTCGCGTCTGCCGTGAAAGTCCGGGGCTCAACTCCGGATCTGCGGTGGGTACGGGCAGACTAGAGTGATGTAGGGGAGACTGGAATTCCTGGTGTAGCGGTGAAATGCGCAGATATCAGGAGGAACACCGATGGCGAAGGCAGGTCTCTGGGCATTAACTGACGCTGAGGAGCGAAAGCATGGGGAGCGAACAGGATTAGATACCCTGGTAGTCCATGCCGTAAACGTTGGGCACTAGGTGTGGGGGACATTCCACGTTTTCCGCGCCGTAGCTAACGCATTAAGTGCCCCGCCTGGGGAGTACGGCCGCAAGGCTAAAACTCAAAGGAATTGACGGGGGCCCGCACAAGCGGCGGAGCATGCGGATTAATTCGATGCAACGCGAAGAACCTTACCAAGGCTTGACATGGACTGGAAATACCTGGAAACAGGTGCCCCGCTTGCGGTCGGTTCACAGGTGGTGCATGGTTGTCGTCAGCTCGTGTCGTGAGATGTTGGGTTAAGTCCCGCAACGAGCGCAACCCTCGTTCTATGTTGCCAGCGCGTTATGGCGGGGACTCATAGGAGACTGCCGGGGTCAACTCGGAGGAAGGTGGGGACGACGTCAAATCATCATGCCCCTTATGTCTTGGGCTTCACGCATGCTACAATGGCCGGTACAAAGGGTTGCGATACTGTGAGGTGGAGCTAATCCCAAAAAGCCGGTCTCAGTTCGGATTGGGGTCTGCAACTCGACCCCATGAAGTCGGAGTCGCTAGTAATCGCAGATCAGCAACGCTGCGGTGAATACGTTCCCGGGCCTTGTACACACCGCCCGTCAAGTCACGAAAGTTGGTAACACCCGAAGCCGGTGGCCTAACCCCTTGTGGGAGGGAGCTGTCGAAGGTGGGACTGGCGATTGGGACTAAGTCGTAACAAGGTAGCCGTACCGGAAGGTGCGGCTGGATCACCTCCTTTCTAAGGAGCACCTACA